>NZ_MKVS01000027.1:0-301197 GCF_001898925.1 Novosphingobium sp. 63-713
GCTTGAACTCGCGGCTGAACTTCCTTCGTTGCATCGATCACTCCGGTTGATGAAAACACCTTATCTCGGTGTCCATCAAACCGGCAGCAGGCCAAAGCTCGGCATTCTCTGCCTTGGAGAGCAGATCCAAAACGCCCATCGCCGCCAGTTCCACCAGTTGGGCATAGGAAAAGGCACAACCAGTCTTATTCCGCAAAGAGCGGCGGAATTTCTGGGCAATCAAGTGTGCGGTCATGATCCTGTGGCCCTGTTCATGAACTTGTGAGCGCAATGCGATTTGCTACGATCCTGATCGAGGCATAGCTTACGGGGGTTTCATGGAAAAGAAAGCTGACTGCGAACGAGCCATCCGGAAACTGGTAACCGATTGGGCGCGAGAGAACGGTATCCAGCGCGGGCAAGCTCACATGCCATCCTTCAGCGCGTTTTGCACATGGCTGGGCCAGAAGGGTTATTCCCACTATCTGAATTTCCGCACATCGACTGGGGCTTTGTACGATGCCGAGCAGTGGTTTGACGAAGAACTCGGGCAAGTGTGGCGGAATTAGCCACATGCGGCCATCATGTTTGCGGACGCACGTCGCCCTACAGAAAAACTGGCCGAGCGGACCTGCGAAGGTTGGTATGAAGCAGGGTGTAAATCCCGCCGATCAGCGATGATGCGGGGTGGCTTGGCCTTAACTCTGAGCCCATCGATGAGCTACGCTTGTGGCCAAAGCGCGACAATAAATCGACACGCGTTCATCAGATCGTTCATTCGACGGGTGGCAGAAACGGGGGCACAAAACACGTCGCCGTGTTGCACGTCAATCGACATGCAGAGGTTATTTGATGGCTGCAAACCTTGAGCTAGGTTTTGTTCAACGTGCGCTTTGGCAAGCGTTGCAACGTAAAGCCCCATCTCGCGGCGCTTGAAAAGAGCGCTTTCCGATGTTTCGCCACTTTGCGTCATTCGCAGAACGGCGGCGCCGACCATTGCCTCGCCCCGGCGGTTCGTCCCAGAAACCAGAAGATCGGCCCTTATGGAAATTTCCAGCCCCTCTATGGTCAATTTGGGCTGGCGCTCCGGTGCTCTGCTAAATGCGTATTGCCCGAGTTGATTCTGCATCCGCTGAATGCCGCGAATTACCTCAATAGAGTTGCGCGCATCATCCTGCATCAAGGCCGACAGGCTAGAATCCGTACCCCGATGTTGGAACATGGATTCAGCGGAAATTAGCGGATTCACATTACGCGTACCGCTTGCTAGGTACTCGCAAATGGGACCACGAACATCACGATAGCGAATGATCGGCGGTTTTTGCGGAGATTTGGCACGACGAATGATGCCAAAGCGAGCAGTATCGGATGAAACCATGAAAAGCGCGAGGTCATTTACCGAAATGCGCGGTGCACTAGGAGAGAGGTGATTCGCCATGGATGAAATACTAGGTACTGTCCGCATAGATGAAAAGAGGTCGCTGCATTTGGGGACGCTTTCTCCTCACAGCTTGTCAGCTCTTGAAGTCGAGCATTTAGGCTTTGATGGCTATTTTTTGTTTGAAACCGATGACAGCCAGCTGTCCAAAGGCATTAAGGTGCTGGGAAAAGCCCCAGACCTCGATGCAGCGTTCCGGTTGCTTGATATATGGCAAACAAGCATGGCGCGTCTAGCGGCCTAGTGCTGACGGTTTCAGGTAATAGCGCTGATGTTGCCATCTCCTTCCCGGTGCCCAGTGAACGACACTGGAGGCCGCCTTACAACGCAGCAACAGCGTGAAACAGATTACCCGGTGTCAGCGCCTGAACTTCCGACCCCTGCGATGTCAACACAGTGCCCTAAGCCAGCGCCGCCAACAGCCATCGATATCCCAAGCGGCCCGACTTCACCCGCCTCCTCACCTATGCCGTGCCGTCGTCAAGCCGCCAGCACCAGCCGCTCGACCTGAATCTCACCCTCATGCGCGCGGACCTGCGCGAGCTCATAGGCCGCCTACATCCGCAGTAGCGGATCGGCCTTGACGCCGAAGCCATTCTGAAAGCTGATCGCCATACCATGCAGCTACAGTCGAATCATCGCCACTCCGCGAAAATGCTTCGCCTGATGCCTATCTGATGCCTGGAAACAAAATCGGCGATCCAAGTCCAACTCGGATCACCACTAAGCATCTGAAAAAATTGGTGCACCCGACGGGATTCGAACCCATGGCCCTCAGATTAGGAATCTGATGCTCTATCCTGCTGAGCTACGGATGCACGCGGGAGAGGCCATAATGGGGCCTGCGCGCTCTGGCAACCACCGGCGCGCACAAAGCCTCAGTTAATCTCGTCAGGCGGGGCCACAGGGATCAGCAAGGGCATGATCTCAACCCCTTCCTCGACAAGGGCCTTGGCGTCCTGCGGACTGGCCTGACCATGGATCGGGGCGGGTTCCTTGTCGCCGTAATGCATGGCGCGCGCGTCCTCGACGAAATTCCTGCCGACCCAGCGCGAGGATTTGATCGCCTCGGCCTGCGCCTGGGCGATGGCCACAAAGGCGGCCTGCAATTTCTCACGCGCCTCAGGCGGAAGGGCGGGCGGCGGCGGGCTGGCCGCAGGCGCCGGTACGGGAACGGCCGCGCCCTGCTGATTGCCCTTGCGGTTCAGACGCGGGGCCATCGGGGCCTTGATCACATCATGGCTGTCGCATTGCGGACAAGTCACGAGGCCGCGCTGCTGCTGGGCCGAAAAATCCTCCGAGGAGGCGAACCAGCCCTCAAAACGATGCCCGTGGTCACGGCAAATAAGATCGAACACAATCATCGAAAGTCACGTCACGGAAATAGGCCGCCGGTTGGCGAGGCTGGGCAATTGGGCGCGGATTTCGGCAAGGCGCTGCGGCTCGATCTCGGCAAAGCCAAGTCCCGCTGCCTCGCCCCCCAGATCGAGCAGGACATCGCCCCACGGATCAACCGCCAGCGAATGGCCGTAGGTGGCGCGGCCGTCCTGATGCTGGCCCACCTGCGCGGCGGAGAGGACATAGGCGCTGGCCTCGATGGCGCGGGCCCGCTGCATGATATGCCAATGGGCCGCGCCCGTGGGCACGGTAAAGGCGGCCGGAATCGCGATCAGATCACAGCGCGCCCGCCCCAAAGCCTCGAACAGCGCGGGGAAGCGCAGGTCATAGCAGATCGCCAGCCCCAGCCGCCCGGCGGGGGTGTCCACCGTCACCACGCGGTCGCCCGGACGATAGGCCCGGCTCTCGCGCCAGCTTTCGCCCGTGGCAAGGTCCACGTCGAACATATGGATCTTGTCGTAATGGGCGGCAATGCCCCCCTTGGCGTCGATCACAAAGGTTCGGTTCGCCGCGCGCTCCTCGCCCTCCACCCGCACGGCCAGCGAGCCCAGCACGATCCAGATGCCCTCCTGCGCGGCAACCTCACGCGCGGCGGCCAGCACCGGGTTTTCCTCGGGCGCAACGATATGCGGCGCGGCGCGCGCGCGGTCGCGGTCAATCAGACCGCACATTTCCGGCGTAAACAGCATCGTCGCCCCGCCCGCCGATGCCGCGCGCGCGGCATCGGCAATTGCGGCGGCATTGACGGCGGGATCGATCCCGCTCGTCATCTGAAGCAGGGCGACGCGGGCCATATTACAGGCCCAGCAGCGGGTCAAGCTTGCCCGCCGCGTCCAGCGCGTGGATATCGTCGCTGCCGCCCAGCGCCTGATCGTTTACGAAGACCTGCGGCACGGTGCGCGCGCCCGGATTGCGCTCGGCCATCTCGCGGCGCTTGGCGGTGTCCATCGTCACGTCGATCTCGGTATAGGCCACCTTCTTGCTGTCCAGGAGCGCCTTGGCGCGCACGCAATAGGGGCAGCCCCATTGGGTATAGATCTCGACCTTGGGGGGGGTCATCGGGCTAGTCCTTCTTTGTCGTGTATCGGGGTCTTGAAATAGGTGGCGGCTAACATATCTCAAGATGCGTGTCATGCGCCGCACCGGGCATGACCACAAATGCAAAGCGCCGACAAGGGCTTTGACGAAACCGAAAATTGCTCATTTTGAACGAGGATTTTTGTTATGACCCGTTTTGATTTCACTCCCTATCGCCGCAACACCGTTGGCTTTGACCGTTTGTTCGACCTGCTGGAAAACGCCAATCGTGCGGGGGCGAGCGACAATTATCCCCCCTTCAACATCGAGCGCAAGGGCGAGGATTCCTATCGCATCACGCTGGCCGTCGCCGGGTTCAAGCCCGCCGATATCGAAATCGTCGCGCAGCAGAACCTGCTGGTCATTCAGGGCCGCAAGCATGACGAACAAAGCGCCGCGCAGAGCGAATTCCTCCACCTCGGCATTGCCCAGCGCGGGTTTGAGCGCCGCTTTGAACTGGCCGATTTCGTCCGGGTCGAGGCGGCCAATCTTGAAGACGGCCTGCTGGTCATCGACCTGATCCGCGAAGTGCCCGAGGCGATGAAGCCCAAGAAGATCGCCATCGGCACCGCAGGCCCCGCCTCGCTGACCGTGGTGGAAGGCAAGAACGCGGCCTGATTTCCCTGAACTTCCCAAGAAGCCTTCCGCGTGCCCCCTTGCGCGGAAGGCTTTTTTGCGGAAGGCTTTTTTATGTCTCGCGCGCGTTGCGGCTCAATTGCCCGATCTGCAGCGCGATGGCGACCAGCTCGGCCTCGCGCCGCACACCGCATTTCTGAAAAATCGAGCGCATCTGGGCGGTCACGGTCTGGACGCTGGTGCAGCGCACTGCGGCAATCGCCTGCCTGCTTTGCCCCATGGCCACCATCGCGGTCACATCCCCCTCGGCCCGCGTCAGCCCCAGCGCCTGCGCCAGAACCGCGCCATCGAGCATATCGCTGCGTAACGGCGAGCGGAAAGTGATGATTGCGGCCGGGGCAAAGCCGAAACTCCATGGCCGCAAGGGCAAGGGATTGACCTCGACCAGCAGCGGCGGCGAGGCATGGGGCACCCACAGGTCCGGAAAAGGGACCGGCTGCGAGGCGATGGCCGCCCCCACAGCGCGCTGGAGCATAGCGTCAAAACCGCTGTGCGCGGCCTGTAATTGCCCGCCCGCGATCGAGAGCAATCCGCCCGACAGCACATCCTCGGCCGGGCGCGTCCAGGCGCAGACCCGCCCCGCCCCGTCCACCATCATCGCGGCCGTGCGCATCATATCGAGCGAGCCGCGCAGCAGTTCCGTTCCCTGATGGTCGATGGCATTTTGCAACCGCACCCCGGCCAGCACATGGGGCAGGCAATCGGCAAAAATCGCGCGCTGCTCGGGCGTAGAGAGTCCGTCGGCATTGCCATGCAGCATTGCCAACCCGATCATCAAGCCCTCGCCCCGCATCAGCACCGACTGGCAGCCGAATTCGCCGTCCAGATCGCGCGCATGGCTCAGATAGACTTCGTTGGTGCCCGATTTCTGCCGATAGGCATCATAATCAGCCTCGAAAGTAACAGTCATGGGCGCGGCCATCGCGCCGATGCGATAATTCACCTCGGGCCGATAGGCCTCGATATCGACAAACACCTGACCATAATCGAGCGGCGCATCGGTCATCCAGTTGAAGCGCGCATGCCGGTCATTCATCGCGATCAGATGACCGCGCGAGGACCCGGTGGCACTGGCCAGAGCGCGCAGCGCGTGATCCCAGCCATCCTCGGAAAAAGGTGCGGCAAGAAACGCCTCGGCCAGAGTTTGCCCCAGAATCTCTGTTCCCCCTTCAAGAAGGCGTTGAGACTAATCGCCCGCCGCCTGCCTTGCAATGGGTTACACAGGCGCTAACCTTGAGCGCCCTTCGTCGCGGTTGACGCGCCGCGCCGCCGCGCCCATGGCCGCCGGCATGAACGCGGCGCCCTCCCCCACCTCGCATTATTTCACCAGCCAGAACCTGCGCCTGCACTATCTGGACTGGGGCAACCGGGAAGCGCCGGTGCTGATCCTTCAGCATGGCGGGTTCGATCATGCGCGCTCGATGGACTGGATCGCGCGCGAACTGGCGGCGGACTGGCATGTCATCGCGCCGGACCTGCGCGGCCATGGCGACAGCGACTGGTCGGTTGATGCGGCCTATAACATGGCGGCCTATATCCTTGATTTCGTCAATCTGATCGAGGCCATCAGGGCGGACCGGGTGACGATCTGCGCCCATTCTCTGGGCGCGATGATCACCACGCGCTATGCCGGGCTCTATCCCGAACGGGTGGCCAAATTCATCAATATCGAAGGGCTGAGCGTACCCACCGCGGCCGACCCGCTGCTGGCCATCACGCCCTTTGCGGCGCGGATGCGCGCATGGGTGGCCCAGCATCGCGCCGCGCCCGGCCGCCGCCCGCGCTCGTATATCAGCGAGGAGCAGGCCTGCGCCCGGATGCGCGAAAAGAACGGCCATCTCAATGAGGAGCAGGTCCATCACCTGACCCATCACGCCCTGCGCGTGCAGGAAGACGGCACCTATCGCTGGAAATTCGATCCCCGGCTCAACATCTTCCCGTTGGTCGATTTTCAGCAGGAAGAGATCGAGAGCCTGTGGCAGGCCGTGGCCTGTCCGGTCCTGTTCATTCAGGGCAGCGAGAGCTTCATGCCCAACCCGGCGCAGGATGGCCGGATCGGGCATTTCCGCAACGCGCGCCTGATCGAATATGACCGGGCCAGCCATTGGCCGCACCACGACCGTTTCGACGCCTTCATGCCCGACCTGCGGGCCTTTCTGGCGCAGGACTGAGGCTCAGCCGCGCAGTTCGGCGATTTCGGCCCGCAATTCGGCAATGGTGACCAAAGGCCCGCGGATATATTGGTCCAGCGTGGGCAGATCGCCCACGTCCACCCCATGCGCGGCGGCATAATGGGCGATCAGATCGTCGGATTCGCGCATGTACACGCCCGGCGCGATCTGGACCGTGGGGAAGCTGGGCTTGGGGAAATGCGGGGCCAGTTCCGCACGGATCGCGGCCTCGCGGTCATCGCCGGGCACGAATTCGCGGAAATCGAAATGGCCCCGCAGGCCCGATTCCAGCAGGAACAGGCGGAACTTCAAACACCACGGGCAGCGATCCTTAAGATAGGCGATCGGGCGGAATTCGGCTTGGCTCATGATGCTTGTCCTGCTTGGATTATGGGTGGCGGTTTGACGGTCATGGGCCCATGATTGTCAAGCCTGATAAATGCAATCGACCATCCCTCCGGCAGTTCCATAAGTCGATGCAACACGGTTTTTGAAAGCGCTTGCAGAATAGGGGTGGCGCGCCTATCGTGCGAAAAGAACAGGAAATGGCGAGGGAGAGCCATGTGACGAAGGGCCATCTGACCCGGCAAAAGCATTCGGCCATTGAACTGGTGACATTGTCCTATCTGCTTTCCTATCTGCCCTATGTCATCCTTACCCGCTATCTGGCCACCAACGGCATGGACGGCCATGGCCACCCGCTGACCGGGCTGCATATCCTGCCGGTGATGCTGATCAGCGCGGCGGTCTCGACCTATGGCTTCATCTGGATTTCGGGCTGGGGCCGGCTGATGCACCGGGTGCGCGTGGGCGGCCTGTCGCTGCCGGGGGCCACGCGGGCCACGTTCTGGTCGGGCCTGTGCACGGTCTTTGTGCTGACCACGGTGCCTTTGTCCTATACGTTCCGCGATGTTTCGATCCCTTTCATGCAATTGCTGATGCGGGGCGACATTCTGATCATCGCGCCTCTGGTCGATCTCCTGCTGGGGCGGCGGGTGCATTGGTGGTCGTGGGGGGCGCTGGTGCTGGTGGCGCTGGCGCTGTTTCATACGCTGAGCGCGCGCGGAGGGCTGGCGCTGCCGGTTTTGGCGCTTCTCACGCTGCTGATCTATACGGCGGGCTATTTCGGCCGCCTCTGGGTGATGACGCGCGTGGCCAAGGATGATGATCCGATCCGCCTGCGCCGCTTTTTCAGCGAGGAAAAGCTGGTGGCCTTTCCCATCGCCATCCTCTCGCTGGCCGCCATCGCATGGACGGATCGGACGCCCGGCGGCGCGGGCGGACAATTGCTCTGGGGCTTTACGCAGGCGTGGCGCAGCGAACATCTGCCCGCGATGATCCTGACCGGGCTGATGGTCTGTGCGACCGGGGTGTTTTCCGGCCTCATCCTCCTCGACGGGCGGGAAAACAGCTTTTGCGTGCCATTGGAGCGTTCGGCCAGCATTCTGGCGGGCGTGGGCGGCACGGTAATCCTTGCCCAGTTCTATGGCGGCAAATGGCCCAGCCAGGCGGAATTTGTCGGGGCCGCGCTGCTGCTGATCGCGGTGTTGCTGCTTTCGGTGGGGCCCCGTCTGCGTCGCCGCTAAATCAACGGAGTTTGTCATGACGGTCCTGTTTCGGGCAACGGGCGATATCGGCCCCAACCGCCCCAACCCGGCGCAATGTTTCGCGCCCTCCGCCCCGCTGCTGCAAGAGGCCGACATCACCTTTGGCCAATTGGAATGCGTGATTTCCGAAAGGGGCTTTCGCCTGCCCCAGGTGCGTCACACCCATCGCGCCATCCCCGCCGCCGCGCAGGCGATTGCCGAGGCGGGCTATGATGTGATCTCCTTTGCGGGCAATCACTGCATGGACTGGGGGCCGGAAGGGCTGAATGACACGCTGGCTCATCTGGGCGCGGCGGGCTTGGATGTGGTGGGCGTGGGGCAGAATATGGCGCAGGCGCGCCGTCCCGTCATCCGCGAGGTGAACGGGGTGCGGGTGGCTTTCCTTGCCGCCTGCTCGATCCTGCCGCCCGGCTTCTGGGCTGATGAACGCCGCGCCGGATGCGTGCCGATGCGCGCCCACACGCTGTATGAACAGATCGAGATCGACCAGCCCGGCACCCCTGCCCGCATCCACACCTATGCCCATGCCGATGATCTGGCCGCTTTTCTGGCCGATGTGCGCAGCGTGCGGGCGCAGGCCGATGTGGTGGTGGCTTCCCTGCATTGGGGCATCCATTTCGTGCCCGCCACGATTGCCGACTATCAGTTCGAGGTGGGCCGCGCCGTGATCGACGCCGGGGCCGATATCATCCTTGGCCACCATGCCCATATCCTGAAAGGCGTGGACATCTATCGCGGGCGTCCGATCTTCTACAGTCTGGGCAATTTCGCCATCGACCTGCCGATGACGCGCGAACATGCGCAATCCAAGGGCTTTAGGGAAATCCAGAAACTAGCCCCCGAATGGGAGCCCAATTTCGAGAGCATGTATAATTTCCCGCCCGACAGCCGCATGACCCTGATCGTGGAATGCGACCTGACGCGCGAGGGTATTGCCCGCACCGCCTTTCGCCCCGCCTTCATCAATGATGATGCGCAGGCCGAGCCCCTGCCCGCCACCGATCCGCGCTTTGCAAAGGTGCTGGCCTATATGCGCTGGTGCAATGAAGAGGCCGGGCTGAGCGCCAAATATGAGGCGCGGGGCGACACAATAGTGCTGGGCTGAACAACCTGCGCCGAACCTGTCACGCCGTTCATACAAGCTCTGCTTCTATCCATATTCCAAATAGCGATTTACGCAGAAAGACGGCAAAAACCGGGCCTAACACCCAAAAGATGCGGCAAAAATGTCACCTTGTACGTCTTTTTCCGCTTGGCGGCGATTCCTTGACAGCTTGCCATGTTTTGTTGGTTGTCCAGCGGGACAATCGGGGTCTAGGGGAGATACCGGTTGTCGGCCGCCCCCCGGCCGGCAATCGATAAACATAAATTCTTCGCCAAGTGAATGAGGACATTCCTATGACCCACTTCCGCCAAGCCCTTCTGGCTGGCGTCGGCTCCGCATTGGCGGTGGCCGTCAGCACCCCCGCATGGGCCGCAGACCAGAACACCGACATCACCATCGTCGTGACCGGCACCCGCGCCCAGAACCGCACCAAGCTCGACACCGTCGCCCCCGTCGATGTGCTCTCGCTTGACACGCTTTCGCGTCAGGGCTCGACCGAACTGGGTGCTTCGCTGGCGGCGGTTGCGCCCTCGATCGACTTCCCGCGTCCGGCCGGCACCGACGGCACCGACTCGATCCGCCCCGCCACGCTGCGTGGCCTCTCGCCCGACCAGACGCTGGTGCTGATCAATGGCGTGCGCGGCCACACTTCGGCGCTGCTCAACGTCAATGGCTCGGTGGGTCGCGGTTCGGCGGCGGTCGACCTCAACACCATCCCCACCCTCGCCCTTTCGCAGGTTGAAGTGCTGCGCGACGGCGCCTCGGCTCAGTATGGCTCGGATGCCATCGCTGGCGTGATCAACCTGCGCCTGCGCGAAGCCAGCCATGGCGGCGGCGCGACGGCTTCCTATGGCCAGTATGAAACGCAGTTCAACGGTGCGCGCTCCTCGCGTCATATCTCGGACGGCGGCACGCTGACGCTGGGCGCATGGCAGGGCTTCAAGCTGGGCAACAACGGCGGCTTCCTGACCGTTACCGGCGAATATCTGGATCGCGGCCTGACGGGCCGTTCGGACCTCGATACGCGCACCCAGACGGCGACCGCGCTGACCCCCGCCACCCCGGCTGTGGTGCGTTCGCGCATCGGCGATCCCAAGGTTCTGCAGGGCACGGGCTATGTCAACGCCGCGCTGCCGATCGGCGACACCAACTGGACCGCGTTTGCCTTTGGCGGCTATCAGTTCCGCGACAGCACCAGCTCGGCCTTTGCGCGCGAGCCGGGCAACGTCAACAATGTGCTCTCGATCTATCCCGACGGCTTCCTGCCCCAGATCAAGGTTCTGTCGAAGGACCTGACCGTTACGGCTGGCGTGCGCGGCCAGATGGGCGACTGGAACGCGACGATCAAGGCTTCCTACGGCCGCAACCGTCTCGACTATCGCACGCAGGGTTCGCTCAACTCGACCTATGGCGCGGCCTCGCAGACCAGCTTCTATGACGGCGCGATGATCTATGATCAGGCGCTGGGCGGCATGGATCTGGCCAAGCTCTACAAGCTGGGCGGCACGGATCTGAACGTGGCCTGGGGCGTCGAAGTGCGCCGCGAAGGCTATCGCATCAACGCGGGCGAACCGTCCTCGTACAACCGCGGCCCGGTCAACAACAGCCCCAATGGCGGCTCGGTGCTGACCAGCGGCGCGCAGGGCTTCATCGGCTTCCAGGCGGGCAATGCTCTCAAGACCAGCCGCATCAGCAACGCGATCTACCTCGATCTCGAAGCCAAGCTGCCCAGCATCTTCACCTTTGGTGCAGCCGTTCGCGGCGAGCATTATTCCGACTTTGGCGACATTGCCACCGGCAAACTTTCGGCCCGCGCCGATCTGGCCGACTGGTTCGCGCTGCGCGGCACGGTGTCGACCGGCTTCCGCGCCCCTTCGCTGCAGCAGCAGTATTTCACCTCGACCGCTTCGGTCCTGACCACGCTGCCCGGCCAGACCGTGCCGAGCATCGTGGAAACCGGCACCTTCCCCTCGACCAGCAACATCGCCCGTTCGCTGGGTGGTCAGGCGCTCCGTCCTGAAAAGTCGACGAACTTCTCGGCCGGCGCGGTGTTCCGCAAGGGCGGTTTCGACCTGACCATCGATGGTTATGTCATCAAGATCCGCGACCAGCTTGGCCTGTCGGAAAACATCAATCTCTCGGCGACCGATCAGGCGTTCTATGGCGTTCAGGCCGCCCGCTTCTTCATCAACGGGCTGCATACCACGACCAAGGGTGTGGACATCGTGGGCCATTACAAGCTGCGCACCGCATCGGTGGGTATCTTTGACCTGACGGCGGCGGCCAACATCAACAAGATCACCGTTGACAGCTATCCCACCTCGTCGCTCTCGACGCTGTTTGCGCGCCAGCGCATCCTGACGATCACCGAGGGCACGCCGGGCGAAAAGCTGGTCGGTTCGGTCGACTGGTCGTTGGACAAGCTCGGCGCGACGGCCCGTGCGTCCTACTATGGCAATGTGATCCAGCCGTCCTCGACAGCCGCCGGTGACCTGAGCACCGGCCGCAAGACGATCATCGATCTGGAAGCGCGCTACAAGGTTCTGCCCATGGCGAGCCTGTCGATCGGTGCGAACAATCTGTTCGACATCTATCCGACCAAGACGCCCCTCAGCCTGCTGGCCACCAATGGCGGCGTGGCGTTCCCCTACTATGCGCCGTGGGGCTTCAACGGCCGCTATCTCTATGCCAAGCTGAGCCTGAACTGGTAATCAGCCCAAAAGAAAGCGCTCCGTCCATCCGGCGGGGCGCTTTTTTGTGTCTGCACCATGCGATTAGAAAACGGGCCCGGCATCGCTGCCAGACCCGTCAGACAGGCTAAATTGTAAAGCGCTCAGCCCTGATAAGACCTTTCGCGCAGCGGCCTTTCGCTGGGTTCCACCTCCAGAACCACCTCGCGATAGCCCCGGTCGCCCATTTCGACCGCCAGCACCCAGGCCGAAAAGCCCGAGCCGCCGCCATAGACCGCCTCGCGCACCCAGCAGTCGTGGCTGATATAGCCAATGACGCGGCCATAACGTTCAACCGCGGCAATGGCCGAGGGATCATGCGGATTGTCCGGTTCCAGCTGCAGCGTGATCGGCATGCCCTCGGTCAGGCTGTTGACCGCCTCGCGGTGCTGATCCTCGCCCACCAGTCCGATCATATAGGCATTGGGATTGCCGATGCTGGGCACCATGCCCAGATTGGGCTTGTCGCCGGGCAGCACTTCTTCTTCGTCATCATCGTCAAAGATCGAGCCGCGCAGGAAATCCTCCGAAATCGTCGCGGGCGCGGGGGCAAAGGCGGGCGCAGGCGCGAAGACAGGCGGCGGCGCTTCGGCAGCGATCACCGGCGCGCGCGCAGGCTCGACCGGCGGTGAAACCGCCGAAGGGGGCGTTTCCTGCAAGGTCGCCTGATCCGGGTCCATGGGCAGGTTTTGCACCTTGCGAACCATGTTGCCGAAAAACCGCTTCAAGAAACTGAACATGCTGATCCCTTTGCCTTCTTACGATGGGGCCGCAGCGATCAGGCGCCGCCGCAGCCTCCATCGCCGCAATCCCATTCAGACGCGCGAGTAGGACCATAAGGCCCACCAAGGCAAGGCAAACTATGCACTAACACGGCATGGGCGCCGCGATGGCGCCCGGCGCGAAGGGCGACAGCAGGCCGCCTTTACAGCCTGTAACCGACCAGGAGAAAATCGCCGGAGGCACTTTGCCATCACCCCGCACAACTTTGCCTTAACCACGCGATAACCAAGACGTTCTATCAACATAACTGTCAATGATCGCATGGTAGGGAAATGGGCGCGCTTAGTATAGACACTGCCACCCCGGTTTTGGGCAAATCGATGTTCGACATTGCCTTTGAAGTCGCGGCGATCGGCATGGCGCTGGTCGATGTGCAAGGGCGCCTGCTGGCGGTAAACAGCGCCTTTGCCCGGATGCTGGGTTATGATCCGGGCGAAATCACCAATATGGATTTCCGCGCCATCACTCACCCGGAGGATATTGACGCCGACGAAGCCCAGTTCCGCCGCGTCATCGCCGGAGAAATCGACACATACAGCATGGAAAAGCGCTATTTCCGCAAGGATCGCAGCATCGCCCATGGCGTGTTGAGCGTGGCGATCGTGCGCGATGCAGATGGTAAGGCGCAGCTTTTCGTCTCGCAGATCGTCGATATCAGCGAGCGGAAAATAGCCGAACACGCGCTGGCCCAGGCCAATGCCAAGCTCTCGCTGGCAATGGGAATGATGGATTGCGGCATTTGGCAATATGACATCGCCACGCGCCGTTTTACCCCATCGCAGCAGTTTATCCGGCTGGTCGGCGGCCATCAGGCGACGGCGCAGACCTATCTCGAACATGCATGTCTTGTCGACGCCTCGGACCGCCGCGCGGCCAGCCTGCGCCCCCTGCTCTCGGGCGCCGTGGATCGCAGCGTCACCGAATATCGCATCCGCATCCATGACGGCTCTGTCCGCTGGTTCCGTTGCCACCGGCAAATGCTGCTGGACGACCATGGCCGTCCTGAACAGGTGATCGGCAGCGTGATCGACATTACCGACGAGCGCGCGCAGGTCGTGCATCTGGAAAAGAAGGCCTCGACCGATGCTCTGACCGGATTGCTGAACCGGCGGGGCATGAAGCGCTATGTCAAAACCATTGCGACCACGGATCTGAGCACGGTCGGGATCATCATGCTCGATCTGGACCATTTCAAACAAGCCAATGACGCCTATGGCCATGCCGCGGGCGACGCCATTCTGGTCGAGGCCGCCGGGCGGCTGCGCCAATTGGTGCGCAATGAGGATGCGGTGGTGCGCCTTGGCGGCGATGAATTTGCGGTCATCCTGCGCAACACCGATGGCGCCGATGCACGCCGCGCGGTGGACCGGGTGCTCCGCGCCATGATGGAAACCTATGGCTATCGCGGCCAGATCATCCGCATCGGCGCCAGCGCCGGTCTGGCCATCGGTTCAGAGCGCGACCGCAGCGTGGGCGACATTATCACCCGCGCCGATGCCGCGCTCTATCTGGCCAAACAGCAGGGCCGCAACACATGGCGGTGGGCGGCCTAGGCCCGGTCCGGCGTCATGCTGACCACCGTGACCTGACCCGGCTCGATGGGATCATCATCGCCCGGCGCACGCGGCGTGATCAGGCGCGCCAGACGCGGGCGCAGCCGCATTTCCAGCGTGTCGATCAATTCATAGACCACCGGCACCATCACCAGCGAGAGCATGGTCGAGCTGATCAGCCCGCCGATCACCGCAATCGCCATGGGCTGGCGGAAGGTCGAACCCTCGCCGATGCCCAGCGCCGTGGGCAACATGCCCGCCGCCATGGCCACCGTGGTCATCACGATGGGGCGCGCACGCTCGCGGCAGGCGTTCATGATCGCCTCGCGCTGAGGTTGCCCCGCGCGCTCGTCCTCGATGGCGAATTCGACCAGCAGGATCGAGTTCTTCGCCGCCAGACCCAACAGCATCAGCATCCCGATCAGCACCGGCAGCGTGATCGCAATGCCGGTGACTTTGAGCGCCACAAAGGCACCCAGCATGGTCAGCGGCAGGGCCGAAAGGATCGTGATCGGCTTGAAGAAGCTGTGGAACAGCATCACCAACACGAAATAGATCATCAGAATGCCCGAGGCCATGGCCCCCACGATCCCGCCGAACAGGTCGGCCATGGCCTCGCTGTCGCCGGTCTTGGCCTCATGCACGCCGGCAGGCAGATGCTTCATCGCGTCCAGCTTCGACACTTCATTCAGCGCTTGCCCGATGGTGGTGCCGTTCAGATCCGCCTGAACCGAGACGCGGCGTTCGCGGTCATAGCGTTGGATCTGACCCGGCCCGGAAGCGATCGACAGGTCCGCCACGGTGCGCAAAGGCGTCATCTTGCCATTCAGCGTGGGCACCTGAAGATTGCCGATCTGATCCAGATCGACGCGCGCATCATGGGGCAGACGCACACGGATCGACAGGCGTTGCTGGAGCGTCGAGAATTTGGCGACATTGGCGTCGATATCGCCGATCGTGGCAATCCGGGCCACCTGCGCAATCGCCTGAGACGAGACATTGAGCCGCGCCGCCGCATCGGGCAGAGGGCGAATGATCAGTTCAGGCGCCGATGGCGGCGGCGCAGGGCGCGGGTCGAGCGTGGTCTTCATCCCCCGCATCTCGCGCAGCAGCGCGGCCTGAGCGCGGGCCAGCGCATCACCATCGCGGCCTGCCAGCACCACCTCGACGCCCGCCGCGCCAAAACCGCCCTGATTGTTGAGTCGAACTTCGGGGATCTGGCGCAACAGGCCGGTGATCGAACGCTGGAACTGGTCCGTCGTCATCGAGCGGTCGCGCTTGAGCACCACAGTCAGCGTGCCGGTCTGCAGATCCGATCCGCTGCCGCCGCCGCCCGGCCCGCTGGTGGTGGTCGAACCGACTTGGGCAAAGACGCGCTCGACATCGGGCATCTTGCGCAGCCGTGCGGTCACATCGCGCACGGCATTGTCCATCGTGTCATGGGTGGCGCCCGCCGTCCCCTGCATCGAGAGGTAGAAATAACCCGGATCGCCGGTCGGCTGAAAACCGATGGGGATCGTGGCCGCGATCGCCAGCGCGCCGACAAACACGCCGATGCCGATGCCCACCGTCGATTTGGGATTGGCCAACGCCCAGTCCAAAACCTTGGGATAGGCGCCGCGCAGCCGGTGCGGCGGCTCGCTATGCGTCGAAGGCTTGAGGAAATAGGCCGCCATCAAGGGCGTGACAAAACGCGCCACCAGCAGCGAGAAGAACACCGCCACCGCCACGGTCAGGCCAAACTCACGGAAGAACTGGCCTGATTGCCCGCCCATGAAGGAGACAGGCGCAAAGACCACGATGATCGTTGCCGTGGTCGCCACCACCGCAAGACCAATCGCATCGGCCCCGATCAGCGAGGCGCGATAGGGCGATGCCCCGCCCTCAATGCGTTTCTGGATATTCTCGATTTCCACGATGGCATCGTCGACCAGAATGCCGATCACCAAAGTCAGACCCAGCAGCGTAATGATATTCAGGCTGAAACCAAACAGGATCATCGCGCCAAAAGTGGGCACCAGCGACAAAGGCATGGCCAGCGCGGCAATCACCGTCGCACGCCAGTCGCGCAGGAACAGGAACACCACCAGCGCGGCCAGCAACATGCCCTCGATCAGCACATGGACCGTCGCCTGATAGGAGGCGCGCGTATCAGCCACGGTCGAAACGACCTTGGTGATGGCAATGCCTTTGTTTTCCGCGCTCAGCTTGGCAATCGCGCGGTCCACGCCGTCCTCGACCGAAACGTCGCTGGCGGCGGTGGTCTTGCTCACCTGAAAGGCGATGGCCGGGTGGCCGTTAAGGCGAGCAAAACCGCGCTCTTCGGCATGGCTGTCGGTGATCGTGGCCAGATCGCCAAGGCGGACATATTGCGTCGCGCTGATCGGGATATTCAACTCGCGCAGCATATCGACCGTGGCCGAGGAGCCCAGCACACGGATCGTCTGTTCGCGCCCGCCCGCCTCGGCGCGGCCGCCGCTGTCGTCGCGGTGGAATTGCGCCAGCGCGGTGTTGATCGACGAGGCTGTGACCCCATGCGCGATCATCCGGTCAGGGTCGAGATTGACATTGATTTCGCGCGCCACGCCGCCGATGCGTTTCACCTGCGCCACGCCGCGCTGGGCCTGCAGCGCGCGGGCGACGGTGTCATCGACAAACCATGACAGATCGACCGCGCTCATCCCCGGCGCGCTGACCGCGTAGGTCAGGATCGGGGCCGAGGACATATCGACGCGCTGCACGCTGGGCGCATCAATGCCCTGGGGCAGAACGGGGCGGGTGCGCTCCACGGCGGTGCGGACATCCTCGACCGCCTTTTGCATGTCGGTGCCGATTTCAAACTCGGCGCTGGTGGAGGACGATCCCAGCCGCACGCTCGATGTCGTATGGCGCAGGCCTGCAATACCGGTCAGCGCGTCCTCAATGGGGCGCGTGATCTGCTGCTCCATCTCGCTGGGCGCGGCGCCGCTTTGCGTAACGGTGACCGAAACGACCGGAAATTCGACATTGGGAAAGCGCTTAACCGGCAGCATCATATAGGACGCAATGCCCGCCAGCGTCAGCGCGATCATGATGACGGCGACGGGAATGGGGTGGCGGATCGCCCATGCGGAAATCTTCATGGGATCAGTTTCCCTTCCGGACCGGCTGGACCTTTTCGCCGTCCAGCACAAAGTCCTGCGATCCGGTCAGCACGCGGGTGCCTGCGGCCGGGCCCTGGGTCAATTCGATCATGCCGCCGCCGCGCGCGCCGGTTTTCACTGGCACGCGGCGCACTTTGTCGCCAGCCTCGATCACCGTGACCGAGGCGCCATTGCCGTCATAGGACACCGCCGCTTCCGGCACGGCCAGCACGGGCATCGGCTTTCCTGCCAATTCGGCGCGGGCATAGCCGCCCGGGCGGATTTCACGGTCCACCGGCAGCAGGATGCGGGCGCGGCCAAGGCGCGTCTGCGCATCGACCTGCGCGGCCACAAGGCGGACCGTGCCATCAACCCAGCGACCCGAGGCGAGGCGCACCCGCGCATGATCGCCCGCATGGATGCCGCCCAGCACTTCCTCGGGGATTTCCGCGTCCAGTTCGGCGCGGTCATCGCGCGCCATGGTGAACATCACGGTCGAGGGCGAGGCCACATCGCCGGGACGCACTGTGCGCGTCAGGATGCGGCCCGAAACCGGTGCGCGCACCACCATCAGCCCTTGTTTGACCAGTTGCGCGGACAATTGCGCCTGCGATTGGTCGACCTGCGCATGGGCCGTGCGCGCGGCAAGGCGGCGCTGGGCAATGGCTTCGTCGGAGAGCACGCCGGTGTGGTCGAGCGCGGTCACGCGCGAGGATTCCTGATCGGCCTTGTCGGCGGCCACGCGGGTCTGGGCCAGAGCGGCGCGGCTTTGCGCGATATCGGCGCGCAGCAAGGTGGCGTCGAGTTCGGCCAAAGGCTGGCCGGCGCGCACCAGCGCGTCCTGATCCACCAGCACGCGGGCCACAAGATAGCCCGAAAGCTGGCTGGAAACGGCGGCTTCTTCGCGCGCGACAAGGCGACCGTTGACATTGATGCCCGCGCCCAAAGGCACGCGCGCCACCATGGCAAAAGGCACAGCGCGGGGCGTGTCGGCGCCAGGGGGCGGCGCCTCGCTCTTGCTGCATGCGGCCAGCGCCAGAAAGGCAGGCGCGATGAGGGCGACGAGAACAAGCGGACGGGCGTTCATGGTTTTTGATCCGGGAAAGAAGTCACAGGATGGTTCGGGTCGAGCGGGGTCCAGCCCCCGCCCAGCGCTTTGAAAACATTGACGGCATCGCTCATCGTCGTGGCGCGCAGCGCCGAGAGCGAGGTGCGCGCATTGCGCCATGTGCGCTCGGCCGTCAGCAGCGCGGTCAGATCGACCACGCCCGCGCGATAGCCCGCGTTCTGGCCGTCAAAGGCGTGATGCGCACGCGCCTCGGCCTCGGTCAGCAGGGCAAGGCGGGCGCGGTCGGCGCCATAGGTGGCCAATTGGTTCTGCGCCTCGCCAAAGCCGGATTGGACGGCCTTTTCATAGGCGATGGCGGCCTGCTCGGCCCTTGCCCGCTGCGCCCGCCTTTCGCCCAGCAGGCGCGCGCGGTCGAACACCGGCATGGCCACCCCGGCGGCCAGCGACCACAGCGAGGTGGTATAGCCCGCAGGCCCGGCAATGGCGCTGATGCTGGTGGTGCCTTGCAGCGTGAATTTGGGCAGCAGGGCCAGCGAATCGAGACGTAGCGTGCCCATGGCCGAACGCAGCCGCGCCTCGGCCTGCATCACATCGGGACGGCGCACCAGCAGCGTGGCGGGCGTGGCATCGGGCACATCGGGCGGAGCGCCCAGCGCGCCATCGACCGCCAGCGTTTCAGGAGCCGCCCCCGCCCGCCCGATCAGCACCAGCAAGGTCCGGCGCGAGACGGAGAGTTGCGCCTCAAGCTGGAGCACATTGGCCTGCGCGGTGGCGCGGTCGGCCAGCAGGCTGTCGGCGTCAACCTGCGATCCGATGCCCGCCTTGGCCTTGCGCTGACCAATATCGGCCAGTTCGCGCGCCACGCGCAGATTGTCGCGCGCCTCGGCCAGTTGCAGCGAGAGGCCGCGCGCCTGGAACAGATTGCTGGCCACCTGTGCGGTCAGGCTTTGCAGCGCAGCGTGATAGGTGAAAGTGGCGGCGGTCAAGTCGGCATCGGCAGCCTGACGCGCGGCATCGCGGCGGCCGAACAGGTCCACCTCCCACGAGGGTGAGAAACTTCCCGCGCTGGTGGTGGTCGCGCCGGTGGGGGTCATCAGGAAAGCCCCCGCCCCGCTCATTCCGCTGATCGTGGTCTGGCCCCGCGTGATCGAGCCGGAGGCATTGCCCTGCACGTCATAGGCCAGCAGAGCCTTGGACCGGGTCGCCCGCGCCTCGTCCAGCACAGCCAGCGCCGAGCGCGCATCGGGGGCATGGGCCAGCGCCTCCCCTTCAAGCGCGGCAAGCTGATCGTCGGAAAACAGCAGCCACCAGCGGTCGAGCGCCTCGGCGCCGGGCGCATGGGCCTCGGGCTGAGCGGCGAATCGCTGGGGCAGCGTCAGGTTGGGCCGGGACACGGAACTCGCGCTGCACCCGGCCAGCAGGGCGAGCGCAGGCAGCGTCAGGAGGGATGGAATACGTCGCATCATGGCGCCGCTTATGCCAGCGCGCGCGGGCCTTGCGGGTCAGGACTTCGCAAGTGAAGTGTAAGGTTTGTGTAAATCGGGCGGGACAAGCGCGATGCAAACCGTCAAAAGCAAAGCCGCATGGAAACACCCGCCTTCAACATTCTGCTGGTCGATGATGATGCCGCCCTCACCCAGATGCTCGCCGAGTATCTGGAGGGCGAAGGCTTTGCCTGCCGCGCGGTGCACAATGCGGCGGGTGGGCGCGAGGCGGCGCTGTCGGGCCTGTATGATGCGGTGATCCTCGACGTGATGCTGCCGGGCGGCAATGGCATCGACCTGTTGCGCCATATCCGGGGCACCAGCGATGTGCCCGTCATCATGCTGACGGCGAAAAGCAACGATACGGAGCGGGTGATCGGGCTGGAGCTGGGCGCGGATGATTATGTGGCCAAGCCCTATTTCCCGCCCGAGCTGGTGGCGCGGCTGCGCGCGGTGCTGCGCCGCCCGGCGCGGCGGGCGGCCAATGGCGATCATCTGCGGCTGGGCGCGCTTTCGCTGGATGCGGCGCGGCGCTGGGCCGGGTGGGAGGGCATGGCGCTGGAATTGACGGCGACCGAGTTCAACCTGCTCGAAATCCTTATCCGCGCGGGCGAACGGGTGTCGACCAAGGATGAATTGTCGCTGCGCCTGCTGGGGCGGCGGCGGGAAAGCTATGACCGCTCTATCGACGTCCACATCTCGAACCTGCGCCAGAAGCTGGAGCGGGCGAGCGGTGAGCGCCTGCGCATCGCCACCTTGCGCGGGATCGGCTGGCGGCTGGAGCAGGCGGCGTGAAGGGGCGGCTGTTCTGGAAGATCTTCACCGCCTTTTGCTGTGTGTTCTTTGCCCAGTTGGCAGGCCTTTGGACATTGTTCCTCGTTCTGGAACGCGATCATCCCTATTGGGCCGACAATCTGGAACGCTATGCCGCGCCCCGGCTGGAACAGATGGCCGCCGCAATCATCACGCATGAGGGGCCGCAGGCCATCCCGGCAGGCTTGCTGAACGGGCCGATGCCCACGCTGGTGATTGCGCCCGATGGGGTGCGGGCGCCCCAAGGCGTGCGCGCCACCACGGCGCAGGCCACCGCGCCCGATGGCCGCCGCTGGCGCATTTTCTATCGCCTGCCGCAAAGGTTCGACAAGGACCACTTTGCCCCGCCCCTGATCTTTTATATCAGCGGCGTCCTGTCCGGACTGATCTTTGCGGCCATTCTGGGGCTTTATCTCTCGCTGCCGATCCGGGCGCTGCGTGAGGGGCTCGACCGGTTTTCGCGCGGCGATCTGGGGGTGCGTCTGGCCGCGCGGATGGGGCGGCGGCGCGACGAAATCGCCGATCTGGCGCGCGATTTTGACGGCATGGCCGAAAAGGTCGAGCAACTGGTGCTTTCGCGCAGCCAGTTGATTGACGACATGTCGCATGAATTGCGCTCGCCGCTGGCCCGGCTGCAATTGGCCATCGCGCTGGCGCGGCAAAAGCCCGAAGGGGCGGTCACGGCGCTGGACCGGATCGAGCAGGAAGCGCGCCGTCTCGACGCCATGGCGGGCAGTCTGCTCACCCTCTCGCGGCTGGAAAGCGCCAGCGCCAGCCCGGAGCATTTCGTCCATCTGCGCGCGCTGATCGAGGATATTCTGGCCGATGTCCGCTTTGAGAGCGAGGCCAAGAATGTCCGCATCGACCTGTCGCGCCATGCCAGCATGCCCGAGGGTTTCCATGCCGATGTGACGGGCGACGCCGAATTGCTGCGCCGGGCGTTTGAAAATGTGTTGCGCAATGCGCTGCGCTTTTCGCCCGGAGACAGCACGATCGGCGTCACCCTGTCCGAGGAACCCGAGCGGATCGTCGTCACCATCGAGGACGAAGGCCCCGGCGTGGCCCCCGATCAGATCGACCGCCTGTTCGAACCCTTTCACCGGGGCGAAGGCGAGACGGGCGGATTTGGCCTTGGCCTGGCCATCGCGCAGCGGGCGGTGATCGTGCATGAAGGCACGATCACTGCCGAAAACCGCGCCAGAGGGGGCCTGCGGGTACGCATCACCCTGCCCGCGCGATGGGAGGAAGCCGCCGCGCTCAGTTAACAAGGGCGGGGCGCATTCCCTTATTTGTGCCGTCATGGGCCGGTGTTACTCTGGCGCCATAAGAGGATGGATGAAACGGCGAATCGAATTACCTGCAACCTTGATCCTTTTCTTGTGGAGGTCATCATGCGCATGGGTCGAACAGCCTTTTTCATTCTATTTCCCTTTGCCTCCATGGCGGCGGCGGCCGATAAATTGCCCGCCCTTCACGCCGATCCGGCGCGGGTTTCGGTTTCGGGCCTGTCCTCGGGCGCCTTCATGGCGGTCCAATATGATGTCGCCTTTTCAGGCAGCGTGATCGGCGTCGGCGTGGTCGCCGGAGGGCCATACAATTGCGCATGGGTCAATCTGGGCGGCATCACCACCTGTATGCAGGGCGCCCCCAGCGGCGCGGCCTCCTATGGCGCGGCCAGCAGCTTTGCCGCCATCGGCATGGTCGATCCTGTGGCCAATATCGCCAAACACAAAGTCTATCTGTTCAGCGGCACCAAGGACATCGTGGTCAAACAAAGCGCGATGAATGCGGTGCGCGACTTTTACGCCGCCGCGCGCGTGCCTGCGGCCAGCCTGCGCTATGTCCGCAATACGCCCGCGGGCCATGCTTTCCTGTCGGGCAATTTCGGCAGCGTCTGCGGAGCCAATGCCGCGCCCTATGTCAATGAATGCAAGGTGGGCGCGCAGTATTACGATCAACCCGGCGCAATCCTATCGCATATTTACGGCCCCCTGCGCCCCAAACCCGCGACCCTTTCGGCCCAGCCCATCCCCTTTGACCAGAGCGAGTTTCCCGGCGCCACCGGCAGCGGCATGGCGCCCACCGGTTATGTCTATGTGCCCTCCGCCTGCCGCGACGGCGGCGGCCCTTGCGCGGTGCATGTCGTCTTCCATGGCTGTCTGCAGAGCGCGGATCTGGTGGGCGATGCGGTCTATAACCGGCTGGGCTATAACGCGTGGGCCGATGCCAATCGCATCATCACGCTCTATCCCCAGGTCAACAAGAGCACCTTTCCGGCCAATCCGCAGGGCTGCTGGGACTGGTGGGGCTATAGCGGGCTGAATTTCCAGACGCAGAACGGGGCGCAATTGTCGGTCATCCGCGCGATGGTTCAGCGCCTGACCAGTTGAACTTAACCCTTTGAAATTGGCGCGCCCGACAGGGTTCGAACCTGTGACCCCAAGCTTAGAAGGCTCGTGCTCTATCCAGCTGAGCTACGGGCGCGCATGTCATGAACGGGCGGATCGCCGCATGACGCCCTCCCCATAGCGGCAAAGGTGGCAATGCGCAAAGGTGGATCGCGACCCGATGTGGACACTGGCGCCTTTACTATAAAAAACATATAAATTCAACAATATATAAAGATCATAAAATCATCTTTTATGACATTTCCTGTCACAGGACCGGAACAGAATTGTCAAAATCCATCCCTAGCCCCCCGCTCGAGTTCTGACCAAATAACGGGGCATATCATGACGTCTGTTTTCACCGCGCGCCGCGCCATGCGGAGCGCGCGCTTTGCCTTGCTCTGCTCGGCCATGTTCCTTCCGATGGCAACGCAGGCCGCCGAAGCCAATCCCGCCGCCGCCGATGTCGCCGATAATGGCCAGTCCATCGTGGTGCAGGGCGCGCGCCCGATTGCCGAATCCGAAGCCGCCGCGCTCAAGGTTCAGCAATTGTCCGATTCGCTGGTGACCGTGGCCGCATCGGACGCGGTGGGCCGCCTGCCCGACCAGAACATCGCCCAGGCCGCAGGCCGCCTGCCCGGCGTGGCGGTGGAGCGCGATCAGGGGCAGGCGCGCTACATCTCCCTGCGCGGCGGGCCCAAGAACTGGACCACGCTGTCGTTCGACGGCATCAATGTGGTCAGCCCCGAAGGGCGCGACAGCCGGTTTGACTCGGTGCCCTCGGCCATTGCGGGCAAGATCATCATCAACAAGGCCGTGACGCCCGAAATGCCGGGCGAAACCGTGTCGGGCAATGTCAATGTCGTCACGCGCTCGGCCTTTGATTTCAATGGTCTGCACATCAACGGCAAGACCGGGTATGGCCAGCAGGAATATGGCGGCCGGCCGGAATATGAAGGCTCGCTGGTGCTTTCCGACCGTTTCAAGGTGGGCGAAGGCGAACTGGGCGTGCTGCTCTCAGGCAGCTATTACCAGCGCGACATGGTGACCGACAATTTCGAGAATGACTGGGAAAACGTGTCGCAGGACAAGCGCCCCGGCAATGCCAACCGCATCTGGGTGGCCGAAAGCGAGAACAAGCTCTATCGCCTGACGCGCAAGAACTGGTCGGTGTCGGGGCGGCTGGATTACAAGCCCAACGAGCGCAACACGATCTCTTTCCGCAGCATCTACACCATCTTTTCCGATGACGAGGCGCGCGACAATTACCGCTTCGACATGGATGACAAGCAATCCTCGCTGAGTAACGCCAGCGCGGCCTGCGACACGTCGGTCAAGACCTCCTATGCCACCTCGGCCTATGCCGATGTCTGCTCGGGCAACACGCCGACCAAGGGCACGATCTATGGCATCGACATCCGCCAGCGCTCCACCCTGCGCGCCTATCGCCAGTCGATCTTCACCAACACGCTGGAAGGCAGCCATGAATTCGACGGCGGCTGGAAACTGAATTGGGCGGGCAATTACACCGAGAGCAAGGATGACCGCTCGGTCGTGGGCGAAGTGGGTTGGGACAGCCCCAGCACGCTGACCGCGCGGCCGACCGTGTCCTATGATTACACCAATCCCAATATCTCGACGCTCAACCTTTACACCACCAACAGCTCGGGCGGCCTGCTCTCGGCGGGCACGCGCGTGACCGACATCGACACGTTCACCAAACCGGCTTCCTCCTTCACTCTGCTGGACGCCATCGACATGACCCGCGCCTATACGGGCCGCCTGGTCCTGTCGAAGCAGACCGAGTTTCTGGGCGGCAATCTGACGCTGAAGGCCGGTTTCCAGTATGACCAGCGCACCAAGACCGCCAATGAAATGCAGATTTCGGTCTCGGGCGCCTCGAATCTGGCCGCGTTGGGGCTGAGCGATTACAGCAGCTTCCTGTCCAATCAGCCCTTTATGGGCAAGATCGCGATGGGTTACACCTTCCACTATTTCGACACCGCCAAGATGCGCGACGCCTCGAACAAGGCGCGTCAGCTTTATGCCCGCGTGCCCGTAACCGACAACAATTACCGGGTGCGTGAACAGGTCTATGCCGGGTTCCTGATGGGCACGCTGCGCTATGACTGGGGCAGCATCCTTGCCGGTGTGCGCCTTGAAAACATCACCAACACCGGCAATGCCGTGGCCACGATCACCAGCACCACCGGCGCGGTCAGCACCCGCGACCTGAACGCCAAATCCAGCCAGTTGCTGGCCTTCCCCAGCCTGCATCTCAACTATAACGTCGATCAGACCAAGAAGCTGCGCCTGTCCTTTACCACCGGGGCCGCGCGCGCCGATTATGACCAGATGCGCCCCAACGTGGTGATCAGCGACACCAATCAGGCCATTTCGGGCGGCAATCCCGCCATCAAGCCCGAGCGCGCCTATGGCGTGGACGCCTATTTCGAATGGTATATGCGCCCCAGCGGTTTCCTGATGGCGGGCCTTTATTACAAAAAGGTCGAGAACGTCCTCTACACTTCGGTGCGGACCTATGGCTCGGATTCGCTCAACAGCGGCGGGGTGGACCGTTCGAACTACACGTTCCGCGGCATCAACAACGCGGGCAGCGGCCATCTGATGGGTCTGGAAGTGGCCTTTCAGCAAAGTCTCGAACCCTGGACGCAAAAGGCGGGCCTGCCCGATTGGATGGGCGGTTTCGGCATCAACGCCAACCTGATGCTGAACGACAGTTCGGTCACCAAGGCGGCCTATGACGGCTTTGCCGCCCGCAAGGTGCGCCTGCCCAACACCTCGGACATGGTTTACAACCTTGGCGGCTATTATGAGAAATACGGCCTGACCCTGCGCCTGCAATATCAGTATCGCTCGAAATGGCTCGATGCCATTGGCGACGATCTCTCGGCGGGCGGCGACAGCTATTGGGCGGCGGATGATGAAATGGATTTCTCGGCCCGCTATCAGATCAACAAGCGCTTCTCGATCTATTTCGATGCCTCAAACCTGCTCAACCAGCCCGGCCGCCGCTTTGTCGATCCCAGCGGGCTGATCAACGCCAGCGGCGGTTCGGCCGGCTTCAGCCAGAACTACACCACCGAATGGGAACGTTTCGGCCGCCGGTTCACCGGGGGCGTGCGCTTCAACTTCTGATGACGGATCAGGGTTGATGAACCAAAGGGCGCTCCATCCGGGGCGCCCTTTTTCTTGCGCAAACGCAATATTGCAGGTTAGCTTGGCGCCATGAGCCAATCCCCCCTCTTCCGCCTCGAAGGCAGCGCAGGCGCGCGCCGCCACTTCCGCTATTTCGATTATGTGATGGCGGCCTTTGTCACCATCCTGCTGCTCTCGAACCTGATCGGCGCAGGCAAGCGCGCGGTGGTGGATCTGCCCTTTATCGGCCCATGGCCGTTTGGCGCGGGCGTGATGTTCTTTCCCATCAGCTATATCATCGGCGACGTGCTGACCGAGGTCTATGGCTATGCCAATGCGCGCCGCTGCATCTGGGTCGGCTTCTGGGCGCTGCTCTTCATGGTGTTCATGAGCCTGGTCGTGGTCGCCCTGCCGCCCGACGCGGGATGGACCGGCCAAGCCGCCTATGAAAGCGTGTTCGGCCAAACCCCGCGCATCGTCTTTGCCTCGGTCGCGGCTTTCTGGGCGGGGGAATTCGTCAATTCCTTCGTCCTTGCCAAGATGAAGATCCTGACCAACGGATCAAAGCTGTGGACCCGCACCATCGGCTCTACTGTCTTTGGTCAGGCGGTGGACAGCGCGCTCTTCTACCCCCTCGCCTTCTACGCCGCCGATGGCTGGACCGGCGCGCAGGTGATGCAGGTGGCATGGACCCAATGGGCCATCAAGGTGAGCTGGGAAGTGATCCTGACACCCGCGACCTACTGGGTCGTGGGCTTCCTCAAAAAGCGCGAAGGGGTGGAAGTGTTCGATACGGACACCAAATTCTCGCCCTTTGCCAAGGCGGCGGAGGTTTAAAGGTTTAAAGAGAGTCTGCCTCCGGCGGGCAAAGGGTCTCGACCCTTTGCAATCCCATTAATGGGGTGGTGTTGGTAACATGATGTTTAGAGCTGGGCTTTGCAAGCCTGCGGCGCGGCTAGGAAACGCTTTTCAGCGCCGCAGGCTTTACCATTCAAACGCTGCAAATTTCAGCCTCCGCCAAACCCGAAACACACTATAGACAGTAACGGGATTGCAAAGGGTCGAGACCCTTTGCCCGCCGGAGGCAATGCACTCCTCCAAACCCCACCCATCAATCAGCAATCAACGCAATCGCCAGATAAACGAGAAACAGCGAGCCAAACCCCAGGATCGCCCCCAGCGCGAAGGCCACGCGCACCAGCGTCACATCCAGCCCGAAATAGGCCGAGATCCCCGAGCAGACGCCAAAGATCTTCTTGTTGCGGCGGTCGAGCATAAAGCCATTCGTGGGGCGGATCGGGTCGTAATTGTTCATGGTTTTTCTCCTTGGTGCGGGGCCGGTCGGTGGCCGCCGCCTGTGCAGAGGGAATTGCATGGCCCGTGCCAATTGGCGAAACGCCCGAAAAACGGCCATTCCTGCGGCATCCTATATGGCGCAAAATCCCAAGCCTTCGCATTTTTCACCAAGGCTGGCCCCGGCGGCCCAATCCGGCTACAGCCCGGCCCATGGCGCTTGATCGCATCCGTCTGGGCTGGTTCCGCAACCACCGCGCCACCGCGCTGGAGGGAACGGGCAAGTTCAACCTGTTGGTGGGCGAGAATGGCGCGGGCAAGACCAATATCCTTGAGGCCATCTCACTGTTCGCGCCGGGCCGCGGCCTGCGCCGGGCCGCCCTGCCCGATATGGCCGGGCAAGCCGGCGACGGCGCCTTTGCGGTCTCGGGGGACCTGCTGCGCGATGGCGCGGGCGTGCGCCTTGGCACAGGCACCGCGCCGGACAAGCCGGGCCGCCGCATCGTGCGCGTCAATGGCGCGGATGCCAGCGCGCTGTCGCTGTCGGAATGGCTGGGCCTGTTCTGGCTGACCCCGGCGATGGACCGGTTGTTCATGGATTCGCCGGGCGGGCGGCGGCGCTTTGTCGATCGTCTGGCGCTGGCGCTGGACCCGGCCCATGCCGCCCATGCCGCCCGCACCGAGGCCGCGATCCGCGAGCGCAACCGCCTACTCTCCGCCCCGCAGGAGCCTGATGCGCGCTGGCTGGATGCTATCGAGGCGCAGATTGCCGAGGCGGGCGGAGCGCTGGCCAGCGGGCGGGCGCGGCTGATCGAGGCGCTTAACGCCAAACTCGAAACCCTGCCCCCCTCGCCCTTTGCGCGGCCCGCGTTGATCTATCAGGCGGGCGGACCGACTGATGTGGACGCCTTGGCGCAGGCGCTGCGCGAGCAACGCCGCCGGGATCGCGCGGCGCAGCGCACACTGACCGGCCCGCATCGGGATGACCTTGGCGTAACCATGGCGGCCAAGAATCAGCCCGCCGCCGAATGTTCGACCGGCGAGCAAAAGGCGATGCTGATCGCCATCACGCTGGCCCATGCGGAATTGTCGGGGGATACAGACCGCCCGCGCCTGCTGCTGCTGGATGAAGTGGCCGCCCATCTTGACCCGATCCGGCGGGGCGCCTTGTTCGAAAGACTGGAGGCAGGCGCGGCGCAGGTGTGGATGACCGGCACGGAACTGGCGCCCTTTGATGCGCTGAAGGGCAAGGCGGCACAGTGGCACGTGGCCGAGGGCAGCGTCAGAAAGGAATAGGGCGGGAAGCGCGCAAACGCCCCCGCCCCAAATCTCAGGCAAACATCAGCCTATCAGGCAAACATCGCCATGCCGCCATTCACATGCAGCGTCTGGCCGGTCACATAGCCTGCTTCCTTCGAGGCCAGGAAGGCCACAGCAGCGCCGATATCCTCGCCCTCGCCCATGCGGCCCATCGGGATGCGGCTGTTCAGCGCGTCCTTCTGCGCATCGGGCAGGACATCGGTCATCGCCGTGCGGATGAAGCCGGGGGCAACGCAATTGACCGTCACATTGCGGCTCGCCAATTCCTGCGCCAGCGATTTCGACGCGCCAACAAGGCCCGCCTTGGCGGCAGCATAGTTGATCTGGCCCGGATTGCCCGTGGCGCCCACAACGCTGGTGATGTTGATGATGCGGCCGAAACGGGCCTTCATCATCGGCTTGGTGGCAGCGCGCATCAGGCGGAAGGCGCCTTCAAGGTTGATGCGGATGACGGCATCCCATTCATCATCCTTCATGCGCATAGCCAGATTGTCGCGCGTGATCCCGGCATTGTTGACCAGAATGTCGAGCTTGCCCAAACCAGCGACAGCGGCGGGGATCAGCCCCTCAACACTGTCCTTGTCCGACAGATCGGCCACCAGACAGATGTGATCGGCTGAAGAGTCCTTGGCCAGCTCCGCCGCAAAGGCTTCCAGCTTGGCCTGATTGCTGCCCGACAGCGCCAGACGCGCGCCCTGCCCGGCCAAAGCCTTCGCCACCGAGGAACCGATGCCGCCGCTCGCGCCCGTTACCAGCGCGGTCATACCCGTCAGATCAAACATCGCTCAAATCTCCTTCAGCAGCGCTTCGATGTCGGCCATCGTCACCACGCTGGTAATCTTCACATCCTTGACGGTGCGCCCGATCATCGGGCCCAGCACCTTGCCGCCCAGTTCGACGAATTCGGTGACGCCCGCTGCCTGCATGGCGATTACGCTTTCGCGCCAGCGCACCCGGCCGCAGACCTGTTCGACCAGCAGCTTTTGCACCAAGGCCGGATCGGTCACGACATCGGCGGTCACATTGGCAAACAGTGCGACCGAGAGCGCGCCCGGCGCGGTGCGCGCCAAAGCATCAGCCATGGCATCGGCAGCAGGCTGCATCAGCGGGCAATGGAAAGGCGCCGACACCGGCAGCGCCACGCCGCGCTTGATGCCATGTTCTTTCACCAAGGCGATGGCGCGGTCAATCGCGCCCTTGTGGCCGGAAAGGACGACCTGACCCGGATCATTGTCATTGGCCACGGTGCAGACTTCGCCCTCGGCAGCCGCCGCCGCCAGAGCGGACGCCTTTTCAATATCCGCGCCCAACAGAGCCGCCATCGCGCCCACGCCCACTGGCACAGCCGCCTGCATCGACTGGCCGCGCAGCTTCAACAACCGCGCCGTATCGGCCAGCGAGAAAGCCCCCGCCGCACACAGCGCCGTATATTCACCAAGCGAATGGCCCGCGACGAAATCGGCCTTGTCGGCCAGACGGATGCCGCCCTCGGCCTCCAGCACGCGCAAGGTGGCGATGGCATTGGCCATGATCGCGGGCTGCGCGTTCTCGGTCAGCGTCAGCGCGTCTTCCGGCCCTTCGGCCATGATCGCGGAGAGCTTCTGGCCCAGCGCGTCATCGACCTCTTCGAACACTTCGCGGGCCACAGCGCTGGCCGCCGCCAGCTCGACGCCCATACCAACCTTCTGGCTGCCCTGACCCGGAAAAACGAAAGCCCGCATTGCGCGATAATCCCTGATAAATGCAAAGTGGGCGCGGGTTATTGCGGATGGACGCCAGAAGCAAGGCCAAACGGCACGCCTTATGTCTGCGTGCCAAAGGGCACGATGCAATTGTCCGCATCATGGCCGATATCCGCCTCGCCCAGAAACGGAATGGCATGGCGCGCGCACCAGTCGGCCACGATGGCCTGTGCATCCGTGCCAAAGGGCCGGTCATTATCAGGCACATCCGACACCCGCCCCAGCCGGACCCCCGCCACACCGCCCAAATGCGCCGTCACATGAAACATCAGCCGGTCAATGGCATAGAGATATTCGCTGACTTCTTCGATCATCACCACATGACCGGCCAGCCCCGGCATGATCGGCGTGCCCGCCAGCATGGCTAGCGTGGTCAGGTTGAGGGCCACCACCGGATGCCTCTCTCCGGCCAGCGAGGGTTCGAGCCCCTGCTTTTCCCCGGCGAAAAAGCCCAGTGCGCGGCGCAGCGCGGCCTCTCCGCCCATGCGACGACCATCCGCCACCATCGGGCCATGGCACGCCAATCCCACCCGCGCGCGATAGAGCGCGCCCAGCAGATAGCCCATGTCCGAATAGCCCATATAACGCTTATGCCCCGCAGCAGCGCTTAATTGCGCCACCGCACTCTGGGCGATGCGGTTGCTGCCATAGCCGCCGCGCGCGAACCAGACCGCATCAAAGCCCGGATCATTCGCGCAATCGAGGAAGGCGGCAAGCCGGGTCGCGTCATCCCCCGCGAAATGCCCGGCCGAGGCAAAACATTGCGGGTGGAAATAAGCACTCACCCCATAATCGCCCGCGATGGCCTCGACGCGGGCGGCATCTTCAGGCGTGATCGGGCAAGCGGGGGCGCAAATGGCAATTCGGGTCATGGACGAGGGCATAAAGCATCGCGCAAAAAAGTGGGAACCGGTTTTTTGCCTTTAGCGATGTGACAGGCAAAGACGCCGGTTGCTTCTGTTCGCGCCACATCCTAACCCGCGCGGATGGACAAGGACGCGCTCATTTCGACCCTGTGGTTTTTCTGTGGCATTGGCGGATCGGGCATGTTGCCGCTAGCGCTGATCCTGCGCGGCATGGGGGCGCAGGTGGCCGGGTCCGACCGCAGCCGGGATCAGGGCCGCACCCCGGAAAAATTCGCATGGCTGGAAAGCCTTGGGTTTGAATTGTTCCCTCAGGACGGCAGCGGGATGCGGGATGGGGCGCAGATCCTTGTCGCCAGCGCGGCGGTGGAGGACAGCGTGCCCGAGGTGGTGCGCGCGCGCGAATTGGGCTGCGCGCGGATGAGCCGGGCCGAGCTGCTCTCCACCCTGTTCAACGCGGCGCCCGCACGCATCGCCATCGGCGGCACCAGCGGCAAATCGACCGTCACCGGCATGGCGGGCTGGATCATGACGCAGGCCGGGCGCGACCCCACCATCATGAACGGCGCGGTGATGAAGAATTTCGTCGCCCCCGATGCACCCTTTGCCAGCGCGCGAGTGGGTGCGGGCGGCGTCTTTGTGTCGGAGGTGGATGAGAGCGACGGCTCGATCGCGCTCTATAATCCCACCGTGGCGGTGCTCAACAATGTCAGCCTCGATCACAAGAGTCTGGAAGAATTGCGCGAATTGTTTGGCGATTTTCTGGCCCGCGCCGATGTGGCCGCGGTCAATATCGACGATGCGGAAAGCGCGGCCCTGATCGGTCGGGCGCGGCGCGTGGTGACATTCGGGCTGAGCAATGAACAGGCCGATATTGGCATCGCGCCCGGATCGATTGCGGAAACGCCCACGACGATCGCCGCCACGCTGATCGACCGGCGCGATGGGGCGACCTATGCCTTGGCGCTGCGCGTGCCGGGGCGGCACAATCTGGCCAATGCGCTGGCGGCCTTGGCGGCGGCGGATGCGGCAGGCGTGGCGCTGGCGCAAGGCGTGGCCGCCATCGAGAGCTTCACAGGTCTTGCGCGGCGGTTCGATATTGTCGGCACCAGCGCGAACGGCGTCACCGTGATCGACGATTTCGGCCATAACCCGGACAAGGTGAGCGCCACGCTGCATACGCTCAAAGCGCATCCGGGGCGTATTCTGGCGTTTTTCCAGCCGCATGGCTATGGTCCGCTGCGGCAAATGGGGCATGAACTGGCCCAGACCTTCGCCCGCCTGCTGGAGGGCGAGGATCAGGTGATCCTGTGCGATCCGGTCTATTTCGGCGGAACGGTGGACCGTACGCAGGGTTCACAGCGGATCGTCGATCTGATCGGGGGCCGGGCGCGCTATATTCCCGCGCGTGATGACGTGGCGGCCTATCTGGCGCAGGAGGCGCGGCCGGGCGACCGTATCGTGGTGATGGGCGCGCGCGACGACACGCTCACGCTTTTTGCCAAAAACCTGCTGGAACAGATTGGATGAAATGCAAAAAAGGGGCGCGAGGGGAGACAGTCCCGCGCCCCTTTTCGCATCAGATGCAAGGGTTCAGATGACGCGCACCTGCACCAGTGTCTGATTGACCAGTTGATAGGCGATTTCGCCAAAGGTAACGGGACCGGCCACGCCGCCCACCGTCTTGCCTTCCAGACCGCCGAACAGATAGTTCAGGATGCAGTTGCACGACCACATCGCACCATCATGGTCATGTTCGGCAAATTGCGCGGCAAAGGCGGAAGGATAATCCTCCACCGGGGCGGCAAAGGCATAATCGATGCCGGGAAACACCGGGGCATAAAGATCCACCGTCTTGTCACCCACCGCGCGCAGCGAGGCATTGATGCGCGCGCCCGAATAATCGCCCACCAGCGGCAATTGCCCGCCTTCAAACCCGCGCTCGCGGATATAGTCGGCAAACAGGCGCTTTTGCCCGTTCACGATCACGTCATGGGGTGAGAAACTGGCTTCTTCGAAACGCAGGATGTCGACACCGTCGGAGGAGAAGATGTTCACGATCTCGACGATCGGCATCATGCCTTCGGGCAGATGGATTTGCAGCACCGCCGCGCCATCGCTTTGCGCGCCGCTGCCCGATCCGTCATAGACATAGGCACCGGCCCCCTCCTCGCCCAGGTCGAAGCCCGCGATCCAGCCCACGGTGGGCTTGAGGAAAGCCAGCGGATATTGGCCCGCTTCCTTGGCAAAGCGCTGATGGGCCTGCGACTGAAACGGCAGGATGGCCAGGGCAAAACCATGCTCGGGCGCTTCCTCGGTGATATCCTGCAGCGCATCGGCGCCGTAATGATGCGAGGTGACTGCGCCCAGACCCGAGAAATCGGTAACGAAAACCCTCCCGGCATCAATTATTTCGCCACCCTCGGCGGTCAGGAAATAGGGCGTTGTGCCCCCGATCCAGTTGCCCGCGGGCAGTTGGTCAAGCGCTTCCTTGCGCCCAGCGATGGCCAAAGGCGCGCCCGCGCGGATCAGGGCAATCGCATCGTCCAGCGCAACCAGCGCATTGATGCGCCCGGCCATCGCGCCAGCGAAGTCAGATGGAGCTAAGCTGTGCGATTTCATTGGCCAGTCCTCTTTCCCATTTTACAAAGAAATCATAAACTTCATCAGCTTTTTGCGCGGGCGTGAGCTTGCTCATTTCCAGACGTTGGCTGAGCATTTGCGCGCCCAGATTGGTGGTGCGCAGTTTTTTCAATCCGCCATTGGCCAATTTTTGCCAGCATGGCGCCGATTTGGATGGCAGGGCCATTAGGTTCCCCTTCGCAAGTCTGCACTCTTTGTTGCTGCGCCTGAGTAACCCTTTGGCTTTTTACATTCGGCTGAACACGAACTCGGTATTCCAGCGTATTTTGGAGAATGGGGAAAATCCGCCGCTCTGGGCAATTACCCGTAAAACGCGCCCCAAGGATGTTAAACGCGATTACTGTAAAGGATTTCCGACCCGACCAACCCTTTCGTTTAAAACGCGCTCCTTTTGGAAATCCATTCGTTTAAAACGATTGATCGCAAGGAAAAGAGATGAACGATCCCCGGTCAAACCATCCGAAGAGCGCAACCGAAACCCTCGAATTGAGGGTCGAGTTTTTTGAGGTGCGGCACGAGGATTACGGTGCGTTTTCCCGCATCGCCCGATCGCTGCGCAAATTCGCTCCGGCCGCTCTGGACCGTTTCTATGGCCGCGTGGCCAACACCCCGGCCATCGCCAGTTTTTTCCCTACCAGCACTTCGGCCCGCAGCGCGCGCGACAAGCAATATGCCCATTGGGTCGATCTGTTTGAAAAGAACACCGGGGGGCTATCCCAATCCTATTTCCAGCGCGCCAGCCATATTGGCGATGTCCACGCCCGCATCGGGCTGGAGCCGACATGGTACACCGGCGCCTATGCCACGATCCTTCAGGATGTGATCAAGGGCATGGTGGGGCAATCGCTGGCAGGTCGCCTGGGCGGGCGGGCGATGGCGCAGGATATTGCCACGCTGGTGAAACTGGCGATCATGGACATGGATATCGCGCTGGGCGCCTATTTCCGCGCCGAGGAAGCCAAGCGCCAGAGCGTGGTCGACAGCCTTTCCCATGCGCTGGAGGCCATGGCCAATGGCGACATGACCCATTCGCTGACCGACCTGCCGCCCGGCTATGCCAAATTGCAGGAAGATTTTGAGGCCATGCGCCGCGCGGTCAATGCCGCGCTCAATGGCGTCACGGCGGCGGTGGAAACGATCAGCGCCGGTTCGGCCGAAATCCGCAGCGCGTCGGACAATCTTTCAACCCGCACCGAGCATCAGGCCGCCACGCTGGAGGAAACCACCGCCGCGATGAACAGCCTGACCCATGGCATCAGCGATGCCGCGCAAGGCGCAAGCCGGGTCGAGGCCAGCGTCTCCGAGGCGCAGGACGAGGCGCAAAAGGGCAGCGAAGTGGTGCGCGAGGCGGTGGACGCCATGGCCAGCATCGAAAACTCGGCCCGCGAGATCACCCAGATCATCAATGTCATCGACGGCATTGCCTTTCAGACCAACCTGCTCGCCCTGAACGCGGGCGTCGAGGCGGCGCGCGCGGGCGATGCGGGCAAGGGCTTTGCCGTTGTCGCCAACGAAGTGCGCGCGCTGGCCCAGCGCAGCGCCGAGGCGGCCAAGGACATTCGCGGCCTGATCGGCACCAGCGTCGATCAGGTGACGCGCGGCGTCTCGCTGGTCGATCAATCGGGCCAGGCCTTTACGCGCATCACCGGCAAGGTGGCCGATATCGCCAGCCTTGCCATCACCATCGCCAGCCTGAGCCGGGAACAGGCGGGCAATCTGGTGCAGATCAACGAATCGGTGGGCGATATCGACCGCAACACCCAGGCCAACGCCGCCATTGCCGAAGAAGCCACCGCCGCCGCGCGCAGCCTTGCCTCGCAGGCGCAGGAGCTGGCCCAACTGGTCGCGCGTTTCCGCATCGAGCGCACGGCGGGCAGTAGCCTCACCTCGCTGGCCGAGCTGTCGCCCGCCCCGATCCCCCTGCACCGCGCCAAATCGCCCCCCAAACTGGTCCCCGTGCCGCGCAGCGAGGGCGCGCTGGCCATTCAGCCGACGCCCGAGGCGGCCAATGAAGCCGACGACTGGGCCGAATTCTGAGCACTGGCCCGGCAGGCCCAAAAATCATGGCGCCGATCTTAATTTTCCCCGCCGATCCCCGTTTCTATCCATGCCGAGAGGAAAAGCCGGAGCCACACCATGCTGCTCAATACGATCGACGATACAGTAGTTTACGTCCCCCGCGCCGAACGTATCAGCTTTGACCTGATGGTCCGCTACCGGTTCGGCGAGGATCGCGGGCCAACCCTGCTCAAGAACCTGACCTGCGGCGGGGCGCGGGTCGAAGGCATCGCAGGGCTGCGCTGTGGAGACAAGGTGACGCTGTGCCTGCCCTCGCTGGCGCCCAAGGAGGCGACTGTGGTGTGGCTGATGGGACAGAGCGCGGGGCTGGAATTCGACCGGCCGCTGCATCCCGATATTTTCGAGGAACTGGTGCTGCGCCATGCCAGCCAGCGCGAAAGGTCGGAAACCGACCGCCTGACGCAAATCAACAATCGCTATGACCGCGAGGAAAGCGAAGAATTGCCGAATTGATCAATGGGGGCCAAGAGCCCCCTTTTTCATGCCCGCCGCAACAGAGCGGGCAGCCCGTGCAGCACCCCCGCCACGATCATGCCGATCGCCAGCCCGACCAGCCCGGCAATCCCTGCCCCCGCGATCCAGCCCAGCGCTCCGCCCGCGGCCATTTCGACCACATGGGCCGCGCCATGCTGCCAATGGGCGGGCGCGGCAAGGCCCAGTTGCTCGGCTCCGTGCAGCAGGATGCCGCCGCCCACCCACAGCATCGCGGCCGTGCCCACATTGGCCAGCAGGGTGAGCAAGGGCGGCGTGCCCTGCACCAGCGCCCGCCCGATGGTCAGCCGCAGCCCCGTTCCGCCCCGCGCCAGATGCAGGCCGATATCATCCGCCTTCACGATCAGCGCCACCACGCCGTAAACCAGCACCGTAATGCCCACGCCCACGATGCCCAGAATGACCGCCCGCTCGACCAAGGGCTTATCCGCCACCTCAGCCAGAGCGATGGCCATGATTTCGGCCGAGAGGATCAGATCGGTGCGCACCGCGCCCTTGACGCGCGCGGCCTCAAAGGCCTTGCCATCGGCCACCGGCCCGTCGGGCGTTTCGCCATGTCCCTCGCCGCCCAGCTTCTCCAGCAGCTTTTCCGCGCCCTCATAGCTCAGAAACAGCCCGCCCAGCATCAGCAGCGGCGTGATCGCCCATGGCAACAGCGCCGAGAGCGCCAACGCCACCGGCAGCAGGATCACCAGCTTGTTGAACAGGCTGCCCCGCGCGATACGGGCGATGACGGGCAATTCGCGGTCGGGGGTAAACGAGGCGACATAGGCAGGCGTCACCGCCGCATCGTCGATGACCACGCCCGCCGCCTTGCTGCCCGCCTGCGCCACGCCGGCGGCCATATCGTCCAGCGAGGCCGCCGCCGCCTTGGCAATCATCGCCACATCATCGAGCAGCGCGATCAAACCCACCGACATGTCTTAACAGCCCCCTGCGACAGGCGGCCCGACCATGCCGCCAGAATCAGAAAAATCCGGTCAGATTGAACGACACATAGCGCGTATCGCCGCGCCGTCCATTGGGCGCGTTTTCCATAAACGATCCACGCGCCAAATAGACCCCATCAAATTCAAAACGAAGCTTTTTCGGCTTTATCCAATAGCGCAGCCGCGTATCGAACTGATGCCCGGCGAAATTGCCGCTGCGCCCGGACGCATCGCGCACGTTGGTGGTCGAAAAACTGTCATGGCTGTCGGCCAGCCACATGCCGCGCCAGCCGATAAACGCATCCACGCGGGCGCTGGGCGTGACCTCGATCCGCAGGCCGGGCGAGAGGATATTGGCGCGCCCGATGGCATTGTACAGGCCGCTGGGCGCCAGATCGCCGCGGCGAAAACCGAACAAAGTGTCGAAACGGCCATAGGTGCCCGAGGTGCCGTCGCCGCTGGCCCGGTCGAATTCGGCCAGCACATGCGGCTTCCACTTGCCCGCCCAGCTATAGCCCAGATGGGCGCGCACGAAGGTCGCGCTGGCGGTCAGCATGGCGGCGTTGGCGGCGGTGCTGGCGCTGACATGGCCCCATTGATAGATGCCCTCGACCCCGCCATCGACATGGCCGGGGCGCGGGTCCGCACTGGCGCGCAGGCCCAGATTATTGAGCGAACGGTCGCGCGTGGGGTGGCCGGGCGCGTCGCGCTCGCCAAAATGGATGAAGCTGATTTCGGACAGGAACGGGCTGCCCTTGGCCTGATGCGCCAGCAATCCGCCCGTCAGCGCGATGTTCACATTTTCCGAATCCAGCGCAAAACGGTTGTCGCGCAAGGAAACGCCATCATCGGGCAGACGCAGATGCGGCATCAGATAGATCAGCGTGGACGTATAGCCGCGCGGCATTGCCGTGGTCACAATCGCGCCGGTATAGGAATTGGTGGAATTGCGATAATCGTCCGAGGCGATCAGGCGGCCCGAACCGATGCGCGCCATCATGCGCCCGGCCTGAATGGTGGTCTTGGTGCCCTTGCCAAAGGTGGAGCCCAGATTGGCCATGATATAGGCCTGCGCAGGCTCCATCACATTGACATCATTGGTGGAGAGCGGCGTGCCCGGATTGGCGTTCCATTCGCGGCTGTCATAGATTTCGCCGACAAGCTGGATCGGCCCATGTTTCCATTCAGCGCGCAAAGTGGTGCGCAGGCCCGGCAACTGGTCGCTGGCATTCACGCCTGCGCGCGCCTGCCCCTCGATGGTTTCGTAACGCGCACGAATGCTGCCCGAAATTTGCACGCCGTCATCGGCCCGCGCATCCGCAGACCAGCCCAACAGGCCCAATACGGCAAGAACCCTGAATTTCATCACCCGACATTCCCCCCAATGGGCGCGCTCTCTAGGGGGGCAATGCTACAATCCAAAGCCCTAAAATGCCGGAGGATGACCCCTGCGTAGTTTTATCGGGAGGCTCGTTTCAGAATTCGACATCCAGATCTTCGAACTCCTCGGCCTCGGCCAGCGCGGCCTCGCGCCACTTTATCATCGGCGCCCATGCCGCGATGGTCTGGCAATAGGCGGCGCTGGGCGCGCTCAGGCCCACCGCATAGGAGAGGAAGCGCGTGGTGACAGGAGCATACATCGCATCGGCAATCGTGGGCGCGGCGCCGAAGAGGAACGGACCGCCATATTTGCTCAGACACTCCTGCCAGATCACCTCGATCCGCTCAATATCGGGGCGGGCGCCGGAAAAGACCGGGAATTTCTCGTGCTGCACCTTCAGGTTCATCGGCAGGGCCGAGCGCAGATTGGTAAAGCCGGAATGGATCTCGCCGCTGATCGAGCGGCAATGGGCGCGCGCGATCCGGTCGGCGGGCAGCATCTGGGCCTGCGGGTAAAGCTCGTTGAGATATTCGGCAATCGCCAGCGTATCCCAAACGCTCGCCCCTTCATGCGTCAGGCGCGGCACCAGCACCGATGGGCTGAGCAGCAGCAGTTCGGCGCGGTCGGCCGCGTCATTTTCCACCCGCTGTTCATCGACCTCGAGCCCGGCCAATTGCGTCAGCAGCCAGCCGCGCAGCGACCATGCCGAATAGGTCTTGCTGGAAATGGTGAGCGTTGCCTTGGCCATGACTCGCTTCCTCTCTAGGCTGTTCTCGCTTTTGCAGCATAAACTCTTGCCAAGCGCAATGACGCAGCGCAGCATCACCCTATTATTTCATCCCGGCACTCATGCGAATCATGCACCGGGCGGAAAGATTGGCGGAACCGAACCCATGCTTTATCAGGCCTATCAGACCTATTGCGACATGATGGAGCCATCGCGGCGGATGGCGGCGCTGGCGCTGGAGGCGCGCGACCGCCTGTGGCCATGGGCCGATGTATGGGGCTGGCCGCGCCGGATCCATGCGCTTTGCACGACTCACAAGCTCTCGGCCATCACCCACAGCCGCCCCGCCTTTGGGATTGAGGAGGTGCGGGTGGGCAATGCCCGCGTAGCCGTGCGTGAGGAAGTGGCCATTGAGCGCCCCTTTGGCAATCTGATCCATTTCGCCAAGGACGAGGTGATGACGCCCCAGCCCAAGATGCTGGTGGTTGCCCCCCTGTCCGGCCATTACGCCACGCTGCTCTCCCATACGGTCGAGGTCCTGCTGCGCGATCACGATGTCTATCTGACCGACTGGAAGAACGCGCGCGATGTGCCGTTGGCCGAGGGGCGGTTCGGGCTGGAGGATTACACCGATTACCTGATCCATTTCCTGCGCGAACTGGGCCCGCGCAGCCATATGCTGGCCGTGTGCCAGCCCTGCGTATCGGCGCTGGCCACGGTGGCGGTGATGAGCGCCGAACGCGATCCATGCACCCCGCGCAGCCTGACGCTGATGAGCGGGCCTCTGGATGTGCGCGAGGCGCCCACGGTGGTCAATGAACTGGCCAATGCCAATACGCTGGACTGGTTTGAGGCCAATCTGATCTCGCGCGTGCCTTCCCGGTATAAGGGCGCGGGGCGGCGGGTCTATCCCGGCTTCCTGCAATTGACCGCCTTTATGTCGATGAACCTTGGCCGCCATTTCGGACAATTCCGCAAGCTCTATCAGGCTCTTGTCGACGAGCGTGAGGCCGAGGCGAAGAAGATCGCCGATTTCTATGATGAATATATGGCGGTGCTGGACCTGTCGGCGGAATTCTATCTCGAAACCATCGATCAGGTGTTTCAACAGGCGTCTCTGGCGCGGGGCGAAATGATGCACCGCGGCCGCCGCATTGATTGCGCGACAATCCGCCATACCGCCTTGCTGACGGTCGAGGGCGAGCGCGACGACATTTGCGGCGTGGGCCAGACGGCCGCCGCGCATCAGATGTGCTCCTCGCTGCGCCCCCATCTGCGGCGGCATCACTTGCAGCCGGGCGTGGGCCATTACGGCGTGTTTGCCGGATCGAAATGGGAAAAGCAGGTCTATCCGCAGGTGCGCAATATGGTGCTGGCGATGAGTTGAGGGGTTGCATAGCCTCTATCCGCGCTGCGACTATCGGCGCGCTGTTGCCGGGGCGCATGATCGGATAAGAGGCGCCCATGCTGAAACTGGACAAGGATGGCGCCATCGCGCGCCTGCTGATCGACCGCCCCGAGCGCCACAATGCGATGAACCTTGCCATGTGGCAGGCGCTGCCGGTTTTGCTGGCGCAGGCAGTGGATGACGCGGATGTGCGCGCGATTGTGCTGACCTCGGCCACGCCGGGCCTGTTTTGTGCGGGCGCGGATATTGGCGAAATGCTGGCCGCGCGTGATGATCTGGTGCTGCGCGCCGCCACGCAGGGGGCGATCAATGAGGCGCAATCGGCGCTGGCGCAATGCCCCAAGCCTTTGGTCGCGATGGTTGATGGCGATGCGATCGGCGGGGGATGCGGGCTGATACTGGCCTGCCATATGCGGGTCGCCACCGCGCGAGCGCGCTTTGGCATAACGCCTGCGCGGCTGGGGCTGGCCTATCCGCTGCATGACACCGCGCTGCTGGTCGATCTGGTCGGGCCGGGTCAGGCGCGGCGGCTGATGCTGACCGGCCAGTTGATCGGGGCGGAGGAAGCGCTGCGCATCGGATTGATCGAGGAGATCGCCGAAAGCGCGCATGACCCTCTGCGCGCCATCGCCGCCAATTCCGCCTTTACCCATGGCGCCACGCTGCACACCATCGCGCGGGTGATCGCCGGGCAAAGGCAGGAGGACGAAGCCTCGCTGGCCCTGTTCGCCTCCGCCTTCGACGGGGCGGATTTCGCCGCCCGCGCCGAGGGATTTTTCAAACGCAAGGGTTAAGGGGCCGAAGGCGCGGATTTTTCATAGCGCGGCCAATGCGTGGTGATTTCCCCCACCACCTTTGACCCGGCGGCATAGAGTGCCTCCAGCGCGGCGGTCATGCCCGAATAGCCCGCATTCTCGCGCGCCATGTTTTCCGCCGCGCCCATGCCCGGCGGCGGCATGGTAAAATTCGACCCCGCGCGCAGCACCATCACCCGATTACGATCCGCCCTGCCCACCTTGGTCAGATATTCGAGGCTCTGGATAATCCCCGTCTCCTCCATCGCCGAGGTGACGAAAGTGCCCTTGCCATTCGTCCAGTATTTGACCCAGTCGCGGCCCCATTGGGTCATCTTCTCGCCATGCCAATAGGTCATCGCGGCCAGTTGATCGCCCATCATCACGTGGGGCGGCTTCTGAGCCTCCGGAAAATCCTTGTACAGCTCGCGCTGGGCGGCAATCGAGGCATCGTCGGGCAGTTTCAGATCCTTGGTCAGTCCGTAAGCCCATTGGGCCAGCCCGGCGTTGAGCGCGAACATCTCGCCATTGGCCGCCACAGGCGCAGGCCCGGCCAGCGGGTCGCCCTCCACCCTGGTCGAGCCGTGGATCGGGAAATAGCCATATTTCCAGCCCTTGGGGATTTCGCGCGCGTCAATCTCATGCGCCATGTCGCCATCGACCAGATAGCGCGCCCATGCCGCGCTGCCCGCCGATCCCGCCGCCGGATCGATACCGGCAATGCCCGCCACCAGCCAATAGGCCTTCGACAGATCGAGCCGCTGATCCAGCCCCAGCGCCAGCGCGGCGGTGGCCGACTTGATATTGCCCATGCCGGTCACAATGCCCAGAACCTGCGTGTCCGGATTGTAATAGAGGTCGTGATAGCCCTGCGGAAAAGGGATTCGCTCGGTCAGCTTCGCCCGTTCTTTCCAGAGCTGGAACTCGCCGGGCCGGTCGCCCTCGTCCTTGCCGATTTCAAACAGCGTGACCACCACCACCCGCACCGGCAGATGCGCGGCGCAAGGCGCGGCGGGCGCGCATTTGGCGATTTGCCCCAAGGCGGCGCGCGGAGACACAGGCGCCGCCACCACCGGCCCCGCCAGAGCAGCCGTCAGCGCCAGAAACAAAGCCTTGTAACGGGCCATTACCATAAATCACTTCCCCAAACGAACGGGGCGCGCAGGCCAAAGGTCCGAGCGCCCCGTCCCATCATCAGAACTTGTAAACCACCGAACCCTGCACGCTGCGCGGCTTTTCCGGCAGGACGATGGTCGAGCCGAACAATTCGGTGAAATTGGCGCGGAAATAAGTCGCATCGGTGGCGTTCTTCACCACCACACGGAACAGCCACGGCCCGGTCTTATAGCTGGCCGAGAGATCGACCAGCGTATAGGCGGGCAGGCGCACCGCCTGCGACTGGCCCGAAAACACCGAATCGAAGGCCGAAGCGCTGACGGCAAAGGCGAGGCCATTGTCGAAAGCATAGGTGGCCGTGGCCGAATAGGTGTTGGTCGGAATGCCCGCCCGGCGCGACTTGTCCATCGTATTGGTGGAGATCAACCCGCCCGGCTGACCGCCAAGGATCAGCGAGGGGTCAACGCCCTTCAAGTCCTCGATGCCAAGGAAGCTGAACGTGCTGCCCGCATTCAGGAAGGACAGGTTGTACACCTTGGTCTTGGTGTAATTGCCCGAAATCAGCAGGTGCTTGTCCACCGACCAGCGCACTTCGGCCTCGATGCCGCGCGTTTCGACCGACTGGTTGACGGTCGAGGACTGGATCGAGAAATCGGTGCGCTTCTGGTTATAGGTGTCGATCGCGGCATAGAGGCGCCCGCCCAGCCACGAACCCTTGATCCCGGCCTCCCACATACGCGATGCGGTGGTCCATGCATTGCCCAGCACGTTGGAGGTGTAGATTTCCGCACCCTGCCCGGCGATCACCGTCGATTGGCGCGACACCGTGCCATAGGGCACCAGGCCGAAGGGCAGCTTGTAATTGGCGCTCGCGGTCCAGCTCCAGATGCCGTTGGTGGCCGAGGCCGAAGGCGTCACGCCCGCCGACACGCGCAGCTTGCTCAGGTCATTGCTGGTGCGCACGTTGATACTGTCATAGCGGCCGCCCAACGTGATATCGAGGCCGAACTTGAAATCCAGATCGGCAAGCGCGGCAAAGGCCGCATCGGTGTAATAACCGCGCACATAGTTTGAATATTCGCAATCGCACTGGGTCGACAGGCGGCGCGCGGAAAGCGCGGTATAGCCCTGCGTCAGATCGACGCGGTGGAAATATTCAAACGTGAAATCATCGCCATGCAGGAAATCGGTATAGCGCACCGAGGGGCTGAGCTGGAGCTGGAACTTGCCCGCGCTGTTCTCGACCGTCTTGGTGGCGACGATCTTGTCCTCGATCACATAGGAATTGTGGAATTGCGAGAAACCATAGGCGTTCTCGTTGATGTTGTCATAGCCGTCATAGAAAAGCTGGTTCTTGATTTCCAGCGTGTCGGACGGGTTCCAGATGAGATCCGCATAAAGCGTGATCGCCTTGTTCCACAGCTTGTCATTCGGCCCGGTCAGCACATTCTTGCGGCTGAGCGTGGCGGTGCCGACATTGTTGAGCGCCAGCCAGGGATAGATCAGCGAACCATCCGGATTTTTGAAGCTATTGTTCGTAACGCTGGCCGGATTGGGGAAGAAGGGGTTGAAATTGCCCACGCTGGTAAATTCGCTGGCCTGGATCAGGCCGTCGCCATTGGTGTCGAGCGGTTTGGCCGTACCGGTGATATAGGTGCCGTTATTGACCAACGCCTGCGTCAGACGGTTCCAGCCGCCGTTCTGCTGGCCCTTGTAATTGTGATACATGCCGCCAAATTCGAGGCGCAGCGTGGGCGTCAGGTCCATTTCAAAACTGGCCTGAAGGATCGTCTGCTTGGTCCCCATATTCCGGTAATAGGAGCCGCTGTCCTCGACCTCGCCATAGAGGCTGTAGCCGAATTCCTTGGAACCCACATGGCCCGGCCCGCGGATGGAGGCGGAGAGCACATTCTTGCTCCAGCTACCGCCGGTGTAGTTCACCTCGCCCTCGGCATGGTCAAGGAACTTGCCCTTGCCTGCGCGCGCCGACTTGGGCACGAAATTCATATAGCCGCCGGTCTTGGACGGGCCATAGATCGGCGAGGAAGGCCCGCGCACGATGTCGATCCGGTCCGATGCGCCCAGCGGGGTGGGATAATTGCCCGGATTGTCGAGACGGCGCATCCCCCGGAAATAGATTTCGCCCGGCGTGCCGCGAATATCAAGCGCCCCGCCCACGCCAAAGAACGAGTTGGTGAACACGCCCGGCGATTGCGCGACAAGGTCATAGATCTCGGTCGCGCCGAACCGCTCCATCTGCTCCTTGGAAATGGTCGAGGCCGAGCGCGGCGTTTCCACCAGATTCTTGTTGAAGCCGAAAATCGTGCCGACATCCTTCAGGGGCAGCGCGCCCAGCGAGCCCTGCACGACGATTTCCTTCTTTTCCTCGGCCGGTTCGTCGGCGGCATAGGCGGTGGTCGACAGCACCGACCCGGCCAGCAGAACGGCCGCCAATGTCACGCGACGCAGCCGTAATTTCTCGTTGGATTCCATCATACTTGCCCCCATGTGTGATGGCCGGCCGCGCCCTTGCGCCGCCTGCCCTGTGTTTGTTCCCTGTCCTCTTCCCGATGCCTGTCCGGCTTATTTTGTGATGATCCGCATCATGGCGCCCCGGCCATCCGGTCTCGCTCAAAAGTGTCCCATTCCCGGTCGAGCGCGGCCAGCGCCGCCGCCTTTTCATCGCTCGGCAGGAAAGAATAGGTCAGGCTGTTGCGCGAAGCCTGTTTGAGGTCCCGATAGGTCAGCCCCTGTTCGCGCACGGCGCGGACGTATTCGCCGGTCATGTCGCCGCGCAAAACGCCCGCATCATCCGTGCTGAGCACAAAGGGCACGCCATGGCGGCGATAGAGCCCCAGCGGATGCGCTTCGCCTTTTACGCCGAGGATCACATCATTGCTGGTCAGATTGATTTCGACCGCAATCCCCGCGCGGGCCATGCGCGCCATGATGGTGGCGGCATTTTCCTCTCCGGCAATATCGACGCCATGGCCAATGCGCTGGGCGCCCGCCGCGATGGCCTGCGCGATATGGTCGGTACGGGCCAAAGGCGGCACCTGCGTCGCGCCCAACTCGCCCGCATGCAGCGTGCGATGAACACGCGGATAACGCGCCGCCAGAAAGCGGATCATCGCCATGTGCAGCGTGTAATCGCGCAGGGCCAGCGGATGATCCTCGGGCATGACGATGTTGATGCCGACATAGCGCGGATCGCGGTCCGCCATCATGAAGGCCGCCGCCAGCGAGCGAAACACCATGCGCGGCGGAAGCGCCCGCAAGGCCTGAAACAGATAATGCACCCGCACCTTGCATCCGGCCTCGGCCTGCGGCGTGGCGCATTGCAGGATCCGGATCGCCTCCGCCTCGTCGCGGGTCAATTCCGCGCTCGCCTGCGCCAGCAAAGGCTCTATTAGGGCGCGGTCAGCCTCAAAGGCGGCGGCAATATCGCCCTCGCCCATCGGCGCATCGCCCGCCGCCATGATGGCATGGGAAAAGGCGTTGGTGTTGTGATCCAGCTCCAGATAGCCAACCCGGTCCAGCGCGGCATGGCGCCGCACCGAGGCCAGCATCGGCCCGGTCGAGATGGCGGCGATCGGGGCAAAACGCGCAAAGGTCTGAAAGAATTGCGCATGACCCGAACGTTCATTGCGCCCCACGCCCGCCTGCCAGCCGCGCGTCGAGAAACTATCGACCAGCCGGGCATAGGAGGGCGCTTCCTGCCCATCGCGACGTTCAATCCGGCGTTCGCTCGCGCATCCGCCGGGCGGAGGCGGTTCGACGCTCAAGCCATCGGCCGTGACGCAAAAGCCCGCCTGCGCCGCCCAGAGCAGATAATCCTCGGCCCAGATCGCCCCCGACAGGTGGTTATGCAGATCGCCGCCCTTGGGCATGGCGCGCAGGAATACGCGCAATTGCGTCGGGCTCTGCGCCGCACGCGCCATCATCTGCGCCACCGCCGCCTCGCGCTGCGGAGAGGAATGGGCGCGGGCGGCGGTGGTTCCGGCCAGAACCGCGTGAGGGAGGAGCGCGGCCCCGGCCAGTATGCAAAGTCCCAAAGACCGGCGCATACGCAAGGTCGAGGCGCCCAACCGCCGCCTGCCACCGGAAATGTTCAAGATTTGTCCCCGTCAAAGGGTCCCCTGACCCCTTCGGCGGCGAATTTAGGGCTTGACGTGCAACAATCAAACGCAATGATTTAGACGCAGCGTTGCAAAAATGAGCGCACCCTTCCCGGAGTCCATCCATGCCCGCCTTCTCCCGTTTCCTGCGCTATTTCATGGTGGTGGGCCGTACCGGCTCCATTCGTAAGGCAGCCGATGAACTGCATGTCTCCGCCTCGGCCATCGACCGGCAAATCCTGAACGCCGAGGCCGAGATCGGTATGCCGCTGTTTGAGCGTCTGCCCTCGGGCCTGCGCCTGACGGCCGCGGGCGAGATCATGATGGCGGCGGGCGGCAACTGGCAAAAATCGCTGGCCGATGCGCGGGCGCGGATCGAGGATCTGCGCGGACTGAAACGCGGCCATGTCGAGATCGCCGTCATCCATGCGCTGACCAAGGGCTATATTCCCCAGGTATTGTCCGCGCTCCACCGGCGCTATCCGGGGATCACCGTGGCGCTGCGCATATTGGACAGCGCGGCGATGCGCGATGCGGTGGCCGATGGCGAGGTCGATTTCGGCATCGGCTTTGAACCGCAATCGATCCGCGACCTGACCGTGCGCGCCTTTGCCGATGTGCCGCTGGGCTTCATTACTCTGCCCGGCCACCCGATCGCGCAATTGCCCCGCGCGCGCTTTTCGATGGCCGCCGATCTGCCGGTCATCCTGCCCGCGCGGCCTCTGGCGGTGCATGATCAGGTGGCCGTTCTGCAAGGCGCGGCGCAGGTGCCGCTCAACCGCATCTTCACATCCGACAATATCCAGATGATCGCCAGTCTGGTGCAGGAAGGCGTCGGCGTGGGCGTCCTGTCATGGGTCGATGTGGCCAGCGAGGTGCGCGCCGGAACGCTCTGTTTTACCCCTCTGGCCGATCCGATCCTGAAACCTCTGGTGCTGGCCATGACCACGGCCACATCGCGCACGCTGTCCTATGCCGCCGATCTGGTGCTGGGCGAAATCCAGCAGGGGTTTGCCGCACTGGCCTATCAGAAATAGCCCGTTTATCCAGCGCAGGCCGCCGCCAGCAATTTCATCCGCATCTGGCTCAGATTGGGCAGATTGGCCTGCGCAAGCAGCGCGCTGTCGGCCGCGCCCACGATGCGGTCCTTGCCGTAGCAATTGCCCAGATCGACCGTCTCCTGCGCCACCGCCCGGCCCAGTTTGAGCGAATAGAAGCAGCGCACGGTGGGCATGGCCGGATCGTCGGGGTTTTGGTCCACCACCATCGCCAGCCGATGCGAGGCCAGCAGCACGATCGACCCCACCGGATAGACCCCGACCGCGACAATGAACTCGCGCAGAATATCGGGATCATACGCCCCTGCGTCGGCCTGCATCATCTCGATCACGCGGGCCGGGTCCGATACGCCGTCCCCGTCAAACGGATTGGCCAGATCGTCATAGGCATCGCAGATCGCCGCCATCCGGCCCAGCAGGCTGATCCCCTCGCCCGCTACGCCTTCGGGATAGCCCGCGCCGTCCATCCGCTCGTGGTGCTCATAGCAGGCGCGCACGACCACTTCGTCAAAACCGCCCGTCGCCACGAAATCGCGCCCGAACAACACATGCTCGCGCACGGCCCGCTCGGGCAGATCCCGCCAGTCGCCCTGCCATCGCTCGGGCATGGGGAGCAGCGCAATGCCGCTGTCCATCAACAGGCCCGCAAGGCCGGCATCATGCATCTGTTCATGCGACAGTTTCATCTGCCGCCCCAGCGAGATCATCAGCGCCGATGTGGCCAGCGCATGGCGGAACAGATATTCCATGTCGCGCTTGCACCGCATCAACCCGTTGAAGGCATGGGGGTTGCGCTGAACCGAGGCAAAGACCGATTCGACCACCGGGGCCACCACCTCAGGCTGGATCGCCTTGCCCAGCCGGGCCTCGATAAAGGCGCGCGAGATGACTTTGACGCCCATGTCGGCGGCCTGTTCGGCGCGACCGAATTCGCGGGCCATGCTGCGCGGAGTCAGCGTATGGGCGGATTGGCGCCGGTCGGCCTTCTGCTCCTCCAGCAACATCTGGCGCCGCCGCCGGGGCGTGACCGGGGGCAGCGCGGCCAAAGGCTCGCCCTCGGGCACATCGCATCCGCGCGCGGTATCGATAATCACGGCGGCCACATCGCTGGCCCGCAGCCGCGCCAGCCGGTCTTCGTCCACCAGCAAAAAGCGCCCCCGCCAGAAGGGATGGCTGAACCAGTTGCCCTCCAGCTTGTGGATGAACATGCCAAGTTGCGCCTGCTGGGGATCAATCCGTTTGAGCATGGGTCTGTGTGGACTTTTGTCTGAGTTGCGACGCGAAACTTCGCAATTGGCGACAAATTTCTAAAATCCGAAGGGGCTGGATCTAGGCAGAAACCCTTGGCGGCTGTTGCGCAAAACGAGCGGCCAGCAGCCCTGTTCGGCACCGATTTCGCACAGGGCGCGGGTGGCGCTGGTTATCGCCCGTTAAAATTTGGGGGCGCTCCGGCGGGGAAAGGGCCATGAATTTTTATTCATTTTTCCTATTGCAACGCATTCGCATTTGCTCAATAGGCTCTTGCAACTTAATCGCAATAAGGAAAGCTCATGAACTCCGGCAGCAAACCTCTCCTGCTCGGCGCCGCATCGCTGATTGCGCCTGCCATCGCCAATCCCGCGCTGGCCGCCGAACAAACGCCCCAGCAGGCCGATCTGGGCAGCTTTGCCGTCACCGATACCGCCGTCACGGGCGGCACGTACAAGACCGAGCGCCAGTCCTCGCCCAAGGCGACCGCCGATCTGGTCGACACGCCCCGCTCGATCACGGTGGTGACGCGTCAGGTGCTGGAGGACACGTCCTCGACCACGCTGGCCGAGGCGCTGCGCACGGTGCCGGGCATCACGCTGGGTTCGGGCGAAGGCGGCAACCCGCTGGGCGACCGTCCCTTCCTGCGCGGTTCGGATTCGTCGAACGCGATCTATCTGGACGGCGTGCGCGATATTGCCGCCACCAGCCGCGAAACCTTTGCGGTCGAATCCATCGAGATTACCAAGGGCTCGGACGGCATCACCAATGGTTCGGGCAATGCGGGCGGCTCGATCAATATCGTGTCCAAGAGCCCCGAAAAGCGCCGCTTCATCAATGCGGACGCCACCTATGGCACCAAGGATTACAAGCGCTTCACGGCCGACATCAACCAGCCGATCAGCGATTTCGTCGGCCTGCGCGTGTCGGGCATGTATCACGATCAGGGCGTCGCGGGCCGCGATTACGTGTGGCAACGCCGCTGGGGCATCGCGCCCTCGCTGAAGATCGGCATGACCGGCCCCACCAGCCTGACACTGGACTGGTATCACATGCAGTCGAGCGAATTGCCCGATCAGGGCATCCCCTATACGCGGATCGCCTCCAGCTTTGGCGCCGGCTATTACGAAGTCGCCCCGCTGGGCACCGATCCTTTCACCACGGCCAATGGCGGCACCGTCCAGCGCCAGCGCGGCACGTTCTATGGCCTCGTCAACCGCGATTTCCGCACCAGCAACACCGACGCCTTCACCGCGCGCTTTGAACACAAGATCAGCCCGGACCTGAAAATCCGCAACACCGTGCGCTACAGCAACACCGAGCAGGATTATCTCTGGACCCTGCCCGATGACTCGCGCGGCAATCTCTATTCCTATGGCACGATCTCGCGCCGGGTGAACGCACGCTACAGCAAACAGGACGGGCTGGTCGATCAGCTCGACCTGTCGGGCAAGTTCAACACCGGCGGCATCCAGCACAGTTTCGCCGCCGGGCTGGAGTTCAACTGGCAGAAATCGGCCATCGGCAATTACCTGTCCGACACCAGCGGCACGGCGGTCGCGCTGGCCATTGCCTGCCCCACGGCCACGACGGGCACCAACGGCATCTGCACCAGCGCTTCCAACCCCAATCCGTTTGACGCCTTCAACGTGCCCGTCGTCAAGGGCCCGAACAATTCCCAGACCTTCTCGGACTGGACCACGCTGTCGGCCTATGTGTTTGACACGATCACGCTGTCGGACAAGTGGATGATCAATCTGGGCGGGCGCTATGACCGCTATCTCACCCATGTCAGCGCCAGTTCGGCCGCGCCCTATACGGCGGCGCGCACATGGCAGCGCCGGGTGGACGATCTGTTCACCTATCAGGCCGGTCTGGTCTACAAGCCGCGCCCGAACGGCAGCTTCTATATCTCGACCTCGACCTCGGCCATCGCGCCCGGCTCGTTCCTGTCGCAGGGGCTGGAGGACAACACGCTGACCGCCACCACCATCGGTGTGGACGCGCTGAAAGTGCAAAAGAGCACAACCTATGAGGCGGGCACCAAGTGGAACCTGTTTGACGAGAACCTGTCGCTCTCGCTGGCCGTGTTCCAGACGCGCACCACCAATGTGCGCGCCAATCTGGGCGACGGCACGGTGGGCTTTATCGGCGACAAGCGGGTGCGCGGCATCGAACTGGGCATCAGCGGCAATATCACCGACAAGTGGAGCCTGTTCGGCGGCTGGGCGCATATGCCCTCGGTCATGCTCAACGGCGGCTATACGCTGGTGGGCACCGCCTATGTGCCCGCCGCCATCACCGGCAAGCGCGCGCCCAACACCCCGCTCGACAGCATCAGCCTGACCACGACCTACAAGGTCACGCCCAAGTTCACGCTTGGCGGCGGCGCGATCTATATGGGCAAGGTGTATGGCGGCTATTCCTTCGGCAGCACGGCCTCGACGGTGCGCGCGGTCTATACGCCGTCCTACTGGCGCTTTGATGCCAATGCCGCGTATCAGTTGACCGACCATATCGGCGTCAAGGTCTCGGCGCTGAACCTGACCAACAAGCTCTATTACGATGCCACCTATGTCAGCCATTATGCCCATCAGGCGGCGGGCCGCACCATTCTGGCCAGCCTGAGCCTGAAGTATTGAGCATGAGCCATTCCCCGCTGACGGTGGAAGAGTGGCAGGCGGTGCTGGCGGGGGATCCTGCCGGCGCCGCCGCTGCGCTGTTTGATGCGGCACGCGGCGGGGACGCCCATGCCGCGCTGCATTACGGGCAATGCCTGCTGGACGGGCGCGGCGTGGCGCGCGATCCGCAAGGCGCCTTCCGCTGGTTTGTTCAGGCCGCACAATCGGGTCTGGCACCGGCGATGAACATGGTGGGCCGCTGCCTCGATCAGGGCTGGGGCGTGGATGAGACGCCACGCCTTGCCGCATCATGGTTTGCCGCCGCCGCTGACAAGGGCGATGCCTGGGGCCTCTACAATTACGCCACCGCGCTCTCGCTGGGCCGGGGCGTGGCGCAGGACCGGGCGCGGGCGCTGGTCCTGTTCCGCCGCGCCGCCGCCATGGGCCATGCAAAATCGCAAAACATGATCGGATCGTTCCACGAGGATGGCTGGGCCGTGCCGGTCAATCTGGACGTGGCTGCCTATCACTATGCCCGCGCGGCCGAGGGCGGCGATTTTCGCGGCTGTTTCAACCATGCCCGCATGGAAATCGCGCATGGGCGGATGGATTCGGCGCAGCGCTGGCTGGCTGAGGCGGCGCGCCTTGGCCATGCACGGTTCCGCCGCCAGATGGCCCAGTGGCTGAACGGGCGCGAGGAAGCATGGCTGCGTCGGTTTGCCGCCCAGATTCTATCGACGGACATGGCCCCGGCATGAGCAGGAAAAAGAATGGCGCGGCCAAACAGTGGTGGCAGCGCCAGTTTCACACATGGCACTGGATCAGCGCGGCCATATCGTTGATCGGCATGTTGTTTTTCGCCATCACCGGGATCACGCTGAACCATGCGGGCGCCTTTGCCGCCAGCCCCAAGGTGGTCGAACGCAGCGGGCAATTGTCGGTCGGCGCGCTGGTGCTGCTGCGCGCGCACCATGGCCCCAACGCTCCCCTGCCCGCGCCGGTCGCCGCCGCGGTCGAACAGGCCGTCCACATTGATGTTTCGGGCCATGACGCCGAATGGGCCGAGGATGCGATCACGGTCAACCTGCCCCGTCCGGGCGGCGACGGCTTTGTCTCGATCAACCCGGCCGATGGCGCGATTACGGCGGAACTGACCGACCGGGGCCTGCTCTCGCTGGCCAATGATCTGCACAAGGGGCGCAATGCGGGCGGGCCGTGGGTGTGGTTCCTGGACATTTTCGCGGTGGCCTGCGTGGTCTTTACGCTCACCGGCCTGCTGCTGCTGCATCTCCATTCCAAGCGCCGCCCCTCGACATGGCCGCTGGTCGGGCTGGGGCTGATCGTGCCGCTGCTGCTTGTCCATTTCCTTGTTCCCTAAAAGGAATATCCGATGAAACCCTCCTCCCTGCTTGCCCCCGTGCTGGCTCTTGCCCCGGCAAGCGCCATGGCCGGTTCGATCTCTATCGACCTGTCGCGCCTGTCGGTGGCCGAATATCACCGCCCCTATGTCGCCATCTGGATCGAGGGCGCAGGCATCCAGCCGCGCACCGTGGCCGTCTGGTATGACGCCGACCATCGCGGCGATCCGGGCACGAAATGGCTGTCGGACCTGCGCGGATGGTGGCGCGTGGCCGGGCGCAATATCGGCACGCCGCCCTCCGGCATTTCGGGCGCCACCCGCGCGCCGGGCCACCACACGATCCCCCTGCCCGCCGATCTGAAACCCGGCGTCTATACGCTCAAGGTCGAGGCCGCACGCGAAACCGGCGGGCGCGAACTGGTCAGCGTGCCCTTCACCCTGCCGCGCACCGGCGGCAAGGGCGCGGGCAATGGCGCGGGCGGCGAAATCGGCGCGGTTGCCGTCACCCTCCCCTGATCCGTCTCTTCCCCACAGGAGCCTTCTCCATGGCCAATTTCATCATGTTCAAGTCGCTTGCCCTGCTGGTCGGCGCCTCTGCCCTCGCGCTGCCGATGACGGCTTCGGCTCATCGTCAGTGGCTTTTGCCGGTGGCCACCACCTATTCGGGCGAAGATCCCTGGGCCAGTGTCGATGCCGCCGTGTCAAACGACCTGTTCTTTCCCGACCATTTCCCGATACAACTGGCGCAGATCAAGGTGACCGCGCCGGACGGCACAGCAGGCGCCATCGAACACGGCATCACCGCTCGCCATCGCAGCACCTTCGACGTTCACCTGACCCAGCCGGGCACGTGGAAGATCGGCACCGAGGGATTTAACGTGATGGGCAGTTTCAAGGTGGACGGCGTTGAAAAGCGCGTCGGCCGTCGCCCCGGCCCGCCGCCGGGCGCGATGGGGCCGGGTGGTGCTCCGGGCCGCGCGCCGGTGGAATCGGTCGCGCTTGATGCCATCCCGGCCAATGCCACCGACCTGAAGCTGACCGAAGCAATCAGCCGCAACGAGATCTTCGTCACGCGCGGCGCGCCCACCACTGCGCTGTTCAAGCCCAGCGGCAAGGGTCTGGAATTCGATCCCTTGACCCATCCCGACGATCTGGTGGCCAATGAACCGGGCAAGTTCCGCTTCCTGATCGACGGCCAGCCCGCCAAGGGTCTCAAGCTGACCGTCATTCCGGGCGGCAAGCGCTATCGCGATGCCGAGGGCGGCTATGATGTCACCACCGATGCCAATGGCGTGGCCACCGTCAAATGGACCGGCGCGGGCATGTATTGGATGACCATCAGCGCCACCGACAACAAGCCGACCACCCCGCGCGCCACCGAGCGCCGGATGACCTACACCGCCACGGTCGAGGTGATGGCGCCCTGATGATCCGTGTCGCCCTGCCGCCAGTCATTGATGATAATGCCCTGCGCGGTCTGGACCCGAAGGCGCCCGTGGTGGCGCTTTCGGGCCAGACGATGGGGACGGTCTGGCGGGTTCGCGCGGTTTGGCCCCAAGGCCTAGACTCGGCGGATTTGCGCGAGGCGATTGCCGCGCGGCTCGATGATCTGGTGCGCCAGATGAGCCATTGGCAGGCCGACAGCGAGCTTTGCCTTTTCAACAATTTGCAAGGCGGGGAATGGGCGAGCCTTTCGCCGGATTTCGCCCATGTGATGGCCGCCTCGCTCGATCTGGCGCAGGCCAGCGGGGGCGCGTTCAGCCCGGCCATGGGGCGGCTGGTTGATCGCTGGGGCTTTGGCCCGCCCGGCCCTGTGGCCGCGCCGCCCGGTGATGGGGAGATTACCGCGCTGCGCCCCAGTTGCGATGTTTCGCGCCTGGCGTGGGATGGGGCGGCAGCGCGCTTGCGCCAACCGGGGGGCGTGTCGCTCGACCTGTCGGGCATCGCCAAAGGCTACGGCGTCGATGCGCTGGCCGCAATGCTGCGCGCGATGGGGGTGCGGCATGGGCTGGTCGAGGTTGGCGGGGAACTGTCCGGCTGGGGCGTGCAGAGCGATGGCCAGCCATGGTGGGTCGATCTGGAAAATCCGGCGGGCGTGGCGCCCTTGCGAATCGCGCTGCATGGCTTGGCGGTGGCCACTTCGGGCACCTATGTCCGCGGCGGGCATAATCTGGATCCGGCCACCGGTCGCCCGGCGCAAAGCGGGGTTCTGGCCTGCAGCGTGATCCACTCAGAGGCGATGATCGCCGATGGCTGGGCCAGCGCGATGAGCGTGCTGGGGCCGGACCGGGGGCGGGAACTGGCGGATCGACGGGGGCTTTCAGTGCGCTGGGTGATGGAGGACGGGAGCGAGGTGTTGAGCGCGACATTGGTCGATATGATTGCGAATTAGATGCAATAAGCCTTGCTGGGACGAGGTACTTTTGCTAATCGTTAGCAATAGCGAGCATCCAACGACCCCATGAGGCAGCCCATGTACGCCTTCCGAGTGACTGACGAAGCCGAGTTTTCCGCCCATTACGGCCCGCTTGGCCATGAGGCGCGACTCAGCTTTGCCGCTCCGGCTCCGGCTGCCCCCTTTGTGCCCAGCGCCCGCTACGCCCAGCAGGCGCAACGCCCGCGCGGCGGCGCGATGCTGGCCTCGGCGTTGGCAGTCGGCGCCTTGTTCTCCGCGATGGTCTGGATGAATGTCGCACCCCATGCCAAGCGCGAACATCATATCGTAACGATGGACCTGACCGCCCCTCCCCCGCCTTCCGCGCCGCAGAGCAAACCGGCGGCCAAGGAGGTCGATATGCCGCAACTGCCCCAGGCCGTAGCCCAGCCGCAGCCCGAGGCCCCCACACCGCCGCTGGCCGTGGCCATTGCCGTAGGTCAGGAAGCAGCCGCGCAGCCCCCCGCCCCGCCTGCTCCTCCGGCCCCCGCCCCGGTTGCCACCGCCGCGCCCAAGGCGCCTGCGGGGCCGGCCGAAGTGGGCGATCTGGGCGCGCGGATTCTCTCGTTCACCCCGCCCTCCTATCCTCTGGAATCGCGGCGGAATATGGAGGAAGGCACGGTGACACTGGGTCTTTTGGTCGGCACGGACGGGCGCGTGGCGGAAATCACCGTGGCCAACAGCAGCGGCTTCCCCCGCCTCGACAAGGCAGCGCTGGAGGCTGTGCGCAAATGGCGCTGGACCCCGATGATGCGCGGCGGCGAGGCGGTGATGCTGCGCGGCTTCCTGAAAATTCCCTTCAGCCTCAGGAAGTAAGGAATTCCACCATCTGCTGGCCCAGTTCCTTCTGGGTCACGCTGCTCATATGCGTGCCGGGGATTTCGGCATAGCGCGCATTGGGCAAGGTCTGGGCCAGGCGCGGGGCGCTGCCATTGTCCTGATCGATGGCGCCGCAGACCACCAGCGTGGGCATGGTGATACCGGCCAGATCCGAAGGCGGCGTATCGTCCACCGATTGCAGCAGCAATTCCGCCGCGCGCAGATCGACCTTTTGCGCCTTCATGAACTGTTGGGCAACATAGGCCGGATCGCCATGCTTGATCGTGCCGTAGCGCGCGATGGCGTCGAGGAAAAAGGCGCTGCGCCGCGCCCATCCCGCCAGCCCTTCCAGACCCATGCCCGCAAGGACCAACCGGCGCGGCTCCAGCCCCGCCAGCACCGCGCGCGTGGCCGTGCGCGAGCCGAGCGAGAAACCGCCCAGATCGAAGCCGCCCGGCTCAAACCCCAGTTCGCGCACCAGCATCAGCGCATCGGTGACCAGCACGTCCTCAGGATAGGCGGTGGCGTCATGGGGCGCCTCGCTCATGCCATGGGCGCGCAGATCGGGCATGATGACCTCGAACCCGGCCTGTGCCAGACGCTCGGCATGGCCATATTTGACCCAGTTGATCGCCGCCGATGAAAACAGCCCGTGGAACAGCAGCATGGGCCGCCCGCTCCCTCCCGATGCAGGCCCCATCCGGTGGAGCGCCAGCCGCGTTCCTGCCCAACCGCGAAAGTAGCTGGTGGTGACGGTTTCGGGCATGACGACATCCTCTTCGGGCGAATGGGCAAGGAGATCGCGATAGGCGCGGAAAAGCCAAAGGGGCAAGCGGCTTGTGCCAGCCGATGCCTGAAAATATTCATGGATCAAGGAAAGGCGCTCCAAAGGCGCGAAAGGAAACAGGGCGGGTTGCGCCCGCCCTGCATGATCTGTCGTCTGTTTCAGCAGCCGGTCAGCGAGGCGCCGGGCACATAGCGCGGGCCGAACATCGGCGAACAGGCGCGCGCCGCACCGGCACGCTTCAGCCGGGACGGGTCGATCTGGCCGCTCTTGGCGGTATCGGCGCGGTCAAAGGCGGTTTCCATATAGGCGACGAAGGCTTCGCGGGTGACCTTGCCATCGGCATCGCGCGGCACATGGGGCAGGATCTCGGCCAGCGCCGTGTCACCGGCAGCGGCGGCATTGGCCTGCGAAGCGCCGGCAAGGGCCAGAACCACGGCGGCGAGGCCAAAACGGATATTCATAACTCCTCCTATGCGAAAGTCCCCACCCCCGCGCCGCGCGGCCTAGCTTTTCGGACGGGCGTCCGGTATGCGCAATTCTGCTCATGCTTTTATCGCGCATTTTCGGTCATTTCGTACAAAGCTGGCCTATTCTGCGCGGGCGGCTCGCCTCGTCGCTTGGAACCATCGCCTCGCCGGACTCTTCCTTGGGCATGGTCCATGTTCGAGAGGAGTAGACCCATGAAGACCCTTCACAGCACGCTGCTCGCCGCCACTATGTTGGCCGTGGCATGGAGCGGCCCGGCCATGGCCGAGGGCAAGGCCGACCGCGCGAAAAAGGCCATCGCCGTGGCCGAGGCCAAGATCAGCGCCGCCGATACCGCAGGCGCCGACACTTTGCTGGCCGTGGATCAGGCCAAGGCTAAGCAGGCATTGGCCGATGCGCGCGAGGACCTTTCGGCAGGCCGCAAGGAAGAGGCCATTGAAACCGCCAATCAGGCCGCGATGATCGCCGATGCCAACCTTGGCCAGGCCCAGCGGATGAAGGCCGAGCGCACCGCAGCCCGTGTCGAGGCGGCCAAGACCGACGCCGCCATTGCCCAGCAGCAGGCCAGCGAGGCTTCGCAACAGGCCGCCGCCCAACAGGTTGCCGCAGCCAATGAGCGCGCCGCCAATGCCGAGCAAACCGCGCAGGCCGCCCAGCAGGATGCCGCAGCAGCCCGTGCCAACGCCCAGGCCGCCCTGGATCAGAAGGCCGCCGTGGAAACCACGGTGACCACGCAGAACACGGGCCGGGTGGCCGCCAAGAAGGTGGTCAAGACGCGCGTGGCGAAAAAGCCGGTGCACAGCGCCCATGTCGCCGGGCCCGTAGCCACGACGACCACCACGGTGACGCAGCGGGTGAATTAAAAACGCAAAGAGCAGCGGGTCATGGTCGCAGAATCATGACCCGCTTCGGCGTTTGAAGGCAAGCAATGCGCGGGCCGCGGGCAGAGCCAGCACAGCGCCCAGATTGGCCATCGCCATGTCTTTTTGGCTGTCATACATATCGCCCTGCTCGCCATTATAGGCGCCGGCCTGATCGGGCGAGAGGCCGATGGTGAGCAGCCATTCGAAGATTTCATAGATCGAGCTGAAAGCAAAAATACCCAGCACCGCCATCGACAGGGCCGCCCGGCGCGAAAGCCCGCCATGGCGCAAGCCGATTTCAGCGAAAGGCAGAACCATAAGCAGGCCGAAGGACAGATGAATCAGACGGTCAAACATATTGCGCCTGAAGCCAAAGGCCGCGTCGATCGAATGACCGGTCAAGGACCTGCCCCATGAATCATAGGGCGTAAAACTGTATGACCAGCAAGCGGCCAGCAGATGCAGCAGGATGAAACCCGTGACCATCCCCGCCGCGCGATGGCTCAGCGGCCAGCGCCGCAAGGCCCAAAAAGCAACAGGCAGGGCCAGCAAAACCGGCCCCACCTGCAACCATGTGTTTTGCGGATAGATCGCGCCCCAGCCGCTCAGCCCGGACCCGATGGCCATCGCCACCAGCATCCCGCGCTGAGCGACAGGGACAGCGTTCATATCAGCCCTTCTTGAGGTGGCGGCGGCCCAGCAGTTCGGCGATCTGCACCGCGTTCAGGGCCGCGCCCTTGCGCAGGTTGTCCGAAACGCACCACAGCGACAGGCCGTTGTCGACCGTCGAGTCTTCACGCACGCGGCTGATGAAGGTGGCGTAATCGCCAACGCATTCCACCGGGGTCACGTAACCACCGTTCTCGCGCTTGTCGACCAGCATCACGCCGGGGGCTTCGCGCAGGATGTCCTGAGCTTCCTGGGCGCTGATCTCGTTTTCGAATTCGATGTTCAGCGCTTCGGAGTGACCGATAAACACCGGCACGCGCACGCAGGTTGCCGTCAGCTTCACCTTGGGATCAAGGATCTTCTTGGTTTCGGCCACCATCTTCCATTCTTCCTTGGTGTAGCCATCATCAAGGAAAACGTCGATGTGCGGGATCACGTTGAACGCGATCTGCTTGGTGAACTTCTTGGCCTCGACCGGATCGCCGACAAAGATCGCGCGGCTCTGTTCGAACAGCTCGTCCATGCCTTCCTTGCCCGCGCCCGACACCGACTGATAGGTCGCGACCACGACGCGCTTGATCGTCGCCTTGTCGTGCAGGGGCTTGAGGGCCACAACCATCTGCGCGGTCGAGCAGTTGGGGTTGGCGATGATGTTGCGCTTGGTATAGCCGTCGATGGCGTCCGGGTTCACTTCGGGCACGATCAGCGGAACGTCCGGGTCCATGCGATAGAGCGACGAGTTGTCGATCACCACGCAGCCTTGCGAGGCGGCCTTGGGGGCATAGATCTTGGTCGGCGCCGAACCTGCGGCAAACAGGGCGATGTCCCAGCCGGTGAAGTCGAAATGTTCAATGTTCTGAACCTTCAGCTTCTTGCCGGTTTCGCCGAAATCGATCTCGGTGCCCTGCGAACGAGGCGAAGCCACCGCCGCCAGTTCGTCGATGGGGAATTCCCGCTCGGCAAGGATGTTGAGCATTTCGCGGCCCACATTGCCCGTGGCGCCAACGACGACAACCCGATAACCCATGTTACTCACTCCTGCGGCCCATAAAGGGACCTGTTTCACGCGGCCTGAGACGCAAAGCCGCATTACAACAACTGGCTAGAGAATTACGGCGGCGTCACTCCATGCCGTGCCAGGAAAGCGAAAATCGTGTTCCAGAGATGGACGCTGACCTTGGGCCCGCCCACGCGGTGGGTATGGCCGGGATAGAGCATCATCTCGAAAGGTGTGGCCTCGTTCTGCATCTTGGCGATCAGAGCCGAGGAATTTTCAAACACCACATTGTCATCCGAAAGCCCGTGGATCAGCAGCAGCGGATCGCGGATGGCATCGGATTTATCAATGGCGTTCGAAGCCTTGTAGGCAGCCGGAACCTGCCGCGGATCGCCCATATAGCGCTCGGTATAGTGGGTGTCATAGAGCTCCCACTTGGTGACCGGCGCGCCGGAAATCCCGGCGGCAAAGGCGCCCGGATGCGCCTCCAGCAGCTTGAGCGTCATATAGCCGCCATAGGACCAGCCATAGGTGGCGATCTTGCTGGCATCCACGAAGGGCAGGCTCTTGAGGTAATCGGCCCCGGCGATCTGGTCGGCCACTTCCACCGTGCCCATCGCCTGCCAGATCTGGCTTTCAAAATCGACGCCCCGGTTCGCGCTGCCCCGGTTGTCGATCTCGAAATAGATATAGCCCTTGGCCACGATGGCCTGGGCCAGCGCGCCCGACCAGCCCTTGCTGACCACCTGAACATGCGGGCCGCCGTAATGTTCAAAGAACACCGGATAGCGCTTGCCCGGCTCCATCACCGGCGTGATCATCTTCCAGTGCAGATCGCTGCCGTCCTGCGCCTTGATCGTGCCGAAAGTGGGTGCGCGATGGGCGGCAAGGAAGGGTGCGTAGGGATGACCCGCATCCACGCGGTTTTCCTCAACCCATGCCAGACGCTTGCCCGCGCCATCGGCCAGATAGGTCTGGGCGGGCTGGTTCTGCGCGCTGCGAGTGATGACCAGCGTTTGCCCGGCGCGATCCATGCTCGCGCTGTTCATATAGGCCGGATCGGTCAGGCGCTTCGGTTCGCCCGGATGGTTGTAATCCAGCGCATAGACCTGATGCGCCAGCACATCATCCTTTGTGCCGGTGAAGAAGAGCTTGCCGCCCTTTTCATCCACGCCGTCCAGCGAAGTGACCATCCAGCGCCCATGGGTGAGCTGCTGCCACTTGCCACCTACGAGGCGATAGAGATGGCCGAAACCATCGCGCTCGCTCCACCAGATCAGGCTGCCGTCGCGCAGGAAACGGTAATTGTCAGTGAGGTTGATCCAGCTCTTGGGCCGCGCGGTTTCGGTAAACAGCACCTCGGACTTGCCCGTGGCCGGATCGACCTTGAGCATGTCGAGGCGGGTCTGCGCCCGATCTTCGCGCTGGACATAGAGCGTCTTGCCATCGAGCGCCCAATCGACGCGGGCCAGATAGATGTCAGCCTCCGCGCCAAGATCGACCTTAACCGGGACACCGCCATCGGGGCTGACGACATAGAGCGACACTTCGGCATTGGGCGTGCCCGCCGCCGGATAGCGCTGGTCGAAAGTCTTGGTGCCGGTCGCGCCGATGGCCGCGCGGGTGACGGTGCCGACATGGGCCTCGTCAAAGCGTTCAACCGCCACATGCTTGTCATCGCCCGACCACCAGGCGCCGGTCAGGCGGGCCATTTCCTCCTGCGCGACAAATTCGGCCTCGCCCCAATGGACAGTCGAGCTGGTTTCGGGGGGCGTGATCGCGCGGGGCGCGCCGCCATTGACCGGCACCACCCAGAGGCGACGATCACGGACAAAGGACACGAAACCGCCCTTGGGGCTGAGGCGCGGATTGAGCGCATCGGCCCCCGCCCCTTCGACCTTGCGCACCGAGCCATCAAGCCCCGCCAACAACAGATCGCCATCGAGCGGCACCAGCACGCCCTTGCCATCGGCCGCCCAGCTATAGGTGACGATGCCCTTGATGTCGCCGATCCGCTGACGCTCACGCTGCATCTTCTCCGCCTCGGACAAGGCGCGGCCCGAGGACAGCTTTTCCGAATCGACCAGCATCCGCCACTGCCCGTTCTGGCGGTCATAGCCCCACAGGTCATAGCGTTCACGGTCATTGGCGCGGTTGCGCAGCAGCGTCAGATAGCGCCCGTCCGGCGACAGCTTGACCCCGCGCGGCGCCGGGCCGTTGAGCGAAGGGCTGGCAAAGACCCGCTCGAACGACAGCGCAACGGCGGCAGGCGCGTTCACAGCAGCCCCCTGCGCAAAGGCGAGGGGCGCAGGCACGAGTGCCGCTGCAGCAAGCAGGAGAGCGGGAAAGCGCATGGCAAGGAGAGAGACCTGTCGAAGTATTGGAGATAAGGCGCGCAAGCAAAAGGGCGCCCCGGCTGTCTTGGCCGAGGCGCCCTTTCACGATGTTCCGCTAGTTGGCTGGGGAACTGCTGTTCCGGCTCAGCCTGCCGTGCGGGGGTCGCGGCGCTCGGCGATACGTGCGCGTTTGCCGGTGCGGCCGCGCAGATAGTACAGCTTGGCACGACGCACGACACCACGGCGAACCACGGTAATCGATTCGATGTTGGGCGAGTAGAGCGGGAATACGCGCTCCACGCCTTCGCCGAACGACATCTTGCGCACGGTGAAGTTCGAGTTGATGCCGCGGTTCGAGCGAGCGATCACCACGCCTTCATAGGCCTGAACGCGGGTGCGGTCGCCTTCGATAACCTTCACGCCGACGCGCAGCGTGTCGCCAGCGCGGAATTCCGGAATTTCCTTGCCCGTAGCCGAAAGCGCCTTGGCGATTTCTTCGGCTTCGATCTGCTGAATCAGGTTCATTGACCCAAATCCTTCGTTTTGCGCCGCGCGCCAGAGGCAGACTGACCCGAAGCACCACCGTAGCGCTCCCAAAGGTCGGGCCTGCGTGACCGAGTATCGTCGAGCGCCTGTTGTTTCCGCCAGGCGTCGATCTTTCCATGATCCCCCGATCGCAGCACTTCAGGGATCAATCGCCCTTCCCAATCATTGGGTCGGGTATAGTGGGGATATTCGAGCAATCCGTTTTCGAACGACTCATCATCCCCACTAGAGGCCGCGCCCATTACGCCGGGAAGCAGCCGAATGCAAGCATCCAGAAGCATAATTGCCGCAGGTTCGCCGCCCGAGAGAATAATATCGCCCATCGAGACCTCCTCGACATCGCGCCCGGCGAAAATCCGCTCGTCAAATCCTTCAAATCGCCCGCAAAGTACGATCACCCCCGGTCCGGCGGCCAATTCGCGCACCCGCGCTTGCGTCAAAGGCCGCCCGCGCGGGGTCATGGCGATGACGGGCCGCCCCATCGGACCATTCGCGCGCGCATGGTCAATCGCGCGGGCCAGCACATCGACCTTGAGCACCATTCCCGCCCCGCCGCCTGCGGGCGTATCGTCCACGGTGCGGTGCTTGTCCTGGGCAAAGTCGCGGATCTGCACCGCATCAATGGCCCACTTGCCCTCCTCGCGCGCGCGGCCGGCAAGGCTGACCCCCAACGGGCCTGGGAACATATCGGGATAAAGCGTCAGGACGGTGGCGGAAAAGCTCATGGCGCCCCCATGCCCCCTGCGCCGCCGGTCTGCAAGGGGCATCGGGCCTCAACGGCGGCGAATGCGCAGCCTGTGCAGCGCCTCATAGGGGGTGCCCGCCAGAACCTCGGTGCCGAACAGGGCGACCGCGATCTGGACCTGCTCGCCATCGCGGCGCAGGTTGCGCGCCTCGTGCCGCGCGCGCGCCAGCACGCGGCTGCCGCCACGTGTCCGCCGATCGATGGTGGCGCAGCGCACCACCCCGCCCAGCAGGGCCGCCAGCACAAGCCACCCAAGATAAGGCACCGGCCGATGATGAAGCAGGCCCGCCTCCCAGCGAATCGCGCCGAACAGCAAAACCAGCATGTAGGGCAAACAGGCCCAGCCACGAACCTGCCACCATTCCGCGCGGTCCAGCCACAGGCCGCGCGCAATCAGGCGCAGTTCGACCCAGTGGACCGCGCTCCACAGGCTGGTCATCAGCAAGGCCCAATCCGTCCCGGGCGGCAGGCCCAGCACCGCCACCTCGGCCCGGCTGATGCCTGCGGCGGGGCGCAGCGGCTCGAAATGACGCTCGTCGCGCAGGGCCAGATGCCCCGCCTGCATCAGCCCCACCACCAGCGTTTCGGCATAGCGCGTCGGCCCGCCCGAAAGGCAGGCCAGTTCAAAAGGATGTTGCAACGCCAGCATTCTGCCATCGGGGCGCAGCCAATGCGGCAACACCCACGCCATCGCCGCCGCCGCCAGCAGCAGCCCGGCATAGATCGCGAGAAACTGCTCCCCGCTCAATTGAAACGGGTCCAGACCCGCCATGATCCCTCCTCATCCGCCCTCCGGCGAAGAAGACCCCGCGTGTCTTTAACCTTCAAACCAGCGCGGTACAATCATGCATTTGGGATAGGGAGGTTTTGGCAAAACAACAGCATAAGTGTTCAGGGTTCGAACCAGACTCCCCGGTCGATCACCGCCGCAATATGGCCGATTTCCAGCCGTTCCAGCTCCTGAACCTGATGCAAACCGCGTGATCGGGCACGAAACAGCCAACACAGCAGCAGCCAGGGCAAGCCGAAAATGGCGAGGCAACCCACACCTTCACGGTCATCGGCAAAGCGCGCCCACGGCCAATCCCAGACCCACTCGCCATAGCGATCGGCCAAGGCCATTATGAATTCCGTGATGTCATCGCCGTAAAGCCCGAGATCCTGCGACACGGCCATATCCGGCCATACGCGCCGCAAACCTGACAGATCCTGCGCCAAGGCGGCAATCTCCGCCTCGCACTCGGTCACCCGACGTAGGCGTCCTCGATCAACACCCGCGCCTCGTCCCATTCGGGCACGGCCTCGGCGCGCATGGGCACCATGAAGCGGTGGCTCTTGCCGTCCTCGCCCGCAGGCATCTCGATTTCCAGAATGTCGCCCGCGCCGAAATTGTCGACCGCGACCACCGTGCCCAGCATCGCACCCGTGGTGGATTGGGCCGCCAGACCCAGCAGGTCGGCGTAATAATACTCACCCGGCGCCAGCGGCGGCATGGCCGAGCGGGGGACCGTCAGCGCCGTCCCGCGCAATTTTTCCGCCGCCGTTCGATCAGGGACTTCGGCAAAGCGGGCCAGAGCGCCCCCCTTGCCGTCATCCTTGATCGATTTCAGCGTCAGCGCGCCATTGTTGAAGGTGCGGTAGCCCTTGAGCGCGGCCACACCTTCACCAAACAGCTTGAGACGAACCTCGCCCGTGATGCCATGGGCCGCCGCAACAGCGGCCATTGTCACGGGCCGGCTCATTATTCAGCAGCAGCCGCTTCAGCAGCTTCAGCGGCCTTCTTGGCCTTGTCTTCAGCGCGTTCCTTGGCCTTCTTGCCGGGTTCGGCCTTGTTCGGGTTGTTGGTGGGGGCGCGTTCCTTCAGACCAGCCTTGTCCAGCAGACGGGCAACGCGGTCGGTCGGCTGCGCGCCAACGCCCAGCCAGTACTTCACGCGGTCTTCGATCAGACGCACGCGGTCTTCGCTGTCCTTGGCGAGCAGCGGGTTGTAGGTGCCGACCTGCTCCAGGAACTTGCCGTCGCGGGGCGCGGTCGAATTGGCAATAACGATCTTGTAATAGGGGCGCTTCTTAGAACCGCCACGCGACAGACGCAGAGAAACCGACATTTTCGTACCTTTCCAATTAATTCAGCTTATTTCTTCAAAAACTTTGTAAAATCCGGGGCGCCCGCGCCAAGGCCGGGAAGGCCGCCGGCACCGGGGCCGCCAAGACCACCCATGCCACCCATGCCACCCTTGCCGAACAAGGCGGCCAGGCCCTTGAGCCCGCCCATCTTCTTGATCTGCTTCATCGCCTTTTCCATCTCCTGATGCATTTTCAGGAGCTTGTTGACTTCCTGCACCTGCGTGCCGGAGCCATTGGCGATGCGGATCTTGCGCTTGGCGTTGAGCAGTTCGGGGCGGGCACGCTCCTTGGGGGTCATCGAACCGATGATCGCATCCATGCGCAGCAGCGTGCGGTCATTCATCCCGCTGTTGGCCATGGCGGCCTGCGCCTTCTTCATGCCCGGCAGCATACCGGCCAACATGCCCAGCCCGCCCATCTTCTGCATCTGGCGCAGCTGGGTGCGCAGGTCGTTCATATCGAACTGACCCTTGGCCATACGCTCGGCCAGCTTTTCGGCGTCCTCGGCCTCAACTGCCTGCGCCGCTTTTTCCACCAGGCTGACGATATCGCCCATGCCCAGGATGCGGCCCGCCACGCGGCCGGGATTGAACACTTCGATCTGGTCGAGCTTTTCGCCCATACCGGCAAACTTGATCGGCTTGCCCGTGACCGCGCGCATCGAAAGCGCCGCACCGCCGCGCGCATCGCCGTCCATACGGGTGAGGATCACACCCGTCAGATCGACTTCGCCCGCAAAGCTCTGCGCAACGTTGACCGCATCCTGACCGGTCAGCGAATCGACGACCAGCAGCGTTTCTTTCGGGGTCGAGATGGCGGCCACCGCCTTCATCTCTTCCATCAGCGCCGCATCGACGTGCAGACGGCCCGCCGTGTCGAGCAGCAGCACGTCCACAGCCTGAAGCTTGGCCGAATTGATCGCGCGTTCGGCGATCGCCGTCGGCATCTGGCCCGAAATGATCGGCAGGGTCGAAACGCTCACCTGCTCGCCCAGAACGGCCAACTGTTCCTGCGCGGCGGGACGGTTGACGTCGAGCGACGCCATCAACACCTTCTTGCCGTGCTTTTCTTTCAGCAGCTTGCCGAGCTTGGCCGTGCTGGTGGTCTTGCCCGACCCCTGAAGGCCGACCATCATGATGACCACCGGCGGCGCGGCGTTCAGATCGAGACCGGGGACATCCTGCCCGCCCAGCATCTCGACCAGCGCGTCATTGACGATCTTGACGACCTGCTGACCGGGCGTGACCGACTTGAGCACATTTTGCCCAACGGCCTTCTCGGTCACATCGTCGATAAACCGGCGCACCACCGGCAGGGCCACGTCGGCTTCGAGCAAGGCGATGCGCACTTCGCGCATCGCATCGCGCACATCCTGTTCCTTGAGCGCACCGCGCCCCTTCAGCCGATCAAAGACCGAGCCAAGGCGATCAGACAGAGCGTCGAACATCAGCCAACCCCAACAGCGGCGCAAAATTACGCCAAAAACGCCGATGGGCGAAACCTCGCCGATCAGCGCATATTCCCATCAAGCGAAAAACGCCGGCGGACGTAAATTCGTCGGCCAGCGTAACGCCTGATGAAGCGATACTTTCCCTTTGGTGGAGCCTAGCGGGATCGAACCGCTGACCTCCTGCATGCCATGCAGGCGCTCTCCCAGCTGAGCTAAGGCCCCTTACCAATGGGTATATGTTTGAATGGTGGAGCCTAGCGGGATCGAACCGCTGACCTCCTGCATGCCATGCAGGCGCTCTCCCAGCTGAGCTAAGGCCCCATTCATTCAATAAGCTAGGCATCCCTGGGTGGTTTGCTTCGCTTCCGCCTCGTCGGCGGGCCGCCCCACTAGGACGACCCCGGAACCTTGGCAAGAACTTTTTTCGAGAAATTTCATTTTTCTGAAAAAAGCCCCGCCAAGGTTCCGGACAAGAGCTTACACTTCGTCGGGCTCTTCATCATGGCCCGACACGCCCAGGTCGTCATCGCCGCCCAGGTCGACATCATTGTCCGGCGAATCGCCGTCATCATCGATGTCCAGATCCTCATCGGCCAGATCGCCGTCGGCCACCTCATCGGCGTCCTTCTTCTGGATCTCCTCAAAGGGAATCGGCTGCTTGCTCTTGAGAACCGGTTCGGGAACCCAGGCATAGCCGCATTCGATGCAAGTGACGGGATCGTCCTTGCCCAGATCGTAAAAGCGGGTGCCGCACTTCGGGCAGCCGTGCTTGGCGCCCCATTCTGGCTTGACCATGCTATTCCTCATGTCTGCCCCAGCCAAAGCGGCGGGCGGTATCCATTGCTATGCGTAACTGGCGCGAAGGGCCATTTGACCGGCCTTGCCATGCTCTGGCGCCTTGCCATAGAGCCCCCGCGCTGTCAAAAGCCGCGCGCTTCTGACGGGTGCCTGCCCGTGACGCAAGCGTTTTTCGCATCCCCAGTCTTCATAGCCCTAAGGAATCCTGTCCGTGAGCGCCTCTGCCACCCCCCGCCCCCGCCGTTTCATGCCCACCGGCGCGCTGAATGGCGCGATCCGCGTCCCCGGCGACAAGTCGATCAGCCACCGCTCGATCATGCTGGGCGCGCTGGCGCTGGGCGAAACGCGGGTCACGGGCCTGCTGGAAGGCGAGGATGTGATGTCCACGGCGGCCGCGATGCGGGCCATGGGCGCGAAAATCGAGAAAACCGAAGATGGCGAATGGATCATCAACGGCGTGGGCGTAGGCGGCCTGCTGCAACCGGAAACCGCGCTCGACATGGGCAATTCGGGCACCTCGACTCGCCTGCTGATGGGATTGGTGGCCAGCCATGGCATCACCGCCACCTTCGTGGGCGATGCTTCGCTGTCGAAGCGCCCGATGGGCCGCGTGATCGACCCGCTCTCCACGATGGGCGCGGATTTCACCTCCGTCGAAGGCCGTCTGCCGCTGACCATGCGCGGCGCCTCGCCCGCCGTACCGATCACCTATCGCCTGCCCATGGCCAGCGCGCAGGTCAAATCGGCGGTGCTGCTGGCGGGCCTGAACACGCCGGGCATCACCACCGTGATCGAGCCCGCACCCACCCGCGACCATTCCGAACGTATGCTGCGCGGCTTTGGCGCGAATCTGACCGTCGAGGTCGATGAGGAAGGCACGCGCACCATCCAGATCCACGGCCCCGCCGAACTGAAGGGCCAGACCATCGTGGTGCCGGGCGATCCGTCCTCGGCCGCCTTCTTCATCGTCGCCGCGCTCACCGTGCCGGGCAGCGATGTGCTGATCGAGAACGTCGGCCTCAACCCCACCCGCGCCGGGATCGTCACGGTCCTGCGCCAGATGGGCGGCAGCATCGAGGAAGTGAACACGCGCGAGGTCGGCGGCGAACCCGTGGCCGATCTGCGCGTGCGCCATTCGCAATTGCATGGCATCGAGGTCGATCCCGAAATCGTGCCCAGCATGGTCGATGAATTCCCCGTCCTCTTTGTCGCCGCCGCACAGGCCAAGGGCCGCACCGTCACCACCGGCCTTGAGGAATTGCGCGTCAAGGAAAGCGACCGCATCACCGTGATGCGCGTGGCGCTGGAACTGGCGGGCGCGAATGTGACCGAAACCGAGGATGGCCTCATCATCGACGGCACCGGCGGCGCCCCCTTGCCCGGAACATCGGGCGCGCATCATGTCGCCACGCATCTGGACCACCGCATCGCCATGAGCATGGCCATTGCGGGGCTCAACAGCATGAACGGCGTGGCCATCGACGACACCAGCCCGATCGCCACCAGCTTCCCCAATTTCGAATCGCTGCTCGCCAGCCTGGTGGCCAGATGAGCCTGATTACCGGAATTCCCGAGGAGCTTGCCACCGCCTGCGGTTTTGCGGGCATGGCGCTCTGCGTCTTTGCCTATGGCTATACCACGGCCTTTACCGGCAAGACGCGCGAGCCCAATCCGTTTGTCCAGCATGGCGCCAATCTGGCCGGCGCGCTGCTGCTGGTGATTTCGTTGCTGGTCGATACCAATCCGGCCTCGCTGGCGCTGGAAAGCCTGTGGTCGGCCATCGCCTTTGTCGGCCTTGTCCGCGCCATCATGGCCAAAGGGAAAAACGCATGATTATCGCCGTTGATGGCCCGACCGCTTCGGGCAAGGGCACCATCGCCAAGGCGCTGGCCGCGCATTACGGCCTGCCGCATCTGGACACCGGGCTGCTCTATCGCGCGGTGGGGCGGCAAGTGGCGATAAATGGCGGCAATCCCGATGATGCGGCCGATGCGCTGGCCGCCTGCGGCTTTGCCGACAGTTTGCTCGATGGTCCCGAATTGCGCTCCGAGGCTTCGGGCGGGCTGGCCAGTCGGGTATCGGTGCACCCCGCCGTGCGTCAGGCGCTGTATGAACGCCAGCGCGCCTTTGCCACGCAAAGCGGCGGGGCGGTTCTGGACGGGCGCGATATCGGCACGGTGATCGCACCCGAGGCCACGGCCAAGCTGTTCGTGATCGCCAGCGTGGCCGCACGGGCGGCGCGGCGCCACGCCGAAATGCTGTCGCAGGGGCGCGATGTAGCGCTTGCCGAGATCGAGGCCGACCTTGCCGCGCGCGACGAGCGCGACCGCAATCGCAGCGCCGCCCCTTTGCGCCCGGCGCCCGATGCGATCACCCTCGACACATCCGATCTGGGGCGCGAGGCGGCGATTGCCGCCGCCATCGCGCTGGTCGAAAAGATGCGCTGCCTTAGTGGTGAAACGTCTTAGTGGTGAAATTGGGCCTGCGTGACCTGGGCCTCCTTGGCCACGGTCTTTTTCTTGGCCGCGCTCTTGGAATAATGGCGCTTCTTGTTCTTCCCTTCCAGCTTATGGAGGCGCGCCTTCAGCACGGCCACCTGTTCGCGGGCGGCGCGGGCATCGGCAGCGGCCGCCGCGGCCAGTGAATTGGCAGAATTGGCCGAGTTGCCCGCGTTTTGCGCCGCCATATTGGCCGCATCGGCCGCGCTCTGCGCCCGGCCCGAGGCCGCAAGGGCATTGTCGGCCGTGCCCTGCGCGCGCGATGCGGCGCCATTGCCTTCCTGGGCGCTGGCATAGGCTTCATCTGCGCGCGCCTGTGCCCGCTTGACCGAACCGGTCGTGGCACAGCCCGAAAGCGCGAGAGACGCCGCCACCAGACCCGTCCCCATCAGGCCCAAAGAAATACGCATGGGTTCTCCTCCTTCACAAAGTTTCCATCCAGTGGAAATCTGAACAGACCGCTGCGGTCCTGTGCGGAAAATGAACGGAACGGCAAACCTCGTTGGCCCGCCCCCGGCGCAAGACGAACCGTGTTGCCACACCCATCGCCACCTGTACCAAGGATCAGGTGGCGGGCGGTATTTTCCTTGCCTTTCGCGCCCGTTTGCCCTAGTCGCCGCCGGTCTGCCCGTGGCCCTGGCTGCGGGTGGGTGCTGTGGATGGCATCCGGCCTCCATGGCGGTTCGGCCCTTTTTGGCCCGGCCATCGCATGGTGCGATGCCGGAGGAAAGACCGGCGGACGGAGCAAAACTCCCAACCGCCTGGCCGGAAGAACGTTAGATTTGAAGGACTCTTTTATGAGCACCCCGACCCGCGACGATTTCGCGGCTCTCCTTGACGAATCGCTTGGCGGCGCCGCCAACGGTGGCTTTGAAGGCCGCGTAGTCAAGGGCACCATCACCGCCATCGAGAACGACAAGGCCGTCATCGACGTAGGCCTTAAGAGCGAAGGCCGCGTTCCGCTGCGCGAATTCGCCATGGCCGGTCAGCCCCACGGCCTGAAGGTCGGCGACGAAGTCGAAGTTTTCGTTGACCGCGTCGAAAACGCCGACGGCGAAGCGATGCTCTCGCGTGACCGCGCTCGTCGCGAAGCCGCCTGGGACAAGCTTGAAAACGAATTTGGCGAAGGCAAGCGCGTTGAAGGCGTCATCTTCGGCCGCGTCAAGGGCGGCTTCACCGTTGACCTCGACGGCGCCGTGGCCTTCCTGCCCGGCTCGCAGGTCGACATCCGCCCCGTGCGCGACGTCACCCCGCTGCTCGACGTTCCCCAGCCGTTCCAGATCCTCAAGATGGACCGTCGCCGTGGCAACATCGTCGTGTCGCGCCGCGCCGTTCTGGAAGAAACCCGCGCAGAACAGCGCAGCGGCCTGATCCAGAACCTCTCGGAAGGTCAGATCATCGACGGCGTGGTCAAGAACATCACCGATTACGGTGCGTTCGTTGATCTGGGCGGCATCGACGGCCTGCTGCACGTCACCGACATGAGCTACAAGCGCGTGAACCACCCGAGCGAAGTGATCGCCATCGGCGACACCGTGCGCGTGCAGATCGTCCGCATCAACCAGGACACGCAGCGCATCAGCCTGGGCATGAAGCAGCTGGAATCGGATCCGTGGGATGGCGTTGCCGCCAAGTACCCGGTCGGCGCCAAGCTGCGCGGCACCGTCACGAACATCACCGAATATGGTGCGTTCGTCGAACTGGAAGCCGGCATCGAAGGTCTGGTCCACGTTTCGGAAATGTCCTGGACCAAGAAGAACGTCCACCCCGGCAAGATCGTTTCGACCTCGCAGGAAGTCGACGTGCTGGTGCTGGAAGTCGATTCGGACAAGCGCCGCATCTCGCTCGGCCTCAAGCAGGCCCAGCAGAACCCGTGGGAAGCTTTCGCCGAACGTCACCCGGTTGGTTCGAGCGTCGAAGGCGAAGTTAAGAACGCCACCGAATTCGGCCTCTTCATCGGTCTGGACGGCGAAGTCGACGGCATGGTTCACATGTCGGACATCGCCTGGGGCATCTCGGGCGAAGACGCGCTGGCGCTGCACCGCAAGGGTGAAAGCGTCAAGGCGATCGTTCTGGACGTGGACATCGAAAAGGAGCGTATCTCGCTCGGCATCAAGCAGCTCGAAAAGGGCGCTCCGGCTGCCGGCGGCGTGTCGCCTGCTGGTGGTTCGAACCTGAAGCGCAACGAAGTTGTCACCGTGACCGTGCTCGAAGTGCGTGACGGCGGCCTCGAAGTGCAGGCCGGCGACGATGGCGCCACCGGCTTCATCAAGCGTTCGGATCTGGGTCGCGACCGCGACGAACAGCGCCCCGACCGCTTCCAGGTCGGTCAGAAGATCGACGCCATGGTCACCGGTTTCGACCGTTCGAAGAAGCCCAGCTTCTCGATCAAGGCGCGTCAGCTGCACGAAGAAAAGGAAGCCGTCGAACAGTACGGTTCGTCGGATGCTGGCGCTTCGCTGGGCGACATCCTGGGCGCCGCTCTGAAGGCCAAGCAGTAAGCTTGAACCTTCTCAGAGCTGTTGCCTGAGATACAAAGACCCGCTCGGAGCGATCCGGGCGGGTTTTTTGTTGGGGGTTTAGGTTTAGGGATAGAATGCGAGGGTCTGGACCCTCGCGCTCCCATTACTGTCCTTGTTGCGCCAAAGGTTCACCCTTGCGCCCAGCTTGCCGCGCCGCAGGCTTTAAATAGGGCGGCTTTGCCGCATGACGCTTGCTCGCAAGCAAAGCGCAACCAGTATCGGGATTGCAAAGGGCTTTCGCCCTTTGCCCGCCGGAGGCATAAGCCCTTCCCGAATCCCCACCACAGGACCGCGCCCATGCCCCTCCAGATCCACCGGTTCCCCTGCCTTTCCGACAATTACGGCTTTCTGCTGCACGATCCGGCCTCGGGCGAAACGGTGTGTATCGACACGCCGGATGCCGAGGAATACTTGCGTCAGGCCGAGGCAAAGAGCTGGATGATCACCCAGATCTGGAACACGCATTGGCATAAGGATCACGCGGGCGGTAACAGCGCGATCAAGGCCGCCACAGGCTGCGTGATCACCGCGCCTGCGGGCGATGCGGGCAAGATCGAGGGCGTGGACCGCGTAGTCGATCAGGGCGATTCGGTGGCTTTGGGGGCCTATCGCGTACAGGTCATCAATGTGGGCGGGCATACGCTGGGCCATGTCGCCTATCACCTGCCGGAGGCCGGGGTCGCCTTTGTGGGCGATGCGGTTTTTGCGCTGGGCTGCGGGCGGATGTTTGAAGGCACAGCACCGCAATTCTGGGCCAGTCTCGAGCGGATCAAGGCGCTGCCCCCTGCAACGACGCTCTATTGCGCGCATGAATATACGGCCGCCAATGCCCGATTCGCGCTCCATGCCGACCCGGATAATGCCGCGCTGGTCGCCTATGCCGAAGAAATCACCGCGCGACGAGCGCGGGGCGAAGCAACCGTCCCCTTCCCGCTGGCGCGCGAACTGGCCACGAATCCTTTCCTGCGCGCCGACAGCGCCGATATTCAGGCCCGCTGGGGCGGGGATCCTGTCAGCGCCTTTGCCGCTCTGCGTGAGGCCAAGAACAGCTTTTGAGTGAGGCTTGTTACAGTTTGAACTGCACCATGGCATGGACAACGGCAGTTCGGTTCACACCCATCACATGCGGCACGAATCCGACGCGCAGCGGCCCCAGCTTGACGCCCGCCATCGCATAGGGTTCGACCAGATGGTTCGGATAGCCGGTGACGCCACCGATCTCGACGAACAGCGGCAGGTGGTCCGTCTCTGCGCGCCATCCAATCTGGAAGGATGGCCTGCGATAGGAATTGTAATAGCCGCCCGCGATAAAGCCGCATTCGCTTTGGGCATAAAGCCCGTAATTCTGGTCGTTATAGCCCGGCTTGTCATGCACTGAAACAAGATGAAGGCCAATGGCCGCAAGGTTCAGACAATTCATCGCCCATTCGTCTCTTTCTGTGCATGATCCTGCTCGATGAGCGCAGGCTTTTAGCGCAGAGGTTCTTTGCATTTCGCAATGAATGACGACGTAGTCTTGCCCATATCACGACGCTGACAATGGCAACCATAGGCCATCGTTGCATTGTGGCTTTTACATATTTGATTTCAGGCCAATTTTCCGGCCATCACAGCTTGGAACTGTCCGGATCCTCGCGCTTGACGCCGTCGAGCAGACGCTCCGCGCGCGCCTTTTCCGCCTTTGCTATCTCACGCGCGGCCTTGCTCTGACCATGCAGGGCCCGATTGGCCTGCGCCTGCTTTTCAGCCTCGCCGCGCGCCTTGGCCTTGCGCGCCATGCGCAAATTGATGATCTCCGCCATGCTCGCTCCCTTTCCCGCCCCAAACGCAAAAAAGCCCCGCCGGAGCGGGGCTTTTCACCAGATCCGCAAGGATCAGGATTACAGACCGGCGATTGCCGCGTCCACCTGAGCCTTGTCGGCATCGACGCCGTAACGACCGGCGATCAGGCCGCGAGCCGCAGAGGCCGCCGCTTCGGCCGCCTTGTTCTGCAGTTCGGCAACAGCCGCGCGTTCCGCCGCCTCGATCTTGTCACCGGCGATCTTCTCGCGGCGCGCAATCACGGCGGTGGTGTCGGCTTCCGCCTTGGCGATGATCGCTTCGGCTTCATGCTTGGCATGCTCGACCAGCTGCGCGGCTTCCTTTTCGGCACCGGCAATACGGGCGGCATATTCAGCGCGCAGCTTATCCGCTTCAGCGCGCAGCGCCTTGGCTTCGTCGAGCTGCTTGCGGATTTCGGCAATGCTGCCGTCCAGCCCCTTGGTGATCACCGAGGGAACCTTGAGCGCGATGGCGATCAGGATCAGCACCGCCATAGCAGCGGCAACGATCTGCGGCGCCGTGGCAAAGCCCAGCATCAGCGGTTCTGCGGCTTCATGACCACCGGCTTCACCGGCGCCGGCAGCCAGAACGGCCAGAGTAGCAAGATCAGCCATGGAGGACCTCCTTCACGGCGGCGCGGGCGGCATCGCCTTCCACGCTCAGGCCGGCAAGGCGGGCGACGATGTCGCTGGCCGCTTCGCTGGCAACGGTTTCGATTTCGGCCAGCGCATCGGCACGGGCGGCGGCAAGGCGCGCATCAGCTTGCGCGATACGCTCGTCCACCACGGCGGCGGCCTGCGCCAGACGGGCTTCGCTTGCCTTGGTGGCGTCGGCCTTGGCCTTGGCGATCAGGGCCTGCGCTTCGGCGCGCTGCTTGTTGCTGGTCGCGGCCCAATTGGCCTCGTCCGATTCGGCGGCGCGGCGCGCGGCTTCGGCGGCGGCCAGATCATCAGCGATCTGCTTGTCGCGATTTGCCACCGTTGCCTGAACCTTGGGCACAAAGCCGCGGCCAACAACAAAGAAGACAAATCCGAAGAAGATCAGCGCCCAGAAGATCTGGGACGCATAGGTTGCGGATAGCTGCGCAATCTGAGGCATCACTTAGGTTCCGGTCGCTGTGCGTCGGGCCGGATGGACCCAAACGGTATCACCGCATGGCCGCGGCATTGCCCAAAGGCAAAATCCGGGCCGGGAAAATCAAAGACGATCCCGACCGGGGCAAACCGCCCCGGCCAGTATCACCTTGGTATTCGTTCAGGCAACGAAGATCAGGATCATCGCCACGACGAACGAAAGCAGACCCAGAAGTTCAGCGGCCGCGAAGCCGATGAACAGACGGCCCTGCTGGCCATCAGCGGCGCCGGGGTTGCGCAGAGCGGATTCGAGGAACGAACCGAACACGTTACCCACGCCCAGGGCAGCCACACCGGCGCCGATAGCGGCCAGACCAGCACCGATCAGCTTTGCGCTTGCAGGTTCCATTTCCATAACTCCTTTTGAACGAATTTCGTTGGTTGAAAGGCTTTGATGTACGTCTTGAAAACTTAGTGCAGGTTTTCGGCGTCGTTGAGATACAGCGAGGTCAACAGCGCGAAAACATAGGCCTGGATGCCGGCAACCAGAATTTCCAGCGCGCAGATGGCGATCATCAGCGCAAAGCTGGGCAGGCCGACAACAGTGCCCCACAGCATGCCCGAATTGGTCGAGCTGATCACAAAGCTGGAAAGCACTTCGAGCAGCACGTGGCCCGCCATCATCGCAACGAACAGACGAAGCGCGAGAGAGAAGGGACGCACGAGGAACGAGATCAGCTCGATCACCGGGATCAGCCACAGCAGCCATGCCGGCGTGCCATGCGGCACAAACAGGCTGAAGAAGTGCAGGCCATGGCGGGCAAAGCCCACGATCAGGACGATCGAGAAGGACAGGATCGCCAGAACGCCGGTCACCGTAAAGTGGCTGGTCGAAGTGAAGGGATGAACGCCCTTGATCAGGCCCAGCGGCAGCAGACCCAGAACGTTGGAGAAGAGAATGAAGCTGAACAGCGAGAAGATGTAGGGCACATACTTCTTGCCCTTGGGGCCAACATTGGCGGCCAGCAGGTTGTCAATAAAACCAACCAGCCCTTCAACCATCACCTGCCAGCGGCCGGGAACGGTCTGACCCTTGGCGCCGCCCGCGACAAACGCGAACAGCACGACAAAAGTGATCAGCATCCACAGCGCCGAATTGGTGAAAGCAATGTTATGCCCGGCAATGGTCCAGTGATCGGTGCCAAAAAGCGGCTCGATCATGAACTGGTGCATCGGATCGACTTTGCCCTGTTCGGCCACGCTTTATGCCCCCTTGCCTATGCATCATGTGCGGTCTTTCCTAACCCCTTCGTTGGGGCGACCCTGGTTCAGAGCCCGCGCCCTGTTCAAGGATCATTCAGACCGCCGGGTGGAAATCCGGATAATGTTCCTGAAAGCGGCAAAGGTGCCAAGCCCCATCACCACCAACAGACCCCAATGGCCGCGCCCGATCAACTGGTCTATAGTCCAGCCGATGAACGCACCGCCACCGATCCCCGCGATCAGTTCGGCCAGAACCCGGTTGCCCAGACGATAGCTATCGTCAGATTGCGCCCCCGCATTCGGCGTTTTACGCATTTCCTCCCGCTCCCGAACGGCGTTAATCCGTTCATCGAGAGCCGCAAGGCGCGCATCCTCACCGCGTTGATCCTGTGCCTCCGGCTCGTTGCTCAATTCTCTCTCCCGCCTACTGTCCTTGGAGTGGACTGTGGGGCCAAAAAGAGCCTTGTGCAACGGCTGTCCGCTCAGGGCGCCTGCCCCTTAGGCGGGGGGTAGGCCCAAGTCAACCGGTCGCTAGGTAGTAGTAAGGTAGCATAAAGCCGTTCGCGCCATTTTCAGACGGGTACGTATGCACAGAAAATGCGGGAACCGGCAAATATCGCGCAATTGTCCGACATCTGCGCATCCGGGCGCGAATCACCTGTATCAATGACACGCCCGAGCAGGAGCAAAGAAAAACCGCGCGGGAACCATGCCCCACGCGGTCGATCCTAACAGCGGTTAAACCGGTTTACGCCGGACAGCGACTATCGCGGACCGGGGCGCCCCCGCCCCTCACCTGCCAACTGCCATCGGGGGTCTGATACTTTTCCCCCGGCTGGGTCTGCATCACCAGCTTGCAACCGGTGGTGAAGGCATATTCCTCCACCGTGGCATGCTGGGCCTGGGCGCGCTCGGCATAGACCGCCTTGCGCTTGATGTTGATGTCATCGACCAGCCGCTTGAGTTCAGGCGTGGAGGCGCCGACGATCCCAAGATAGCCGGTGGGCATTTCCCCCACCTGTCCGGCGGCGCGCGCGGCGGCATAGGCCGGATCGCGCACCTGCGCCAGGGCGCCGCCCGCCATCACCGGAACCAGCAGCGCCGCGGCCAAAAAGGGCGAAACAGAAGCAAATACGCGCGACATCAGAAGATATCCTTATTGCTATCAATCGTTTTGCCCGCATCGGCGGCCAGACGATAGATGACTTCCTGTTTGATGTTGATGTTCAGCTCGATCACGATCGGCTTGTCCGGCGCGCTCACGGTAATACACCCCGACAACGCGGTGACCATGCCCAGCGAAAGAACCGAAACCCCCAGCCGGACGGGTCGTTTGCGCCACACCTTTTGCAAGGCTGGCCACAGACGTCCGTCCGGCCCCTTCGCCCTGCCCTGAAATGTTTCCCGCTGGTCCATACGGGAATCTTTTGCCACGGCGGGGCGGCGGGTCAATGTATTACGCTTCATGGACGATGCTCGCTGACTGAAGGCTGAATGGTTGCAGTTTTCGGCAAAGGGTTTTGCGTTGGCATGATGCGCATGGACGGCAGGGTCAGGCCCTTGTCGCGCGGGTCGCCAATATAGCTCGAATCGTAAAGCGAGCGCAGCGAGCCGATCAGTTGATAGAAGGGCGCGCGGATGTTCACATTGAATTGCAAAGGCAATTTCGCCACCTGACGGGTCAGGAAATTCTTCGACGCGCCCTTGCCCTGGCTCAGGCCCTTCATCGACACGCGCGTCACCACCTCACCGGCCAGATCGCCGTCGAGGCCGATTCGCATTTCCTTGAAACGCACATCGCGCAGGGTGCGGAAGGCGAAATTGGCCATGGGCGTAAGGTCGCGATAGCTCAACTGCCCCACATAGGAGACAGAGCCGCCGCCGGGCCGCGAGATCAGTTCGCCGCCCGAGACACGTCCGCCATTCTGATCGAAAATCAGCGGGATACGGCCATCGAACAGGCCCGTCGCCGCCAGATTAGACACGTCCATATGCGTGATCAGCTTGGCCGCGTTCACCGCCGAGAGCTTCAATTCGAATCGGCGCACCGCCGCCCCGCCCAATTGCAGTGTGGTCGGCAGCATCTCCATCTCGCCATCAAGGAAGGGCCAGCGCGCATCCTCGATTTCCAGCAGATAGCCCGGATGCATGGTAAAACGCATCTTGCCATCGGTGGCCTCGATGCCCGGATTGATCGAACCGATGCGCAGGCTCTGATGCGGCGCGGTGACAAGGCCGAGCAGGTCGGTGAATTCCACCGTCCCGGCCACACCCTTCACCGGCCCGGCAAGACCCGCGAAATCAAAGCTCTGCGTGGTGATCCTGCCATGGCTTGTCACCTTGCCGTCCGCCCAGTCGATCCGCCCCGTGCCATCGAATCGCCCCGCCGCATTGGCAATCGTGCCCAGCGCCAGCGCCGTCAGACGGTCCGGCTGGAGCGCAGCATCAAAGGTCAGTCCGTCCAGCGTCAGATCGGCAAAGCCCTTGGCCCCGCCCAGATCATGCGTGATGGCAACCTGCACGATCTGCCGGTCGCTCTTGGGTTCGCGCAGCACTGCATCGGCGCGAATCACCCCATCCTTCATGGTCAGGCTGGCGCCATGCGCGGACAGCGGGGCAAAGCGGGCCAGCTTTTCCACATCGCTCACCTGCATCGCCACATCGCTCAGCGCCAGCGTACCGTCCGCATAGCGCCATTGCCCCGCGCCATTCTGGATCAGCATCGGCACCGCAGCCAGCGATCCCTCCAGCCCCTTGAAATCGCCCGCAGCGCCCGCGCCCATCTGCGCCGTCACCGAGGCCAGCTTCAGCGCCGTTCCCTCGCCCGGCTTGCCCAGTTGCACCGAAACATTTTGCGCATTGAGCGCGGCGTCACGCCCGGCCCCGGCGCGCAAGTCCATCACCCCGCTGTTCAGCTTCAACGGCGAATCGCCCATCCGTCCGTTCAGATCCAGCCCGGACAGCCGAACGCCCGCGCGCCATCCGCCCCGATCCAGCGCCAGCAACGGCCCGGAAAGCGGACAGGCCGCCAGCTTGCCCGCGCTCAGGCTCAACCCATTGGCCTCCAGTCCGGCAAAGCTGATCGGTGTGCAGGAGGACCACAGACGCGCGCCCTGCGCGCCGCCCACGCCATCGAGCGGCAGATGCAGGTTCGCCACCCTCACCCCCGGCGCCAGCGCGCCCGAGGCCACCGCCTCACCCCGCCAGCGGATTTCGCCGCCCTTGGCCACAATCTCCATCCGGGGCAGCGCCAGAGCCGCGCCATTTTCGGCGCGATATTCGGCCATGCTCAGCCGGATCGGCCCGCCGTTCTTGGGGATTTCGGCCAGAACGCGCGGCAGGCCGGGCGCCGCCGTCCGCAAGGAGCCGGTGAAGGAAGGTTTGGCCCCATCGTTTTTGACCAGCGTCAGCCGGTCGCCATCCACCAGCGGCATGCCCGATTCCCCGACCAGCCGCAGCAGGGGCGCAACAAAGCTGAACCGCCCCTCGCCCGCATGAAGGTTGAAGCGCCCCTCCAACCGGCTGCGCGGGCTTTCCTTGCGCAGGCTCGCCTCGATCCGCGCGATCAGCGGTTCGGCCAGTGTTCCGGCCGCACCGCGCCGCGCCTTGCCCAGCGCGGCATAGCCGGCCTTGTCGGGCACCACACCCTGGCCCGAAATCGTGCCGTCGCCATCGATCCGTGCCATGGTCAAAGGCGCGCGCAGACGGCCCTCGATCCCCACTTCGCTGGCCGCCAGCCCGGTCGTGGCCAGATCATGCGCGGCGATCCGCCCCATCGCATTGACCGCCGAATCGCGCAGCGCCAATCGCAGGGGTCCGGTGATCGAGCCGATGCGCGCACCCGGCATATCCAGCGCGCCGGTCCGCAGAGCCAGATCGACCTGGCCGCCATCGAGCAATTCGTCCAGCCTGCCCTTGACCCCGATCTGCGAGGCGCCCAGCCGGATCGCGCCGCAGGAGGCGGGCATGAGATTGGCCGTGCCCTCCAGCGTGGGCGACCCGCTCTTTACCCCGATACGCCCGGCAAACCGTCCGCTGCCCGAACATCCCGCCCCGCGCAGATGCGGCGCAACCACCAACAGCGGGCCGTCAAAACCGCCCGCCAGATTGCCCCGGCCCGACACCACCGCCCCTACTCCGCCCGCAGGCGTGGCCAGAGCCATGACACCATCCTTGATCCGCAAATCCATCGCGGGCAGGCCGGAAGGTTTGCCACCGCCTTTCATCAATGTGTCGATCGCGCCAAAACTGACCCGCCCGTCCTTGATCGCGGCAAAGAGGCGCGGCGAGGTCAGGTCCACCCGCGAAATGCCCGGCGTAAGACCCACCATACCGGCCCAGACCTCGACACGGGAAATCACCGCATCAGGATGGGCCGAATCGCCCACCACCACATCGGCCAGCACCGCATGGCGCGTATCGAGTTCGACCACCTTATAACTGGCCGCCAGCCCCAGCCGCACCAGTTCGCGCCGCAGCACGGCATCGGCAATCGAGAGCCTTTCGGCCCAGCCCAGCCCCAGCGCAAGCGCCACCAGCCCCGCTCCGGCCAGCGCCAGTTGCCGCCCGCGCGGCGCCCGCAACAGGCCGCGCCCGCGCGGCGGGGGCGTCACTTCGGCATCGGTGGGCAAATCATCCATCACCTACAGACTCTTGCGCGAGGGGGCCGGGAAAGGCAATGCTTATACGCAATTGCCGCGATAGGCGCCGCCATGGATCGGGGGGACGGATGTGACCAGTGATGATGATGCCTCAACCGATCACCGGGCCGGCAGCCGCCTGCGAGAGGCGCATCATGGCACTTTGTTTTCTGCACAGGACCTGAATCCCGTCCCGCCATCGGCCGAAAAGCTGCAGCAGATCGCGCATGACCCGTCCGGCCATCGCGCGCGTTTGCGCAAGAGATTGCTCGAAGGCGGCGAAGGCGCGCTGGCCGATCATGAGATCATCGAATATCTGTTGATGACCGCCATCCCCCGGCGCGACACCAAGCCGCTGGCGCGCAGCCTGCTGGCGCGGTTCGGCTCGCTGGCGGGGGTGTTCAATGCCGATTCGGCGGCGCTGGCCGCGCATCCGGGCATGGGCGAAACCAGCGCGGCCGCGATCCGCATTGTCGCCATGGCCACGCGCCGCTTTGCCCGGCAAGAGGTGAGCGAACAGCCCGTTTTGAGCACCTGGCAGACGCTGATCTCTTACCTCACCATCGACATGGCGCATCTGAAGGTCGAACGGGTGCGCGCGCTTTATCTGGACACCAAGAACCGGTTGATCCGCGACGAACATCTGGGCGACGGCAGCCTGGACGAGGCGGCGATCCACCCGCGCGAGGTCATCCGCAAGGCGCTGGATCTGGGGGCGGCCTCGATGATTCTGGTCCACAATCACCCTTCCGGCTCGCCTGAACCCAGCCGGGCCGATATCCATATCACGCAGAAGATTGCCGAGGCGGGACACCATCTGGGCATCAGTGTGCATGATCATGTCGTCATCGGGCGCGAGGGGCATGTATCGCTCCGCCAGCGCGGTCTCTTATGAGGGGCCAGCGGGGCCTGTTGTAACGCAAAACTTGCCTTTCGGCGCATGAGGCCCTAGCGGCGCACCCAAGAGAATCTGCGCCGGAGACACATATGGTACCCCGTTACGCCCGCCCCGCGATGACCGCGATCTGGGAGCCCGAAGCCCGCTACAAGATCTGGTTCGAGATCGAAGCCCATGCCACGCAAAAGCTGGGCGAGCTTGGCGTTGTGCCCGCAAGCGGCCCCAAGGCGCTGTGGGACTGGTGGGCGACCAATCCGACCATCGACGTGGCCGCGATCGACGCCAAGGAAGCGATCCTCAAGCATGACGTGATCGCCTTCCTCGACTGGGTTGCCGAACAGGTCGGGCCCGAGGCGCGCTTCATGCATCAGGGCATGACCTCCTCCGACGTGCTGGACACCACGCTCTCGGTGCAGTTGGCCAAGGCCGCCGACATCCTGATCGAGGACATCGACGCGCTGCTGGCCGCGATCAAGCGCCGCGCGTTTGAGCACAAGTATACGCCCACCATCGGCCGCAGCCACGGCATCCATGCCGAACCCACCACCTTCGGCAAGAAGCTGGCCGAGGCCTATGCCGAATTCACCCGCAACCGTGCGCGCCTGGTGGCCGCGCGCGAAGACATCGCCACCTGCGCGATCTCGGGCGCGGTCGGCACGTTCGCCAACATCGATCCCAGCGTCGAGGTCTATGTGGCCGAGCAGATGGGCCTGTCGGTCGAGCCGGTTTCCACGCAGGTCATCCCGCGCGACCGCCACGCGATGTTCTTTGCGACCCTTGGCGTGATCGCCTCGTCCATCGAACGTCTGGCCGTTGAAATCCGCCACCTTCAGCGCACCGAAGTTCTGGAAGCGGAAGAATATTTCTCGCCCGGCCAGAAGGGTTCGAGCGCGATGCCGCACAAGCGCAACCCGGTGCTGACCGAGAACCTGACGGGTCTGGCCCGCGTGGTGCGTTCGGCTGTTACCCCCGCGCTGGAAAACGTGGCGCTCTGGCACGAGCGCGACATTTCGCACTCCTCGGTCGAACGTTACATCGGCCCGGACGCGACGATCACGCTCGACTTTGCGCTGGCCCGTCTGACCGGCGTGGTCGACAAGCTGGTGATCTACCCTGAGCGTATGCAGAAGAACCTCGACCGTATGGGCGGTCTGGTCCATTCGCAGCGCGTGCTGCTGGCCCTGACTCAGGCTGGTCTGGAGCGCGATGCTTCGTATCGTCTGGTGCAGCGCAATGCGATGAAAGTGTGGGAATCGGACGGCCAGCTCAGCTTGCTCGAACTGCTCAAGGCCGATCCCGAAGTGACCGCCGCGCTGACCCCGCAGCAGCTCGAGGACAAGTTCAACCTCGACTATCACTTCAAGGCCGTCGACACGATCTTTGATCGCGTGTTCGGCGCCTGATGGTGCAAGGACAAGGGGCGCTGCCACAAGCGCCCCTTTCCATCCGCAACATTCCGGCCTAGCATAAGCCTTTGGGCACGATAATCCGGCCTATACCGCGCAGGAGGGGATGACCTTGCAGATCTTACGCACCGCGCTCTGGATCCTGACGGCTGTGCTGATCTCGTCCTTTGTGGCGATCAACTGGCAAAAGACCTCGATCAATTTGTGGCCGCTGGAAAACGGCTATCTGCATGTCGATTGGCCGGTGGGGCTGATCGCGATGGCCGCATTTGTGGCGGGCATGGTGCCGGTGTGGCTTTTGGCCAAGGCGAAGATCTGGCGGCTGAACCGCCGCATCGCGGGCCTTGAAAACACGCTGCGCGCCGCCACCCCCACTCCGCCGATCGCCACCGCAACCCAGCTCGATGCCGCTGCCGAGAAGAATTGAGACGCAAAGATGAACCATAATCCGATCTATGTCGCCCTCGACCTGCCCCGTCTGGATGCCGCCGAAGCGCTGGCGCGGCGGATCAAGGACCATGTGGGCGGGATCAAGCTTGGGCTGGAATTCTTCTGCGCCCATGGCCATCACGGCGTGCATGAATTGGCCAAGGTCGGCCTGCCGATCTTTCTCGATCTGAAGCTGCACGACATTCCCAATACGGTGGCGGGCGCGATGCAGGCGATCCACGTGCTGCAACCGGCCATCGTCACGGTCCACGCCTCGGGCGGGCGGGCGATGCTGGAAGATGCCAAGGCTGCGGCGGGCGAGCATACCAAGGTGGTGGCCGTGACCGTGCTGACCAGCCTTGACGATGATGACATGGGCGCCATCGGCTATGCCAACCGCGCCGGCGATCAGGCGCTGCGCCTGGCCGAACTGGCCCATGGCGCGGGCGTGGACGGCATCGTGTGTTCGGGCCACGAGGTGGGCGATATCCGGCGTCAGTGGAAGGATGGTTTCTTTGTGGTGCCCGGCCTGCGCCCGGCCGACGGCGCTCTGGGCGACCAGAAGCGTTCGGTCACGCCGCGCGCCGCGCGCGATGCCGGGGCCAGCGTACTGGTCATCGGCCGCCCGATCACGCGCGCCGAAGACCCGGTGGCCGCCGCCCGCGCCATCGAAGGCACGCTGTAACGGCGATGGTCCGTCTTGCCCTGCCCGACGATCTGCCGGCGCTTCATGCGCTGGTCGAAAGCGCCTATCGCGGCGGATCGGCGCGCGGTGGATGGACGCATGAGGCCGACCTGCTGGAAGGGCAGCGCACCTCACAGGCCGAACTTGCGCGGGTGCTGGGCGATACAGGCAGCCGGATGCTGGTGATGGAAAGCGACGGCGCGCTGATCGGCACGGTAACGGTGACGCGGCGCGCGGACGGGATGGCCTATATGAGCATGCTCTGTGTCGATCCGGCCTTGCAGGCGGGCGGCATGGGCCGCGCCCTGATCGCGGCGGCCGAGGATTGCGCCCGGCGCGATTTCGGCGCGACCGTCATGGAAATGACCGTTGTGGCGCCCCGCACCGAGTTGGTCGCCTATTACGAACGGCGCGGCTATGCGCAAACCGGCGAAATCCGCCCCTTTCCCCTGCCCCAATTCGACCATCTCACGATGGTGGTGCTGACCAAGGCGCTGGGATAGGTCCATGGCACGCATCGGCATCAAGATCTGCGGCATTTCCGACCGCGCCAGTCTCGACGCGGCCATCGGCGCGGGCGCGGACCATATCGGGCTGGTGTTTTTCGCCAAGAGCCCGCGCAATGTCGGCATCGAACAGGCCGCCGCGCTGGCCCATCATGCGGCGGGCCGGGCAAAGATCGTCGGCCTTTTCGTCGATCCCGAAGCCGATTTCCTCAACCAATTGCGCCAGAGCGTCCGCCTCGACGTGATCCAGCTTCACGGCAAGGAAAGCCCCGCACGCGTCGCGCAGGTGATGGCCGCGCAAGGCCTGCCCGTTTGGAAGGCGATCGGCGTGCGCAAGACGGCCGATCTGGACGCGGCGCGCGCCTATCAGGGTGTCACGCGCGTCCTGTTCGACGCCAAGCCGCCCGAAGGGGCCGACCTTCCGGGCGGAACGGGCTTGCGGATCGACTGGTCGCTGATGGCCAATTATCGCCATTCCATCCCGTGGATTCTGGCGGGTGGTCTTGATCCGCGCAATGTGGGCGAGGCCATCCAGGCTACGGGGGCCGATTTCGTCGATGTGTCCTCGGGCGTCGAAAGTGCGCCCGGCGTGAAGGACGCAGGCAAAATCGTCGCCTTTTGCGAGGCCGTTCGAGCGGCGGGCTAATCGCTGTGCGGGCGGTAGGTTGATCCCGCCGCCCCCGTTTCCTCAGAACTTGACGCCAAAGCCCAGCGTCAGCGCATCCCCCGGACGCCATCCGCCTTCATTCATGTAATGGCGATATTCGACCTTGCCATAGACCGGGCCAAGGCCCTGCTGATAACCGGCGCCGATCGAGGTTGCATTCGGCCCCGAACCATAGTGATAGCCCGCAACGCCATAAAGCGCGCCCAGCGACAGCACCTTGATCCCCAGCCGTCCCGAGGTGCCCCAACGCGTCCCGCTGCCCCCGGCGGCACTGTCCACCGATTCCTCGACGCCCGCAAAGACCCCGTTGCCCAGCGCACCCACGGACATGTCATAGCCGACAGCCGCGCCGACCGTCGCCTTGGTCGAGTTGCCCTGCCAGCTGACCCCGCCATGCCCCTCAATGCGGATTTCGCCGGCCTGCGCCGTGCCCGACATCATAAAGGCGGCCATGGCGGCCGTGGTTGCATAGATCAAATGACGCATAGGATTGGTTCCTGCTTCCCTGAAATTCCGCCCCCGCGCTTTCCGCAAGATCGCGGGATTGTCCAGACGTGTCGGGTCTAAACACCACGTGGCGTTCAATAAATCGGGCGGACCGGCGCTGCGGCATTCGCGCCGTCCATGGCAAACGCACCCATAAAAAACGGGCGGCCTGCCGATGCAGACCGCCCGCTCTTTACACGCAACCCGTCAGAGCTGGATCAGAAGCGCATACCGACACCGACCAGCGCCGCATTGCTGTCGCGGGCATTGTCTTCATTGAAGGTGTGGCGATATTCGACCTTGGTGAAATACTGCTGGCCAAGGCTGTGCTCGACGCCCGCGCCGATATGCGCGCCGTTCGGGCCGGTGCCATAGGTGTAACCGGCAAGGCCATAGACCTTGTCATGGGGGGTGGCCTTGATGCCAAGGCGGGCGGTGGTGCTGAAACGGGCCTTGTCCTGGCTGGTCAGCACCTTGTCGACCGATTCTTCGAGGCCGACGAAAGTGGTGCCGCCCGTGGCGATGTCGTAACCCAGCGTGGCACCCACGGTCCCCTGAACGGCGCGACCATCATTCCATGCGGCGCCGGTGTGAACGTCAAAACGGGCCCCCATGTCCTTGGTTTCGCCCTGGGCCATGGCAGGCGCGGCAACAGCCAGCGACGCGGCGAGCGAGAAAAGAACCAGACGCATAATCGTTACTCCGTTTGTTATCCCTGGGCGCCAAAGAATTTCATCGTTGATCGGCGCCTGCATCCCGTCTGGACCCCGCCGCCTGACGGCCCGGTGAATGGGAAAGTCAGGCAAATGTCAGATTTCGTTCATAAAACTATGCAAAGAAGGGCGATTGCCGCAGAAATCCGGCATTGAGGCACCCCCGCGCCGCATTTGTCGCGAAATGTATTGCCAATGCGGCACCCTGCCTTGACTGCCCCTTTTGCCCTTTTGGCGGGACTGGACTTGGCGCCGCCGCCGTGGCAGGCGTTTTATCGCTATGAACACCGCCACCATCCCAAACTCGCTGCGCACGCAACCCGATGAACGCGGCCATTTCGGCCAGTTCGGCGGGCGCTATGTCGCTGAAACCCTGATGCCTCTGATCCTCGATCTGGAGCGCGAGTATAAGGCCGCCAAGGCCGACCCCGCGTTCAAGGAAGAATTCGACGATCTGATGAAGCATTTTGTGGGCCGCCCCAGCCCGCTCTATTTTGCCCCGCGCATGACAGAGCATTTTCGCGCGATCGCCGCCGAGCAGGGCAAGCCGGAAAATGGCGCGCAGATCTGGTTCAAGCGCGAAGAGCTCAATCACACCGGCGCGCACAAGATCAACAATTGCATCGGCCAGATCCTGCTGGCCATCCGCATGGGCAAGACCAAGATCATTGCCGAAACCGGCGCGGGCCAGCATGGCGTGGCCACCGCCACGGTCTGCGCGCGCTTTGGCCTGCCCTGCACGATCTTTATGGGCGCGACCGACGTGGCCCGCCAACAGCCCAACGTGTTCCGCATGAAGCTGCTGGGTGCCGAAGTGGTGCCCGTCACCAGCGGCGCGGCGACGCTCAAGGATGCGATGAACGAGGCGCTGCGCCACTGGGTCGCGCATGTGCATGACACGTTCTACATCATCGGCACGGCGGCAGGCCCGCACCCCTATCCCGAACTGGTGCGCGATTTCCAAAGCGTGATCGGCAAGGAGGCGCGCGCGCAACTGCTCGAACGCACCGGGCGCCTGCCCGACCTGCTGATTGCGGCGGTGGGCGGCGGCTCGAACGCCATCGGCCTGTTCCACCCCTTCCTTGACGACACCGACGTACAGATGCTGGGCGTCGAGGCGGGCGGTCATGGGCTGGACAAGGAACATGCCGCATCGCTGACCGGCGGCAAGCCGGGCATCCTGCATGGCAACAAGACCTATCTGCTGCAGGACGAGGACGGCCAGATCACCGAGGCCCACTCGATCAGCGCGGGTCTGGACTATCCCGGCATCGGGCCGGAGCATAGCTGGTTGCACGATATCGGCCGCGCCAAATACCTGCCGATCACCGACGATCAGGCCATGGAGGCATTCACGCTGTGCTGTCAGCTTGAAGGGATCATCCCGGCGCTCGAATCGGCCCATGCCCTTGCCGCGCTGCCCGAAGTGGCGCCGAAAATGGGCAAGGATCAGATCATCATCGTCAATGTCTCCGGTCGCGGCGACAAGGACATCTTCACCGTGGCCGAAAAGCTGGGCGTGAAATTGTGACACCTGCCTTCAAGGCCCTTGTCGTACCGCAGTTGATCGTGTGGTCCGTTGTGGGACTTGATTATACGTTTCTCGGGAAAATCAATTTCCCGGTGGACTTCTTGATTGCCTGCGGCCTGCTGGCCGGTTCCATCAAGAAATATCGCCGCGAGACTTCCGAACAGGATCAATTATGACCCAACGCCTCTCCGCTGCCTTCTCCAAAGGCCGCCCTGCCCTTGTCACCTTCATCACCGGGGGGGATCCCACGCCGGACGCCACGCCCGCCATCCTTGATGCGCTGGTCGCGGGCGGGGCGGATGTGATCGAACTGGGCATGCCCTTTACCGATCCGATGGCCGATGGCCCCGCGATTCAGGCCGCCAATCTGCGCGCGCTTGCCGCCGGAACGCGCACCGCCGACATTTTCCGCATCGCGCGCGATTTTCGCGCGCGGCATCCGGAAGTGCCGCTGGTGCTGATGGGCTATGCCAATCCGATGGTGGCGCGCGGGGCCGAATGGTTTGCCGCGCAATGCGCCGAGGCGGGCGTCGATGGGATCATCTGCGTCGATATTCCGTCCGAGGAAGACCCTGAAATCGGCCCTGCCCTGCGCGCCCATGGCATCAGCTTCATCCGCCTTGCCACACCCACCACCGACACCGCGCGCCTTCCCGCCGTGGTCGATGGCTCGTCAGGCTTCCTCTATTACGTCTCGGTCGCGGGCGTGACGGGCAAGCAGCAGGCCGCTGTGGATTCGATCAAGGAAGCGGTTGCCCGCATCCGCACAGGCACCGACCTGCCCATCGCGGTGGGCTTTGGCGTGCGCACGCCCGAGCAGGCCGCCGCCTTTGCCGCCCATGCCGAAGGCGTGGTGGTGGGCTCTGCTCTGGTCGATCTGGTGGCCGAGCATGGCGCCGATGCTGCAGGCCCGGTGCACGAATTGACCGCCGCCTTGGCAGATGCCGTCCATAACGCTAAGGCGCTGGCATGAGCTGGCTTAACAAAGTTCGCAACTCGCTTTCCTCGCTCACCGCGAAGAAGGACGATACGCCCGACAACCTGTGGATCAAGTGCAAGAACTGCAACGAGATGCTGTTCGCTCAGGAATATGAGGCGAATCTCTCGGTCTGTCCGCGCTGTGACCATCATGGCCGCATCGGCACGGACGCGCGTTTCGCGCATCTGCTCGATCCCGGCTTTACTGTGCTGCCCACGCCCAAGGTCAAGGACGACCCGCTGAAATTCCGCGATACGAAAAAGTATCCGGACCGCATGAAGGCCGCCCGCGCCGCCAATCCGCATCCCGATGCGCTGACCAATGCCCTTGGCAAGATCGAGGGCAACAAGGTCGTGCTGGGGGTTCAGGACTTCGGCTTTATGGGCGGCTCGATGGGCATGGCGGTGGGCGCGGCTTTCGTGGCCGGAGCGCAGCGCGCCTTGAAGGAAAAATGCGCCTATGTGATCTGCACGGCGGCGGGCGGCGCGCGTATGCAGGAGGGCATTCTGTCCCTGATGCAGATGCCCAAGACCACGGTGGCGGTACGCCGGCTCAACAATGCGGGCCTGCCCTATATCGTCGTGCTGACCGATCCGACGACGGGCGGCGTGACGGCCTCCTACGCCATGCTGGGCGATGTGCAGATTGCCGAGCCGGGCTGCCTGATCGGCTTTGCCGGACAGCGCGTGATTCAGGACACGATCCGCGAAAAGCTGCCCGAAGGGTTCCAGCGCGCGGAATATCTGCATGAACACGGCATGGTCGACATGGTCGTCCATCGCCACGCGCTGCGTGAGAAACTGGCGCAGGTGCTTTCCTATCTCACCGCCGCCAAGGCGGCCTGAAGCACGACGAACGGGGTGATCCGGTGAAGGATTTTGCCATCTCGGACCACCCCGGCGTGGCCGCGCAACTGGCTCGTCTGGAGCAGCTTTCCGTACCGCAGGGGCGGCTGGGACTGGAGATTATCGAGGGCCTGTTGGCGCGTCTGGGCAATCCGGAACGGCGCCTGCCCCCGGTGTTCCATGTCGCGGGTACCAATGGCAAGGGCAGCACCTGCACCTATCTGCGCATGATGCTCGAAGCACAGGGACTGGTGGTTCATAGCGCCACCAAGCCGCACCTGGTGCGCTATAATGAGCGGATCAGGCTGGCCGGGCGGCTGATCGAGGATGATCTGCTGGCCGACCTGCTGGCCGAAGTACTCGACGCCAATGATGCGGGCGAGGATCTGGGGCCGAGCTTTTTCGAGGTGACGACTGCCGCGATCTTCCTCGCCTTTTCGCGCATCCCGGCGGATGTCTGCGTGATCGAGGTCGGGCTGGGCGGGCGGCTGGATGCCACTAACGTCATCCCCAATCCTGTCGCCACCGGCATTGCCACGCTGGGCATTGACCATGAAGGTTTCCTGCTGCGCCCCGAGGATGGCGCGCCGGAGGTTCCTTTGGCCCGCATTGCCTGGGAAAAGGGCGGAATCGTGCGCCCCGGCGCGCCCATGGTGACGCTGGACTATCCCGCCGTGGCCGAGGAGCAGATCGCGGCGTTGACCGCAGACGCGGGCGCGCCATGGATCCGGCGCGGGCGCGACTGGTTTGCCGATATTGGCGAGACGATTGAATATCGCGATGCGCGCGGTGCGCTCTCGCTGCCCCTGCCGCAACTCGCCGGGAGGCATCAGGCGGAAAATGCAGCGCTTGCCGTCGCGCTGATCCGGCATCAAACGGCGGTGGCGGTCAGCCCCGAAGCCATGGCCGCAGGCATTCGCGCCGCACGCTGGCCCGCGCGGTTGCAGCGCCTTGGCGATGGGCCGCTGACGGCGCTGGCCGGGGGCCGCGCGGTGTGGCTGGACGGCGGACACAATCCCGACGCGGGCCTTGCCATCGCGCGCCATTTTGCCGATGCGCCGCCCTTCCATCTCATCACCGGCATGCTGGCCAACAAGGATCCCAGCGCGATCATCGCCCCGCTCGCAGGCAAGCTGCTCTCGCTCTCCGTTGTCCCCGCGCCCGGCCATGACGCGCATAGGCCCGAGGATTTCGCGCCCTTCACCGCCCTGCCCGCTCATCCGTTTGAAGATGTGGAGCAGGCCTTAGGGGCGCTGCCGGCCGAGGGCGACGTGTTGATTGCCGGGTCGCTTTATCTGGCGGGGGATGTGTTGCGGCGGAATTTGGAGTTTCCGGATTGAGGTTTGAGGGGGTTTGAAATGCCTCCGGCGGGCAAAGGGACTCGGTCCCTTTGCAATCCCGTTACTGTCTACCTAGCGCTTTAGGTTCTGCCGGGGTGGCCAATACGCGGCGTTGAAATATGAAAGCCTGCGGCGCAATCTAACTGCGCCGCAGGCTTTCATAGTTATAACAAAGGGCCGCAAACCTCCCACCACCCATTAATGGGATTGCAAAGGGCCCCCGCCCTTTGCCCGCCGGAGGCAAACTCTTATCCCTTAACCGCCCGCGCCTCCGCCCGACTAACCCTCACCCACTCCATCAGCACGAAGGACACGCTGACCACACCGGCCAGCGCGGTGGCGCGGAAGACCGGCCCATAGCCATAGGTGTCAAACGCCTCGCCCGCCACGCCGCGGCCCAGCGTGCCGACAAGGAACGTCAGTGAGGAGAGAAGCGCATATTGGATCGCGGTATAGCGCTTGGACACCACGCTGGAGACATAGGCGACGAAGGCGGTGCCTGCGAGGCCGGTGGCGATGTTTTCGTAGACTATGGCCAGCAGCAGACGCAGCATCCGCGCATCGGCCCCCAGCGCCGCGCCCAGCCGGTCAAGCATCAGCACATGGGCAAAGGCGTCGATCACATGGCCGCCGTCGGCAAGGTCCGCATAGAGCAGATTGCCCAGCGGCGGCAGCATCGCGCCCAGCAGCACGGTGGGAAAGCGCCCGATGCGCAGGAACAGGTATCCGCCCAGCGAAATGCCGAACATCGTCATGATAATGCCAAAGATTTTGGAGGCGAAGGCCACCTGATCCTTTGTGTAATGCAGATAGTCCAGATAGAAGGGAAAGGCGAAACTGGACCAGATATTGTAGCAGAACGCATAGGTCAGGATGAAGCCCAGCACCACCAGCACCCCGGCCCGCAGCCGTCCCGCCAGCTCCGCCAGAGGCGTGACCAGCGCGGCATAGATATGGTTGGCGATGGTGCGCGAGGGGCCATGGGCGTGATCCTCCACCGCCAGAACGCCCATCGCGCGGGCTTTCAAATGGTTGGCCACGCTGGCCACGATCAGCGGCACAAACACAGTGGCCCCCACGATCCACGGCCCCTGCGTCTTCGTAAATTCCGCCACGGAGGGCAATTTGCCACCCGGCGCGACCGGGGCCAGCATCGCAATCATGAAATGGGCAATCGTGGCAATCGCCCAGACCCAACTGGCCAGCACAATGAACAGCAGGACCGCCCGCACCCCCGGCGCCAGTTCGCCCGGCTGCCCAAGATCGGCGTGCAGGCGCGCGGTGATCGTGCGCTCGGTATCGGGTGCGCGCAGAGTCACCAGCGTCATCACCGCCATCAGCCCCGCCATCGCGCCGAACACCTGCGGCCAGGGCATCCGCGCCGCCAGCATCAGCGCCAGCGCGCCGCCCACAATCGAGGCCGTGCGATAACCGAACTGATAGAGCGCGGTCAGCAGCTCAAGGCTGGTGTCCTCATCGGCATTCTCGATCCGCCATGCGTCGAGCGCGATGTCCTGCGTGGCGCTGGCAAAGGCGGCGATGAAGGCGATGATGGCGAAAGTGCCGATGGCGCGCGTGGGGTCGGTGATGGCCAGCCCGGCAATCGCGCAGGCCAGCACCGCCTGACACAGGATGATCCAGCTGCGCCGCCGCCCCAGCGCCTCCAGCCCCGGCAGTTTCAGCCGGTCGACCAGCGGCGCCCAGAGGAATTTGAACGAATAGGACAGGCCGATCCATGACAGCACGCCAATCGTCGCCAGCTTGATCCCCACCTCGCCCAGCCAGGCATTCAGCGTGCCGATCAGCAGCGCGAAGGGCAGGCCCGAGGAAAAGCCAAAGCCCAGCATACACCCTGCCTTGCGCGTGGAAAGCGCCACGCGCAGCAGCGCCAGCCCCTTGGGCCGGGGCGGTTTTTCCGCATCCGCCGGGGTGTTGTTCTGGGCGCTGATGGCCATGCGGGTTTGGTCCTGAATAATGGAAATGAAGCGGCAAGATTAGGCGGTATGATGAACAAAAAGAAAGGGCAAATCGCCGCGCGTCCACCGCTTTTGACCTGTGGCCCGAAGAAGAGTAAGGCGGCCCCATGTCTTATACCAAGAATCCCGGTGGCCCTCCCAAGGGTCCTTCATCGCGTGGCCCCGCCTCGCGCAATGGCCGCGCGTCCGACGCCGCCCCCCGCGGGAAACCGCAATTTGACCGCAGCGGCAAGCCGCAGGCCGAACGGGGGGGTAAGCCCTCGTATGGCGGCAAACCCTCCTATGGCGACAAACCCTCTTATGGCGACAGGTCGAAGGCGGGCGGCAATGCCCAGTCCACCGGCAAGCTCCACCCGCCGCGCATCCCCCGGCCCCCGCGCCCCGCGCCTGAACCGATCAACAAGCTGGAAGGCGAAGGCGAGCGTATCGCCAAGCTGCTGGCCCGCGCGGGCGTGGCAAGCCGCCGCGAGGTGGAACGCCTGATCGAGGCCGGCCGGGTCAAGGTGGGCGAAATCACCGTCACCACGCCCGCCACGCTGCTCACCACGCTCAAAGGCGTCACGGTCGATGGCAATCCGGTCAAAGCGCCGGAAGCGGCGCGGCTCTATGCGTTTCACAAGCCCAGCGGCCTCATCACCGCCGAGCGCGATCCGGCGGGACGCCCCACGATCTACACCGCGCTGCGCAACGCCCTGCCCGAAGGGACGCCGCGCCTGATGCCCATCGGGCGGCTCGATCTTAACACCGAAGGTCTGCTGCTGCTGACCAACGATGGGGAATTGAAGCGCGCGATGGAATTGCCCAGCAGCGGCATTCCGCGCACCTATCGCGCCCGCACCTTTGGCGACATCACGCAGGACCGGCTGGAAGAGCTGATGGAAGGCATTGAGGTCGACGGCATCCGCTATGGCCGGATCGACGCCAATATGGAGCGCCGCACGGGCCGCAACCAGTGGATCGAACTGACGCTGAGCGAAGGCAAGAACCGCGAAGTGCGCCGCGTGCTGGAGGCTCTGGGGCTTCAGGTCAGCCGTCTGATGCGCACCAAATACGGGCCGTTCGAATTGCTTGATCTGGCTCGCGGGCAGGCGATCCAGATCCCGCAGGTGCAGGTTGAACGCTTCCGCAAGGGGCTGAAATTTGCCAAGGCGCGCGGCGAATGATCCGTATCATTGCCGGCGAATGGCGTGGCCGCAAACTGGCCGCGCCCGAAGGTGACGACACCCGCCCCACCGCCGACCGCACCCGCGAGACGCTGTTTTCCATGCTCAACAGCCGCCTTGGCGGTTTCGAGGAATTACGCGTGGCCGACCTGTTCGCAGGATCGGGCGCGCTGGGCCTTGAAGCATTGAGCCGGGGCGCGGCGCATTGCCTGTTTGCCGAACAAGCCGCCCCCGCGATCCGCGCGATCCGCACCAATATCGCCAACCTGAAAGCCCACGCCCGCTGCGACGTGCGCGCGGGCAGCGTGATGGCCCTGACCGCCACCACGGAACCGCTCGACCTCGTGCTGCTCGACCCGCCCTATAACACCGGCGCGGGACAGGTGGCGATCGACAAGCTGCGCCGCCTCGGCTGGATCGGGGAAGGCACATGGGTTGCGCTGGAAACCGCCGCGACCGAAAATCCGCAGGTGCGCGGGTTTGTGGTCGATGCCGAGCGGAAGGTGGGTAAGGCGAAGATTACCTTGTTCAGGATGGAAGAGAAGCAGGAAGGGTAAGATGCGAGGGTCTAGACCCTCGCGCTCCCATTACTGTCTATGTCGCGCTAAAAGTTCGACGTTTTGGGTCGGGCGCGGCGTTGGAAAAATGAAAGCCTGCGGCGCTATTTAACTGCGCCACAGGCTTTCATTTTAATAGCCCAAGACCTCAAACCCACCCTATTAACGGGATTGCAAAGGGCCCCCGCCCTTTACCCGCCGGAGGCAAACCTTCACTTCACCCGCATCCGCCGCGTCCACCCGATCCCTATCAACGTAACGACACCCGCAACCGCAGGAATGATCCCGATCCAGTTGCCCAGCCCCTTTTCGATCAGGGCCTGCGCCAGCACCGGGGTTAGCGCGCCGCCGATGATGCCGCCGGCGTTAAAGGCCATGGAGATGCCGGAATAGCGCACCTCGACCGGGAACAGGCCCGAGAGCCAGCCCGAAAGCGGACCATAGGCCATGCCCATAGCAAAGAGCGCGGCCGAGAGGGTGACAAAGACGATGATAAGGCTGCCCGAGGAGAGGCCAGCCCAATAGACCGCGCCGATCACCGCGCCCAGCGATGCGCCCCATGCGAGGATACGCCCCGAACCGAAGCGGTCGGACCAGACAGCGGCGCAGGCGATCCCGGCGGCCAGCATCAGATTGGCCGCCAATTGCGCGACCATGAAGCCGGTGCGCGGATAGTGGAGCGGCCCGGTGCCCTGCGCGAGCGCGAAAGCGGTGCAGAGATAGAACAGCGAGAAGCACGAGACGACGCCCGCGCTGCCCGCGATCAGCGGCTTCCAGTGTTGCGAGAGCAGCAGGCCCAGCGGCACTTCGGGCGGCTTTTCATGCGCGCGAGCGGCGGCAAAGGCGGCGGTTTCGGTGATCTTCAATCGCACCCACAGGCCCACGCCCACCAGCACGACCGAGAGCAGGAAGGGAATGCGCCAGCCCCATGCCTTAAAATCAGCCTCGGGCATGACCAGGCCGAGGATCAGGAACAGTCCATTGGCCGCCAGAAAGCCCACCGGCGCGCCAAGCTGGGGGGCGCAGCCAAAGCGGGCCTCCCAGCCGCGCGGGGCATTTTCCACCGCCAGCAGCGCCGCCCCGCCCCATTCGCCGCCAAGGCCAAACCCCTGACCAAAGCGGCACAGGCACAGCAGGATCGGCGCCAGCACCCCCGCCTGCGCATAAGAAGGCAGGAAGCCCACCGCCAGCGTCGAGCCACCCATCAGGATCAGCGAGGCCACCAGCGTGGATTTGCGCCCGATCCTGTCGCCGAAATGGCCAAAGGCGATGGCCCCCACCGGCCGCGCGACAAAGGCGATGCCAAGCGACATGAAAGCCAGCAGCAATTGCCGCCCCGGCGCCGCCTCGGGAAAGAACATCGGGCCGAACACCAGCGCTGTGGCGGTGGCGAAGATGTAGAAATCGTAGAATTCAACCGAGGTGCCGACAAGGGCTGCGGTCAGGATTCGGGCGTTCTTGCGGATCGGGTGCGGACTGTTCTGGCTCATGGGCGCAACGGGTTGATGGCGGATTGCCCTCAGGTCAACCCAAAATGCAGTTTTCTGCCCAAAACCCCCTCTTGCGCGGACCGGGCATGTTCTCTAGGCGTTCCCGATGACTATGCCCGAGACTCCCGCTCATGACGCCCCCTGGCTGGCCAATCTGAACCCGCCCCAGCGCGAGGCGGTGCTGACGACCGAGGGTCCGGTGCTGATGCTGGCGGGCGCGGGCACGGGCAAGACGGCGGCGCTGACCGCGCGCATGGCGCAGATCATTGCGCAAAGACTGGCTTGGCCGTCGGAAATCCTGTGCGTGACCTTTACGAACAAGGCGGCGCGCGAAATGCGTGAGCGTGTGGGCCATCTGATCGGGCCTGCGGTCGAGGGGATGCCGTGGCTGGGCACGTTTCATGCGATCGCGGCCAAGATGCTGCGCCGCCATGCCGAACTGGCCGGTTTGCAGAGCAATTACACGATCATCGACACCGACGACCAATTGCGCCTGTTGAAGCAGTTGATTCAGGCCGAGGGGCTGGATGAAAAGCGCTGGCCCGCCAAGGCTCTGGCCGGATGCATTGACCGGTGGAAGAACCGGGGCCTTGGGCCGGGCGATCTGGATGCGGTGGAAAACGAGGCCTATGCCAATGGGCGGGGCGCGCATTTCTACGGACTTTATCAGGAGCGGTTGAAGGCGGTGAACGCCTGCGATTTCGGCGATCTGCTGCTGCATATGCTCGATATTTTCCGCCGCCACCGCGACGTGCTGGTGGAATATCAGCGCCGGTTCAAATATATCATGGTGGACGAATATCAGGACACCAACTCGGTGCAGTATCTCTGGCTCCGCCTGCTGGCGCAGGGGATAGAGGGACGGCGGCACAATATCTGCGTGGTGGGCGACGATGACCAGTCAATCTATTCGTGGCGCGGGGCAGAGGTCGCCAATATCCTGCGCTTTGAAAAGGATTTTCCCGGCGCGAAAGTGATCCGGCTGGAGCAGAACTATCGCTCCACCCCGCATATCCTTGGCGCGGCCAGTGGCCTTATCAAGGAGAACAGCGAGCGTCTGGGCAAGCAGCTTTGGACCGAGGCGACCGGCGGCGACAAGGTGCGCGTGATCGGCGTATGGGACGCGCCCGAGGAAGCGCGGCGTGTGGGCGAGGAAATCGAACGGCTGGAGCGCGAGGGCCTGCCGCTCGACAAGATCGCCATTCTGGTGCGCGCCCAGTTTCAGACGCGCGAGTTCGAAGACCGCTTTATCAGCATCGGCCTTGCCTATCGCATCATCGGCGGCTTCCGTTTCTATGAGCGCGCCGAAATCCGCGATGCGCTGGCTTACCTGCGCATCATTACCCAGCCTGCCGACGATCTGGCTTTTGAGCGGATCTATAACACGCCCAAGCGGGGCCTTGGCGACAAGACGCTGGAAAAGCTGCATCGTTTCGCGCGCGCGCATGGGATGCCGCTGGCCGCCGCCGCGCTGGCCATGGCCGATACGGATGAATTGCCCGCCAAGGCGCGCAACACGCTGCTGGGGCTGATGCGCGACATGGCGCGCTGGCGCGATCTGGCCAAGACTGCGACGCCTGCCGAACTGGCGCGCGTGATGCTCGACGAATCGGGCTATACCGCCATGCTTCAGGCCGACCGCAGCGCGGAAAGCGCGGGCCGCCTGGAGAACCTCTCCGAACTGGCCCGCGCCATGGAGGATTACGAGACGCTGGGCGATTTCCTTGAGCATGTCTCGCTGGTCATGGACAATGAGGCGAATAATGACGCCGAAAAGGTCACGATCATGACGATCCATGCGGCCAAGGGGCTGGAATTCGATCATGTGTTCCTGCCCGGATGGGAGGAAGGCGTGTTCCCCAGCCAGCGTTCGCTGGACGAAGGCGGGTTGGCCAGTCTGGAGGAGGAACGCCGCCTTGCCTATGTCGCGATCACGCGGGCGCGACGCCATTGCACGATCCTGCACGCGGCCAACCGGCGCATCTATGGCCAGTGGACATCCTCGCTTCCCAGCCGTTTCATCGGCGAATTGCCCCCCGCCCATATTCACAGCGAAAGTACGATGACCGGCGGGGCCAGCCTGTGGCGCGCGCAATGGAGCGAGCGGGACGATCCCTTTGCCCATCTGGCACAGAACAAGCCCCAGCGCATGGAAACGCGCGGCCCCGGCTGGCAGCGCGCCAGCCAGACCACCTTTGCCCCCGCCCGCAAGATCGCCGAAAACACCCGCAGCGCGGCCAGCTTTGCCGCCGCGCCGCGTCTGGACATCCGCATCGGCGACAAGGTGTTCCACGAAAAATTCGGCAATGGCACGGTCAAGGCGCAGGAGGGCAACAAGCTGGAGATCGAATTCGACAGCGGCGGGTTCAAGCGCGTGCTGGACAGTTTCGTGAAGCGCATATGATCTCCGAAAGGCGACTATAAGCAATTCCCATGAGGCCGTGCCCCACCACGCACTTGCAGCATCGCGCGCGCTCTGGCACGGCGTTGCGCAAGACATTCACGGTGGGGACAAGGACAGACCATGACGCAATCGGCCACGGCCATCGAACCGGCAGACTATCGCCGCGTGATGGGCCATTATCCCACCGGTGTGGCCGCGATCACCTCGACCGGGGCCGATGGCGCGCCGCTGGTGCTGGTGGTGGGCACGTTTACCTCGGTTTCGCTTGATCCGCCGCTGGTGGGCTTTTTGCCGACCAGCACTTCGGCAAGCTGGCAGGCGATTGCCGCCACGGGCCGCTTTGCCGTCAATGTGCTGGGCAGCGATCAGGCGGCGCTGTGCGGCCAGCTCGCCGGGCGGGGCGACAAGTTTGCCGGGGTGGAATACACGCTTTCCGAAGGGGGCCTGCCCTTGCTGGCCGATGCGCTGATCACGATCGAGGCCGATATAAGCGCCACGCTGCCCGCGGGCGATCATGATTTCGTGCTGGGCGCGGTGCGGCGGATGAATGTGGCGCGCGAGGGCGATCCCCTGCTGTTTCATCGCGGAAATTATGGCGGTTTTGCCGCGCTGTAACGGCAAAAGGTCAGCGCCAATTTGAACCCATCTGGCGTTGCGCCATGCTGCTCGAATGCGCCAAACGCTGGTGCGGACGAGAAGAGGTGGCATGACGCGCGAACTGATAACTTTCGAAGTATCGCGGCAATTGTTCGGACTGGATATTGCCGCGATCCGCGAAATCCGCGCCTGGTCGCCGGTTGCGCGCTTTCCCGGCGCGCCTCCCTATATCGCGGGCATGGCCAATCTGCACGGCAACACGCTGCCCGTCATCGATCTGGGCTCGCGTCTGGGCTGGGGCACGACCCAGACGACCGAGCGCCATGCCATCGTCGTGGTGCAGATGGGCGCGCTGATGGCCGGGCTGATCGTTGAAACGGTATCCGATCTGGTCAATCTGGCCGAGGAATCCTTGCAGCCGCCGCCCTGCCTGGGGGTGGAGGAGATGACATCCTTTATCGACGGGCTGGCGCCGGTGGGCAATCGCATGTTGCTGGTGCTCAATCTGGCGCAACTGGTCGGCCGCGACTGGTTGACGAGCGGGGAATAGATCCGCGACTTATTGCTGCCCCTACCTAAAGCTGGCTTGACGCCCGCCAGGCTTGTGAACAAAATCGCGCCTGTTCAGCCCTATCAAGGTCGCGGCGCCACCCCCGATGCCCTGGCCGAACCATCAGAGGATCGTTCATGCCCGCTCTCCGCCTCGACCGCCCCCGCCGCAGCGCGCTGTTCATGCCCGCCTCCAACCCCAAGGCGCTGGCTAAGGCGCGCGAGGTGGATGCCGACGTCATCATCCTTGATCTGGAGGATGCCGTTGCGCCCGAACAGAAGGAGGCCGCGCGCGAAGCTGCGGTGCGGGCGCTCTACACCGGCGGCTTTGGCCATCGCGAGGTGGCCGTGCGCGTCAACGGGCTGGACACCGAATGGGGGGCCGAGGATCTGGAGGCTCTGGCGCGCGCGGGGGCCGATGCGCTGCTGGTGCCCAAGGTTTCCAGCCCGCAGGACGTGCTGCGCTACCATGAGGCGCTGGCCGATGCGCCTTCGGATCTGCAACTGTGGGCGATGATCGAGACGGCCGGATCGGTGCTGCGGCTCGACGCCATCGCCTCGCTGGCGCGGCAGACGCGATTGGCGCTCTGGGTGATCGGGCCCAATGATCTGGCCCGCGAACTGCGCGCGCGGCCCGATGCGGGGCGGACCTTCCTGCAACCCTTCCTGTCGCTGGCCGTGGCGGCGGCGCGGGCGCATGGCCTGTCCATTCTGGACGGCGTATGCAATGAATTCAAGGATATGGATATCTTCCGCGCCGAGGCGGCGCAGGGTCTGATGTTCGGTTTCGATGGCAAGACACTGATCCATCCCGCCCAGATCGCGCCCTGCAACGAGGTGTTCAGCCCCTCGCCCGCCGAGCTGGAATGGGCCGGGCGGGTGATCGAGGCTTTTGCCCTGCCCGAACATGCCGGCAAGGGGGCGATCAAGCTGGACGGGCGGATGGTCGAACTGCTCCACCGCGATCAGGCGCAGAGCCTGCTGGCCATGGCAAGGCGAATTGCCGCGCGCGGCTGATGGCGCAGCGAAGGGGGATTCGGACCGTCCTTCGCACCTGCGGCATGGAAAGCCTTCAATGCATTGGTGAATCCTTTCGAAACTGACCTATGTATTAACACTTTTTGCGTAGAATCACTCGGTCTGGATCAACAAGAGTGGGCCTGCCGAGCGTGCCGATACCAAGAGTGACCCATTGGCTGCTTAGCACCGGCGAGAAAGTCTCGGCGCCCATCGCCGCACAATTGGCCAATGGCCTGTTCGGATCACTGCCGATTTTCATCGGCGGGGTCATCAACAGCGTGGCGGTGGCGGCGGTGGCGGCGGGGCGGATGCACACCGCCCCCTTCATCGGCTGGATGGTGTTCGAGGCGGTGCTGGGGCTGGTGCGGATCGGCGTGGTCCAGTCCTCGCACAGCGCGCCGCCCGAAAAGCTGGAGCGGCTGCGCCATCTGGCCAGTCTGCTGTCGGTGGCATGGGCAGCCTCGGTGGGCATCGGCACGCTGCTGTGCCTGACCAGCGGCGACTGGGTGCTGGCCACGATTGCCTGCCTGTCGACCGCGGCGATGGTCTGCGGCATTTGCCTGCGCAATTTCGGCACGCCGCGTCTGGCTGCGGTCATGACCTTTGCTGCGCTGGCCCCCTGTGCGGTGGGCGGGTTGATGACGCAGGAGCCTTCGCTGCGCATCATCAGCGTGCAATTGCCGATCTTCATGACCACGATCTTTTCCGCCTCTTTCGGACTGCACCGGATGCTGGTTTCCTGGATGACCACCACGGCGGAGCTGAAACGCAGCAAAGCGCTCAATGAAACGATCCTGCAGTCGAACCCCGATCTGACGCTGATTCTGGACGAGAACCATCAGATCATTTTCAGCAACCGTATGCCCGAACAGCTCGCCTGCCAGTCGGCGCTGGTGGGGCGCGATTTCTATTCGGTGCTGGAGGAAAAGGATCGCCCTGCGGCGGCGGCGGCGCTGGCGCGCGCGCAGCGGGGCGAATTGTCCAGCTTCACCACATGCTTTACGCGCCCCTCGGGCGAGAAACTGTGGTTTGACACGGTGGTCAACGAAACCTCGGACGCCTCGGGCCGGTTTATCGTGGTGGCCCGCGACATCACCCGGCAAAAGCATTCCGAAGAGCGCGCGATCTGGATGGCGCATCACGATACGCTGACCGGCCTGCCCAATCGCGCGGTGCTTCAGGAAAGGCTGGATGCCGCGCTGGTGACGGGCGATGGCGCGCACGAATTGAGCCGCGATGATAGTGTCGCCGGTCATGCGCTGCTGATCGTGGATGTCGATAATTTCAAGGCGATCAATGATACGCTGGGCCATGACGGCGGTGATGTGCTGCTGCGCGCGTTGGCGGCGCGGCTGTGTGCGGCGGTGGGGCATGGTGATCTGGTAGCGCGCACGGGGGGCGATGAATTCGCGCTGATCGTGGCGGCAGGCGATGCCGAGGCGCTGCATAGCATCGCGGCGCGGATCTATGAGGAATTGCGCGAACCGATCCTGCATGGCGACCGCGTGATGGAATGCGGCGCCAGCATCTGGGCCAGTTTCATCCCGCAGGACGGACCGGGCCGGTCCGAGGTGATGAAGGCGGCCGACATTGCGCTCTATGCCGCCAAGGCGGCGGGCCGGGCACAGATGAAGATCTTCGAGCCCGCCATGATGGACGAGGTCGAGCGCCATCAGGCGATGATCACCGCCGCCCGCTTTGCCCTGAAGCGCAAGACCATCGTACCGCATTACCAGCCCAAGGTCTGTCTGGGCGGCGAAGGACGGGGCGACGGGCGGATCGTGGGTTTCGAGGCGCTGCTGCGCTGGCGCGACCGCGACGGGCATGTGCGCGGCCCCGATGCGATCAAGGCCGCCTTCAACGACCCGATCCTGAGCGTGGCGATCAGCGATTACATGCTGGAGATGATCCTGGATGATATCGAAGGCTGGGTGGCGGCGGGCGTGCCGTTCGGCCATGTCGCCGTCAATGTGACCAGCGGCGATTTCCGCCCCGGCGGCATTGTCGAAACCGTGCTGGACCGGCTCAAGGCCCGCGACCTGCCCGCCTCATGCCTGCAGATCGAGGTGACCGAGGATGTGTTCCTCGACAAGGGGGCGCTGGATGTCGAACGCGCGCTCAAACGGCTCAGCCATCACGGGTTGCGCATTGCGCTCGACGATTTCGGCACCGGCTATGCCTCGCTCTCGCATCTCACCCAGTTCCCGGTGGACCTGCTGAAAATCGACCGCTCCTTTATCGGCCAGATGGGCGCCAAGGGCGATGCCGAGGCGATTTCCTCGATCGTCATCAATCTGGGCCATTGCCTCGGGCTGGAGGTGATTGCCGAAGGGGTGGAAACGATCCAGCAGCAGGAACAACTGATCGCGATGGGCTGCGATACGGGGCAAGGCTATCTCTACGCCCGGGCGATGCCCGCCACCGAAGTGGCCGCACATGTGCGCGAGCATGAAACCGCCCGCGCCCTGCTCCACCTGCGTCAGGCCTGATTGCGGCTCTCGCCCACCACTTGCCAGATGGCGATGAACAGCGCGGCGATCACGGGCCCCATGACAAAGCCGTTGAAACCCATCAGTTCAAACCCTCCCAGCGTAGTGATCAGCACCACATAATCAGGCACCCGTGTGTCGCGCCCCACCAGGATCGGACGCACCAGATTGTCGACGCTGCTGATCACGAAAAAGCCCATCGCCGCCAGCGCCGCGCCTTGCCACACCGATCCGGTGGCCAGCAGATAGACCGAAACCGGCACCCAGACGAAGCCCGTGCCCACCGAGGGAAACAGCGAAAACACTCCCATCGCCACGCCCCACAGCAAGGCTCCCGGCAGGCCAAGCACCCAGAAACTCAAGCCCCCGATCGTACCCTGCAGCACGGCGACGATCAGGCTACCCTTGATGGTTGCGCGGATCGCCTGAAGGAATTTGGCGATCAGCAGATCGGTCATCGCCCGCTCCAGCGGCACTGAACGCGCGATCTTTTCGCCCAGCGCCCGCCCGTCGCGCAGCAGGAAATAGGCCAGATAGAGCATCACGCCCAATTGCAGGAACAGACCCAAGGTGCTCTGCCCCAATTGCAGCAGTTGCGGGCCGACATTGCGCAGGAGGTCGCCCATCTCGCGGCTCAGCCAGCCCCGCAGGTCGTCCAGACTGGCCAGCCCGGCGACCCCCAATTGCCCCCGCAGCCAGTGCGGCATCCGCGTCTGCAGCCCGGCCAGAAAGCGCAAGGGGTCGATCTGGCCCGATTCGATGCGGGCATAAAGCATCCCGGCCTGTTCGATCAGCGCCGCCCCCAGCGCCAGCGCGGGCAACACCACAACCGCCACCACCACCAGCAAAGCCATCGCCGCGCAGCGATCCGGATGGCCCGGCATCGAACGCATCAGCCGTTGATAGAACGGATCGAACAGCACCGCGACGATCACCGCCCAGAGCACCGCCCCCCAAAAAGGCACCACCAGCCAGCCGAAAGCCAGCGAAACCGCCACCACCAGCCCCAACAGAAACATGCGCGCCGGTTGCATCTGGCGGTTCTCCCGATTGACCAAGCCCCTATGCATAGCCTGCCTGGGGCGCAGGGCAACAGGGTGATCGGCGTTTAGCCAGACTTGGGCGTTCAACAGATTTCCTTGAATGTCTATTTTTAAGATTGAGATTAGAAGCAGGTCAACTCTACCTAATTGATAGAAATTAATAGGACGAGCATCACAGGGGGGACATTCGCATGAGGCCCGCGCCCGGCTCCGGCCGGAATGCCTGATGCGCATTCCCGATCACCATCACTTGAACGCGCGTGTCGCGTTGCAAAGGTAAAGGATCGAGTATGAAACTGCGCCAGATTTTCCTCGCCAGCGTGGCCAGCGCCGGACTTTTCGCCAGCCCGGTCTTTGCCGAGGATGCGGCCCCCGCCGCAGAAGCCGCCGCCGATCAGGTGCAGGCCGAAGCCCCCGGCGACATCGTCGTCACCGCGCGCCACCGCACCGAATCGGCCCAAAGCGTGCCTCTGGCCATCTCGGTGCTGGGCGGGCTGACGCTGGAGCGGACGGGCGCGTTCAACGTCAATCGGCTGCAGCAGTTGGCCCCCACCTTGCAGTTCTATTCCTCGAACCCGCGCAATTCTGCGGCCAATCTGCGCGGGCTGGGCGCGCCCTTCGGCCTGACCAACGATGGCATCGAACAGGGCGTCGGCATCTATGTCGATGACGTTTACTTCAGCCGCGCGGCGGCCAGCACCTTCGACTTCCTCGATGCGGGCCAGATCGAAGTGCTGCGCGGGCCGCAGGGCACGCTCTATGGCAAGAACACCACCGCCGGCGCGATCAACATCACCAGCCGCGCGCCCACCTTCAACTTTGAAAGCCGGGGCGAAATCTCCGTCGGCAATTACGGCTATCGCCAGTTGAAGCTGGCCGTGTCGGGGCCTTTGTCGGAAACCGTGGCGGCGCGCATCGCGGTGTCCTCGACCGGGCGGGGCGGCACGATCTATAACACCACGACCAAGAGCTGGGTGCAGTCGCAGGACAATCTGGGCCTGCGCGGGCAAATCCTGTGGCGCCCCTCGGCCACGGTGGATGTCACGCTGGCCGCCGATTACAACGAGCAGAACCCCTCGTGCTGCGCCACGGTCTATTACGGCTATGGCAGCACCCAGCGCTCATCCGCTCGCCAATTCCCGGCGCTGGCCAATCTGCTCGGCTATACACCCGCCAGCACCAATCCCTATGCCCGTGTAACCGACCTCGACAGCGAATTGCGCGCCACCAACCGTATCGGCGGCGCCTCGCTCAAGGTGAAGGCGCAGGTCGGCGCAGGCACCTTCACCAGCATCACCGCATGGCGTTTCTGGGACTGGAACCCGTCGAATGACCGCGACTACACCGGCCTGCCGATCACCACGCTGAGCCAGAACCCGACCAAGCAGGAACAGTACACGCAGGAATTCCGCTACAGCCTCTCGACCAGCAAGTTCGACTGGAACGTGGGCCTCTTCGCCTTCAATCAGGCCGTCCACACCACCGGCACCCAGCAGCAGGGCAGCGCGGCGAGCCGCTTTCTGCTGTCCAGCGCCCAGATCGACGCGATCTGCCCCACCGGCTCCTCGGCCACCTGCGTGCCCGACATCCTCAACGGCCTGACCGCCAAGAATGACATCCGCCTCAACAACACCAGTCTGGCCGCCTTCAGCCAGTTGAGCTGGAAGGTGACGGACCGCTTCACCATCCAGCCGGGCGTGCGCCTCAATTATGACCAGAAGAAGGGTTGGTACAATTCGGTCGTGACCAATTCGGCAGGCACGCAGATCTTCCCCTCATCGGGCACGGGTGCCAATTCGCTGCTGGGCGCGCAGGCAGGCGTCTTGTCCTCGCAGCAATTCCCGGCGCGTTATTCTGCGTGGAATTTCAGCTATGACCTGACGCTGTCCTATGCGCTTTCGCGCGATGTGCGGGCCTATGCCACCTATGCCAAGACATTCAAGTCGGGCGGCGTGAACCTCAACGGCGTGCCCTCGGACGCCAACGGCCAGCCCATTCTGGCCGCCGCCACAGTGAAGCCCGAAACGGTCAACCATTTCGAACTGGGCTTCAAGAGCCAGTGGCTGGACCGTAAGGTGACGGTCAATCTGGCCGCCTTCCGCACCACCATCGACAATTTCCAGGCGCAGGTGACCAATGGCGCGCTGGGCGTGCTGCGCGGCTATCTGGCCAATGCCGAACAGGTTCGCACGCAGGGTCTGGAAGGCGATTTCTCGGTGCGCCCGAGCGACCGTTTCAGCGCCTATCTGAATGCCGCGCTGACGGATGCGAAATATCGCAAGTTCACCACCGCCCCCTGCCCGCCCGAACTGTCGGGCGGCACCACCGTGACGGGCACGCAGACGCCGGGCGCGGCGGGCGTACCAGGCGCGCTCAGCCCGGCCAGTTGCGACATTTCGGGCCAGCGCCTGCCGGGCGTGTCGAAATATGCGCTGAGCTGGGGCGGCGAATATAACGTTCCGGCCAAGCTATTTGGCAAGGATGGCGAGGTCTATGTCGGCTATGACGCCTCCTATCGTTCGAGCTGGTCGTCCAATGCCTCGGCCTCGATCTACACCTGGGTAAAGGGCTATTCGCTGCACAATTTCCGCGCAGGCTGGCGTCAGGATCGCGGGCTGGACATCTATGGCTGGGTCCGCAACGCCACCGGCACCAATTATGTCGAGATGCTGACCGTGGCCAGCGGCAACACGGGCCTGATCGCGGCCAACCTTGGCGACCCCCGCACCTATGGCGCGACGGTGAAGTTCGAATTCTGAAGCAGCCTCCGGCGCGGGCCGTCCGCCCGCGCCGGATCGCATCAGCGATAGATGCGCTGATACCGCGCGCCCAACTGGGTCAGGATTTCATAGGCAATCGTGCCTGCCTCCTGCGCCACGGCCTCAATCGGGCGATGCGGGCCGATGATCTCGACCAGTTCCCCCTCGGCCAGCGCGCCCTCGGGCAAGGCGGAGGCATCGACCACCGTCACATCCATCGACACCCGGCCCACGATGGGCAATGTCGCGCCCTGCGCCCACACCGCGCCCCGGTCCGACAGGCTGCGCGGGAAACCGTCGGCATAGCCGACCGAGAGCAGCGCCAGACGCGTTTCACGCGGGGCATGCCATGTCTGGCCATAGCCCACGCCGGTCCCGGCGGGCACGGTGCGGGTTTGCAACACGCGGGCCTGTAATCCCACCACCGGGCGGAACGGCTCGGTTCGCCCATCGGCGGGTTCGGCGCCATAAAGGCACAGGCCTGCCCGCACCAGATCGCCATGCCAGGCCGCGCCCAATTGCACCCCGCCCGAATTGGCAAAACACCGCGCCACACCCGGAAACAGTGCAGCGGCCGCCTCAAACCGCGCCAATTGCGCGGCATTCTCGGCCCGATCGGGTTCATCGGCGCAGGACAGATGGCTGATAATCGCCAGCAAGGGCACAGCGCCGCGAAATTCCGCATCGCCCGCCAATACGACCGCTTCTTCAAAACCAAGCCCATGGCGCGCCATGCCGGTATCGACCTGAAGCATCGCCGGGCGGCAAAAAGCCTGCCAGCGCCGCGCCTGTGCGATACTGTTCAGCACCGGCGTGATTCCCGCATCGGCGGCAAAAGCCTCTCCCCCCGGATGCAGCCCGTTGAGCACCGCCAGCAAAGCGTCATCCGGCACCAGCGCACGAATGGCCAGCGCCTCGACCAGATTGGCAACAAAGAAAGCGCGGCAACCCGCCGCTGCCAGCGCCGGGACCACCTGCGCCGCGCCCAGACCATAGGCATCGGCCTTGACCACAGCGGCGGCCCGCGCGGGCGCAACCTCGCGCGCCACGCGGCGCCAGTTTTCCACCAATGCATCAAGATCGATTGTCAAAACCCCCGGCGCGGGGGCCATTTGCGCCTGCACTTGCCTGTCACTCCAGTTGCACGCGCCCTGCTGGACCACAGGGGGGCAAAGCGCAACCGGCTTTGTTGACAAGGCCCGCAATTCCATATTGCAGCGCACAAACCTTTCGCGCACACTCCCGTTCATGATCACAGCTGGCCTGCACCACCTCACCCGCTATCGCTACAGCAAACCGATCCGTTTGGGGCCGCAGGTGATCCGCCTCCGCCCCGCGCCGCACAGCCGGACACAGGTGCCCAACTATTCGCTGAAGATCAGCCCGGAAAACCATTTCCTCAACTGGCAGCAGGACCCGCATGGCAATTGGCTGGCGCGGCTGGTGTTTCCCGATCCGGTCGATCATTTCAGCATCGAGGTCGATCTGCTGGCCGATATGGTGGTGATCAATCCCTTCGACTTCTTTGTCGAGGATTATGCCGAGGAACGCCCCTTTGCCTATGATCCGGCGCTGAAAGAGGATCTGGCCGCCTATTTCGATGTCGAACCGCAAGGGGCCCTGTTCGAAAAGCTCTATGAACGCTTTGCCGATGTGAAGCAGCGCACGGTCGATTTCCTCGTCGATGTGAACATGGCGGTCTATCAGGCGGTCAATTACGTGATCCGCATGGAGGCCGGAGTCCAGGAACCGGAGGAAACGCTGGAGGTCGGTTCGGGATCGTGCCGCGATTCGGCGTGGTTGCTGGTCAATCTGCTGCGGCGGCTGGGTTTTGCCGCGCGCTTTGTCTCGGGCTATTCGATCCAGATGACGCCCGATGTGATCCCGGTCGACGGGCCGAAGGGCGTCTCGCAGGATGTCTGCGATCTGCATGCATGGGCCGAGGCCTATGTGCCTGGCGCAGGATGGATCGCGATGGACGCCACCAGCGGCATGCTGGCGGGCGAAGGACATATCCCGCTTTGCGCCACGCCGCATTACCGATCCGCCGCGCCGATCAGCGGGCTGGCCGAACCGGCCGAGGTCGATTTCCATTTCGAGATGGGCGTCCACCGCATCCATGAAGCGGTGCGCATAACCAAGCCCTTTACCGACGAACGCTGGGACGCGGTGCTGGCGCTGGGCGACAAGGTGGATGAGGACATTGCCGCGCAGGACATGCGCCTGACCATCGGGGGCGAGCCAACCTTTATCGCAGACGGCGATTTCGAGGCGCCCGAATGGAACAGCGACGCCGTCGGCCCCACCAAGGCCGCCTATGCCGACCGGCTGATCCGCCGCCTGCGTGATGAATTCGCGCCCGGATCGCTGCTGCATCACGGGCAAGGCAAATGGTATCCGGGGGAAAGCCTGCCGCGCTGGGGCTATTCGATCTATTGGCGCAAGGATGGCGTTCCGGTGTGGCGCGATGCGACGCTGATCGCGGGCGAGACCTTGCCGCGCGAAACGCCCCCGCCCGAGGTGGCACCGCAAAGCGCGGAGCAGGTGATGCGCGGCATTGCCGCCACGCTGGGTGTGGATGAGGAATTTGTTCAGCCGGTCTATGAAGACGCGGTGGAATGGATCGTGCGCGAGGCGCAATTGCCCGACAATGTGGCCCCCGATGATCCCGAACTGGAAAATCCGGAGGAACGCGCCCGCTTCATGCGCACGTTCCAGCGCGGCCTGAACAAGCCGGTCGGCTATGTCCTGCCGGTCCAGCGCTGGTGGCAGGCGGCGCATCAGCCGATCCGGCGCTGGCGGTCGGAAAAGTGGCGGCTGCGGCGCGGGGCGCTGTATGCTGTGCCGGGCGATGCGGCGCTGGGCTATCGCCTGCCGCTTTCCTCGCTGCCCCATGTGGCAGCCTCAGACTATCCTTTCATCAACCCGCAGGACACCGCCGCGCCGCTGGCGCCTTTGCCCGATTTCTATGGTCTGGCGGCCGAGCGCGAAGCCGCCGCCCGGACGCAGGGCGCGTTTCAGCGCGTATCGGATGCCCCCGGCCAAGCCAGCGGCAACACCTATGTCGAACAGGTCGCCATCGAAGGCGTGGTGCGCACCGCCATCACGGTCGAGGCGCGGCGCGATCACCTCTGTGTCTTTATTCCCCCGGTCGAAACGCTGGAGGACTACCTCGACTTGATCGCCACGGTCGAGCATGTGGCGCAGGAAAGCGGGCTGCCGGTGCGGATCGAGGGCTATCCTCCGCCCGCCGATCCGCGCCTGATGGTGCTGAAGGTCACGCCTGACCCCGGCGTGATCGAGGTCAATATCCAGCCCTCGGCCTCTTGGCGCGAATCGGTGCACATCACCGAAACGCTCTATGATGTCGCGCGCGAGGTCGGGCTGACGGCGGACCGTTTTATGGTCGATGGCCGCGCGGTGGGCACCGGCGGGGGCAATCATATCGTGCTGGGCGGGCCAAGCCTGCTCGACAGCCCGTTCATCCGCCGCCCCGATCTGCTGAAATCCTTCGTCACCTATTGGCAGCGGCACCCCTCGCTCTCCTATCTGTTTTCGGGCCTGTGCATCGGCCCGACCAGTCAGGCCCCGCGCATCGACGAGGCGCGCCATGACGGGCTGTACGAGCTGGAAATCGCGCTGGCGCAGGTGCCCGGCCCGGACCAGCCGCAACCGCTAGCATGGGTGGTGGATCGCCTGTTTCGCAATCTGCTGGTCGATGTGACGGGCAACACCCATCGCACCGAGATCTGCATCGACAAATTGTTCAGCCCCGATGGCCCCACGGGCCGCCTCGGTCTGGTCGAATTTCGCGGTTTCGAGATGCCGCCAGACGCGAAAATGAGTCTTGCCCAGCAATTGCTGATCCGCGCGCTGGCCGCTTGGTTCTGGCGCGAGCCGCAGGGCGGGCCGCTGGTACGCTGGGGCACGCAATTGCACGACCGCTTCATGCTGGGCCATTTCGTCTGGGCCGATTTCCTCGATGTGCTGTCGGATCTGCGCCGCGCAGGCTATGATTTCGACCCCGTGTGGTTTGAGGCCCAGCGCCAGTTCCGCTTCCCCATCCACGGGACGACCGAAGGCGGCGGGGTGCAATTGGAAATCGCCCATGCGCTGGAGCCGTGGAATGTGCTGGGCGAGACGGGTGCGATCGGCGGGACGGTGCGCTTCGTTGATTCCTCGACCGAGCGTTTGCAGGTGCGCGCGACTGGTTTGGTGGCCGGACGCCATATCATCACCTGCAACGGCCGCCGCATTCCCATGAACCCCACCGGCACGCCGGGCGAAGGCGTGGGCGGCGTACGTTACAAGGCGTGGTGGCCGTCTAATTGCCTCCATCCCATGCTGCCGCCCCATGCACCGCTGACCTTCGACATCTATGACACATGGAACCATCGCAGCCTTGGCGGCGCTGTCTATGAGGTCGCGCATCCGGGCGGGCGCAATTACGATACAGTGCCTGTCAACGCATTCGAGGCCGAGGGGCGGCGCAAGGCGCGCTTCTTCGACATCGGCCATACGCCGGGGTTTCAGCCCGCACCCGCACAGGAGTGGCACGGCGAATTTCCGATGACGCTCGACCTGCGCCGCCCCGGCTGGCTGGGGTAACTTGGCCACCCGTGCGCCCCGCAAGGCCCAGCCGGTGGACTGGCTGAAGGACTATCCGGTCGACGTGGATGCGGGCGACCTGTTTCGCCATGCCCCGCCCGAGGTCGCCGCCAAATGGCGGATGATGGCGGACGGGCTCCATACGCTGGCGCAGGATTCGGGCCTGTCGGCGCAGGAATTGCTGGCGCGCCAAATCGCCGACATGGGCATGAGTTTCCGCATGACCGGCGATGCGGAGGAGCGCAGCTGGCCCCTGACGCCGATGCCGCTGATTGTCGGCGCGCAGGAATGGGCCAAGGTCGAGGCAGGGCTGATCCAGCGTGCGCGCCTGCTCGAAGCTGTGGTGGGCGATATTTACGGCCCGCAGGATCTGGTCCGTGAAGGACATATCCCCGCCGCCGTGGTTGCGGGCAGCCGCTATTTCGCCCGCGCGATGGGCGGGGTTCTGCCGCGCCGGGGCCATTATATCCATGTCTATGCGGTCGATCTGGCGCGCGGGCCGCACGGGCAATGGCGCGTGCTGGGCGACCGGCTGCGGCTGGCCAATGGTGTGGGCTATGCGCTGGAAAACCGGCTGGCGCTTTCGCGCGGGACGGGGTCGCTGCTCTCGGACATTCACGCGCGGCGGCTGGCGGGCTTCTTTGGGCAATTGCGTCAGGGGCTCTCGGCCGATTGCCCCCGCGAATCGCCGCGGATCGCGCTGCTGACGCCGGGGCGGTTCAACCAGTCCTATCCAGAACAGGCCCATCTGGCGCGCTATCTTGGCTTTCCTTTGGTCGAAGGGCGCGACCTGTCGGTGATCGACGGCAAGCTTTATGTCCGCACTATCGGCGGGCCGAAGCGGGTCGATGCGCTGTGGCGCTGGATCGACACTAATTCGCTCGATCCGCTCAATTTCGATGCGCGCTCGACGATTGGCGTGCCCGATCTGGCTGATTGCTGGACCGGCGGACAAGTGGCCATGGCCAACTGGCCTGGCGTCGAGGTGGTCGAGGCGCCCGCCTTTGCCGCCTTCCTGCCGCGCCTGTTCCAAACCCTGCTGGGCGAGGACCCGCTGCTGCCCAATGTCGCCACATGGTGGTGCGGGGGCGAGGCCGAGGCGGATCTGGTGCGCGGGCGGCTGGATGAATTGATGGTGGCTCCCGCCTTTGGCCAAAGGGTCGAGGGGCTGGCCGCGGTTCAGCCCGCCCATGGCGCGCAATTGACGCCCGAGGCGCGCGAGGCCCTGCTGGCGGCCATGGCGCGCCGCCCGATGGATTATTGCGCGCAGGAAATCATCAACCTGTCCACCACGCCCGCGCTGATCGACGACCGGTTCGAGCCGCGCCCCTTCACACTGCGCGCCTTTGTGGCGCGCGGGGCCGATGGCGAATGGGTGGTGATGCCGGGGGGCTTTGCCCGCCTGTCCTCCTCGGGCAAGATCGCCTCGACGCTGATGGGCGAAGGCGATCTGTCGGCCGATGTCTGCGTGGTGGACGAGGCCGATGAGGAGCGTTTCAGCCGCGTCACCCTGACCGGCGCGCCCGCGATCCGGCGCGATGGCGGCGTCTTGGCGGCGCAGGCGGCCGACAATCTGTTCTGGTTCGGCCGCTATGGCGAGCGCGCGGAAATGACGGTGCGCGTAGTCCGCTCGATTCTGGGCGGAGGGATCGAAGTGGATGCGGGGGCCAGCGGCCATCCCGAGGTGCGCGCAAGGCTGGTGGATCTGCTGGCCAATTGGGGCGCGCTGGCGCCCGATCACAGCGCACTCTCGCCCGCCGAGGCATGCCGCGCGGCGCTGGTGGAACAGGGCCTGCCGGGCGGGGTGGCCGCGCTGCTCAACACCCAGCGCAATGTGGGCCAATCGCTGCGCGACCGTTTCGCGCCTGATTTCTGGCGGATCGCCAGTCGGCCTTTGCCGCTGCTCGATTCGCATCGGCCCGGCGTGCTGCTGCGCATGGCGCGGGAGCTGATTGAACGTTTCGCCGCGCTTTCCGGCCTTGGCGCGGAGGATATGGTGCGCGGGCCCGCATGGCGTTTTCTGGACATGGGGCGTCGTATCGAGCGCGCCCTTTCGCTGTGTCGCATCGCACGCCAATTGGAAGGCGCGGGCGAGGAGAGCGACCGGCTCAACACTCTGCTCGACATTTTCGACAGCCAGATCACCTATCGCTCGCGCTATCTTTCGGCGCCGCTGCGCGATCCGGTTTATGACCTCCTGCTGCTCGACCCCGACAATCCGCGTAGCCTTGTCCATCAGGTGCAGGCCATTGAGCGCCATATCGCCGCCCTGCCCTCACTGCGCGAGGATGCCTTGCCCGAGGCGCCGCTGCGCGAGGTGCGCGCGGTGCTGGCCCCTCTCATCAGCCTGACGGTCGATCAATTCGACGGACAGCGCATGGCCGAGATCGAATTGCGGCTTCAGGCGCTCTCGGATTCGATTTCCGCGCGCTATTTCCTGCAATTCGATGCGGCGGTCGCGGGCCGCACGCCGCTGCAAGGCTGACCCTTTCATGCGCTATCGCATCCATCATACCACCAGCCTGCGCTATGACGGCGTGGTGCGTCTGGCGCGGCTCAACCTGCGGTTGAAACCGGCGCTCTGGCCGGGACAGCGGGTGGAAAATTTCGCACTGAAGCTCGACCCGCCCCCCGCCGAGATCGAGGCCGGGGATGGCCCGTGGATCGTCCACCGCCACCGCGTGATCCTGCGCGAGGCGCTTTCAGAGCTGAGCATCGAAAGCCGTTTCGATATTGAGGTGAGTGAACCGGCCCTCTCGCCCGATGACGCAGGCGCCCCCGATATTGGCAGTATCCGCGCCGCTGCGCTGACGCTGCCCGATCTGTCGCCGATGGGCCCGGCCTCTTACCTCTTCGCCTCACCCATGGCCCCGCCATCGACCGCGATTGCCGAGTGGGCCGCCCCCTTTTTGGCCGCCGATCAAAGCGTGCTGGCCGCAGGTCACGCATTGATGAAGGCCATCCATGAGAGCTTTGCCTATGACGGCACGGCAACCAGTGTAACCACCACCGCTCAGGACGCCTTTGAACAAAAGCGCGGCGTGTGTCAGGATTTCGCCCATGTGATGATCGTGGCTGCGCGGGCGCATGGCATTCCGGCGGCCTATGTCAGCGGCTATCTGCGCACGCTGCCCCCGCCGGGCCAGCCGCGTCTGGTGGGGGCCGATGCGATGCATGCCTGGGCCGCGCTGTGGTGTGGTCAGGCCATCGGCTGGGTCGGTTTTGATCCCACCAATGACGTGCTGGCCGGGACCGACCATATCTTTGTCGCCATGGGGCGCGATTATGCCGATATCGCCCCGATCGACGGCGTGTTTCTGGGCGGCGCGGGGCAAAACCTGTCCGTGTCGGTCGATGTCGAACCGGTGGAAGACTGATGCACGCGGCTTGACTTGCATGATGCCGGGTCCATGCATAGCGCGATGGAGAGCATGCCCAGACGCGATCTGTTGACCGGCCTTGGCCTTGCCGGATTGCTCCTGCCCGAAGCGGTGGCCTATGCCGGGATGGCAGGGTTGGCGCCGGGACGGGCGATTGTGGCGGCGGTGGCGGGCGCGCTGGCCTATGCGGTGGTCGGGCGCAGCCGATATGCGGTGATTGCGCCCACATCTTCGTCGGCGGCCATTCTGGGCGCGGCGCTGATTGGGCTTTCGGTCGAGGGCTTGGGCGATAAGGGCGCAGCGGCCACAGCGCTGGTGGTGATGACAGGGCTGATCTTTGCCGCGCTGGGTGCGTTCCGGCTGGGCAGTCTGGCCGGTTTCATCTCGCGGCCTGTGCTGCGCGGCTTTGCGATGGGACTGGCGGTCACGATCATGGCGCGCCAATTGCCGCATCTGTTGGGGATCAGCGTGCCGGGGGCGCCGATGTGGCGGCTGCTGGGCGAAATCGCCATGGCGCTGCCCCGCACCAACTGGCCCAGTCTGCTGCTGGGGCTAGGGGCGCTGGCGGCGCTGCTGGCGCTGCGCCGAGCGCCGCGTTGGCCCGGATCGTTGATGGTGATCGGCGGCGGGCTGTTGCTGGGCTGGTGGCTGGACCCGGCGGCATGGGGCGTGGCGCTGGTGGGTCAGGTGGCTCTGACATGGCCCGATTTCGCGCTGCCGCCCTTGGCGCTGCTGCCGCGTCTGGCCCAGATCGCCGCGCCGGTCGCGCTCATTCTGTTTGCCGAAAGCTGGGGGACGATGCGCAGTCTGGCCCTGCAGAATGGCGACCGGGTCGATGCCAACCGCGAGCTGAGCGCGCTGGGGCTGGCCAACTTGGCCGCAGGGCTGGCGCAGGGCATGCCGGTGGGCGCGGGCTTTTCGGCGGCCAATGCCAATGCCTCGGCGGGGGCGCAGAGCCGATGGGCCGCGATTGTGGCGGCATTGGCGCTGCTGGGCCTCGCGCTGTTTGCCGCGCCCGCCATCGGGCGGATTCCCGAGCCGATCCTTGCAGCCGTGGTGATCGCCGCGCTGACCCATGCACTCCATCCCGCTCCGATCCGGCGCCTGTTTCAGATGCGGCGCGATGGCTGGGTGGCGGTGGCCGCCGCGGTCGGCGTGCTGGCGCTGGGGGTACTTAACGGGATGCTGGCGGCGATTGCGCTGTCCATCGCCATGCTGCTCTATGATCTTGCCCATCCCTCGATCAGCACGCTGGGCCAGGTGGGCGATAGCCATGATTACGTGGATATTGCCCGCCATGACGATGCCCGCGTGCCCGCCAATATCGCGCTGTTTCGCCCCAATGCGCCGCTGTTTTTCGCCAATGCGGAAAGCGTGCTGAACCTGATCGCGGCGCGGGCGGCGGCATCGGGCGCGCCCGTGGTGGTGCTCAGCCTTGAGGAATCGAACGATCTGGACGCGACCGCCATCGACGCGCTGGGCGAATTCGTACTCGACCGGGCGCAGCATGGGCAGCGCGTGCTGCTGGCGCGCGCGCATGACCGGGTGCGCGATGTGCTGGTGGTGGCGGGCATGGCGCAACTGGCGCAGGATTCGACATTTTCGGTGGCCGACGCCGTGGCGCGGGCGGGGGCATCATGGCAGGATAGCGCCGTCTGAGGAAAAGGAGAGCCCGATTATGGCCATGAACCACCCGGTCCAGCCGGTCCTCAATCCGGTCCGGCTGCGCGATCTGCGCCCGACGCAAATGACGGTGGGCATGGCCGAAGTGCGCGACAAGCAGCAGCATTGGCGTGAACAGAAAGAGGCCGGACAATGGCTGGGCCAGCATCTGATCCCGGTTGTGCATGGTCCGGGCGACACATGGTGGGTGATCGACCATCACCATCTGGCCCGCGCGCTTTATGAGGAAGGCGTCGAGGAAGTGCTGGTTTCGGTCGAGGCGCGGCTGGGCAAGCTGAGCAAGAAGCGGTTCTTTTCAGTGATGGACTATAACAACTGGCTCCATCCCTATGATGACAATGGCAAAAGGCATGACTGGTCGGATCTGCCGCGCCATGTGGGCAAACTGGCCGATGATCCGTTCCGATCGCTGGCAGGCGCGGTCCGGCGCGGGGGCGGCTATGCCAAGACATCGACGCCCTATGCGGAGTTTTTATGGGCCGATTTCTTCCGCGACCATATAAAACGCGACAAGCTCGAAGAAAATTTCGTCGCCGCGCTGGCCAAGGCGCTGAAATTGGCCAATAGTCCCAAAGCGGCCTATCTACCAGGCTTTGCCGGTCCGGAAGGATGATGACACGATGAAAGCTCTGCAAGCCTATTTCGCCCAGACCGGCGGGCCTGAAGTTATCCGCTGGCACGAAGTCGATCTGCACGAGCCGGGCCCCGGCGAAATCCGCGTGGTGCATGAGGCGGTGGGGCTGAATTTCATCGACACCTATTATCGCTCGGGCCTCTACCCCTGCCCGCTGCCCTCGGGGTTAGGCAGCGAGGCGGCAGGCGTGGTCGAGGCGGTGGGGTCGGATGTGGCGGCCTTCAAGCCCGGCGACCGCGTGGCCACCTTTGGCCCGGCGCTGGGCGCTTATGCCACGGCGCGGATAACGCCCGCCTCGGGATGGTTCCGCATCCCCGATGGCATCAGCGCGCAAACGGCGGCGGCGGCCATGCTCAAGGGCTGTACGGCCGAATTTCTGGTCGAGCGCGCGGTGGCATTGAAGGAAGGCGAATGGGCGCTGGTGCATGCGGCGGCGGGCGGCGTGGGGCAGATCCTCGTGCAATGGCTTCATGCGCTGGGCGTGCGGGTGATTGGAGTGGTCGGGTCCGAAAGCAAGGCGGCCATGGCCAGCGAGGCCGGGGCCGAAACCGTTCTCCTGTCCGGCTCGCCCGATGTGGCGGCGCAAGTGCGCGAGATCACCGGCGGCATCGGCGTTGCGGCCAGTTTCGACGGCGTGGGCGCGGCGTCTTGGCCGGTGTCGCTGGCCTCGGTCCGGCCGCGCGGCACCATCCTGTCCTTCGGCAATGCCAGCGGGCCAGTGACAGGGGTGGCGCTGGGCGCCTTGGCCTCGGCGGGCTCGCTCTATGTCACGCGGCCTCGGCTGTGGGACTATTACGCCACCCCGGCGGAGAGCGCAGCGGGCGTGGCGCGCCTCTTCGAAATGCTGGAGAGCGGCGCGGTCAAAGTGCCGGTGGGGCAAAGCTTTGCCCTGACCGATGCCGCCGATGCCCATCGCGCGTTGGAGGGACGCCAGACGGTAGGAGCGAGTGTTTTGGTGCCTTGATGGGGTTTGATGGGGGGGTCAGCAAGAGGCCTCCGGCGGGCAAAGGGACTCGGTCCCTTTGCAATCCAGTTACGATCAATGTTGAGGCTCGGGGCAAACTGGCGCAAACTTACCGCGCCGCAGGCTATTAAACCGCTTCGCGGAATAGAGCGACAAAGCCAATCAAGTGCCATCCATTAACGGGATTGCAAAGGGCCCCCGCCCCTTTGCCCGCCAGAGGCACCCTCCTAAACCCTCAAGCCTTCTGCGACCGCAACAGCATGGCGCCAAAGCCAACAAACACCGTGCCCGTCACGCGGTTGAACCAGCGCTGGGCGGCGGGGCGCCGCAACCATCCGGCAAGACCCCTGCCGCCGACGGCATAGGTAAAGTAGCAGAAGGTCTCGATCACGGCGAAGGTGCCGATCAGGATGGAAAGCTGGATCGCCTTGGGCTGCGCCGGGTCGATGAACTGGGGCAGGAAGGCGGCGGCGAAGAGCAGCGCCTTGGGGTTCGAAATGGCGATGGTAAAGCCCCCGCGATAGACGGCCCAGCGCGAAAGGCCGGGGCGTTCAAACTCGACCGCTTCCTCGGCCTCATCGGTAACGGGCGCTCGCCATGCCTTGATGCCCAGATAAACCAGATAGGCCGTGCCCACGAGCCGCAGCACCTCGAACGCCCCGGGCAGCGCGAAGAGCAGCGCGGTCAGGCCAAGCGCGCTGGCCGTCATCATCACCACCAGGGCGCTCATGCAGCCAGCCATGGCCGGAAACGACCCACGCAGGCCCAGCTCGACACTGCGGCTCATGATATGGAGCATGTTCGGCCCCGGCGAGGCGCTGATGAGAAACACGGTGAGGCAATAGAGCCCCCAGAGATGCAGGTTCATGCCATTACTCCCCCCAAAACACCCAAGGCCGCCAGAGCGATTCCGGCAAGACCGAGGCCCGCACCCAACCAAAGGAATAGCCGGGCCGCCATGATCTGCGACAAGGCCAGCAACAAAATGCCCAGCAACAGCGCGCTTTCGGCCAGACCAAGCTGGCCGCTGCGCTCCGCCGCAGAGGATGCCTCCGCCCGCAGGCCCGCGATCCGCGTGGCGATGGCGTCAATGCCGGGCGCGCGCGGACCGCCCGGCTGAGCGCTCAGCTTGCCCTGACGCAGCACCGCCGCCTCGCCCAAGGCGCCTGCGCGCACGTCGCCGTCCAGCCCGCCTTGATTGGCCTGCGCAATCAGCATCGTCTCACGCGCCTTCATCGCCTCGACCATCGTGGTGGCGTCTGCCGCGGCAAGAGCGGCCTGAATGCCCTCGCGCTGCGCCGAAAGCATGGCGATATGGATGATGCCCGAAAGCACCACGGCCAGCACGATCAGGGCAACACTCAGCGGAGAGGATTTCGTCTCTGTCATATCCGTGACTTAGCCGGGTGGCGGAAAAAAGAAAGGGGGCCGTTCTGGCCCCCTCCCCTTTGGTTCGGATCGGCCGGATCAGGCGGCCGCGCGGCGCTCCTGCGCCTCGCTGTTCAGTTCCTCGGCCAGCAGGAAGGCCAGCTCGATCGACTGCGCACCATTGAGACGCGGGTCGCAATGCGTGTGATAGCGATCAGCCAGCGACGCATCGGTCACATCGATCAAACCGCCCGTGCATTCGGTCACATTCTTGCCGGTCATCTCGATATGGATGCCGCCCGCGTGGGTGCCTTCGGCGCGATGCACGGCGAAGAAGTCGCGCACTTCCTTGAGGATACGCTCGAACGGACGGGTCTTGTAGCCGCTGTCCGACTTGACGACATTGCCGTGCATCGGATCGGACGACCACACCACCGGATGACCCTCGGCCTTCACCGCGCGCACCAGAGCGGGCAGATGAGCCTCAACCTTGTCATGGCCGAAACGGGCGATCAGCGTGATACGGCCGGCTTCGCGCGCCGGGTTCAGCTGATCCAGCAGACGCAGCAGCAATTCAGGCGCCAGCGACGGCCCGCACTTCACGCCGATCGGATTGCCCACGCCGCGCAGGAATTCGACATGCGCGGAATTGTCGAAGCGCGTGCGGTCGCCAATCCACAGCATATGTGCCGAGCAGTCATACCATTCGCCGGTCAGCGAATCCTGACGCGTCAGCGCCTGCTCATAAGGCAGCAGCAGCGCCTCATGGCTGGTGTAGAAATTGGTGCCCTGAAGCTGGGGCACGCTCTGCGGATCGACGCCGCAGGCCGCCATGAAGTCCAGCGCCTCACCAATCTTGTCGGCCATGGCGCTGAAACGTTCGCCCCAGGGGCTATGGTCGAGATGCTCAAGCGTCCACTTGTGCACCTGGCGCAGGTTCGCATAACCGCCGCTGGCAAAGGCGCGCAGGAGGTTGAGCGTTGCCGCACTCTGGCCATAGGCCTGAAGCATACGGTTCGGGTCATTGCGGCGCGATTCCGGCGTAAAATCGCTGCCGTTGATGATGTCGCCGAAATAGCTGGGCAGCTCCAGATCGCCCAGCTTTTCGGTCGGCGCGCTGCGCGGCTTGGCGAACTGGCCCGCGATGCGGCCCACCTTGACCACCGGCTGCTTGCTGGCGAAGGTCAGCACGACCGCCATCTGCAGCAGCACGCGAAACGTGTCGCGGATCGCGTTGGGGTGGAATTCGGCAAAGCTTTCCGCGCAATCGCCGCCCTGCAGCAGGAAGCCCTTGCCCGCCGACACCTTGGCCAGCTCAGCCTTGAGCGCACGCGCCTCGCCCGCAAAAACCAAGGGGGGAAAGTTGGCCAGCGTCTGCTCCACCCGGCCGAGTTCTTCGGCGTCCTGATACACGGGAAGGTGCCGCGCCTCGCGGGTCTTCCAGCTTTCCGGGGTCCAGTTGCTTGCCACTTTTCCTTACTCCACACGCCGCATCACACTACGGCCTTGACGAAAGATGTACCATTTAGTACATACTACGAAACAGATCCTGTCCTCTGCCGTGAATCCCAAGATGTGATTCTGCCTGGCGCCAGACAAGGTTGCTGCCCATACAGGTCTATGCGGCGCATGGATAGCCGCTCTTTTCGATCAGATTGAACGGAAATTCCCGCGATGGAGAGCATGAATGCCCCCATCGCAGGCAGAATTTCGGCCTATTTACGCTCCGGCACAATCGCCAGACGGAAAGCGCGATCCTTGACCAGCCAGCGCGCCGCCAGCGCCTGAAGCTCCTCGGGCTTCACATTGACATAATCGGCCATCAACCCGCGCACCTGCGCATAGCGGCGCGGGTCCTGCGTGGCGCCCTCGATCTGGCTCATGAAAAAGGCGGTGCTCGACGAGGCGCGCGCCACCTGCTGACGCAGCGGCTCGGTCACCAGCGCCAGTTCGCTGGCCGGGATCTTGCGCGTGGCCAGATCCGCCGCGATCCGGTCCACCGTTTCAAAGAACAGCGGCACCATCTGCGGCGTCACCTGCGCGCTGGCAGAGAGCGTGCCGCCGCCGGGCAGGTCGATGGGCCAGTCGGCCGACACCTGCGGCGCATAGGAAGCCCCGCTCTTTTCGCGCATCGCGGCCAGCAGGCGGTTGGCAAAGACCTGGCTGAGCACTTCGAGATGGCGGCTCTCGCTCAGCCCCTCGACCCCGCCGCCGGTCGGCCATGTCACCACGGCGGCGGCCTGATTGGCATCGCCCTCATGGGTGACAACCACCGGCTGCGCGCCGGGCCGGGCAAAGGCATAGCCCTTGGTCGTGGCCGGTTGCAGGGGCCCTCGCGGCGCCAGCGCGCCAAAGGTCTTTTGCAGCGCTTCCATGCCCTTGGCGCTGTCGAAATCGCCAAACACCTGCACCTCGATCGGCCCCTGCGCCAAAATCGGCGCCCAGACCTGACGAAAGCCCTCAGGCGTCACCTTGTCCAATTGTTCCGGCGTGGGCACGGCAAAGCGCTCGTCATTGCCGCGCTGCAGATAGCGCAGGTCGCGCTCCATCACCCCTTGCGGGCTGGCGGCATAGGAGGAAAACTGGATCTTGCCCGCTGCGCGCGCGCGCAGCAAGGGCCCCGAATCCCAACGCGGCATCGCAAATTTGGCGGCGAACAGATAGAGCTGATCCTCCAGATCCTCCGCCCGCGTTTCGCCGGTAAACTGGAACGAGCCGTCATCGATACGGAAATCGAAACCCAGCTTGCGCCCTGTCGAAATCCGGTCCAGCTCCTCCTGCCCCAGCGGCCCCTCGCCCGAGCTGACCAGCGCCAACTGGCCCAGCGTGGCATAGGCATTGTCGGTGGGCTTGAACGCCTGCCACCCGGCGCCAAAGCGGACCTTGACGATTACCCGGCCCGGATCATCCTTTGTAGGCCAGAACTGCGCCTTCACCCCATTGGCAAAAGTCAGCTCCTGCACATCCAGCATACCGGTCGGGCGTACCTCGGGCGGGGCCGAGGGTGCGCCGATAGCGGGCAATTGCGCAAAGCTGATCGGCTTTTGCGCGGCGCGGGCGCGTTCATCGGGCACCGCCTTGGTCAGCAGCGCAGCGCGCAGATCCTGCGGACTGGCCTCGCTCTTGTCCGGCGTGACATAGAGCGAGCGGATCACCCTGCCGGCAAACAGGCTGCGCGCGTGCTGCTGCACCGCCTGCGGGGTGAAAAGCGGCATCGACTGCTTGAAAATATCCTGCACCACGGCCGGAGAGGCGACCGTCTCGTGAATATCGACCGCCTGCACCAGATCATCGGCCAGCTTGCCGCCCGGAAGCAGGGCGCGCTGCTGGACCTGCGATTCGAAAACCACATTCATTTCGGCAGCTTCGCGCGCGATGTCCTCGACGCTGGGCGGGCGGTCGAGCATATCGGCAATGATCCCGCGCACCTCCGACAGCGCCCCGCGCCAATTGCCGTCCAGCGGCGAGACGGTGACGAAAGTGCCATCGACCGAGCGCGATTCATTTTCCTGATCGACCCGCGCCGAGAGGAAATTGCCGCCCGAACGCGCCCGCGCCTCCAACCGGCGGTTGAGGATCGCCAGCGCCAGCTGATCCAGCATCAACCCTTGGTTATAGACCACCGTATCCTGCTTTTCATGCCAGGGGCGCAGCACGGCATAGATCAGCGAACGCGGCACGGTCGGCTCGATCAACACTTGCGCGGCGCCCACCGGATTGGCCGGATCGGCGCCCGCAGGCGTGGTGGGCTCGCCGAAATCAGGGTCGGGCGTGGCCGGTCCGCTTGCCTTCCACTCGCCAAACCATTTGGTCACCAGCGCAGCGGTCAGGCGCGGATCGGCATCGCCCGCCACCACCACCGTCACCTTTTCCGGGCGATACCAGCGCTGGTGAAAGGCGCGCAATGCGTTCTGGCGCGCACCGTTGATCGTTTCGACATCGCCCACCGTGACATGCGAGGCCAGAGGCTGCCCCTCGGCCATCAGCTTGCGCATGGCGATCATCAGGCGTTCGGCCGTGCCGCCCCTCTCGCGCTTTTCCGCCAGCACGATGGGGGCCTCGATACGAATATCGTTGTCCGACAGGTTGGGAGCGAACACCATGCCCGAAATCAGCTTCATGCTCTCATCCAGCGTGGCGGGTGAGGCATCGGGCAGGTCGATTTTGTAGGTGGTGGCCGTCGGTGTGGTTTCGGCATTGGTGTCGCTGCCGAATGTCGCGCCAAGGCGTTGCCAGGTCGGGATCGCCGCGCCCTGGGGCAGATAGCGGCTCTGGCGGAACACCAGATGTTCGATCAGATGGGCAAATCCTGCCTCCTGCGGCTTTTCATGCATCGCGCCCACATCGACGCGCACGCGGATCGACACCTGCCCAGGCGGGACCTGATTGTTGCGCACCGCCCATCGCACGCCATTGTCCAGCACGCCGAAATACCATTCGCGATCATGGGGCACATCGCTGCCCTTATAGAGCCATGGCGCATCCTGTGATGGCAAAGGCGGCAGCACCGAGGCGGTGCGGGCCGAGGACGTCTGAGCGCCGATCAGCGCCAGCGAGATGACAAGCGAAAGCAGGCGGGGGGCGCGGGAGAAATGGCTCATAATCCAAGCTATAGGGAGGCCCATCCTTAAAGGCCAGTGAACAGCGACCACTTTACATCGTCAAAACTGCAACATTTGCCTGACAAATGGCTTTTCCACCCTTGTCGATACCGGCCAACGCTCCTAAATCAGCGCGCATGTTTATCGAGACGGAAACCACGCCCAATCCCGCCACGCTCAAGTTCCTGCCCGGGCGGCAGGTCATGGTGGCCGGAACCCGCGAATTTATCGATGAGGAACAGGCCGAAGCCTCGCCGCTGGCCGCTGCGCTGTTCAGCCTTGGCGACGTCACGGGCGTGTTCTTCGGCCGCGACTTCATCTCGGTCACCGCCGGGCATGGCGCAGGGTGGAGCGATCTCAAGCCGCAGGTCGTGGCCATGCTGCTCGACCATTTCATTTCCGAGGCTCCCCTGTTTGCCGCCGGAACCGCCGCCGGCATCGCCGTCCCGGCTGAGGAGGACTTCCCCGGCGACCGCGAAGAGGATGCCGACATCATCGACCAGATCAAGGATCTGATCGAAACCCGCATTCGCCCTGCCGTTGCCAATGACGGCGGCGATGTGGCCTATCGCGGTTTCCGCGATGGCGTGGTGTTCCTACAGATGCAGGGCGCCTGTTCGGGCTGCCCCTCATCCTCGGCCACGCTCAAGAATGGGATTGAAAGCCTGATCAAATATTACGTGCCCGAGGTGACCGAGGTTCGCGCGGCGTGAGCCTGGCAGTGTCGGGGCCTGATCCGCGCATTGGGCGCTGGCTGGCCATTGAATGCACGACCGAGGCCTGCTCTGTGGCGCTGTTTCAGGATGGCGGGCTCGTGGCGGGCGAATACCGGCAATTGGGGCGCGGCCATGCCGAAGCGCTGGTGCCGATGATCGCCGCCTTGCCCGAACGCGGGCGGGCCGGAGCGATTGCTGTGGGTCGCGGACCGGGCAGTTTTACCGGATTGCGTATCGGCCTTGCCGCCGCGCGGGCGCTTGGGCTGGCGTGGAACGCGCCGGTTTACGGCTATCCCACTTTGGCGCTGATCGCGTCCATGGCGCTTTTGCGTGAGCGTGGTCCGGTGCGCGTGGCCACCACCGGCGGCCATGGGGAATGGTTCACGCAAAGTTTTGATGCCCAAGGGCGCGCCTTGGATGATCTGCTCTCGCAGCGCCCGGAGGCCGCGATGGCCCATGGCGAGGCGCTGGTCGCGGGCAGTCAGGCCGAAGCGCTGCTGGCCGGGCGGCGGGCGACGGGCGGCGCGGACGGACTGGCGCTGGCACTGTGGCCCGATGCGCGCGCGGTGGCGGGGTTGAACCCGGCCCATTTCTCCCACGATCTCACCCCGCTTTACGGCCGCGCGCCTGATGCCCGCCTTCCGGGCGGGCGCCTGCCCGATACGCCCGCCGTCTCCGCCGCCTGATTCGCAGGATTTGCTAAAGCCATGATGCCCAAAGACGATGTTGACCGCATCATGGAGGTCATGGACGCCGCCTTTGAACCGTTTTGGGGCGAGGCGTGGAACCGGATGCAGATCGAAAGCGCGCTGGCGATCGGCAACACGCATTACTGGCTGATCGCGCCCCATGGCGCCGCGCCGGAGGAAGGCGAGGATGCGGCCGGTTTTGCGCTGGTCCGGCAGATTTTCGATGAGGCCGAACTGCTGCTTTTTGCCGTTTCGCCCCAGTGGCGCCGCCGCGGCCTTGGCGCCAGATTATTAGTCAGAGCATTAGACGACATGAAAAGATCGGGCGTCCGCAAGGTGATGCTTGAAATGCGGCGCGGCAATCCGGCCGAAACTCTTTATCGCGCCACAGGCTTCGTTCCGGTGGGCCTTCGACCTAAGTATTACCGTTGCGCCGATGGTGAGAGGATTGATGCGGTCACATTTTCCTTTCCCGTAGATGAACAGAACAACTGATTGAGCCGAAAAAAGGCGTCATTCCAATGTATGTTCAAATTTTCTAATTCTGCATCTTGAATAATTCTTGAAATCGTCGCAATAGAGCCTGGTGCAGCTGGGATGGAGCTGCATAAACAAAACAAACAAAAACAGACAATCGGGTCACAAGCAAAAGAGAAGGCTACATCCCATGAGCACGATCGAAGTCGATTCCAAGGAAACCCTCATCACCCTGACGTCGGACATTGTTGCCGCGCATGTCAGCAACAACAGCGTCAGCGTTGAGGAAGTTACCGCCCTCATCACCAATGTTTTCAATGCCCTGTCGGGTCTTGGTCAACCTTCGGCTCCGGTGGAAACGCCGCCCGAACCGGCTGTCTCGATCCGCGCTTCGGTCAAGCCCGATCACATTGTGTGCCTTGAAGACGGCAAGAAGCTCAAGATGCTCAAGCGCCACCTGGCGACTCACTACAATCTGACCCCGGAACAGTATCGCGCGCGCTGGAACCTGCCCGCCGACTATCCGATGGTTGCCCCCAACTATGCCGAAAAGCGCCGCGAGCTGGCCAAGTCGATCGGCCTGGGCCGCAAGCCCAGCGTGAAGCGCGGCCGTAAGCCCAAGGCTGCTGCCTGAGGCGACCGGCGATACGGGGCTTTTGCCACCGTTTATCACCGCATAGCAGGTTGAAGTTTTGCCCTGCCGGCTCCATAGTCGGTAGGGCAAACCTTTTTAAAGACACGGACCCCCAGTGCATCAGCAAATCGACATCGAAACCCTTTGCCAGCAGCGCGGCCTGCGCATCACCGAGCAACGCCGCGTGATCGCCAAAGTGCTGTCGGAGAGCGACGATCATCCCGATGTAGACCAGCTGCACGCGCGCGCAACGGCGGTCGATCCGGGCATTTCGATTGCCACGGTCTATCGCACGGTGCGCCTGTTTGAAGAAGCGGGCATTCTGGACCGCCACGATTTCGGCGATGGGCGCGCCCGCTATGAGGCCGCGCCCGAGGCGCATCATGACCATCTGATCGATGTGGAAACCGGGCATGTGATCGAATTCGTCGATCCCGAGCTGGAAGCACTGCAGCGTCAGATTGCCGAGAGGCTGGGCTATCGTCTGGTCGACCACCGGCTCGAACTGTTCGGGGTCAAGCTGGAACGCGAAACCAAAAAGTGAAGAAAAGGGCGGGGTCCAATCCCCGCCCTTTCTTTATTCAGACAAATTCCTCGGTATCCATGGTCGCCTGCATCGCGGCGGGATAGCGCGGACCGGAAACGGTGTGCTGGTTGATCAGCCCGTCCAGCTCGGCCTGCGTGGCCTGCGAAGGGCGCCAGTCAGGACGCTGGACGTTCTCGCGCAGGTGATCCGGGTTGGTCGTCCCGGGGATCACATGCACATGATCGCCCCGCGAAAGCACCCATGCCAGCGACAATTGCGCAGGCGATACCCCTTCCCGCCCGGCAATGGCGTTGAACGCATCGACCAGCGCGAGGTTCTTGGGCCAGTTTTCGCCATTGAAGCGCGGATGCGTGCGGCGCAGATCCTTGTCCTCCAGCGCCGAGGGCTCGCGCACCCCATTGGCCAGCACCCCGCGCGCCAGCGGGCTGAACGCCACCAGCGCCACGCCCAGCTCACCGCAGGCCTGCAGCACCCCCAGTTCGGGGTTGCGGGTCCAAAGCGAGTATTCGGTCTGAACGGCGGTGACGGGGCAGACGGCATGAGCTTTGCGCAACGTGTCCGCGCTCATTTCCGACAGGCCATAGCCGCCAATCTTGCCAGCTGCGATCAGATCGGCCATCGCGCCCGCGCTCTCCTCGATGGGAACGGTAAAATCACGGCGGTGCATGTAATAGAGGTCGATATGGTCGGTCTGGAGCGCCTTCAGGCTCTTTTCCACCTCGGCCTTGATCGTCTCGGGCTTGCAATCGACATAGCGGCGCTGACCATCGGCAATCAGGCCCATCTTGCTGGCCAGAAAGAATTCCTTGCGCCGCCCCTTCAGGGTTTCGCCGATCAGTTCCTCATTCTTGCCGCCGCCGTAAAGCCGGGCTGTGTCGAGATGGCCATAGCCCAGATCGAGCGCCAGATGCAGCAGCTTGGCGGACTCTTCGGGCGGCGGCGGCGCGGCATAGGCCCAGCTGACATTCATGCAGCCAAGACCGATGGGATTCACATCCTTGCCACCAAGTTTGCGGGTGATGGGCATTGAAGAGGTCCTTATTCAATGGCGGGTTTTATGCCTCCGGCGGGCAAAGGGACTCGTCCCTTTGCAATCCCATTACCGGGTTTGTCGAAGGGACGGCATTGGAAATGACATGATATGATAAAAGCCTGCGGCGCGGCGAGGTTACACTCGATAGCGCCGCAGGCTTTTACATTTCAACGCCGCGTCCGACACGTAAGGCCGAACCATAAACGCAACTAAGACAGTAACGGGAGCGCGAAGGACGAGTCCCTCGCATCATTCCACTTACTTCTTCATCGCATTCAACTGCACTTCCAATTCGCCCAGCACGCGATAGCAATCGAGCACCTTGCCCACCGAAGAGTTCGGCTCGCGGCCTTCGCGGATAGCGGCGATGAATTCGCGGTCCTGCAATTCGATGCCGTTCATCGACACGTCGACCTTCGACACGTCGATGGCGTTTTCGCGGCCATCGACCAGATCGTCATAGCGTGCGATATAGGTGGCGGTGTCGCCGATATAACGGAAGAAGGTGCCCAGCGGGCCGTCATTGTTGAAGGACAGTGAGAGGGTGCAGATCGCGCCCGACTCGGCTTTGAGCTGGATCGACATATCCATCGCGATGCCCAGCGTGGGATGATAGGGCCCTTCGATGGCATTGGCGGCGACAATCTTGCCCGCCTGATAGGCGAACAGGTCAACCGTATGCGCGGCATGGTGCCAGAGCAGGTGATCCGTCCAGGAACGCGGCTCGCCCTTGGCGTTCATGTTGCTGCGGCGGAAGAAGTAGGTCTGCACATCCATCTGCTGGATGTTGAACTCGCCCGCCGTGATCTTGTTGTGCACATACTGGTGGCTGGGGTTAAAGCGGCGCGTGTGGCCCACCATGCAGGTCTTGCCGGTTTCCTGCGAAACCTTGAGCACTTCCTGCGCATCGGCCCAGCTGTCGGCCAGCGGGATTTCGACCTGCACATGCTTGCCCGCCTTCATGCAGGCGATGGCCTGCGCGGCGTGCATCTGGGTGGGGGTGCAAAGGATCACCGCGTCCACATCATCACGGGCCAGCGCATCATCCAGTTCGGTCGAGCTGTGCTTGGCGCCATACTTGGCGGCAACCGCAGCGGCCTGTTCGCCGGTGCGGCTGATGATCGAGGTGATTTCAACGCCGTCGATATTCTTCAGGCCATCGAGGTGCTTTTCGCCAAAGGCGCCGGCGCCGGCAAGGGCAATACGCATGAGAGGATACTCCGTGATAGGAATGGCCGGAGCGCCATGCAGCGCCCCGGCATCGGGAATTACTCGGCAGGTTCCAGCACGATATGGCCGATGGCCGTATTGCTGCACGGGATATGGTAATGGCGGTGAAGGGTTTTCACCTTCTTGCCCATCGCGCCGCGCATGATCAGCCACATCACCATTTCAATGCCTTCGCTGCCGGTTTCGCGCAGATATTCGATATGCGGGATATGGCGCACATCGTCATTGTCGCTTTCCAGCATGTCGAGGAACTTGTTGTCCCATTCGCGGTTGAGCAGGCCCGCGCGCGGTCCCTGAAGCTGGTGGCTCATGCCGCCAGTACCCCAGATCTGGACGTTGAGATCTTCCGGGAAGCTCTCGACCGCCTTCTTGATCGCCTCGCCGATCGCCCAGCAGCGGTTGCCCGAGGGCACCGGATAGGTCACGACGTTGACGGCAAAGGGGATGACCTTGCAGGGCCACTTTTCAGGCTGACCGAACATCATCGAGAGCGGCACGGTCAGACCGTGATCGACATCCAACTTGTTAAAGATGGTCATGTCGAAATCGTCGAGGATCAGGCTCTGGGCAATGTGCCATGCCAGATCGGGGTGCCCCTCGACCTCAGGCACCGGGCGCGGGCCCCAGCCCTCGTCGCAAATGCCGAAACGCTCGCCGCAACCGATGGCGAAGGTGGGCACGATGTTCATGTCGAAATAGCTGGCATGGTCATTATAGACCAGCACGACGACATCGGGCTTTTCAGCCTTTTCCCATTCGCGCGTCCAGTCATAGCCACGGAAGATCGGGCCGAAATAATCGTCCTTTTCCTTGCCCTGATCCACGGCCACGCCCAACAGGGGCACGTGGCTGGAGCCGACACCGGCGGTAATCTTGGCCATCTTCTCTCCCCTTAGTTTTTCTGAGCGGCCGCGGCGGCGGCGGCAAGATTTTCGCGGATCGAACGGTTGCCCTCGGGGCTGCGTCCGCCATCCAGCATCATCTGGCGATATTCGGGCCAGGTCATGTCGGTCATCGTGCTGCATGCCTCGGCAAAGGGAATGCCGTCGGCCGAAAACAGCTTCGACAGGTAATAGACGTTGCCGCCCAGCTTGAGCAGCGCATTGTAATCACGGCGCAGGAGCGCCTGCTTGCCTTCCTCGGAAATATCCCATTCGTCCAGATAGGCGCGCTCGTCCTTCTTGAAACGCTCGCGGTTTTCCGGCTTCATCATGCTCATGGCGAACTGGTTGATCCAATAGCCACGGCGCGCGCGCGCAGCGGTATAGACCAGCGTGCCGGGAATATCGTCGAATTCGGCCAGATATTCGTGAATATTCTGTGTGGGGTTCTCAGCCATCTTCATTCTCCCAAACCCGTCCCCGCCCGGCACGCCGGACGGGGCAGATCGTTGATTACAGGCCGCGCGCCTTCAGCTTGGCGTCCAGACGCGGGAACACACGGCGGGCATTGCCCTCGAAGATGGCGTGGCGTTCGGCATCCGAAATCTCCAGCGCATCCACATACCGCTTGGTGTCGTCGAAATAGAAACCGGTGGTGGGATCGATCCCGCGCACCGCGCCCACCATTTCCGACCCGAACAGGATGTTCTTGTTGTCGATCACATCGGCCAGCAGATTGATGCCGGGCTGGTGATAGACGCAGGTGTCGAAAAAGATGTTGTTCATCAGATGGGTGTCGAGCGACGGCTTTTTCAGCATGTCGGCAAGGCCCCGATAACGGCCCCAGTGATAAGGCACAGCGCCGCCGCCGTGCGGGATGATGAAGCGCAGCGTGGGGAAGCGGCTGAACAGATCGCCTTCGAGCAATTGCATGAAGGCAATCGTGTCGGCCGCAATGTAATAGCCGCCTGTGGCATGCATCGCCGGGTTGCACGAACCCGAAACGTGGATCATCGCCGGAACGTCAAGTTCGACCATCTTCTCATAGAAGGGGAACCAGTATTCGTCGGTCAGCGGCGGATGCTTGAAATAGCCGCCGCCCGGATCAGGATTCAAGTTGCAGCCGATAAAGCCCATCTCGTTGACGCAGCGCTCCAGCTCCTTGATCGAGTTGGTCAGATCCGCCTCAGGCGATTGCGGCAACATGCAGACCGGCTCGAACACGCCTGGGAACAGATCCACCACGCGCCCGATCAGATCATTGCAGGCCTGCGCCCAGGGAACGGCCACGCTCTGATCGCCGACATGCGGGGCCATCGCGCTGGCGCGGGGCGAAAAGATGGTCAGGTCCGCGCCGCGTTCCTTGATGAGGCGAAGCTGGTTGGCCTCAATCGTCTCACGGATTTCATCGTCGCTGATCTTCGGATAGGCCGGAGCAGCAACGCCGGCCTTGAAGGCGGCCTTCTGTTCCTCACGCCACGCGTCATGCCCCTTGGGCAGAACGGTGTAGTGGCCATGACAGTCAATAATCAGGCTCACGGGGGTTTACTCCTTTCCCTCGATCAATCTCTCTTTACGGCCCGCCATGTCGCGCTGGCGCAGAACGGTGCCGTTGGTCATCATCGGCTCGATGCCAAGCCCGGTCAGGGTCTTGGCCGATTCCTCCATCTCGGCGGCGCGGCGGGCGCCATGCGTCACCATCCGCTCGATGTTATAGGCCGCACGTTTGGCCCAGGGCCAAGCCTTCTCGCTGGCGTCCAGACTGGAGAGCACCTCATCGACCACCCCCGCTTCCTGCGCGGCCAGCATCATTTCGGCGGTCAGCGCCTCGATGCCCTTGACCATGACGCTGCGGATCATCTTGATCGCGGATGCCCGGCCCACTTCATCGCCCACGATGCGGATATTGTTGAAACCGGCCTCGCGCAGCATGGCTTCGGCCCGCCCCGCCTCACGCCCGGCCAGCAGCAGCGGCACATTCAACCGCGCCGGATCGACCGGGGCCAGCACCGCGACATCGACATAGCAGCCGCCAGCCGCTTCGATTGCGGCGGCGGCTTCGCGCTTGGTGCCCGGCGCCACGGAATTGCAGTCGGCCCAGATTGCGCCCTTGGGCAGGAATGCGGCATAGTCCTGCGCGGCGGGCAACGCGCTGTCGGCCGTCACCAGCGAGAGGACCATCGCACGCCCGGCCAGAGCCTCCTGCGCATCGCGCGCCACCATCAGCCCGTCCTGCGCGGCCAGCGCCAGCCTTTCGGGGCGCACATCCCACACACCGGCGCGCGCATTGCCGCCCGCCCCGTCCGCTGCCTCACCCCAGCCGCCCGCACGGGCAAAGGTGGAGCCTGCCTCGCCATAGCCGATCAGGGATATAGTATGTGACACGAACGAATCTCCTTATCCCTACAGCCATGCCGCCAAGCCTCGCGCGCGCACCAATCGAAAGGCATCCGCCACCATAAGTTTTTACAAAGCCCGTCAGCTTTGCCCATCGTTCAGCTTTGGCCGGCTCCGCATTCGCGCAGCATCGCCACAAAGGCCTCCTGTGTTGCGGTCGGCCGCCAGCCCGCCCGCGTGGTGATCCCGATGCTGCGCGTAAAGCCCGAAACGAGATCGCGCGCGGTCAACACGCCCGCGTCCAGCTCGACCGCTACCTGCGACCGGCTGAGCAGGGTCAGGCTGTCGCTGTCGAGCAGCAATTGCCGGATCGTCATCACCGACCCGCATTCGATGGCCACGCGCGGCGGCTCGGCCCCCAGCGCGCGCAGCATCGTCTGCCAATGGCGGCGCAGCGGTGTTTCGGAACCCGGCAATATCCACGGATAATCCGCCAGTTCCGCCCCCGGCTCGGCCACAGACTCCAACGGATGGCCCTTGCGCATCACCAGCACCGGCGTATCGGCGAACACAGCCTCGCCCGCCAGCCCTTCGGCCTCGGCCCCTTCGCGCAGGGCGCCCAGCATCAGGTCGATTTCGCCATCGCGCAGCGGGCCGGACAATTCGCCATGGCTCCCTTCGACCACCATCACGCCCACACCGGGATATTCGCGGGCAAACCGGCTGATCGCCTCGGGCAACCAACGCGCGCGCGACAAAGGCATCGCACCCACGATGATGCGCCCGGCCGCCTTGCCCTGCCATGTCGCCACCTCGGCCAAGCCCGCGCGCAATTCGGCCATGGCCAAGCCAAACCCGCGCGCGCGCCGCTGGCCCGTGGGCGTCAGCGCGACATGCTGCCCGCGCCGGTCCACCAGCCTTTGGCCCAGCGCCACTTGCAGATCGGCCACCGCGCGGTGAAGGCTGGCCGAGGACAGGCCAGTCGCCTCGGCCGCCCCGGCATAGCTGCCCGCGCGGGCCAGCGCGAGCAGCGCGCGAAGCTGGGTTCCGGTGACACGCGGGCTGCCGATATGGTCGATCGCAGCCTCGGCGCGCGGGGCCATCAGCAGCGCCGGTTCGGTGGCCGTCATACCTTGCGCGCTGCGTTCAAACAGGGTCACGCCAAGGCTCGCCTCAAGACCAGCGATGGCCTGGGTCAAGGCGGGCTGGGTCAAGTTTACCGCGCGGGCGGCGCGCGTCAGGCTGCCATGGCGCACGGTCGCGGCCAGCGCGGCAAAATGGCGGATATTGAGCGGGCGATCCCCGATTCCATTTTCGATCATGCTCGCACATTTAGCAGAAACTTATGACCTTAGACAACTTCGCATTGGAGCGTGACGGCGCCCCGGCGCATGTCGCATGCCAGCCAACCTATCGACCATCCAGAGAGGATCTTCATGTCTTCCATCGTCGTCCAGAACATCGAGCGCGCACCCCTTGATGTCATCGACGGCCTCGCCGCCTGCGGCGTTGCCACCGTTCACGAAGCGCAAGGCCGCAAGGGCCTGCTGGCCAGCTACATGCGCCCGATCTATCCCCGCGCGCGCATCGCAGGCAGCGCCGTGACGATCAGCGCCGCCCCCGGCGACAACTGGATGGTCCATGTCGCCATCGAACAGCTGAAAGAAGGCGACATCCTCGTCCTTGCCCCCACCTCGCCTTGCGAAGACGGCTATTTCGGCGACCTGCTGGCCACCAGCGCGCAGGCGCGCGGATGCCGTGGCCTCGTCATTGATGCAGGCGTGCGCGACGTGCGCGACCTGACCGAGATGAACTTCCCCGTCTGGTCCAAGGCCGTCTATGCCCAAGGCACCGTCAAGAACACGCTGGGCAGCGTCAACGTCCCCATCATCTGCGCCAACCAACTGGTCAACGCGGGCGATGTGATCGTGGCCGATGACGATGGCGTCTGCGTGGTTCGCCGCGAGGAAGCCGCCGAAGTGCTGAAAGCCGCGCAGGCTCGTGAGGCCAACGAAGCGGCCAAGCGCGAAAAGCTGGCCGCCGGGGTGCTGGGTCTGGACATCTACAACATGCGTGAGCGGTTGGAGAAAGAAGGGTTGAAGTACGTTTGAAGGTGAAGGGTGCTCCGGCGGGCCAAGGGACTCGTCCCTTGGCAATCCCGTTAATGGGGGTGCGCCTCGATGGCCGAGGCGGTGTTTTGGGGCAAAGTCATTATTAAAGCCTGCGGCGCGGTGAGGCCAGTGCCATCCGCGCCGCAGGCTTTAAAGCTCCAAGAGCGCGTCCGACACCCAAACGCCCAACCCGAGGCGCAACAAAGACAGTAATGGGAGCGCGAGGGTCTCGACCCTCGCATCTATAACCTTCTGAAATCCCAAAAAAGGGAACCATTCCCATGCCTACAGAGATCATCTCCCCCTGTATGTGGATGCGCGGCGGCACCAGCAAGGGCGGCTATTTCCTGAAATCCGACCTGCCTGCGGACACCGCCACGCGCGATGCGTTTTTGCTGGGCGTGATGGGTTCGCCCGATCCGGTGCAGATCGACGGCATGGGCGGCGCTGATCCGCTGACCAGCAAAGTGGCCGTGGTCAGCAAATCCGAGCGTCCCGGCATTGACGTGGACTATCTGTTTTTGCAGGTTTTCGTCGATCAGGCGATTGTGACCGACGCGCAGAATTGCGGCAATATTCTGGCCGGTGTCGGCCCCTTTGCGATTGAACGCGGGCTGATCCAAGCTACGGGCGAAGAAACCCGCGTGGCGATCTTCATGGAAAACACCGGGCAGGTGGCCGTCGCCACGGTCCAGACGCCGGGCGGCGTGGTGTCATATAAGGGCGAGGCGAAAATCGACGGCGTTCCCGGCAGCCATGCTCCCGTCCCGCTGGAATTTCGTGACACGGCCGGTTCCTCCTGCGGCGCGCTGCTGCCCACCGGCAATGCAGTGGACGAGGTCAATGGCGTGCGCGTCACGCTGATAGACAACGGGATGCCCTGCGTTGTGTTCAAGGCTGAAGATGTCGGCATCACCGGCTATGAGGACCGCGACCGGCTGGACGCCAACACCGAGCTGAAAGCGAAGATCGAGGCGATCCGTCTGGCTGTGGGCGAGCGAATGAATCTTGGCGATGTGAAGGAAAAATCCGTCCCCAAGATGATGCTGGTGGCCCCGCCCAAGAACGGCGGCGCGGTCACGGTGCGCAGCTTCATCCCCCATCGCGCCCATGCCACGATCGGCGTTCTGGGCGCGGTGTCCGTGGCCACGGCCTGCCTGCTCAAGGGCTCGCCCGCCGCCGAGGTGGCGCAGATCCCCGAAGGTGCGCGCAAGACCCTGTCGGTCGAGCATCCCACCGGCGAGATGACCTGCGTGCTGGAAACCGATGAAGCGGGCGATGTGAAGACCGCTGCCCTGCTGCGCACCGCGCGCAAGCTGATGGACGGCACCGTTTTCGGATAATCAGGAGAGATCAATGTCTGAACGTATCACCAGCTGGCACGGCAATCCGTCCAAGCCGACCTATACCCCGCCGCCGGGCGCGATTGATGCGCATTGCCATGTGTTTGGCCCAATGGCCGACTTCCCCTTCAGCCCCAAGGCGAAATATCTGCCCGAAGACGCCGGCCCGGACAAGCTGTTCGCCCTGCGCGATCATCTGGGCTTTTCGCGCAATGTGATCGTTCAGGCCTCGTGCCACGGCACCAACAATGCCGCTACGCTCAACGGCATCGCGGTGTCGGGCGGGAAAGCGCGCGGCGTGGCCGTGGTCGATCCGGCGATCAGCGACGAGGAAATCGCGGCTCTCCACGAAGGCGGGATGCGCGGCATCCGCTTCAACTTTCTCAAGCGTCTGGTCGATGACGCGCCCAAGGACAAGTTCCTTGAAGTGGCCCATCGCCTGCCCAAGGACTGGCACATCGTCATCTATTTCGAGGCTGATATCCTTGAAGAGATGCGCCCCTTCATTGCCGCTCTGCCGCGTTTGGTGGTGGTCGATCACATGGGCCGCCCCGATGTGACCCAAGGCCCCGATGGCGCCGACATGAAGGCGTTCCGCAGTCTGCTCGACTCTCGCCCCGACATCTGGTTCAAGCCGACCTGCCCGGATCGCCTCGATCTGGCCGCAGGCGATCCTTGGAACAATTTCGCCCGCGCCGTCGCGCCGCTGGTGGCCGATTATTCGGACCGCTGCATCTGGGGCACCGATTGGCCGCATCCGAACATGGAAAAGGCGATCCCCGATGATGGCCATATCGTCGACATGATCCCGCGCATCGCGCCCACCGCCGAGCTTCAGCAAAAGCTGCTCGTTACCAATCCGATGCGCCTCTACTGGCCCGAAGAACTCTGATGCCTTGAGGGGAAGGCGGGCGTACAGCCCCCTTCCCCTTCCTGCGCGCATGGGGCAAAAGGCCGCCATGCCGCATTCGCTCCCCGATCTTGAAGCATGGGCCATCTTTGCCAAAGTGGCCGAATGCGGCAGTTTCAGCCGCGCGGGCGAGCAGTTGGGCCTTGCCAAGACGACCGTGTCCAAGGCCGTAACAAGGCTGGAACACAGGATGCGCGCCAGCCTCTTCCACCGCACCACGCGCAAATTGTCGCTGACCGAAACGGGCCGCCTTGCGCTGGAACGGGCAGCGCGCATTCTGATCGACGGCGCGGCAATCGAGGCCGATATTCTGGACGAAGCCGCCATCCCGCGCGGCCTTGTGCGCATCGCCACGATCAGCGCTTTGGGCGTTGAAGTGATCGCGCCGGTGCTGCCGGAGTTCCTCAAGGCCAATCCGGAGATCGAGGTCGATCTGGTGCTGACCGAAAACCGGGTCGATCTGGTGGCCGAAGGGTTCGATGCGGCCATTCAGGTGGGGCTCGATGGCGATTCCGCCAGCCTGCGCGCAGTTCGCCTGTCCTCGCTGCGCCGCCCGCTCGTGGGGGCGCCCGAATTGCTCGAGCGGCTGGGGACGCCCCAAACGCCGCATGATCTGGCCCGCTATCCCGCCGTCTTGCCCAGCCACATCGCCAACAGCCACGAATGGCAATTCGCCCGCGGCGACGAGGATCCTGTAACCGTGCGCGTCAATGGCCGCTATCGCGCCAACCATGCCGATGCGCTGGTGCCTGCGCTGGTGGCGGGGGTGGGCATCGGGCTGATGGCGGAATATTTCGTGTGGGATCATGTCCGCGCGGGCCGCCTGATCGAATTGCTGCCGGATTGGAGCACGCCGCCCGGCCCGCTCTATCTGATCACGCCGCCGGGCCGGGCGCGCCCCGCGCGGGTGCGCGCGCTGCTGGATTTTCTGCGCCCGCATCTGACCCTGCCGAAATGGGCCAATGGATACAAAGATTGAGTGGTCATTATAGTCAATTGGGAAACACTATTATGCCGCCGGGGCGGATAATCCTTGACGCTGCGCTGCACTATAACACAATTGTCAGTATCAGGACGGGTTGCCTCTGGCCCGCCCTTGCAAAACTTCCTGTCGGCCCCCGGAAATCCGTCAGGAAGAGGAACGAAAGCTACCCATGACTCAATCCCTTACAAAGCCGCGGGCATCGGCAAAGATGGCCATGGCTTTGACTTTCTCCCTGCTGGCCGGGCCGATGCTGGCCGGTTGCGCCGCCCTGCCCCATGACAGGCCGCAGTTGAAACCCCGCGAGGCCGCCGACCTGGGGTTGACCAATACGGCGCCTGTGCCGGTGGCCGCCGACTGGTGGCAGGCGCTGGGCGACCCCCAGCTTGACCGCATCATGGCCGATGCGCTGGCGGGCAATCCTTCGCTGGACGAGGCCGCCGCAAGGCTGCGCATGGCGGGCCAGTTGATCGCCTCGGCGCGTTCGGGCCTTTTGCCGCAGGTCTCAGCCGATGCCTCGGCGATGGATCAGCGCCTGTCGAACCGCTATATCTATCCCGCACCGCTAGGCGGATCGTGGACGTGGATTTCCAACGCGCAGGCCAATCTCGACTGGTCGCTCGATCTGGCCGGACGGCAAAAGGAACTGGTGCTGGCCGCCAAGGTCTATACCCACGCCAACGAGCTGCAATTGGCCGCCGCCCGCGTGGCGCTGGCGGGCAATGTCGCGCAGGCCTATGTCAATTTCGCCCGCGCCGAGGAACAGGCCCGGATCGCGCGTGAATTCGTCGCCTCGCGCTCGGCCTCGCTGCGGATCGTGACGGGGCGGCGCGATGCGGGCCTTGGCAATGAATTTGACATCGCCAGCGCGCGCACCCTGCAATCGGAGGCCGAACAGGCGCTGACCCGCGCGCTGGGCGCAAGAGCGCTGGCCGTTCATGCGCTGGCAGCTCTGGTCGGGCGCGGGCCTGATTACGGCGCCGGGCTGACCGCGCCAACGCTGGCGCTGGACAAGGCGCTGCCCGTTCCCGAAACCCTGCCCGCAGACCTGCTGGCGCGCCGGGCCGATCTGCTGGCCGCGCGCGAACAGGTCAAACTGGCGATGGCGGGCGAGAAGATCGCCAAGACCGATTTCTATCCCAACGTCAATCTGCGGGCTTTTGTGGGCGCGCAGGCGCTGGGCATCGGCTCGCTGTTCACCGGCAGCGCGCTGACGGGCGGGTTTGGCCCCGCCATCCATCTGCCGATCTTTTCGGGCGGGGCGATCCGCGCGCAATATCGGCAGGCTGTGGCAGGCGCCGACATTGCCATTGCCCAGTATAACAAGGCGGTGGTGGGCGCGGTGCGAGAGGCGGCCGATGCGCTTTCGGGCGTAGACACCAACCGGGCGGATGCACGCCAGCAGGCCGAGATCCTCGCCGGGCTGGAAAAAACTGTTTCGCTCGACAAGGTGCGGCTGCAATCAGGCCTCTCGACCAATCTGGACGTGCTGAGCGCGGGCGAACGCCTGCTCGCCGCGCGTCAGGCGCAGGTCGATCTGGCCGCCGACGGGGCCGTCAAACGCATTCAGTTGCTGATCGCGCTGGGCGGCGGGTTTGCCCCGATCCCCGATCAGCAGGCGGGCGCCCCCGCCCCGGCCGGAAAGTAATCGCCATGAACCAGCAAAACCATTCTTTTGACAAGGACAATACCTCCGCCATGGCCGACAGCTACAGCCCTCCCCCGGCCAAGAACGCCGCCCGCCGCAAAGGCCTTTTGATGCTGGGCGTGGCGGCTCTGGTCGGCCTTGCCGGTTACGGTGTCTATACGATGATGAGCGCGGCCAACGAGGAAACCGATGACGCCTATGTCGCGGGCAATGTCACGCAGATCACCGCGCGCGATCCCGGCACCGTCATTGCAGTCCATGCCGAAAGCACGCAGGGCGTCAAGGCGGGCCAGCCGCTGGTCGATCTAGATCCGGCGCTGGCGGATGCGCAACTGGCCGCGGCCGAGGCCGAACTGGCCCGCGCGGCGCGCACGGTGCGCTCGGGCTTTACCAAGGTGGGCACTGCCGATGCCGAAATCGCGCAGGCCGAGGTTCGCCTTGCCGCCGCCAGGAGCGATCTGACGCGCCGCGAAAAGGCTGTCTCCTCGGGCGCCATTTCCGCCGAAGAAGTCGCCCATGCCGGCGAGGCCGTGCGCATGGCGCAGGCCAATCTGGATCTGGCGCGCAGTCATCGAGCGGACGCGGAAAGCACCGTGGGCGGCACCGATGTGGCGGGCAATCCGGCGGTTCTGGCCGCGATCGCGGCGGTCAAGCGCGCGGCCATCGTGCGCTCGCATATGCATCTTTCCTCGCCGGTCGATGGCGTGGTGGCCCAGCGCGCCGCGCAGGTGGGCCAGCAGGTTGCGCCCGGCGCGCCGCTGATGTCGGTGGTGCCGCTGCGCAAGGTCTGGGTGGACGCCAATTTCCGCGAGACGCAGCTGGCCAATCTACGCATCGGGCAATCGGCCACACTGCATTCCGACGCCTATGGCAAGAAGGTGGTGTTCCACGGCAAGGTCATCGGCCTTTCGGCCGGTTCGGGCGCGGCCTTCGCGCTGCTGCCCGCGCAGAATGCCAGCGGTAACTGGATCAAGGTGGTCCAGCGTGTGCCGGTGCGCATCGCGCTTGACCCCAAGGAATTGGACGCACACCCGCTGCGCCTCGGCCTGTCGGTGACGGTCAAGGTCGACACTTCGCAGGGCACCGGACAGCCTGTGACCGCGATCCCCGCCGCCGCGCAGGCCAGTGAACCCGTCGATACCGTCAGCCCCGAGATCGAGGCGCGCATCCGCCGGATCATCGCGGCAAACGCCGGCCGCTGAAGGCAGAGGTCATGAGCCAATCCCCCTCGCAAGATCTGGACGCGAGCGAATTCGCGGTTGAGGATAACAGCCCCTCGCCCGCAACGCCCCCGCCGCTGCATGGCGCGGCGCTGTTTTCGGCGGCCTTCGCCCTTGCGCTGGGCACCTTTATGCAGGTGCTGGATTCCACCATCGCCAATGTTGCGCTCAACACGATCTCGGGCAATCTGGGCGAGGCGAGCAGCACGGCGACATGGGTGATTACCGCCTTTGCCGTGGCCAATGGCGTGACCGTGCCGTTGACCGGGTGGCTGATGCGGCGCTTTGGCGTGGTGAACACGTTCATCGCCTCGGTGGCGCTCTTCACGCTGGCCTCGTTCCTTTGCGGGATTGCTTGGTCGCTGCCTTCGCTGATCGTGTTCCGCCTGTTGCAGGGCGCGGTTTCGGGTCCGATGATTCCGGGCAGCCAGGCGCTGCTGCTGGCAATTTTCCCGCCCGAAAAGCGCACCGTTGGCCTGTCGATCTGGTCGATGACCGCTCTGGTCGGGCCGGTGCTGGGGCCGATCCTTGGCGGTTATATTTCCGACAATTATCACTGGGGCTGGATCTTCCTCATCAACGTACCGGTGGGTTTCATCACCGTGGGTGTGCTGATGGCGCGGATGCGGGCCTATAATACGCCGCCGGTCAAGCTGCCCTTCGACTGGGGCGGGGTGGCGCTGCTGATCCTGTGGGTCGGCTCGCTTCAGGTCGTGCTCGACCTTGGCAAGGATGAGGACTGGTTCAATTCCACCTTCATCTGCGCGCTGTCGGTGGTGGCGGTCCTTGGCTTCTTTGCCTGGCTGATCTGGGAATTGACCGAGGAGCACCCGGCGGTCGACCTCACCTTGTTCAAGAGCCGCAATTTCGCCATCGGCACGCTGTGCTTCTGTCTGGGCTATGGCTTCTTCTTTGCCAGCAACCTGCTGATGCCGCTCTGGCTGCAGACCCAGCAGGGCTATACCGCGACATGGGCGGGGCTGGTGTCGGCGCCTGCGGGCATGGTGGCTTTTTTGCTGGCGCCTTTGGTGGCGCGGGCGGCGGGTACGCTCGATCTGCGCTATGTCGCCACCTATGCGCTGCTGGCCTTTGCGGTGTCCTATATGATGCGCACCGGCTTTGCCCCCGATACCGACCTTTGGCATTTCGTCCTGCCCTCGATCGTTCAGGGCACGGCGATGGGCACATTCTTCATGTCGATGACCACGCTGTCGTTTGACCGGCTGGGGCCGCATCGCATTCCCTCGGCCACGGGCATTTCAAACTTTGCCCGCATTACCGGGGGCGCCTTTGCCGCCTCGATCACCACGACCTTCTGGGACCGGCGCGAAGTGCTGCACCAGAGCCGTCTGGCCGAGGCCGCCAATCCGGGCAATCCGGCCTATGTTCAGGCGATGGACCATTTGCAGACCATCGGCATGAGCAAGGCGCAGGCCACCGGCGCGCTGACCGGGCAGATGGTGAACCAGTCCTATCTGCTCTCCTCGCTCGACATTTTCTGGTTTGCGGGCATGGGCTGCATTGCCATGCTGGCGCTGCTGTGGTGCACGCGCAAACCGGCTCCTCCGCAAGGCGGCGCGGTGGTAGTGGATTAAAGAAAAGGCCGGGGCGGATCATCTCCGCCCCGGCCTTTTTCCTGTCAGGCGGTTTGCCTTATTCGACGTAATGCGCGCTGGTCTTTTCGCGCACTTCCTCGGCCGTAACGCCGGGGGCCAGTTCGACCAGCTTGAACGGGCTGTTGTGATCGGGCCGGGCAAAGACGGCCAGATCGGTCACGATCATGTCCACCACATTGCGCCCCGTCAGCGGCAGCGTGCAGGCGGGGATGAACTTGGGGCTGCCATCCTTGGCGCAATGCTCCATCACCACGATGATCTTTTTCACGCCCGCGACCAGATCCATCGCCCCGCCCATGCCCTTGATCATCTTGCCCGGGATCATCCAGTTGGCAATGTCGCCCCCTTCCGACACTTCCATCGCGCCAAGGACGGTCAGGTCGATATGGCCGCCACGGATCATGGCAAAGCTCTGCGCGCTGTCGAAATAGGCCGAATGGGGCAGTTCGCTGATCGTCTGCTTGCCCGCATTGATGAGGTCGGCGTCTTCCTCACCCTCATAGGGGAACGGGCCGATGCCCAGCATGCCGTTTTCGCTCTGCAGCGTCACGGTGAGCCCTTCGGGCACGTAATTGGCCACCAGCGTCGGGATGCCGATGCCAAGGTTCACATAAAAGCCGTCCTGAAGCTCACGCGCGGCGCGGGCGGCCATTTCATTGCGGTTCCAAGCCATGTTGCTCAGGCCTCCTTCGGACGGGTGGTGCGGAATTCGATCTTCTTGTCATAGCTGCCCAGCACAATGCGCTGAACATAGACACCGGGCAGATGGATCGCATCGGGATCAAGCTGCCCCGGCTCGACGATCTCCTCAACTTCGACCACGGTGATCTTGCCGGCGGTGGCGGCGGGCACGTTGAAATTGCGCGCCGTCTTGCGGAAAATCACATTGCCGGTGGTGTCGGCCTTCCAGCCCTTCACAATGGCCAGATCGGCAAAAATGCCCTGCTCCAGAACATATTCCTGGCCGTCAAAGATCTTGGTTTCCTTGCCCTCGGCCACCAGCGTGCCAACGCCCGTCTTGGTGTAAAAGCCCGGAATGCCCGCCCCGCCCGCGCGCAGACGCTCGGCCAAGGTGCCCTGAGGCGTAAATTCCACCTCAAGCTCGCCCGCCAGATACTGACGCTCGAACTCCTTGTTCTCGCCTACATAGGACGAGATCATTTTCTTCACCTGCCGCGTGCGCAGCAGCTTGCCGATGCCTTCATTGTCAATGCCCGCATTGTTGCTGGCAAAGGTCAGATCCTTGACTCCGCTGGCCTGAATCGCATCCAGCAGACGCTCCGGAATGCCGCAAAGGCCAAAGCCCCCGCTGGCAATCAGCAAACCATCGCGCAACACCCCTTCCAGCGCGGCCTCTGCGCTGGGATAAACCTTGCTCGCCATACAGCTCCCTCTCTCTCGGGATTGATATAGGGGTGACTGTATCGAAGGAAAATGATGTGTTCTAATGATAGTTTTTTTGGGTTATTGATAGGTAGTGGTGATGTATTGGAATGTGCAGAGAAAGGTGCCTCCGGCGGGTTAAGGGCGGGGGCCCTTAACAATCCCGATACTGGGGATGGAAATTGAAGTCGCCGCGCCGCCCAACGTCGACCCCATGGCGCCACCCCATTAACGGGATTGCAGAGGGCCCCCGCCCTTTGCTGGCCGGAGGCATAAATTGAACCGCATCGCCCTCTATCACCTTGAAACCCTGCTCTGGATCGCGCGCCTCGGCACCTTTGCAGCGGCGGCGGAGAGACTGAACACCACCCAGCCCACCATCTCGGCCCGCGTACGCGAATTGGAGGCGCAGATCGGCTATCCCCTGTTCCGGCGCGAGGGGCGGCGGATGCTGCTGACGGTGCGCGGGCGGCAATTGGTGCGCGATACCGAACCGCTTTGGGCGGCGCTGGAACGGACGCTGGCGGCGGACAATCTGGCGGGCGCGCGCGGCGTCGTGCGCATCGGCACCGGCGAGATCGCGGCGGCCTCCTGCCTGCCGGGTTTCGTGGCCGAGATCGAGCACGACATGCCCGCTGTGACGCTGGACATCACGATAAGCCTGACCGCACAATTGCTGCAGGATCTGCTGGGCGCAACGAGCGACCTGGTGTTTCTGGCCGGCCCAGTGGCCAGTCCGGGGCTGCAGACCGCATCGATCGGCGGGGTGGCGCTGCAATGGCTGGCCTCACCCACGACGGCGGCGGCTATGCGCGAGGGCGCGACGCCCCCGCTCTGGTCCCTGCCCCGCCAGTCGCCGCTGCATCAGGTCATGCTCGAAACCCTCTCGGGCGATGCCCTACCCGCGATCCGCACCTGCAACAACGCCCGGATGCTGATCGACATCATCGCGGCGGGGCAAGGCATGGCCCTGCTGCCCGAAACCATGACGCGCGAGGCGGTCGCAGACGGGCGGCTGCAGGAAGTGTGGCCCCGGCCAAAACGCGGGATCGAGTTTCAGGCCGCGATCCGGGCCGAGGAGAGCGATCCGCTGGTGCTAGAACTGTTCAGGAGGGCGGCGGGGTTGCGGATTGATCCTCGGTAGAAGGAGGAAAATTGGCCTCCGGCGGGCAAAGGGACTTGTCCCTTTGCAATCCCGTTAATGGGTGCGCGCAACATGGCCGACATGCGCTAATCCGCAAAGCGGCTTTATAGCCTGCGGCGCGGCAAACTTGCACAAGGCCGAACCCATGGCGCAACAAACACAGTATTGGGATTGTTAAGGGCCCCCGCCCTTAACCCGCCGGAGGCATAAAATCCGCGATTAAACCGCCCGCACCATCACCGACACCGAGGCCATCCCATTATCAACCGCCTCAGGCTTATCAATCCGCACACGCGCCCACAAAACCGACCCCATCCCCAGACAAGCCTCACCCAATTGCCGGGCAAAGCTCTCGATCAGATCGATGTGGGTGCGCGCAAGGCGTTCCGCCGCCGCACCGATATCGCGATAATCGACGGTCTGCTCCAGCCGGTCGATGGCGCCCACACCAAGGCCCAGTTCGGCGAAGATGACCAGCGGTTGACGCCGCCCGATTTCGCCATGATTGACACCGACGGCGGCCATCACCTCGAAACCTGACAGGCGCACCACCGTTTCGGCCACCTCATAGCCCGCAACAGGCGCGGGGCGCAGAGAGATCACACTATCCATACACCCCGCCTCCTGTATCAGCCCGGGAATACCACGGTGCGGTGGCCATTGAGGAACACGCGATCCTCCAGATGCGCCTTGACCGCTTCGGCCAGCACGCGGCGTTCGATATCGCGGCCCTTGCGTACAAGGTCCTCGGGCGCATGGGCGTGGCTGATGCTGCCCACGTCCTGCGCGATGATCGGACCTTCGTCGAGGTCGGCGGTCACGTAGTGCGCCGTTGCACCGATCATCTTGACCCCGCGCTCATAGGCCTGATGATAGGGCTTGGCGCCCTTGAAGCCGGGCAGGAACGAGTGGTGGATATTGATGCAGCGGCCCGACAGGAAGCCCGCCAGATCGTCGCTCAGGATCTGCATATAGCGCGCCAGCACCACCAGATCGGCCCCCGTTTCGGTCACGATGGCCTTGATCTGCGCTTCCTGTTGCGCCTTCGTGTCCTTGGTGATCGGCAGATGATAGAAGGGCAGATCGCCGATCAGGCTGGTGGTGATATGCTTGCGGTCATGGTTGCAGATGATCGCCACCACATCCATGTCGATCTCGCCGATGCGCCAGCGATAGAGCAGATCGCCGAGGCAATGGTCGAATTTGCTGACCATCAGCACGACCTTCTGCTTTTCGCCATGGACGCGCAGGCGCCAGTCCATCGCATGTTCGGCGGCCAGATCGCCGAAATGGGCGCGCCATTCCTCGGCCGTATCGCCCTGGGGCAAGGCAAAGATCACGCGCATAAAAAAGCGGTCGGTCAGGCGGTCGTTGAACTGCTGGGCATCGAGAATATTGCCGCCGCGCCCCGCCAGATAGCCCGCCACCTTGGCCACAAGGCCGGGCTGGTCCCCACAGGACAGGCTCAGCGTACAAACAGTGTCGTGGTCAGACGTGGTCACTTGCATTGATCCTTTCTCTCTCCCGCACGGCGCATTTGAGCGCCGGCGCTTATTTCCTGTTCGCGCCGTATCAGGCGCGTGATTTGCGATACCCGTTGATCCACGCCACGGTTTTTTCCAGCCCGCCAAACGGATAGAAATGCAACCGCACCGGTCCATGGCTTTCATTCAGGCCCTTGGCAAGCGCGTCAACCAGCTTGTCCGGCCCGGCGCTGCCCAGCAATTGCGTGATCGAAATGCCATATTTGGCCAGCACGCTGGCCGAGGCGCCCACGCCGCAGCGCGCGGCAAAGCGCATCAGGGTCTTGATGCCCGCAGGCCCCGGCACGCCGATGCGCACGGGCGCAACAATCCTGCGCTGGCGCAGGGCCACCAGCCAATTGAGCGCCGCATCGGGGTCAAAACCGAATTGCGTGACCACCAGCGGGGCCATGCCGCGCGCGTCGATGTCCACGCATTTGCGGGCCAGCACTTCCCAGCATTGCTCCTCGCTCATGTTGGGGTGCCCTTCCGGGTGCCCGCCCACGCCGATTGCCTTGATCCCGGCCTTTTCAAACAGGCCGGTGGCGATCAGTTCGCTCGAATCATTATAGGGCCCCGCAGCATGTTCGGGATCGCCCGCGATGACAAAACAGCGGCGCACGCCCGCTTCCTGCACAACGGTGTCGAGGTAATCCTGGAATTCAGCCTCGCTGGTGATCCGGCGGGCGGAAAAATGCGGCATCGGCTCAAAACCCAGCGCGCGTACGGCCTTGGCGGCGGCGATTCGCGCGGGCGCTTCCTCGCCTGGCAGGAAGGTGACGGCGATGGGCGTTTCGGGCGGAATGGCGGGCGCGGCGGCGCGCAGCGAATCGACATCCTTGGCCGTGATTTCCAAGGAAAATCCGTCGGTAATACCGTCCGGCGCGCGTTCCCAATTGGGGTGGATCTGTGAAATGGCCACCATGGTCCTCTGCCCTTTCTCTCTGGCGCCCGGCGATGGGGGCTTGGATGCCTGCCTCATCGGGGACGGATATTTTGTATGCGACGCATACTAAAACGAAATGCGTGTGACTTGAAGTGTCCTCTAGCGCAGGGCGATAATTTCGTATAGATGAATTTTTCATGGACGAGAAAAATGCGGGAAACGATGCCTGAAAACCTCCCATTGCTGCTGGTTCCCGGTCTGATCTGTGATTCGCGGGTCTTTGCCGCGCAGTGCGCCGCCCTGCCGCAGGCCACCGCCCTGCCCGGTTGGGGTACGGTGGATTCGCTGGGCGCGATGGCGGAACGGCTGCTGTCGCAGGCGCCCGAACGCTTTGCCCTGCTGGGCCATTCGATGGGCGCGCGCGTGGCCTTGGAAGTCGCGCGTCGTGCGCCCGAGCGTGTCGAGCGGCTCGCGCTGGTTTCCACCGGCACGCATCCTGTGGGCGCGGGCGAGGCGGACAAGCGCTATGCCCTGCGCGACAAGGGCCGCGAATATGGGATGGAGGCGCTGGTGGCCGACTGGCTGCCGCCGATGATCGCGCCCGACAATCGCCCCGCGCTGATGGGTCCATTGACCGCCATGTGCCTTGAACAGGGCCTCTCCGCCTTTGAGGCGCAGATCGAGGCCCTGCTCTCGCGCCCGTCGCTGGAGGATTTGCTGCCCACGCTGACCATGCCGGTGCTGTCCTGCACCGGGGCGCTGGATGTGTGGAGCCCGCCCGAGCAGGCCCGCGCCATTGCCGAAGCCATTCCCGGCGCGACGCTGGAAATCGTGCCCGATGCGGGCCACTTCCTGCCCATCGAGCGTCCGCAAGCCTTCACCCAGATCATCGCCCGCTGGCTGACCCAGCGCGCCTGAACACCAAGATCCACATAAGGAGAGTAAGATGACCCAAAGCCTGCAAGATGTCCTCGATGCCAGCGGCGACATTGTCGAAATGCTGCGCAACGCGCAGGTCGGCCCCAATGTCTATCCCGGCGTTCCGGCCGAATATTCGAACTGGCGCACCGAGCAGCAGGCCTGGGCCAAGACCGCCGTGCTGTTCAACCAGTCGTATCACATGGTCGATCTGGAAGTGTCGGGCCCCGACGCCTTTGCCATGCTCAACTATCTGGGCATCAACAGCTTCAAGGGCTTTGTGCCCGACCGCGCCAAGCAGTTCGTGCCCTGCACGGCCGAAGGCTATGTGATCGGTGACGTGATCCTGTTCTATCTGGGCGAAAACCTGTTCAATCTGGTGGGCCGCGCCCCCGCGATCGAATGGGTCGAATATCATGCCGCCACCGGCAAGTGGGACGTCAAGGTCGAGCGCGACGAACGCTGGGCCATGCGCACCGACGGCAAGCGCAAGAACTACCGCTTCCAGCTTCAGGGCCCCAATGCGATGGCCGTGCTGTCCAAGGCGCTGGGCTATGACGCGCCCGACCTCAAGTTCTTCCACATGACCACGCTGGAATTCGGCGGCGCCAAGGTGCGCGCGCTGCGTCACGGCATGGCGGGCCAGCCGGGCTATGAACTCTTCGGCCCCTGGGAAGATTACGCCGCTGTCCATGGCGCGCTGGTCGAAGCGGGCAAGGATTATGGCCTGACGCTGTGCGGCGGCCGTACCTATTCGTCGAACACGCTGGAATCGGGCTGGATCCCCTCGCCGCTGCCCGCCACCTATACCGGCGAAGGCTCGAAGGGTTTCCGCGAATGGGCATCGGCCAATTCCTATGAAGCCAAGTGCTCGATCGGCGGATCGTACATCCCCGAGAGCATCGAGGGCTATTACCTGACCCCGTGGGATCTGGGCTATGGTCCGTTTGTGAAATTCGACCATGACTTCATCGGCCGTGAGGCGCTGGAAGCCAAGGCCGCTGGCCCCCACCGCCGCAAGGTGACGCTGGCGCTGGACAATGAAGACGTGATGCGCGTCCAGTCTTCGGCGCTCTCCAAGGGCGACCGCGCCAAGTTCATGGAATATCCCAGCGCCGTTTATGCGATGCACCCGTTCGATCAGGTGCTGCAGGATGGCAAGATGGTCGGCCTTTCCACCTGGATCGGCTATACCGCCAATGAGGGCAAGTTCCTGACGCTGGCCATGGTGGACGAAAGCGTCGCCACACCCGGCACGCAGGTCACGCTGCTATGGGGTGAACCCGATGGCGGCACGCGCAAGCCCACCGTCGAGCGCCACGTGCAGACCGAGATCAAGGCCGTGATCGCCTCGGTGCCCTATTCGGAAGTGGCGCGTGACGCCTATGCCGACAGCTGGCGCAACCGTCAGGCCTGATCAGTTCTGATGCCAGGAAACGCCCCTGCCGGAAACGGCGGGGGCGTTTTCCGTTTACCGCAGAACGCGACCCGCAACCGCATCCAGCCGCGCCAACAGCGCCGGATCGCGCTGCGCCGGGGCCGTGGCAAAGGCGCCGTCGAGCGCCCGGTCAATCGGGCTGCCCTCACGCACGGGGGGCAAGAGGCGCGCCAATTCACGCACCGCCGCGCGGGCCAGCGCTGCATTGGCCTTCATCGTGGCGAAGACTTCATGGGCCTCGACGCCCGCTTCCTCGTCGCGCCAGGCATCATAGTCAGTGACCATCGCCAGCATCGCATAGGGCAGCTCGGCCTCACGCGCCAAACGCACCTCGGGAAAGCCGGTCATGCCGATTACGTCGGCACCCCAGCCGCGATACATCCGGCTTTCAGCTCGCGTCGAAAACTGCGGTCCCTCAATGGCGATATAGGTGCCCTTGGGATGCACGGTGCCGCCCGCGTGATGCGCCGAAAGCGCCAGCAATTCCGACAGGCGCGGACAGACCGGATCGGCCAGCGCTAGATGCGCCACCATACCGCTGCCGAAAAAGCTGCGCGAGCGGCCCTGCGTGCGGTCGATCATCTGGTCGACGCAGACGAAATGGCCCGGCGCATATTCCTCACGCAGCGATCCCACCGCCGAGAGCGAGACCAGATCCGTCACGCCGCAGCGCTTCAACACGTCGATATTGGCGCGGTAGTTGATCTCGCCGGGCGGGATGGCATGGCCGGGCCCGTGGCGAGGCAAAAAGGTGAAGCGCACGCCGTCCAGCGTGCCGGTGGTGACGCTGCCGCTGGGCGCGCCAAACGGACTTTCGACGGCGATCTCCTGCGCGCCTTCAAGCCCGATCCCTTCGGCCAGACCCGATCCGCCAATCACCCCGATATGCCATGCGCTCATAGGCTCAAACTCCTGTGTCCTGCTGGTTGCCTAGCCGATGGAACGCGGCGCCGAAACCGCTTTTCGCTTCTCTTGCCAAGAGTTGCGCACCCGTGCAGTCTGCGGCCGAAAGGAAATACCCATGCTTTTGATTGGCCAGTTCGACAGCCCCTTTGTCCGCCGCGTCGGGATTGCCCTGAGGATTTATGGCATGGCATTCGAACACAGCCCGTTCTCGGTGATGGGCGATGGCGACAAATTCGCCCACCTCAATCCATTGAAGCGGGTGCCGACTTTAGTGCTCGACGATGGTGAAGTGCTGATCGAGAGCGGGGCGATCCTCGACCATCTCGATGAGGTCCATGGCCGCGATAAAGCCCTGATCGCCGCCCATGGCCCGGCCCGCCGCGCCGCGTTAAAGCGCATCGCCACAGCCACGGCGGTGGCCGACAAGGCGGTGGCCTATTTCTACACGCGCCGGTTCGGCGGCGAGGTCGATCCGTTTTTCACCCAGCGCAGCGAAGCCCAGATCCGCGATGGCATGGCCGCATTGAACGCACAATGCGCCGCCCGCGATGGCGATTGGTGGCATGGCGATGCGCCGGGCCATGATGACATCGCCGGTGCCGTGGTCGCGCGCTTTGTGTCCGAAGCCTATGGCTGGCTGGTAACGCTCAGCGATTATCCCGCATTGGCCGCCCACAGCGCTCGCGCCGAAGCCCGCGAGGAATTTCAGGCGATCCAGCAGGCCTTTATTCCGCCCAGCTGATGCGAAAAGGGGCCGGGATCTTATCCCGGCCCCTTTCATCACGCCACGCTGATATTCAGCGCGCCATCGCCTTCCTCGATATTGACCGTGCTGCCATCGGGCACCTCGCCTCCCAACAGCTTTTCGGCCAGCGGGTCCTGCAGGTAGCGCTGCACCGCGCGCTTCAGCGGACGCGCGCCATAGACCGGATCATAGCCGACCCGGCCCAGCCAGCGCTTGGCCGCATCGGTCATGGCCAAAGTGATCTTGCGATCCTTCAGCAGCTTCTGCACCCGCGCGACCTGGATATCGACGATGGGCGCCATATGCTCCTGACCCAGCCGGTGGAAAAGGATGATCTCATCCAGACGGTTGAGGAACTCAGGCCGGAAATGGCTGCGCACCACTTCCATCACCTGCGGCTCGACGCTTTCCACATCGCCGCCCTCGGGCAGATTGGCCAGATACTGGCTGCCCAAGTTGGACGTCAGGATGATCAGCGTGTTGGTGAAATCCACCACACGGCCCTGCCCATCGGTCAGACGGCCATCGTCGAGGACCTGCAGCAGCACGTTGAACACATCGCTGTGGGCCTTCTCCACCTCGTCGAACAGCACGACCTGATAGGGCCGCCGCCGCACCGCCTCGGTCAACACGCCGCCCTCATCATAGCCGACATAGCCCGGAGGAGCGCCGATCAGACGCGAGACAGCGTGCTTCTCCATGAACTCGCTCATGTCGATGCGCACCATCGCGCTGTCATCGTCAAACAGGAACCCGGCCAACGCCTTGGTCAGCTCGGTCTTGCCCACGCCCGTCGGGCCCAGGAAGAGGAAGCTGCCCAGCGGGCGGTTAGGGTCCTGCAGACCGGCGCGGGCGCGGCGTACCGCTTTGGACACGGCCACGACCGCATCCTTTTGCCCGATCACGCGCTGGCCGATCACTTCTTCCATGCGCAGCAGTTTTTCCCGCTCGCCTTCCAGCATGCGATCCACCGGCACGCCGGTCCAGCGGCTGACCACGCCCGCGATGTCATCGGCGGTCACTTCCTCGCGCAGCATGGCGTTTTGCGCCTGAGACTGCGCCTCGGAAAGCTGACGTTCCAGATCGGGGATGCGGCCATAGGACAGCTCGCCCGCGCGGGCCAGATCGCCCTTGCGCTGCGCCTGTTCCAGCTCGATGCGCGCGGCGTCCAGCTGCTCCTTGATCTTGCCCTCGGCGGCGATCTTGTCGCGCTCGTTCTGCCAACGGGTGGTCAGCTCGGCCGACTTCTGCTCGGCATTGGCGAGTTCCTCGCGCAGCGCGGCCAGCCGGTCCTTCGACGCCTGATCGCTCTCCTTGGCCAGCGCCATTTCCTCGATCTTGAGCTGGATGATCCGCCGGTCGAGGTTTTCGATCTCTTCCGGCTTGCTCTCCACCTCCATGCGGATGCGGCTTGCGGCCTCATCCATCAGGTCGATCGCCTTATCGGGCAGGAAGCGGTCGGCAATGTAGCGGTTCGACAGGGTGGCCGCCGCGACAATCGCATTATCCGCGATCCGCACGCCATGGTGCAGCTCATACTTCTCCTTCAACCCGCGCAGGATCGAGATCGTGTCCTCCACCGTCGGCTCGCCCACGAAAACGGGCTGGAACCGGCGCTGCAACGCAGGGTCCTTCTCGACATACTTCTGGTATTCATCCAGCGTGGTCGCGCCGATGCAATGCAATTCGCCGCGCGCCAGAGCGGGCTTGAGCAGATTGCCCGCATCCATCGCGCCTTCGCTTTTGCCCGCGCCGATCAGCGTGTGCATCTCGTCAATGAAGAGGATGATCTCGCCTTCCGCGCCCTTCACCTCGTCCAGAACCGCCTTCAGGCGCTCCTCGAACTCGCCGCGATATTTGGCGCCCGCGATCAGGCTGCCCATGTCGAGCGCCATCAACCGGCGATGCTTGAGGCTGTCGGGCACATCGCCATTGGCAATGCGCAGCGCGAGACCTTCAGCAATCGCGGTCTTGCCCACGCCCGGTTCGCCGATCAGCGCGGGGTTGTTCTTGGTGCGGCGGGCCAGGATCTGCACCGTGCGGCGGATTTCCTCGTCACGCCCGATGACCGGGTCGAGCTTGCCGTCCTTGGCCGCCTGAGTCAGGTCGCGGGCATATTTCTTCATCGCGTCATAGGCGTTTTCTGCCCCCGCGCTGTCCGCCGTGCGCCCGCCGCGCAGGGCCGTGATCGCGGCCTCCAGCGCCTGAGGCGTGACATTGGCGGCTTTCAGCGCCTGACCGGCGGCCGTCGTCGTGGCCAAAGCCAGCGCGACAAGGATGCGTTCTACGGTGACGAAACTGTCGCCCGATTTGGTGGCAATCTGCTCGGCGCTGTCCAGCACGCGCACGGCATCATTATCGAGGCCCGGCTGCGCCTGCGCGCCCGATCCCGACACCGCCGGGATCTTGGACAGAGCCTTGTCCAGCTCGGCGCTGGCGATGGCGGGGTTACCGCCCGCACGCTGCAACAGCCCGCTGGCCATGCCCTCGCTGTCCTCCAGCAGGGCTTTCAGAATATGCTCCGCCGTGATGCGCTGGTGGTTCAGGCGGATCGCCAAAGTCTGCGAGGCTTGCAGGAAACCCTTGGCGCGGTCAGTAAACTTTTCGAGGTTCATGGGGTCGGTTCCTCCGTTGCCTCACAAGGTAGTGTGACAAAATCGCCACACAAGCCCTTGCAACAAGAATTTACCGCCCCATGTTTCCCCGTTCTTTGATGCGGAGCAATCCGGTTTATTTCGCTGCCTTGGCCGCCCCTGCCGCATAAGTATCGCCAAAGAAATCGCCCTTGAACCACTGTGGCGGCGTATCGCCATCAGCCATGGCGCGGGTGATGCGATAATTGGCCTCGGCAAAGCGGGCGCCCGCGCGCCAGTCCCATGCCTGATTCATGTCGTCATTGGGCTGGTGATAGGTCTTGGCCAGAAACGCCTCATTGGCCGCCGCCCCGCCATTGGCATAGCCGGTGGCAAGGAACACCGCAGGCACGCCCTTGCGCACAAAGCGATAGTGGTCCGAACGCACAAAGATCGTTTCGGCCGGAATCGGATCGGGCGAGAGGCTGACCTGCATCGGCTTGACCGCGGCAGCCACAATCGGCCCCAGCGTCGAATGATCCGCGCCATAGGCCACCACATCGGTAAACGGATAGAGCAGTACCGGCATATCCAGATCGACATTGCCGACAATGCTTGCCGCCGGGACGGTGGGATGGTTGGCGTAATAATCGGCGCCCAGCAGGCCCTTTTCCTCCGCCGTCGAAATCAGGAAGACCACCGAGCGGCGCGGGCCTTTCTTGTCCTCGGACAGCACACGGGCGACCTCCAGCGTGGTGGCGCTGCCCGCCGCATTGTCCATCGCGCCGTTGTAAATGCGGTCCTTGCCCGGCGCATCGCCCGGCTTGGGCGCGGCCACGCCCAGATGGTCCAGATGGCCCGACAGCACCACCGTTTGATCCTTCAGATCGCCGCCCGGCAGCATGGCCACGATGTTCGGGCTGGTCACGCGCTCGGATTTGCTGGTCGAAAAGGCGCGCAAGCTGGTCTTGAGCGCAAAGCCCTTGGGCCGTCCGCCCACCTTGTCGGCCTCGGCGCGGATCTGCGCCAGCGTGCGCGGCGCGCCCGCCAGGAATGCTGCGGCAGCCTCATCACTGATCGCCCCGGCCACACGGATGCCCGGCGCGGCCTCATTCGCCTTGCCGTCCTCGCCCACCCAAGCATAGCTGGGATAGAAGGCATATTGCAGCGCCTTTTCCCAAGGCCGCACCCGCGCCGATGCGTTGGTGTTCAAGGTGATCACACCGATCGCGCCATGGGCCTGCGCCATCTGCGCCTTGGTGGCCGACAGATGCGCGCCCTCCTCGCTGGCCATGCCCGCCGAATAGCCGCGCAACACGACCACGATCTTGCCCTTTACATCCAGCCCCTTGTAATCGTTGATGCCCAACAGATCATTGTCGATGCCATAGCCGACAAAGACGAGCGGCGCGGCGATATCCAGCTTGGGCTCATTGGCGCTGGCCGAAACCATCACCTGCTTGCCATGCTCGAATGTGGTCTTGCCCGCCGGGCCGGTGATCTCCATCCCGGCCGGGCCATCGGCATAGGAGGTTTTTTGAAAGGTGATGCGTTGCAGCCAGCCGCGCTTGCCGTCCGGGCCGATGTCGCCCATCGGCGTCAGGCCCAGCGAGGCGAAACGCTGCGCCACATAGCGTGCGGCGATCTCATGGCCCCGGCTGCCAACATCGCGCCCTTCGAGCAGATCGTCGGCAAAGAAGGCGATGTCGGACCGGATGCGCTCGGCCGAAAAGCGTGGGTCGAGCGGCATGTCCGCTTCGGCGCGCGTCGGAGCTTCAACCTTGGCTGCAGGCTTGGCGGCGGGCGGCGCGCCCGCTTCTTCATACATGGCCTCGGTCGCCTCGACCGATTCAATGGCATGGGCCGGGCTGACCAACAGCAGCGCGGGGATCAGGCAGGCGGAAAACTTGGCAAGAGCAGGCATGCATCTCTCTTTATGGGAAACTGACACGCATGTCAGCATAGGCAAGATTTCCCAACAGGCAAGCATGGGCCATGCACAGGAATGGGGGTAAAAATTGTAAAATAAAATCAAAGACGAGAACCAGTAATTAACCCTAGTCCAGCCAAAAAAGACAGGTTCGTCCCGTTTCAACTCCTCGGAGATTTCCTGAATGACCAGTCTTTTTGCCGCCCGCCATGTCCTGGCGGCAACCGTGGCCATGACCGCTCTGGCCGCATCGCCCGCCATGGCCGCATCGCCGCGCATCGATTATCAAAATCCCGAAATGGAGGTCTATGCCGGCCCGATCGTGGGCTATGACAGTGTGATCGGCAGCGATTCAACCACGACCATCGGTCGCAGCGGCGTGACCTATGGCGGCGTTGTGGGCGTTGACACGCGCACGGGCGAGCGCAGCCGCCTTGGCTTTGAAGTCGAAGTGATGGGCAGCACGGCGGCGTTGCGCGAATCGGCAAACGGGATCGGCTCGCTCAAGGTGGGCGTTGGTCGCGACATTTTTGTCGGCGCCAAATTCGGCTATATGGTCGCCCCGCATCTGCTGACCTATGCCAAGGCGGGCTATTCCAATGCGCTGGGCACGCTGGATATTGCCGATGCCACCGGCGCCAATATCTATCACGGCAGCCAGACCATGGACGGCATCCGCGTCGGGGTGGGCACCGAATATATGTTCAACAAGGTGCGTATGCGCCTTGAATATCGATATACCAATTATGGCGAATTGAGCATCAACGGCGCCAAGACCGGCGTCAGCTTTGATCGCCATCAGGTGGTCGCAGGGATGATCTACGGCTTCTGACCTCCCTCTCCGGCCTGCCGCGCGGTTCATCCTTGCGACAGGCCGGGGATGAAACTACCCATGGTGCATTCCATTGACGGGAAACACCATGCGACACCAAATTTCCGCGCCGCTGCTGGCACTTGCCCTCGCCCTTTCCACCCAGCCCGCCTCTGCCCAAGCTCCATCGACCACGCCTCTGGCCGAACTGGTCAAGAAGGTCGATATTCCCTACGAGAGCTTCAAGCTGGCCAATGGACTGACGGTTCTGGTCCATACCGACCGCAAGGCGCCGATCATCGGGGTGACCACCTATTTCCGCGTCGGGTCCAAGCATGAGCCGCGCGGCAAGACCGGCTTTGCCCATCTTTACGAGCATCTGTTCTTTGGCGGCAGCGAGAATGTGACCAATTTCGACGTGCCGCTCGAAGCCGCCGGATCGACCAGCACCAATGGCAGCACATGGTATGACCGCACCAACTATGTCGAAACCGTGCCGACCGGCGCGCTGCCGCTGGCGCTGTTTCTGGAAAGCGACCGCATGGGGCACCTGCTGGGCGCGGTGACGCAGGACAAGCTGGATAAGCAGCGCGGCGTGGTGCAGAACGAAAAGCGGCAGGGTGACAATCAGCCCTATGGCCTCTTGCGCTATGCCGAAACCGACGGCCTGTTCCCCATCGGCCACCCCTATCGGCATCAGACCATCGGCTCGATGGCCGACCTTGATGCGGCCAGCCTGTCGGATGTGCGCCACTGGTTCACCGATCACTATGCGCCCAACAATGCGGTGCTGGTGCTGACGGGCGATATTGACGCGGCAAGCGCCCGGCCGCTGGTGGAAAAATACTTTGGCGACATTCCTTCCGGTCCGGCGGTGAAACCCGTTGCGGCGGGCCCTGTAACGCTCAAGGCCCCCAAGCGGGTCGAGATGCAGGACAAGGTGGCCACCACGCGGATCATGCGGATCTGGTCCGGGCCGGGGCTGAATGACAAGGATGCCGCCGCGCTGGATATGGGCATGAGCGTGCTGGGCGGGCTGGCCTCATCGCGGCTCGACAATGCGCTGGTCCGGGGCAAGCAGGTAGCTGTCTCGGTCAGCGCCGATTTCGAGACGCATGAACAGGTCAGCTTCCTCGAAATCTCGATGGATGTGAAACCGGGCGTGCCGCGCGCCAAGGCCGAGGCGGCGCTGGATGCGGAAATAGCGCACTTTCTGGCCACAGGGCCCAATGCCGATGAGGTCAAGCGGGCCGCCACCCGTTCGGTCTCGGCGGAGATCGGCGCTTTGGAGGTTGTCGGCGGCTTTGGCGGCAAGGGCACCACGCTGGCCGAGGGGCTGATGTATTCGGGCGATCCGGCACAGTATAAGAAGGATCTGGCCGAACTGGCCGCGCTGACGCCTGCCCAGATCAAGGCGGCGACCGGGCGCTGGATGAAGCGGCCCGTGCTGGCGATTGCCGTGACGCCCGGCGAACGCAAGCAGAAGGGCGAATTGCTGGGCGGATGGGGCGATGAAGCAACGCGCCCCGCGCCCAAGCCCGATGCCAAGGCCCCCGTGCCGCCCGTGCCGCAATCGCCCCCGCGCAAGGTGCCCGAAGTGGCCCCGGTGGGCGAACTGGCCTTCCCCTCGGTTCAGCATGCGACGCTGTCCAATGGGATGCCCGTCACGCTGGCGCGGCGCACGGCGGTGCCCAAGGTGCTGGTCAGCATCGGTTTTGATGCAGGGATCGCGGCGGACTCGCTCAACACGCCCGGCACGCAGGGGCTGATGCTTTCGATGCTGAAGGAAGGCACGGTCAAGGACGCCACCGGCGGCACCACCCGCAGCGCGGTGCAGGTGCTGGAGGAAGAGGAGCGGCTGGGCGCGAGTATTGAAACGGGCAGCAGTCTGGATACGAGTTCGATCACGCTCTCGGCGCTTTCTGCCAATCTGGCCCCCTCGCTTTCGCTGATGACGGACGTGCTGCTGCATCCCGCCTTTGCCCCGGCCGAGGTGGCGCGGGTCAAGGATCAGCGCCTGGCCGCGCTGGCTCAGACGATGGCCAATCCGCGCGGCGTGGCGCTGCGCGCGATCAATCCACTGCTGTTCGGGCCGAACCATCCCTATGGCCATGCCTCCGACGGGCTGGGAAATGCCGCCTCGCTCAAGGCGCTGACCTCACAGGATCTGCACGCCGCGCATGACCAGTGGCTGCGGCCCGATCTAGCCCGCGTGACGGTTGTCGGCGATATCACGATGGAGGAATTGCTGCCCAAGCTGGAGACGGCGCTGGGCGTGTGGAAGGCGCCAGCCGCCGCCAAGCCGGTCAAGGCGCTGAATGCCGCGCTGCCCACGGCGCACCCGCGCATCGTGCTGATCGACCGGCCCGGTTCGCCCCAATCCATGATCGTGGCGGGCAAGGTTCTACCCATCGACGGGCGGGCGCCGGGGCAGGAAGCGCTCGACCTAGCCAATGAAGTGCTGGGCGGCGGGTTCCTCTCGCGCCTCAACCTCGATATCCGCGAGGAAAAGGCATGGTCCTACGGCGTCTCCACCGCCGTTCGCCAGCCTCTGGGCGCGCGCAGCATGATCCTCTTTGCCCCGGTCCAGACCGACCGCACCGGCGATTCCATCAAGGCGATGATTGCCGACATGAAGGCGTTTCCGGGCGCCAAACCCGTCACCGCCGAGGAATTGCAGCGCGTGACCGACGGCAATATCCGCGGCCTGCCCAACAAGTTTGAAACCAACGGACAGGTGCTGGGCGCGATTGCCGCCAATGAGCGCCTCGGCCGCCCGGATGACTATTACAGCAAGCTGCCCACGCTCTATCGCAGCATCGATGCCAAGACGCTGGAGGCCAAGGCGGCGGAATATCTGCAACCCGATGGCCTGACCTTCGTGGTCGTGGGCGACAAGGCCAAGGTTGAGGCGCAGTTGAAGGATGTGGGGTTGCCGGTGGAGGTGTCGGGGGGCAAGTAAGTTTGCCTCCGGCGGGCAAAGGGACTTGGTCCCTTTGCAATCCCATTATGGGGTAGCGCCTCGGTTCGGCCGGGGCGCTGATCCGCAAGCCGATTAAAATGAAAGCCTGCGGCGCGATTCAATCGGCGCCGCAGGCTTTTTCAATTCAAACGCAGCACCCTTCAACCTCAGTCGAACCAATAGCACAACGCATACAGTATGGGGATTGTTAAGGGCCGAGGCCCTTAACCCGCCGGAGGCACCCCCCTTGCTTTACCCAGCCAAAGCCTTCTTCAACAGTTCATTGATGATCTGCGGATTGGCCTTGCCCTGCATCGCCTTCATGGTCTGGCCGACGAAGAAGCCGAAGAGGGCCTCCTTGCCGCCGCGATACTGCTCGACCTTATCGGCGTTTTTGGTCAGGATTTCGGCAATCACCGCCTCGATCGCGCCCGTGTCCGAGTTCTGCTTGAGCCCTTCGCGCTCGACGATCACGCCCGCCGCGTCGCCCGTTTCCAGCATCTTTTCCAGCACCTGCTTGGCGATGGAGCCGGAGATCGTGCCATTGCCCACCAGCGCGAGCAGTTCCGCCGCGCCTTCAGGGCTGATCGGGCTGGACGAAAGGTCCTTACCCAACTTGTTCAGCGCGCCAAAGAATTCCGACAGCAGCCAGTTGGCGGCCTGCTTGGCCACATCGGCCTCGGGCTTATTCTGCGCCGAAGCCGTGGCCGCCAGCAGCGCTTCAAACCAGCGCGCCGTATCGACGTCATTGGTCAGCACGCCCGCATTATAGGCCGACAGGCCCAGACCATCGACATAACGCGCGCGCTTCGCATCGGGCAGTTCGGGCAAGGACGCGCGGCATTCCTCTAGGAAGGCATCGTCGAGAACCAGCGGCAACAGGTCGGGATCGGGGAAGTAGCGATAGTCATGCGCATCTTCCTTCGAGCGCATGCTGCGCGTCTCGTTCTTGTCCGGATCGTAGAGGCGCGTTTCCTGCACCACCTTGCCCCCGTCCTCGATCAGTGCGACCTGACGCTTGGCCTCGGATTCCACCACGGCCATCACGAAGCGCACCGAATTGACGTTCTTCGTTTCCGTGCGCGTGCCGAATTCATCCCCCGGACGGCGCACCGAGACATTGACGTCCGCGCGCATCGAGCCCTGATCCATATTGCCGTCGCACGAACCGACATAGCGGACAATCTGGCGCAGCTTTGACAGGTAAGCCCCTGCTTCTGCGGGCGAACGCATATCGGGGCGGCTGACGATTTCCATCAGTGCCACGCCCGAGCGGTTCAGGTCGACATAGGACATGGTCGGGTGCTGATCGTGCATCAGCTTGCCTGCGTCCTGCTCGACATGGATACGCTCGATACCGATGACCTTGGGCTCGGGAATGCCCGCCTTCTCGTCCGCCTCAATGGTCAGCGATCCCTCGCCCACCAGCGGGTGATAGAGCTGGCTGATCTGATAGCCCTGCGGAAGGTCGGCATAGAAGTAGTTCTTGCGGTCAAAGCGCGACCACTTGTTGATCGCCGCCTCAATCGCCATGCCGGTGCGCACCGCCTGACGGATGCATTCCATGTTCGGCACGGGCAACATGCCGGGCATCGCCGCGTCCACCAAAGACACCTGGCTGTTCGGCTCGGCGCCAAAGGCCGTGGCGCTGCCCGAAAACAGCTTGGCGTTGCTGGTGACCTGCGCATGGACTTCAAGGCCGATCACGACCTCCCATTCGCCCGTTGCGCCCTGAATACGATAGGTTGATTCAGCCATTGTCTGTCGGTCCACTCTTGGAGCGAGAGAACAGCCGATGCTGCCCCTTCACTCCTTCATCTTTTAACCGCTCCGTCCGTTTCCGGCGCGGCGCGGCATCATCATCGTTCCGCCGGAACCGGCGCAGAGGAGTGAATTCCAATACATCCCCGGCCAGTTCCAGCAGATCGAGCAGGCTTACCACCACTTCTCCGGCTTGGCCGAGAACTGCGCCCTCTGTTCGATTGCAAGGCCCGCGTTCAGCACGCCCTGTTCATCGAAAGGCCGCCCAATGATCTGAAGCCCCAGCGGCAGACCGTCCGAGGACAGCCCCGCAGGCACGCTCATCGCGGGCAGGCCCGCCAGCGAAGCCGGCACCGAGAACACGTCGCCCAAATAGAGATCAAGCGGATTGCTCTTCTCGCCCAGCGCAAAGGCAGGCGTCGGCGCGGTCGGTGCAAGGATCACGTCGCACTGCTTGAAGGCTTCTTCAAAATCGCGCGAGATCAGCGTGCGGACCTTCTGCGCCTGCGTGTAATAGGCGTCATAAAAACCGGCCGAGAGCACATAGGTGCCGATCAGGATGCGGCGCTTGACCTCTGCTCCGAAACCGGCGGCGCGGGTGGCGGCATACATGTCCTGAAGGTTCGCCCCATCGGGCAGATCGCGCAGACCGTAACGCACGCCATCATAACGCGCGAGGTTCGAGGAAGCCTCGGCAGGCGCAATGATGTAATAGGTCGCCAGCGCATATTTGGAATGCGGCAGGCTGATATCCACCACCTCGGCTCCGGCATCCTTGAGCCAGGCGATGCCATCATCCCAGGCCTTGGCAACATCGGCGTTCAGGCCTTCAATGCGATATTCGCGCGGAATACCGACCTTCTTGCCCTTCAGATCCGCGTTCAGCAGCGCCGACCAATCGGGCACCGGCATGTCCAGCGAGGTCGCATCCTTGGGATCGAATCCGGCCATGGCTTCGAGCATCAGCGCGCAATCGGCCACGTCATGCGCCATCGGCCCGGCCTGATCCAGCGAGGACGCAAAAGCCACGATGCCCCAGCGCGAGCAGCGGCCATAGGTCGGCTTGATGCCCGAAATACCGGTGAAGGCCGCAGGCTGGCGGATCGAGCCGCCGGTGTCGGTGCCGGTCGCCGCCGGGCACAGCCGGGCCGCCACCGCCGCCGAAGAACCGCCCGAAGAGCCGCCTGGCGTCAACGCCGCCGTGTCGCCCTTGCGGCGCCAGGGGCTGATCGCGGGGCCAAAGGCGCTGCTCTCATTGCTCGAACCCATCGCGAACTGGTCAAGGTTGAGCTTGCCCAACATGCCCGCGCCCGCGTCCCACAGTTTTTGCGAGACGGTCGATTCGTACTGCGGCTTGAAGCCTTCCAAAATCTTCGATGCGGCCGAGGTCTGCACACCCTTGGTGGCGAACAGGTCCTTCATGCCGATGGGCACGCCCGCCAGCTTGCCCAGTTCCTTGCCCGCCGCGCGGGTCGCATCGACCTTTTCGGCCGCCGCCAGCGCCGCTTCAGGCGTGGTCACGATAAAGGCATTCAGCGCTTCCTGCGCCTCGGCCACAGCGGCATTGAATGCCTGCGCCACTTCCACAGCGGTAAATTCGCCCTTGGCCACGCCATCGCGGATCGCGATCAGGCCCAGATCGGTCAAACCAGTCATTATTCAATCACCTTGGGCACGCCGAAAAATCCATGCTCGGCCGCCGGCGCATTGGCCAGCACCGCATCGCGAATCCCGCCGCCCGTCAGCGGATCGGCATTCACCACATCCGCGCGCAGGCGCAGCGTATTGGGGATCACGGCCGTCATCGGCTCGACCCCTTCGACATTCACCTCGCCCAATTGTTCCACCCAATTGAGGATGCCATTGAGTTCAGGAACCATCGCTTCCAACTCGCCTTCGCTTACCTTGATGCGGGCAAGACTGGCGATCCGGGCCACTGTGGCGGTATCGACCGACATGCAACAACCTTTGCCATTAAAACCAAGCCGGAAATCCCGGCCCACAAACAAAGCGAGGGGCATACTCGCCCCTCGCGCCGTATATTCGCTAGCACCGCAAAGGCGGCGCTTCAAGCAAGCGGGATTATTCCGCGCCCGGAGCCGCAGGTGCTTCGCCGCTCGGAGCCGCACCGGCGCCGCCCTGCGCGCGCATCATGCGCTCCATCATCCGGCGCTGCATTTCCACCTCGGCCTGATTGCGGAAATCGATCACTTCCAGCTCGAAGGTCAGGTTAGAATTGGCCGGGATCGCGCCAGCGGCATGGTCGCCATAGGCCAGCTTGGCGGGGATCTTGACCAGATACTTGCCGCCGCGCTGCGTCTGGGCGAGCGCCTTGGCGAAGCCGGGGATCGTGCCCTGCATCTGCATCACGACATTCTTGTTCTGGTCGAACACGGTGCCGTTATCCAGCTTGCCGACATAATTGACCATCACCAGATCGGCCACGGTGGGGTTCGGGCCTTCGCCTGCCTTCAGCGTCTTGACGCCCACCAGAGGCGGCCGTGCAGCCACGGCCACGGTCCCGCCCACCAGCACGGCCACCAGCGTGCCAAGCCAGATTTTCGAAACCGAACCCTTGCTCAGCGGCTGAAGGGGAACGCGGGTGATCTCGGTCATGGTGCAATCCTGTCCTATGCGATCAATGGCCGGATACGGCCCAACTCTTGGCCGCCTCCCTACAGGCGCGCCATAGACTGTGCAAGCGCAACACAGGTCTTAAAGACCATGAATTTGCCCAAGATGATCTGGAACACGCACAGCAAAAAGCCCGCCGACCATGGCCATCTTCACAGACAGCCGGGCCAGCGGGCTTTTTGATTCGGCCTATTCAGACCGAAAGGCGCTTACTTGGCGCCGTCACGCTCGGCGCGCTTGCGCTCCAGCTTGCGGGCGCGGCGCACAGCGGCGGCCTTTTCGCGAGCACGCTTTTCCGAGGGCTTTTCATAGTGGCGACGCAGCTTCATCTCGCGGTACACCCCCTCGCGCTGCAACTTCTTCTTGAGAGCGCGCAGGGCCTGATCGACATTGTTTTCGCGGACGAGAATCTGCATAAAAAGAACCACCTCAAATATCTGTCGGCCAGAGCCCCACCCATCTCGATCGAGCGGGGGTTCACCCAAGGGATTGCAACGAAACTTGCGCCGAATCCCTGTGGGGTCGGCTGGATTTGCGGCCCGCTAGCAGAGTCGCGGGTCAAAGGCAAGCTGCGATCAACCAAAACGTGACTCGCCAACCACGGCGCGGAGCGGCTCTAAAGCCCAAAAACAGCGCGATGACAACACCCCACCCGCATTTTATGCCCCGCGCCGGGCCCGGGCAGGTGCCCCGGACTATACGCAAGGCCCGCCATAAGCTAGGGGCGGCCTATGAATCATGAAACTTCTTCCAATCAGGTGCGCCAATTTGTCGTCGGCCGCGATGACGACGGCATTCGTCTGGACCGCTGGTTCAAGCGCCACCTGCCCCAGATCGGCTTTGCCACGATCAGCCGCTGGGCGCGCACCGGCCAGATCCGCATCGACGGCAAGCGCGCCGCCCCCGAAGACCGCGTGGCCAAGGGCCAGACCCTGCGCGTGCCACCCGGCGACAGCATTGTCGGCATCGGCGGCGGCAAGGGCGTGCGCGCCCGCAAGCCGCTGACCGAAGCGCAGCTCGAACTGGCCGATTCCATCGTGCTGCACCGCGACCCCAGCGCCATCGTCATCAACAAGCCCCCCGGTCTGGCCACGCAGGGCGGCAGCGGCACGTTCGAGCATGTCGACGGCCTGCTCGACGCCTATGCCAATGGCGGCCCCCGCCCGCGCCTTGTCCACCGTCTGGACAAGGACACGTCGGGCGTGCTGCTGGTCGCCGCCACGCCGGGCAGCGCGGCCTTCTTTTCCAAGCGCTTTTCCGGGCGCACGGCCAAGAAGGTTTATTGGGCGCTGGTGGTGGGCGTTCCCTCGATCGACGAAGGGCTGATCGACCTGCCGCTGGCCAAGCAGCCCGGATCGGGCGGCGAAAAGATGATGGTCGACCAATCCGAACATGGTCAGCCCTCCAAAAGCCGCTATCGCGTGATCGACCGCGCGGGCAACCGCTGCTGCTGGGTCGAGCTGCAACCGCTGACGGGGCGCACCCATCAGTTGCGCGTGCATATGGCCGCCATCGGCCATCCCATCGTGGGCGACGGCAAATATGGCGGCCCGGACGCTTTCCTCTCGGGCAGCATCAGCCGCAAGCTGCATCTCCATGCCCGCCGCCTGATCATCGAGCATCCCGATGGCACGCCGCTGGACGTTGAGGCGCCCCTGCCCGACCATATGGCCGCCAGCCTTGCGCAATTGGGTTTTGAGGAATCCGAAGGCGAATATATCCCCGATCCCACCGGCGAATGGGGACGCGAGGAAAAGAAGGCGGCAGCCAAGGCCCATGCCAAGGACTACCGCAAGGAGCGCAAGGGCGAACGCCGCGGCCGGGCCGACACGGGCCGCGCGCGCAACGATTCGCGCAAGAGCGATTCGCGAAAGAGTCCCGGCGCACGACCCGAAGCCCCGCGCAAATCCGGCCCAAAAAAGGGCCTGGGCAGCAAGCCCAGCGCGAAACCGACCGGTCCCCGCCAAGCGGCAAAACCTGCGGGGAAGCCTGCAGGTCGGCCCGCCGGCAAGCCCTCCGGTAGGCCGCCCGCCCCCCGGGGCCAGCGTTAATGCACCCCAATCCGGCCTTTCGTCATGATGATCGCGCGCTGTTTGAACGTCTGATCCGCGAGATCGGCTTTGGCATGGTGTTCGCCACCACGCCGAACGGTCCGCGCGTGGCGCATGTGCCGCTGGTTTCGACCGGCGATGGGGCGGTGCAATTCCATATGGCGCGCGGCAATGCCTTGGCGCGCCATATGGACGGGATGGTGGCGCTGGCGGTGGTCAACGGGCCGGACGCCTATGTCTCGCCGCGCTGGTACGGCGAGGATCCCAATCAGGTGCCGACATGGAACTATGTCGCGCTGGAAATGGAAGGGCCGGTGCGCCGGATGGACCGCGACGGGCTATTTGGCCTGCTGGAGGCGCTGTCCGCGCAGGAGGAGGCCAAGCTGCCCCCGCCCGCATGGACGATGGAGAAATCCGACCCGGCCTATATCGACAAGTTGATGGGCGCGATTGTCGGCTTTGAGATGGAGGTGCAGGCGTGGCGCCCGACCTTCAAGCTCTCGCAGAACAAGAGCGCGGACCTGCGCGAACAGGTCGCCGCAGGGCTGGAAGAGACCGGGAGCCATGCGATGGCCGCGATGATGCGGGGGCTGGTATGACGCAGCCTATTGCAACCCGACTGGCCGTGTTTGATTGCGATGGCACGCTGGTCGATGGTCAGCATGACATTCAGGCCGCGATGGTCGATGCCTTTCGCGCGCAAAGCCTGACGCCCCCCTCGCGCGAGGCGGTGCGCCAGATTGTCGGGCTCAGCCTGCCGGTTGCCATGCGCCGCCTGCGCCCCGATCTTGAAACCGAGCAGCAGGCCGCGCTGGTCGAGGAATATAAATACGCCTATCGCAGCGCGCGCGATTCCGGGCGGATCGGTGAGCCTTTGTATGACGGCATCCGGGGGCTGCTCGACGGGCTGCGCAGCGATGGCTGGGCGATGGCGGTCGCCACGGGCAAGAGCGATCGCGGACTGAACCATTGTCTGGCGATGCACGGGCTGTCCGACCATTTCGTCTCGCTGCAGACCGCCGATCGCCATCCGTCAAAGCCCCATCCCGCCATGCTGGAGGCCGCCCTGTTCGAGGCCGCCGCCATGCCGCAGGACAGTGTGATGATCGGCGACACCAGCTTTGACATGGTTATGGCGCGCAGCGCGGGCGTGAGGGCGCTGGGGGTGGCATGGGGCTATCACAGCGTGGCGCAATTGATGGCCGCGGGCGCGGATGCGGTCGCGCGCGATCCTGAACACTTGCGGGAGTTACTGGGATGAGCATCGACGCCGAAACGCTGGCCAAGGCGCGGTTCAAGCGGCTGACCGTCGTGCGCTTTGTCGGCGTGCTGGTGGCGATGGTGGGCGCGGCGATCATGGCGGGCAAGGTTGACCTGCCGCGTCTGGTCGGCCTGCTGGTGCTGCTGGGCGGGATCTATTACGCGCTGATTTTCCCCAGCCTATTGGTGAAGCGTTGGAAGAAGCAAGACGGGGCGTAATGAAGCGGTTTTACAAGGAAGTTTCGGTCAAGGGTCAGGATGATGCCTGGCAGGTAACACTGGACGGGCGCGCGATTCGCACCGTGGGCGGACAGCCGCAAAAGGTGCCGACCAAGGCTCTGGCCGAAGCGCTGGCCGCCGAATGGGCGGCGCAGGGCGAGGAGATTGACCCCACCAGTTTTGTCCTGCGCGATATGGCCGATTATGCGCTGGACGTGGTCGGGCGCGACCGGGCCGAGGCCATCGCCTCGCTGCTGCCCTATGCCGAAACGGACACGCTGTGCTATCGCGCCGATCCCGAGGACGCGCTGTTCGAACGTCAGAACGAGGTGTGGGAGCCGATCCTGTGCGCCATCGAAGCGCGCCACGGCATCCGGATGCAGCGTATCAGCGGGATCATGCACAAGCCCCAGCCCGCCGAAAGCCTCGCCGCCTTGCGCGCGCGACTGGAGGATGCCGATGCGTTCACGCTGGCAGCCTTACGCAACATGGCCAGTCTGGCGGCATCGCTGCTGATCGCGCTGGAGGCTGCGGAACCGGGAGCGGATATCGCCGCGCTCTGGGCCGCCGCCAGCCTTGAGGAAGAATGGCAGGCCGACCTCTGGGGCCGCGACTGGGAGGCCGAAGAGCGCCGCGAGAAGCGGACAAAGGCGTTTGCTTTGTCGGCGGAATTTGTTGGGATGGTGCGGGGGTAGATTTTGCCTCCGGCGGGCAAAGGGCGGAAGCCCTTTGCAATCCAGATATTGTCTATGTTGCGGATGGGGGCAACCTCACGCGAAGGGGCGCCGATATTTAAAGCCTGCGGCGCCATTCAGCGCTACTTCGCCGCGCCGCAGGCTTTACAAACCATGGCCAGCACGCGCCTTGGCGAACTAAACACAACCCCATAACGGGATTGCAAAGGGCCCCCGCCCTTTGCCCGCCGGAGGCATCTTAACGCCCCCTCACCCAACCCAATCGGCAACCTCGGCCGCCAGCTTGTCCGACATCCGCCCCAGCGCCTCGGCCACAGCTTCCGGCTTGGGCGCGACGCCCTTTTCCACCGCCTCGAACCGGCGTTGGGCCAGCGTGCCATCCAGCTTGGTCAACAGCGCGTCATAGCGGATCACCGCCGAACGAGTGCGGTCGTCATAGCCCATGAAGATCAGGCGCCCGCCAAGGTGCTGCCCGGCCTGCGCGCCATCCTCGCCATCAATCAGGACAAGGCGAATGCCGCGTGCACGGATCACCTCCGCAATATGATTACGCAGCAGGCGCGCGGGGCGCTCGCTCCACAGGCCTTCCTTCATATAGGCGATCGAACTGTCATTCACCCGCACCGCAATCCGGGTCAGCCCAAGCGCGCGCTCGGTATCCGGCTCGGACACGGCCAGCGTGGTGATCGGCGTGGCTGTGACCAGCGCCCCGGCAGGCGCCGATACCGGCGGCAGGGTAAAGAGCTGGCGCGGCGGCTTGCCCCCCTCGCCCACCTTGACGCAGCCGCCCAGCAGCAACACCGCGATCAAAACAGCGCGCTTCTTCATGGATGATACTCCGGCAGCTTGGGTGGCGAGAGGGCGGCGGCGGCGCCCTGATTGTCGATCTTTTCGGTCAGTTCACGCAGCGCCCGGCTTGCCGCGCGCAATTCGCGCACCGCGCCTTCGGCCTGCGGCAAGGTTTCCTCGCGCACGCGGCGGATCGCCGGATCGGTCTGGCCCAGCGTGGATTTGAGCGCATCGGCCGCCGCTTGCGCGGAACGCAGAGTCTGGTTCAATTGGGCCACCACCGTATTGCCATTGCCGTCGAGCTGGCTGTTGAAATTGGCGGTCAGCTTCTGAAACTCGGCCATCGAGTCCTTGGCCTGCACCAGCGCGGAATCCAGATCACTCACCACCTGCTTCATCTGGGGCGAGGCATCGGCCAGATTGGCCGTCATCCGGTTGGTATTGGCCAGAATGCCCTCGATATTCTTCTGGTTCTTGTCCGACAGAAGGTTGGACAGCTTGTCGGTCAGCGCGCCGATCCGTTCGAGCAATTGCGGCGCACTGGAGAGCAGATCGCCAAGGCCCGACAATTTGGTGGGGATCACCGGCGCGCCATCGGGGCCGATGGCCGTGATCGGCGGTTGCCCCGGCTTGCCTCCGGCCAATTGGACATTGGAAACGCCGGTAAAGCTGCCCTGAATAGTGGCCGTGGTGCCTTGAAGGACCGGGATGTCGCGGTTGAGGGCGATGCGCACACGCACCACGCTGGGATCATCGGGCGACAGTTCGATCTCGGTGATCTGCCCGGCCGGAACGCCTTTGTAATTGACCTGTGTTCCCTTGGCCAAGCCGTCGACAGACTGGCGGAAATAGATGTCATAGGGTTTGCGTTCATGGCGCGAAAGATGCGCCAGCCAGAGCGCAAAGCCCGCCGCCATCCCCAGCAAGATCAGCGTTACCGCCCCTACCCAGATATGATTGGCGCGTGTTTCCATCGCTCTACTATGCCTTTGCCGGATTGGGGCTGTCCAGCCCGTGGGTTTTGGACCCAAGACCTTGAGCCTCGCCGCCGCGCGCCATCAGCGCCGAGCGGCCGCGCGGCCCGCCGAAATATTCATGGATCCACGGATGGTCGCTGGCCATCAGTTCGGGGATAGTGCCCACCGCGATCACCTTCTTGTCGGCCAGCACTGCCACGCGGTCGCAAATCTCGTGCAGCGTGTCGAGGTCATGGGTGATGAGGAACACCGTCAGCCCCAGCGTCTCGTGCAATTCGCGCGTCAGGCTGTCAAAGGCCGCAGCACCAATGGGATCGAGCCCCGCCGTCGGCTCGTCCAGAAACAGCAACTCCGGGTCAAGCGCCAGCGCGCGCGCAAGTCCTGCGCGCTTCTTCATGCCGCCCGACAGTTCGGAAGGGTATTTCGCCGCCGCATTGTCGGGCAATCCCGTCAGGCTGACCTTATAGCGCGCGATTTCGTGGCGCAGTTCGGGGTCCATGTCGGGATAGAATTCTTTCAGCGGCACCTCGACATTTTCCGCCACGGTCAGCGTAGAGAACAGCGCCCCGCCCTGAAACAGCACGCCCCAGCGGCTGCGGATATCGGCCTCGCCGGGCGCGCGGGGCGTGCCGATCTCATGGCCCAGCACCTCGATCCGGCCGTGGCTCGGCGTCTGAAGACCGATGACCGAGCGCATCAAGACAGACTTGCCCGTCCCCGATCCGCCCACCACGCCGATGATCTCGCCCCGGCGCACGTCAAGGCTCAGCCCTTCATGCACGGCATGATCGCCAAAGCGGTTTTCCAGATCCTCGATGCGGATGGCCAGATCGTTCATATCCAGCCTACCTCGGAAAAGAAGACGGCGAAGAAGGCGTCGATCACGATCACGGCAAAGATCGCCTGCACCACCGCCTGGGTCGTGCGCAGGCCGACTTCCTCGCTGCTGCCCTTGACCTGCATCCCCTGATAGCAGCCCGTCATGGCCACGATCAGGCCGAACACCGGCCCCTTGATCAGGCCCACCCACAGGTCGATCAGCGGCACGACCTCCTGCACGCGCGCAAGGAAGTTGAAGAAAGGAATGTCGAGCGTGAAGGCGCTGATCGTGGCGCCCCCGACAATGGCGATCAACGCCGAATACAGCCCCAGCAAGGGCATCATGAAAACCGCCGCCATCACGCGCGGCAGCACCAGCGCCTCCATCGGAGAGACCCCGATCGTGCGCATCGCGTCGATTTCCTCGGTCAGCTTCATCGTGCCGATCTGTGCGGCAAAGGCACTGCCGGAACGGCCCGCCACCATGATCGCGGTCATCAGCACGCCCAGTTCGCGCAGGGAAATGCGACCCGTCAGATTGACCGTGTAAATCTCGGCGCCGAATTGTTGAAGCTGGACCGCGCCCTGCTGGGCGATCACGACGCCGACAAGGAAGCTCATCAGCCCGACAATCGCCAGCGCATCGACGCCCACCAGCTCGGTCTGGCGCACCAGTGCGGTCCAGCGGATGCGCGAGGGATGGCGGATCACATTGCCCAGCGCGCAAATCAGCGCGCCCAGGAAGCTCAGGATCGCGCCCGAACCCTGCCACAGGCCGATCATCACCAGCCCGACCGTTTCCACGATTCGGATCATGGGCGGCGCGCGCGGCGGGGCGATCGGCGCATCGCCGCTGCAACATTTGACCGCCGACATCAGCCGCTCGGCCTTTTCGCCCGCGCCCACAACCTGCGCTCCGGCATCGCGCGCCAGACGCCACACCAGCCATGCCCCGGCGGTGTCAAGTTCTTCGAGCCCGGAAATGTCGAGATTGGTAAATTGCGGCTTTTCCCGGCGCATCGCATGATCGAGCGCGCCGACGCCGGCAATCGTCAACACGCCCGACAGGGTCAGCGTGGACGTGCCATCGGCATCCGTGGCCAACAGGAAATCGCAATCGGGTGCCATGTAATCAACACTGTGGGCGAAAAACATGTCCCTCGCAAGAGGCGGTTTCGCCCTCTAAGTACATGCCGCCCCGGTGCGCCCTTGCGAAAGGGGGGCCATGCTGGCAAAGGCCGCTGCCAAATAGTTGGAAATGACATGACCGAAGAAACCGCCCAGATGCTCGATAAGACCTTTGATCCGGCCGGGATCGAAGCCAAGTGGTATGGCCATTGGGAGGCGAACAACCTGTTCCGCCCCGAGCGCCCCGATGCGGCGCCCTTTACCATCGTCAACCCGCCGCCCAACGTGACGGGGTCGCTGCATATCGGCCATGCGCTGGACAATACGCTTCAGGACATCGTGATCCGTTACGAGCGCCTGCGCGGCAAGGATGCGCTCTGGGTGGTGGGCACCGACCATGCCGGCATCGCAACCCAGATGGTGGTCGAGCGCCAGATGGAGGCGCGTCAGGACAAGCGCACCAATTACACGCGCGAAGGTTTCATTGAAAAGGTCTGGGAATGGAAGGCCGAGAGCGGCGGCACCATCACCGGCCAGTTGCGCCGTCTGGGCTGTTCGATGGACTGGAGCCGCGAGCAGTTCACGATGGACCCGCATTTCACCAAGGCGGTGGTGAAGGTGTTTGTCGACCTCTATAATCAAGGGCTAATCTATCGCGACAAGCGTCTGGTCAACTGGGACCCCAAACTGAAGACCGCGATTTCCGACCTTGAGGTGGAAACGCGCGAGGTTCAGGGCAATTTCTGGCGCTTCCGCTATCCGCTGGCAGACGGCGTGACTCTGGCCGATGGGCGCGATCATATCGTCGTGGCCACCACGCGGCCTGAGACCATGCTGGCCGATATGGCGGTGGCGGTTCATCCCGATGACGAGCGCTACAAGAGCGTGGTGGGCAAGTTCGTCAAGCTGCCCATTACCGGCCGTCTGATCCCCATCGTGGCCGATGAACATGCCGATCCGGCGCTCGGCACGGGCGCGGTCAAGATCACGCCGGGCCACGACTTCAATGACTTTGAAGTGGGCAAGCGCGCAGGGATTGCGGCGAACCAGATGCTCAACATGCTCGATGCCGATGCCAATGTGGTGCAGGTGGCCGATGGGCTGATCCCGGACGAGTTCGTGGGGATGGAGCGCTTTGATGCACGCAAGGCGGTTGTGGCGCGGCTGAAGGTCGAGGGATTGCTGGTGCCGCACATCACCAAAAACAAGGAAGGCGAAGAGGTCGAGCATGACGCCGAACCTCGCGTGATCCAGACGCCCTATGGCGACCGCGGCGGGGTGGTGATCGAGCCTTGGCTGACCGATCAATGGTATGTGAATGCCTCCGTGCTGGTGCAAAAGCCGATTGAGGCGGTGCGCAGCGGCGCCATCGAGATCGTGCCCAAGAGCTGGGAAAAGACCTTCTTCAACTGGATGGAAAATATCCAGCCGTGGTGTGTGTCGCGTCAACTGTGGTGGGGGCATCGCATTCCGGCGTGGTATGCCGAGGATGGTCAGGTCTTTGTGGCCGAGACCGAGGAAGAGGCGCAGGCTCTGGCGGGCAACAAGACGCTGACCCGCGATTCCGACGTGCTCGACACGTGGTTCTCCTCCGCCCTGTGGCCTTTTGCCACGCTGGGCTGGCCCGATGAGGACGCGCCGCTGCTCAAGAAGCACTATCCCAATGATCTGCTGGTGTCGGGCTTTGACATCCTGTTCTTCTGGGATGCGCGCATGGCGATGCAGGGCATGCACTTCATGAAGGAAGTGCCGTGGAAGAAGCTCTATCTGCACGGACTGGTGCGCGCCGCCGATGGCGCGAAAATGTCCAAATCCAAGGGCAATGTCGTCGATCCGCTGGGCCTGATCGACCAGTATGGCGCAGACGCCTTGCGCTTCTTCATGGCGGCGATGGAATCGCAGGGCCGCGATGTGAAGATGGATGAAAAGCGCGTCGAAGGTTATCGCAACTTTGCGACCAAGCTCTGGAATGCCGCGCGTTTCTGTCAATCGAACGGCATCACGGCATCCACTTCGGTAGCCGCTCCGGTGGCCACCAGCGCAGTCAACAAGTGGATCATCGGCGAGGTGGTCGAAACCGTTGCCGCGCTTGACAAGGCGATGGCCGAACTGCGCTTTGATGCCGCGGCCAGCGCGATCTACCAATTCGTGTGGAATGCTTTCTGCGACTGGTACATCGAACTGATCAAGGGGTCGTTCGATGAGGAAACCAAGGCGGTGGCCGGTTGGGTGCTGGATCAGATTCTGGTCATGCTCCACCCCTTCATGCCCTTCGTGACCGAAGAGCTGTGGAGCAAGCTGGGCGCGCGCGATGGCGAATTGATCGTGGCGGCATGGCCCGCCCCTCAGGCCGAAGTGGACGCCGAGGCCAAGCGTGAGGTCGAATGGCTGATCGCGCTCATCGGCAATCTGCGCGGGGCCAAGGTGGAACTGGGTCTTGCGCCCGGATCGCGCCTCACCGCCTATTTGCCCGACCCCAGCGAGGCGACGCGCGGCATCATCACCCGCAACCCGGTGGCGATTGACCGTTTGGCGCGTCTGGATGCGATCCACTTTGCCCCGGCCCCTGCGGGTGCGGCGATGCAGGTGGGCGCAGGGGACGCCAATATCATCGTTCCGCTCGAAGGGCTGATCGACGTGGCGGCGGAAAAGGCGCGTCTGGCCAAAGCCTTGGCCGCCAGCGAGAAGGAGCGCGATTCGCTCTCCAAGCGCCTGTCGAACCCGGCCTTTGTTGAAAAGGCCAAGCCCGAGGCCATCGACAAGGCCCGCGCCGACCACGCCCATCACGAGAGCGAGGCCACGCGCCTTGCCGCCGCCTTGGCGCGTTTGGGATGATGCTGGCCCGATGACTCTGGCACTCGCAACGATCACTCCGGGCAAACCGGAAATCTTTGCTGCCTTGCAAGGTGAAGGGGCGTCCATCGGGCGCCCCTGCGTCTTCCTGCGCCTGTCGCGCTGCAATCTGGCGTGTGCATGGTGCGATACGGCCTACACCTGGCGGTTCGAGGGCGACAACCGGCCCCACAAGGACGGGATCGCCTTTGACCGGGCCGACAATCAACTGGTCTGGGAAGAAGCGGCGGTTGCCGAGGCCATCCACGCCTTTGGCCAAAGCCGACTCGTCATCACCGGGGGTGAGCCTTTGCTTCAGGCCCCTGCCCTGGTGCGGATGCTCGATCATCTTTTTACGCTGGGCAATTATCAGGTCGAGATCGAGACCAATGGGTCGGTTGTGCCGTCCGAAGCGCTGGCCGCGCAGGTCGGGCAATATAATGTCAGCCCCAAGCTGGGCCATTCGGGCAACCCGCGCGATCTGGCCATCCGGCCCGAGGCTTTGCGTTTTTTTGCCCAATATCCCAAGGCTTTCTTCAAATTCGTTGTCGCCACGCCGGATGATGTCGAAGAGGTCGCCGCGCTGGCGGCCGAACACGACCTGCCTGCCGAGCGCATCTTCCTGATGCCCGAGGGGCGCGACCCGGAAACGCTGCGCGCGCGGATGGTATGGATTGCTGATCTTTGTCTGCAGCGCGGCTATGCGATGACAGACCGCTTGCATATTCATCTTTCCGGCGACACCAGAGGCACATGAGCGAATTTGTCACCGAAGAAGCGCCGCCTTCCGATGCGCGCCCCCATGGCCACGCCACCCCGATGCGGGGCGATCTGACGCAGGGGCCGATCCTGAAAACGCTGCTGCTGTTTTCGATTCCCACCTTGCTCTCCAACCTGCTGCAAACCCTCAACGGCACGGTCAACTCGATCTGGGTGGGCAAGCTGATCGGGGAAAGCGCGCTGGCGGCCACGGCCAATGTCAACATCATCATGTTCCTGATGATGGCCACGGTGTTCGGCTTTGGCATGGCAACGACCGTGCGCGTGGGGCAATCCTTCGGCGCGCGCGACATGGACAGCGCACGGGTGACTTTCGGCTCGGGCATGGGCTTTTGCGTGGCGCTCTCGGTACTGATCGGCATCATAGGCTCGGTGCTGGCGCCCAAGCTGCTGCATCTGATGGCCACGCCCGAGGCAAGCCGGATCGAGGCGCTCGATTATCTGCGCGTGGTGTTCATCACCATGCCTTTCGGGTCGATTTCGATCATGCTCTCGATGGGTATGCGCGGGGTGGGCGACGCCAAGGTGCCGCTTTTCGCGATGATCCTGACCGTGCTGATCGACATCACGATGAACCCGCTGCTGATCCGCGGCTTTGGCCCAATCCCGGCCATGGGGATTTCGGGTTCGGCATGGTCTACGGCGGCAGCCAATTTCGCCGGGGCGGCGCTGATGCTGGGCTGGATCTATGCGCGCGACCTGCCCTTGCGGCTGCGGGGTGAGGAATGGGCCTATCTGCGCCCACGCGGGGATGAGCTGCGCTTCATCATCGCCAAGGGTCTGCCGATGGGCGCGCAAATGCTGCTGGTCTCCTCGGCCGGTTTGGTGATGGTCGGGCTGGTCAACCGCGAGGGCGTGGCGACCGCTGCGGCCTATGGCGCGTCGATGCAATTGTGGAACTATCTGCAAATGCCCGCCTTTGCCATTGCCAGCGCGGTTTCGGCCATGGTGGCGCAGAATGTCGGCGCGGGGCTGCACAAGCGGGTCAGCAAGATCACGATGCGAGGGCTGATCGTGAACGAGAGCGTGACGGTGACGCTGGCCGTGCTGATCGTGATCTTCGATGCGCCGCTTTTGCGCATGTTCCTTGTGCCCGGCAGCCCGTCGATCCCGATCGCCCAGCATATGCAGCCGATCGTCAGCGTGTCCTTCGTGCTGTTTGGCATCATGATGATCCTGACGGGCACGATGCGGGCTTATGGCGCGGTGATCCTTCCGCTCGTCATCATGTTTGTGGCCATGTATCCGGCGCGCGTGGGCTTCTACTTTGTCGCCTTTCCCTATCTGGGGGCCAATGCGCTCTGGTATGCTTATCCATTCAGCGCGGTGATCGCCGTGGCGATGACCAGCGCGATCTATCTGCGCGGAAACTGGCGCAAGGCGACGCCCAAGGCGGGTGGCCGTCCCGTCTAACGCCCCGTCAATCAGCGCCCTTGGGTGCGCCAGCGTTGGACGGTGCGCATCACCATCTGGTGATCATCGCCGCTCTGGCGCCAAAGCTGGCTGAAAGACGGATCGGAGGAGGCGGGTCGCTTGGCTTGCTCCAGATCGTCGAAGGAGACACGCATTGGAATACCCACACCCTCGCCACAGATGATGCATTCGCGGTTGCGCAGCGCGGGGATCGAATCGAGAAAGCCGCGTGCGCCCTCGGGCATGGCTGCGCGTACGAAGGCCTGATCGCGCTCGTTGTTCAGACGCATCGACAGGATCGTGCCGCATTGGCTCAGCACGCCCTCGGCAAGGTCGGAGGGCCGCTGGGTCACAAGCCCCAGAGAGACGCCATATTTGCGCCCTTCCTTGGCAATGCGCGACAGGATGCGGCCGACCGAGGAACCATCGGCGTTCTTCTCATTGGGGACATAGCGATGCGCTTCCTCGCACACCAGCAGGATGGGGCGGGTATCCTCCTCGCGCGCCCAGATCGAAAAATCGAACACCAGTCGCGAGAGCAGCGCCACCACCGTCGAGGTGACTTCCGAGGGCACGCCTGACACGTCGATGATCGCAATCGGCTGCCCCGCCGAGGGCAGGCGGAACATGCGCGAGAGCACATCCACCATCGTATCGCCCACCAGCATGCCAGAAAACAGGAAGTTGAAGCGCGGATCGCCCCGCAATTCATCGATGCGGCTTTTCAGCCGGACATAGGGCGCCGTGGTCGTCGCCTTTTCCAGCTTGCCCATTTCATTGTGCAGGACCGCCTGAAGATCGCTGATCAGATAGGGCACCGGCGAATCCACCGTGATCCGCCCGCCCAGCGCTTCGGCCAGCCGGTTCTTCTGCCGCGCGGCCAACAGGCATTTGCCCAGGATCTCGGCATCGACCTGCCGGTTCTCTCCCTGGCTGGAAAGGAGGATCTCGCAATGCTCCTCGAAATTCATCAGCCAATAGGGCAATTGCAGGTTCGACACGTCAAGGATCAACCCCGTCTGCCGAAAGGCGCTGGCATATTCGCCATGCGGGTCGATCATCAGGATATGGCCCTGAGGCGCCAGTTCGCAGATCCGATGCAGAATCAGCGCCAGCGCGGTCGACTTGCCCGTACCGGTCGAACCGAGCAGCGCAAAATGCTTGCCCAGCAGCGAATCGATATAAAGGCTGGCGCGGATCGTGGTGGTCGGGTGAACCTTGCCGATGGTGACCACCGCGCGCCCGTCGCCCGAATAAATATGGCGCAGGTCGCGCGTGCTGGCCGGATAGACCATCGCACCGGGCAACGGATATTGCGTCACCCCGCGCCGGAAACCGGTCAGCGCCCCGCTTTGCGGATCGAGCGTCCCCTCGCCCAGAAAATCCACGGTGGCGATGATGCCTTCATCGGCCCTGCGCCCCTGTTTCTGGTCACGAATGCTGGCCAGCAGGCAGGTCTGGCCCGCCATGATGCGGATCTGGCTGCCCACAAGCCCCGATTGCGCAATCGAAGGGTCCGCATCCGCGCCGCATTCAGCCAGACGCTCCAGATCGAGCGCGATGAGCCCGCCCGCCCCCGAAATTTCCAGAACCACGCCCATCGGCTGGGCCGAATTGGGCAAGCGATCGTCATGATCGCCCAGTCCTGCCCGGTCTGTGCCCGGCGCGCCATAGGCGCCACCAAAGCCAGGATTGGCCATGTCATTCATGCCAATCGGGCCTTTACCGAGATGCGAACCCCTATCATTGCATCAGGGAATAGGGCGGAAAAGGTTAATATTAGGCTTAATTATCACCCGCTCAGAACAGCGCGAACAACCGCCCCGCCACCCAGCCCATCACCACCGACACCGCCACGGCCATCAGCCCATAGGCCAACGCTTCCTTTTGCGAAAAATCGGCGACGGCTTTTTCAAAACCCTGCTTGCCCACCTCAACCCGCGCCGTGGCCGATGCCACTACGCGGCCCTTGCGCACGGCAAAGGTTTCGGCGGTATAAACCCCCGGTTGCACACTTGAGGGCAGATCGATGCGCGCGGAGTAAAGCACGCCCCCATTGATGGTCACGCCCGAGTCGTCCTGATGAAACAGGCCCTGCCGCTGCATCAGATCGACAAGGCCCTTGGCGAAATGGGTTTCGCGCGCGGGGTCGATGCTGTCGCTGGGCGAAAGCTGCAGCGAATCGAGACCGAGCTGGTAAATCGCCGCTGTGCGCGGATCGGTAATCTGGCGGATCGGGCGATTGGCCACCACGGCATAGAAACTGGGTACCGAGCGCAGCGTGGTATATTCGGCATTGACCCACATGCCCGCCACCTTGCGCTTTTCGCGCAGGACCATCTGATGCGCGGGCCCTTCGAGCACCACCACCACATCATAATCGCGCGCTGCCCCCGCAACCGGGCCGCCGCCATCGGGCGACATGATCGCGCCAAACAGCAGCAATTGCGCCCCGGTAAAGCCCTGCCGCAATTCGATGCGATGCTGGGAAATATCGGTGACCAGCACCGGCTCGGCCGCAGCGGCCCAAGGAGCCCCGGCCAGCAGATAAAGCGCAAGCAAGGCGAACAGCCGCCTCACAGCAGGCTCACCGTAAAGATTTCATCCGGCCGCCATGTCAGCCCGAGCGCCATGCGCGCCGCGACCGCCAGCACGATGGCCGCCAGCGCAAGGCGCAGCTTGACGGGACTTGCCGTGGTGGCGAAACGCGCGCCCAATTGCGCGCCCGACACCGACCCGATCAGCAGCAGTCCAGCCAGCACAATATCCACCGCCCGCGTGGTCAGCGCATGCATCATCGTGGTGGCCATGGTCACGAACAGGATCTGAAACAGGCTGGTTCCCACCACCACCTGCGCGCTCATGCCCAGAATGTAGAGCATGGCCGGAACCAGCACGAAACCGCCGCCGATCCCCATCAGCATGGTCAGAATGCCGGTGAACATGCCCAGCAGCAAAGGCGCCAGCGGCGAAATATACAGGCCCGAGCGATAGAACCGCCACCGCCCCGGCAAACGCGTCACCAGCGGATGATGCCGACGCTTGCGCACCGGGCGCGCGCCCGTGCCGCCCGCCCGCAGGGTCTGAATGCTCTCGCGCGCCATCATCGCGCCAATGCCGCCCAGCATCGACACATAAAGCAGGTTGATGACCGTATCGATCTGCCCCAGCGCCTGCAGCAGGCTAAAGAGCAACGCCCCCAGCCCCGTGCCCAACACGCCGCCCGCCACCAGCACCAGCCCCATGCGGTAATCCACCCCGCCGCGCTGGTGATGCGCCAACATGCCCGACACGCTGGCCCCGGTCACCTGGCTGGCAGCCGAGGCCGCCGCAACCGTTGGGGGAATGCCGTAGAAGATCAGCAGCGGCGTGGTCAGAAACCCCCCGCCCACGCCGAAGATGCCCGACAACATGCCCGTGAGCAGCCCAAGCCCGATGATAATCAGGCCGTTGACCGACAGATTGGCAATGGGAAGATAGACATCCATAGCGTCCCCACGCTAGCGCCTGAATGCCGCGCGGGAAAGCCCCGCCCGGCTCATCCCGTCCTTCCCGCGTCAAAAACCTGCGGACAGCGTGAGCGCCGGGCCCGAGGTGGGCATGGCATTGCCCCGCACCCGCAACCGATAGTCGATGGCGATCCGCGCGCCCACCTGCCCCTGCCGCATCCCGAGGCGCAGCGTAGGGCCGACATCCAGCCGGTTCGCGCCCTGCTGAGCGCCGCCCCATGCGCCAAGCCCCATGCGCAGTTCCGCCCCACCTCCATGCGAGACCACCTGCTCCACCCGGATCTGGCCGTCGATGAAGGGGGTGGACGCCGCCCCACCGACATAACCGGCCTGCACATAGGTTTCCGCCTCGATCCGGCGCCCCAGCGACACCGGCGGAATTTCGGTGACCAGACTGACCGCCGGGCGGGCATGGGTCTGACCCGACTGAAACTGGCTGGCGCGAATTTCGGCCATGGCGATCACCGGCACGGCCGGAACGGGGCGCAGCGACAGGCCTGCGGCCACCTCGCGTTCGCCCGTGCCGTTCAATGCGCCATAGGCACGCGTATAGGCGGTCAGCTTATGCGCCTCGCCGGGGATCAGGCGATAGCGCAGCACTGCGCCGATCTGGTTCGCACCATAGGTCGGCCCATAAGGCGCGCTGCCCCCGGCCAGAGCGTGATCGTTGCCCCCCTGACGCATCAAGAGCCAGCCATCGCCCGACCAACGCCGTTCCGCCACGCGCCGCCCGGCAGGCTGGCCATGCAGCTTCTCACGCGGAACCACCAGTTCGCCGCCCTCGTCCTCATGCGTCACGGCCAATACGGCGTTGATATTGCCCATGCCGTCGCGCGCGGTCTGAAGCCTGCGATGGCGGTGCAGCCGGACCTGCATTCCGGCGGGCAAAGGCAGGTTGGCCATGGAGGACATATACAGCACCTGCTGGGTGGCCGCGTTCATCGCTCTGGCGCCCGTCACCTCGGCCAGAGGATCAACCGGTGTCAGCGCAAGAGGCTGCAAAGGCGTGTCCGGCAAGGAAGGCAAAGGCGCCGCCATAACAGGGGCAATTATCCGATGCATCGCCCCGTCCATTCGCAGCGCCACGGTCGAATCCTTTTCGGGCGCCGCCACGATGAACGAAAAATCGCCCCCCTTGCCCCACGGCTGCCTGACAAGGCCGGGCAAGGCAGGCAATTCCGCCCGGAGATCATCGGGACGAACCGCCATCGACAGTTTTTCCCAGGTGGCCGTGCGCCCCCCCATCCACAGCATCAGCACCGCCGCAAACATCACCAGCGGTTCGCCCCGTTTCCGAGGTCGGCGGAACCGATCCGGCAAAGTATCGGGACGGCGCATCAGGCGGCGTTTTCCATCGGGCAAGGCGGCGGCGGTACCGAAGCAACCAGCGAAGGATGGACCATATGCTCGGTCTTGTCCCACACCACGCGCGCGCCGCCCAGACTGCGGCAATAGGCCCAAAGCGCCCGCCGCGCGGCCAGAATCATCACCACATTGGCCACCGGCAGCCGCAACGGCGCCAGCAGCCCCTCGCGCCAGCCATATTCACGCCCGGTGAACAAGGCACGCATGAACGAACGCCACACCAGCCCCATCGCGCACAGGTTCATCGCATAATGCAGATAGGCAGGCGGCGGCGCCAATTGCGGCATATCCTTGCCCAGCCAGAGCCGCGCCACCGCCAGCACGCCTTCGACCAGCAGCAGGATATAGGCGGCAAACAGCACCAGTGCGATCAGCGGCCCGCGCCGGTCACGAATCGACATCCAGATATCGACCAGCGGCGCGTTCCACCCCAGGCGGTCCCAGCCCTGAAGGCAGATCCCATGCATCCAGCGCGTCTTTTGCCGGACCGAGGTCAGCACCGTATCGGGGAAATAGGAGCGCGTGCCGATCAGATGGCCATCGGCATCGCGGCAGCGCAGAAAGCAACCGCGCCCGCCCAGATGCGGGATCAACATGCCCAGCTCATAATCCTCGGTCAGGCAATCGGCGGCAAAGGGACCGTCGGCCGATCCCATCATGCGGACCTCACCGATCAGTTCAAGCATGTCGCGGGAGAAGCCGCAGCTGACGCCCGCAGCGGGCAGGCCCGCGCCCAGCGCATCGCGCACCGGCATCGCGCGGGCATGGGCCTCGGCAAATTCGTCGCAGTAATGCCCAGCCACCCAATGGGCGCCTTCAGGAATTTCGGGACGGACCGGCAATTGCACGAATTCCACATCGGACAACGCCCTGTCGATCAGCATCAGTTCGAGCGGATGGACCATATCCTCGCTGTCATGCAGCACGATGCCCTTGAAACGCTGACCCAGCCTTTGTTCGTCCGCGCACATCGCCTTATAGATGCGGTTGAGACAATCGGCCTTGGTGGTGGGGCCGAATTTGTCATGGATGACAATGCGCAGGCGCGGATCGCTGCCGCCGATCGCAGTGACCGCAGCCACCGTGGCCGGGTCATTGCAATAGCAGCCTATATACAAAATATATTCGCTTTCTTTCCAGCAGCGCAGCATATTGGCAACCGTTGCGCCGATCACGTCGGCCTCGTGCCAACAGGCAACAAAGACCGCAAGGCGCCCGTCCAGACGCCCTTGCGATACATCTCGCGAGAGATATGGTGTACGGAAACCCGGTTTAAGGCGCATGCAGAACCAAATGGCGTCGACGGCCAGTTCATCCACCATACCGATCACAAACCAGAAGAGCGCAAAGAGCAGCAATTCCCGCTCGATCAACAGCAGCCACTCAACTAAGGTCCAGCCACCTGACGCGGCAAAGGACATCGACGCGACAACCCCCTTGTTGGCACTTAAGGTTATATAAGTAGTAAGAATCACTTATTGAAGCAATGCCAATTCTCGACACGAGGGATATGTGACGTCATTTTTCACTAGAACGCGCAATTTTGTCCAAAAACTTGCGCGGGACCAGGAAGTTCTCGCGGGCGTTTTACTGGCTTTCGCGACCCTGGCAGCGATAGTGATAAGTAATTCGCCATGGTCATCGGCATGGACAAAAATGCTTGATGGACCGCTATTCACGCCGGATCTGCCCCATCTCTCCACGCTGCGCGATGTGATGGGCAATGGGATCATGGTGGCGTTCTTCTTCACGGTCGGGCTGGAGGTGAAGCGCGAGGTGCTGATCGGCAATCTGGCCGATGCGCGGCAAAGGCGGTTGCCGGTGCTGGCCGCGCTGGCGGGCATGGCGGTGCCGGCGGCGACCTATCTGCTTGTGGTGCGCGGCCATCCGGGGCTGCAGCGCGGCTGGGCCATCCCCTCGGCCACCGATATTGCCTTTGCCATGGGGGTGATTGCGCTGCTGGGCCGATGCGTGCCGCGATCCTTGCGGCTGTTCCTGCTGACGGTGGCGGTGGTGGATGACATTGGCGCGGTGATCGTGATCGCGCTGGGCTATACCGCGCATGTCGATCTGGCGTGGTTGGGCGCGGGGGCTTGCGTGCTGGGTGTCGGCATAGCGCTCAACCGGATGGGCTGCAGCCGGGTCTGGCCCTATGGCCTGATGGCGGTGGCGCTATGGTGGTGCGTTCTGCATTCGGGGGTGCATGCCACGGTGGCGGGCGTGCTGGCGGCGCTGACGGTGCCCATCGCGCTGGACGAGCGCCATGACAGCCCCCTGCTCCGCCTGGAACATGCGCTGGCGCCATGGAGCGGGCTGGTCATCGTGCCGCTGTTCGGACTGGTGAATGCCGGGGTGCGGCTGGATGGCGGCGTGGCCGACATGACGCTGCCGCTGGCCATTGGCGCGGGGCTGGTGCTGGGCAAGCCGGTGGGCGTGCTGGGGGCGATGTGGCTGGCCGAAATCACCGGCTTTGCGCGCAGACCCGAAGGCGTCAACTGGCTTCAGGCGCTGGGCGCCGGGCAATTGGCGGGCATCGGCTTTACCATGAGCATGTTTATCAGCACGCTGGCCTTTGCGCCCGATCCGCTGCGGGAAAACGCGATACGCATGGGCATTCTGGCCGGGTCGCTGATTTCGGGCGCGATCGGGGCGCTGCTGCTGCGACTGGGCCAGAGCGAGATGGCCCCGAGCAATCGGGGGCAGAGCGGCTGAAGCACCCTGCCCCCCGGACGATTTACCAACTGCCGATATTGGGCATGGAAAGCCAGGGCTCGGCGGGTTCCAAACGGCCGTTTTGCAGCAATTCGATGCTGATCCCGTCGGGCGTTTTGACAAAGGCCATATGGCCGTCGCGCGGCGGACGGTTGATCGTCACCCCGGCATCGGCCAGCGTCTGGCACGTGGCGTAAATATCCTCGACCTGAAACGCCAGATGGCCGAAATTGCGGCCGCCGGTATAGGTCTCGGCGCTGCCATCCTCGGCGGGCCAGTTATAGGTCAGCTCAACTTCATAATCCTGCCCGGGACAGGCCAGATAGATCAGCGTGAAACGGCCCTTCTCGCTGGAAAAGCGGCGCGTTTCGCTCAGGCCCAACAGGCCGAACAGGGCGATGGTCGCGTCCGGGTCGGTCACGCGGATCATCGTGTGCAGAAATTTCGTCACGGCTAAAAACTCCACTCATCGCCAGTCATCATCAGCAAAGCCACGGTAATCCAAGATGGGCAAGCTGGAATTTCCGGTCTGGCGCGTCCACCTTGTTCCAGCCGCCCTTAAACTTGACCCTGATCGGCGCCACCCGTAAGGCCATAGGGTTCACGAATATAGGGCAGACAGAATTATGCTAGGAGCGTTGCGCAAGTTGTTCGCAGGCACAGCCTCGGCCAGCGCGCCGCGTATTCCCGATGGCGAAAGGGTTTTCGCAATTGGCGACATCCATGGGCGTCTCGATCTGTTCGAGGCGCTGATGGGCGCGATCATGACCGAGGATCAGAAGCGCAGCCCGGCCAAGACCACGATCATCCTGCTGGGCGATCTGATCGACCGCGGCCCGGCCAGTCTGGGCGTGCTGGCGCTGGCCCGCCAATGGCAGCAAGAACGCCGCGCGGCGGGCAAGGCGATGCATATCCTGATGGGCAATCATGAGGAAATGCTGATCCACTCGCTGGAACGGATCGAGGTGCTGCGCCAATTCGTCCAGTATGGCGGGCGCGAAACGCTCATCAGCTTCGGGATCGACGAAAAGACCTATGCCGATGCTTCATGGGAAGAACTGCAGGTCCTGATGCAGCAGGCCATCACGCAGGAATGGATTGATTTCATTGGCACCTTTGAGGCGTGTCTGCAGATCGGCGATTATGCCTTTGTCCATGCGGGCATCCGCCCGGGCGTTGCGCTTGAGGCGCAGATACCGGCCGATCTGCGCTGGATCCGCGAACCATTCCTGTCGAGCGAGCAAGCCCATGGCAGCGTGATCGTGCATGGCCACACCATCACCGATGACCCCGAAATCCGGCGCAATCGGATCGGCATAGACACGGGCGCCTATCAATCGGGACGCCTGACCGCCTTGTTGCTGGAAGGTGAGGAGCAATTGTTGCTTTCCACCGTGGTCGACGAAGAAAAAATCAGCATTCGTCTCGAAAAATGAACGAATAGCGGCAAGCCTGCGCGAGGTCATCGCGATGGTTGGTTGAACAAGAACAACATGCGCAGCGAGTCGGTTCAGGGCTTTTCCGCGGTTCGCGCTTTCCCGGAGAACACGCTGGCGGTGCGAAAAACTGCCGAAAATGCAGAAGGCGCCGGGACCATCACTCCGGCGCCTTCTGCGTTCTATTGCAATGTGGCCGCGCCCTCATCGCCGTCACGGCGGCCATAGAACTGCATCAGTTGCACCAGCAATTCGCAGCGCTCGGTCAGATCGCCGCATTCCAGCAGCGCCTGTTTCGAGGCAGCGTCAAAAGGCGCGATCTGGGCCACGCCATTGATCAGCGACTGATCGTCCAGCCGCGTCACCTGTTCCCAATCGACCGCATAGCCCTGCGCATCGGCAAAGTGGCGCGCCTCGCGCTCAAACATCGCGCGTTCGACCGCGCTGATGACCTGATGCTCGGCCTCGGGCAGCAATTCGGCCTCGACCTGACGGAACGGCGTCACCACCGTCATCTCACGCAGGATGCGAAAACGCGCCTCGCCGACCAGCACAATGTTGAAGCGGCCGTCGGGCAGCGCCTCGACCTCCTGAATATGGCCCAGCGTGCCGACCTCATAGAGCGGCGCGCCCTCCTCGGCCTTGTGCGGCTGGATCATGCCGATACGCCGATCCCGCGCCAGCGCATCGGACACCATGGCCCGATAGCGCGGCTCGAAAATATGCAGCGGCAGGCTGAGGCCCGGATAAAGCATCGCGCCGGTAAGAGGAAAGATCGAGACGCGCATCGATCAGCCAAACAGGATGGTGGACAGCTTGCGCCGCTGGGCCGAAACCCATGCGTCCTCAAGGCCGATGGCCTCGAAGATCTGGAGCAGCTTGGCGCGGGCGGCGCCTTCGTTCCATGTCCGGTCCGCCGCGATCAGGCGCAGCAGCGTGGCCGCCGCCGCCTCGCGGTCGCCCGCCGCAAAGGCCGCGCTGGCATAATCAAACCCGGCCTGATGGTCATCGGGCGCGGCCTCGGCCGCCGCCTTCAGCGCGGCCAGTTCGCCATCCTCAGGCGCATCCTTGGCCAGTTCGAGCGCGGCCTTGGCCCGCTCCACCGCCGGATCGGCGGCCAGCGCCGGATCAAGCGCGATCAGCACCGCCTCGGCTTCCTCAACCTGACCGCCAAGCACCAGCGCGCGAATCAGTCCGGCATGGGCCGCCGCGCTGTCGGGGGCGATTTCGGCAATCTGGCCAAAGATATTGGCCGCGCGCTCACCATCGCCCGCATCCAGCGCTTCCTCGCCCATCGCCAGCAATGGTTCGAGGTCGGGCTTGGGATCACCGGCGGGCTGGATCGGCAATTGCTTGAGCAACTGGTCCAGCATAGCCTTTAATTGCGATTCGCCGCGCGCATTGGTCAGGTCGGCAATCGGCTGCCCCTGAAAGATCGCATAGACGGTCGGAATCGAGCGGACCTGAAACTGGCTGGCGATGAAGCCTTCCTCGTCCACATTGACCTTGGCCAGCACGACGCCCTTGTCGGCATATTCGGCCGACACCTTTTCCAGCACCGGGGTCAGCGCCTTGCACGGGCCGCACCATTCGGCCCAGAAATCGAGAATCACCAATTGCGTCATCGAAGGCTCGACCACCGCCTTGCGGAAGCGATCAACGGCTTTCTGTTCTTCGATGCTCAGGCCAAGACTTGCCACGCGGTACTCCATCCGTCTGTGCGCCCCATCCGGCGCCTTTGCCCCCTATGTGGACCTTTCGCGGCGTTTGTGAAGGGATAAAGCGCGTTTCGGCGCAAAGCCGAGGTGATGCGGAAACGGATCCCTGCAATCTTTTGCCCATGAAAATGAAAAGATGTGAAGATTGTGCTTGGCAAGGTGAAAGAGCCTCGTTAAAGGGCCGCCTCACCCCGCAACGGAGCGCCCCGCTCCATTGCCGAAACGCCAGAGCGGGCGTAGCTCAGGGGTAGAGCACAACCTTGCCAAGGTTGGGGTCGAGGGTTCGAATCCCTTCGCCCGCTCCAAGTTTCACCCGGCCTCGCCCTTATGGGTTTGGCCAAGCCCGAGCGGGCGTAGCTCAGGGGTAGAGCACAACCTTGCCAAGGTTGGGGTCGAGGGTTCGAATCCCTTCGCCCGCTCCAGTTTTTCGGTGTCGTCAATTGGCGCACCCGCCCGAGCGGGCGTAGCTCAGGGGTAGAGCACAACCTTGCCAAGGTTGGGGTCGAGGGTTCGAATCCCTTCGCCCGCTCCAGTTTTTCCAGACAGTTAGGACGATGCAGGCCTGTACAGGGCCTGTCCGAGGCGAATCCTCCGGGATCATTCGTTGCGCTGTGTCGCAAGCGGCTTCGCTGAATGGTTCGCATCCCTTCGCCGCGCTCAACATCAAAGGCGGCGCACTTATGCACGCCGCCCCTCTCTCTTTACACCTTCATCCGCTCGGCATGCCACGCCACATGCTCGGCCATAAAGGTCGAGATGAAGTAATAGGAATGGTCATAGCCCGGCTGCATCCGGATCGTGGTGAGCTGACCGGCTTTCTCGCAAGCCTCCACCAACAGTTGCGTTTTCAACTGCCCCTCAAGGAAACCATCGGCCTCACCCTGATCGACCAGCAGATCGGGCAAACGCGCCCCATCCTCGATCAGCGCTACGGCGTCATATTCGCGCCACGCCCCGCGATCATCGCCCAGATAGCCCCCCAGCGCCTTTTCGCCCCAGGGGCAGTTGAGCGGCGACACGATCGGCGCAAAGGCCGAGACCGACCGGAACCGCCCCGCATTGCGCAGTGCGATGGTCAGCGCGCCATGCCCGCCCATCGAATGGCCGGTGATGCCCTGCCGCTCCATGTCCGCCGGGAAATGCTCGGCCAGCAAGGCGGGCAATTCGCCCTCGATATAGGAACGCATGCGGAAATGCGGCGACCATGGCTGCTGCGTTGCATCGACATAGAAACCGGCGCCCTTGCCAAAGTCATAGGCATCGTCATCGGCCACATCATCGCCGCGCGGCGACGTATCGGGCGCAACAAAGATCACCCCCGCCTCGGCGCAGGCCCGGCGGAACTCGCCCTTCTCGGTCACATTGGCATGGGTGCAGGTCAGGCCCGAGAGATACCACAGCACCGGCAGCCGCGCGCCCGGCGCATGATCGGGCACAAAGACCGAGAAGGTCATGCGCGTGCTGGTCTGTTGCGAATCATGGGCATAGACCCCCTGCGTGCCGCCAAAGCTGCGGTTGCTGCTGATCATTTCCAATGTCATGTCATGCCTCTCATTGCCCTGTTCGCGCGCCCTTGGCGACGAGCGGGAAAAATGCCCTAAAACTGTTGCCGCACAAGGAATCTTACTTTGTAAAATAGGGCATACTGTACAGTTCCGCGCTTCTTCAAGGGGTCAACAGGCTCGGTTCACCTTATTCCCCCTTGCCTTTGGCCGCTAATCCCTGCACGTCCCGCAACACCCTATTCATCCGGCGTTCACTCGGCGAGCGCCACTCGCCCCATTCGGGGTAGACATTCGAAAGACGAAGGACAGACACGGACATGGCCCGGTCGATTAACTTGCTCAGCCGCACCACCCGCGCGCGCCGTTTTGCGCCCATTGCCCTTGCGTCCACCGCGTTGATGACGCCGGGTGTGGCCTGGGCCGATTGCACGGCCAGCGGCTCCACCGTCACCTGTTCGGGCACTTCGGCCGCCTATACGAACACGGCCTCTGGCGTGAATGTCTCTGTCACCTCGGGATCGAGCGTGACCGCGCCGCTGGTGATCGGCACTTCGGGCACGCTGACCAACGCAGGCACGGTGACCAACACCGGCGCGATCTATGGCGTGCAGTATGGCGACAATGCCACGATCACCAACAATGGTACGATCACCTCGACCAGCAGCACGTCGGGCGCGGGCGCGATCACCGTGGGCGCCAATTCGACCGTGACCAACAACGGCACGCTGACCGCCTATTCGGGCACGCCTGCGGTTACTTTCGGCGTCAACGGCACGTTCATCAACAACACCGCCGCCACCGCCGCCGTGACGGGCAACATCGTCTATGGCACGAACACCGACGGCAACCGCGCCTATTTCTATAATTACAACACCACCTACGGCTTTACCGGCGCGGTGACGGCCAGCGGCAGCATCACCGCCGTCAACACCGGCATCTTCACCGGTACGTTCAGCCAGTCGCCGGTTTCGGCCACGGTCGGCACCAATACGGTGTCCTTCACCAATGGCTTTGGCGGCACGTTCACCGGCGTCTTTGCCTCGGGCGACAACACCACGCTGAGCAATGCGGGTACGATGTACCTGTATAACGGCAGCACGGTTGGCTATTATTACACCACCGGCGGCACCTCGACGCTGAACAACAACAACACCACGGTCAACACCGACGGGACGATCACCAACAGCCAGTTGTGGATCGGCACTGCCTCGGCGCCCGCCAAGGTCACTGTTTACGGCAATTATGTTCAGGGCGCCAACGGCACGCTCAACATCCCGATCTATCCGGCGGGCAGCGCGACCACTGCGGCCGGCACCACCTACAGCCAGCTCTACACCACCGGCACCGCATCGCTGAGCGGCACGCTGAACCTGAACGTCACGGCGGGCTTCTATTCCACCGGCACGGTGTTCAACGTGATCCATGCCAATGGCGGCATCACGGGCGACTTCTCCAGTTTCACCGTCAACAACGGCACCAACCTGTTGTTCACCACCTTTACCAAGGTGGGCGCGGTGACCAGCAGCACCGGCACCGATTATCAGTTCACCGCCACGCACAATTCCTATGACACGGTGATGGCCGCCAATGGCGCCAACGCCAACCAGATCGCCGTTTCCAAGGCGCTGGGCCATACCGACGGCACGGTTGCGGACACCACCGGCCTGCTGGCCACCGCCACGGCCAGCACCGGCTCGGATGCGGCCACCCTGCTGGGCACGGTCGATATTCTGGGCGTCTCCGATGCCAAGCTGTTCCTCGATGAAATCTCGCCCGAGGGCTATCTGGCCTATGCCACGGCGCTGCGCGATCAGGCCAACCTGTTCCATCGCACCATCGACATGCGCCTGAAGGATCAGAACAGCGACCATCCCGAAGACGGCTGGTGGCTGACGCCGATGGCGCAGGGCAGCTTCTCCTCGACGGCCTCGACCGTGGGCGGCTATCGCACCCGCGATCAAATCACCGCGATCGCCGCCGGCTATGATTTCTCGGGCCCCAGCCATGTCTATGGTTTGGCCGTCAACCTGTCTTGGGACAAGCTGCATTACGCACTGGCTAATCTGACCGGTACTAATCGCGATTATGCGGTGGCCGCCTATGTGGGCAAGAATTTCGGCCCGCTGCACCTGACCGGTATCGCCAGCTATCACATGGGCAAGATGAGCACGACCAAGCTCATCACCATCGGCGCCTACTCGCGCACGGCCACCGGCTCGGCGGGCGAGGATCTGTTCAAGGCCACCGGCAAGGTCGGGTTTGAGCTGAAGGCCAATGGCTGGACGGCCGAACCTTTTGTCGGGATCGACTTCAACAAGGGCAAGATCAAGGCCTTCACCGAAACCGGCGCGGGCGCGGCCAATCTGAGCGTCAACGGGATCAGCGCGGATCGCACCGAATGGCTGGCCGGTCTGTCGCTCACCCGCTCGAAGGGTATGCTGCGCCCCTATCTGACCGCGACCTATCGCTCGAAGATCACCGGTTCGGGCAACACCGTGACGGCGCTGATGAACGGTCAGGCCGATACGCAGTTCACCGTGACGGGTCTGGCCCAGGCCAACAGCCAGGTCGATACCAATGCCGGTGTCAACTTTGTGTTCGACGATGCGGGCGCGCTGTTCATCGGTTATCAGGGCACCTATCGCAGCAATTACATGTCGCATGGCATCAATCTGGGCATTCGCCTCGAATTCTGATCCTTCGCGATCCTTGCAATTCCTGAAAGGGCGGCGCTGCGGCGTCGCCCTTTTCGTTTGGGTTTCTGTCACACAAGCATCACGCAATCGCCACAGCCATGTCACCTCCATCGCCTAAACAGGCGGGAAGGAGACGCCATGACCGCCCAGATGCTTGAGAAGCCGTTAATGACCCGCCGCCTGACTGTCCGTCTTGCCCGCGACGGCGATGATCTCCATGCGGTTCAGCATCTGCGCTGGCGGGTGTTTTTCGAGGAAATGGGCGCGGCGGAAGACATGGATGTCGATCCGGCCAATGCGGCGCTGCGCTGCGACCGGGACGCCTATGACGCGCTGTGCGATCATCTGCTGGTGATCGACGAGGCGCTGCTGGATGCGGGCGCGGCGCCTGCCGATGCGGTGGTGGGCACCTATCGCCTGCTGCGCGAAAAGGTGGCGCGGGCGCATTCGGGCTTTTATTCCAGCGGGGAATATGACCTCTCCACCCTGATGGCGCGCGATAATGAGGGCAAGGAACTGCTCGAATTGGGCCGTTCCTGCGTGCTGCCGCAATATCGCACCAGCGCGACCATCTCGATGCTGTGGCGCGGGATTGCCGATTATATCAAGGCCAATCAGATCGGCCTGATGTTCGGCTGCGCCAGCTTTCCCGGCACCGACCCCGATCTCTACGCCCCCGCGCTGTCCTATCTATACCATCACCATCTGGCCGCGCCGGACCAACGCCCCCGTGTGCTGCCCGGCAAGGGCGTGTCGATGGAGCGGCTGGAACGCGGCGCCTATGACGAGCGCCGCGCGATGTTCCAGCTTCCCCCGCTGGTGAAGGGCTATATGCGGGTGGGCGCGCGGTTTGGCGACGGGGCCTTTATCGACCATGCGTTCAACACGGTCGATGTGTTTGTGGTCATGCCCGTCGATCTGATCGCGGACCGTTACGCCTCGCGTTTCAGCGCAGCGGCTTAAACGCTTCAGCGGTGGCTGCCTAAACGCGCCACCACGGCGGCCTCACAGGCGCGGGCCAGCCCCTTGCGGTCGCCCGCCTCGATGGGCGTTTCAAACCACACCTCGGCCTGGATACGCCCCATGCCCGCCAAAGTAAGCGCATGGGGCAGCAACTCATCATCGCCGATCCACGCGATCTGCCGCTGCTCCTGCGGGCTGAATGCGCGGCCATCGGCATGGGCATAGCGCAAGGTGATCGGCTGAACCCGCGCGGTCCCCTCGCCCACGCCAGGCACCAGCGCAAACAGGCTGGAGCGGAACGGCAGCACGCCATCGCCCAGCCCGGTCGTCCCTTCGGGAAACAGTACCAGTCCGCGCTCGGCCTCCAGATGGCTGGCCAGTTCGGCGGCCTGCGCCCCCACCTTGCCGCGCCGCTCGCGCTCAACAAAGACGCACCCATATTCCGCCGTCAGCCGCCCGATCAACGGCCAGCCCCGCATATCATCCTTGGCCACAAAGGCCGCCCGTGTCACCAGCCCCAGCACAGGGATATCAGTCCAACTGATATGGTTGGCGACATAGAGCGTGCCCGCTGCAGGCATCGGCGTACCATGCACCTCGACGGTAATGCCAAAGCTGCGCAGCAGCAGGCGCCATGCCAGCACCGCCAGACAGCGCCGAGCCCGCCACCCGGCAGGCATCACCAGCCATGGCAAGGCCAGAACCAGAAACAGCGCCACGCCCACCGCCATCCGTCCATATCGCGGCCAACGCGCCAACTTTTCCAAACTCACCCGATCCCCCGATGCAAAACGCGTCCCAAGCCGCCCCGTATGACAGGGTGATGACTAAGGCGCCAGTGCTGCCCCGGTTCTGGCGCCCAAACGGGGGATGGCCTGTCGATAGCGAATGGCGCCGCCCAGCCGCGCCGCGATCACGGCCAGCGCCGCTTCTGCATCGGCCTGCGGCCCGCAGACGAAAATGTCGATCGCGGCCAATCCTTCCTCAGGCCACGAATGGATCGAGATATGCGATTCGGCCAGAAGAGCCACGCCCGTCACCCCCTGCTCCGGCCCAAAGGGGTGGAGGTGGACCGAGAGGACATGGACATGGGCGGCAGCGGCCGCCTCGCGCAGCGCCGCCTCGATCAGGGCCACGTCGCACAGCCCATGACAATCCGCCAGATCGGCAATCAGATGCAGGCCCGTGGCCGGAGCGAGCGTCACAACAGGCTCTCCCCGCCCCGCCCCAGATGAGCCAATGCACGCTCGGCGGCCAGCACGCCGTGATAATGCGCCTCTTCAAACAGCGAGAGGCCGGAGAGATCGGAATGGGCGCGAAACACCGGACCATTCATCGCCTGCGCCGCCGCCCGTGCCGGATCGCTGCGAAAGCCCACTGTTGGCCGCACCATCGCATGGCCCCAGCGCCAGACATCGATCCGCTCGATCCGCCCCTCCAGTTCCGGGTTCATAGACAGGAGATCCGCCGCGATAATCGCCTGCCACTCGCCCAGTCCCCGCGCCAGCAGGCCCTTGCGCACCGCCACCGGATCGCCCTCGGACAAGGCCTGATACCATGTCAGAACCCCCGGCCCATCGGCGGCCGAAGATGTCTGATGGTTGGCCACGACATAGCCGAGGCTGGCGCTGGTACTCGATACATTGTCCCAAGCCAGCCCCGCGCCCGGCCCCCATGGCATGTGCGACACCGCCACATTGGCCACCACCCATGGCGCATAGGAAAAGCGTGAGGCACCGGCGAATTGAGGCGCGACATGGCGCGCCACGAAATCGGGCATGGCCAGAACCACCGCCTGCGCCCTGATCCGCCGCGCCGCACCTGCCTGATGATCGAAGACATCGACCAGCACATCGCCGCCATCGCGCGCCACATGGGTGACGCTGTGGCGCGGGCGCAATCGCGCGCCGATCCGCCCGCCCATCAGCCGCGCCAGCCGGGCATTGCCCTCTGGCCATGTCAATTCGCTCTCGCCCGCGCCATCGGCGGCCCAGCCGCGGCGGCCTGCGAAATAGTGGATCCCCGCCCATGCCGAAATCGCTGCAGGCTCGCTGCCATAATCGTCGCGGGTGCAATAGCGCAGATAGGCCAGCAAAGGAGCGGCGGTGTAGGCTTCCTGCGCCAGCCATGCGGCAAAGCTGATGCGGTCGAGCGCGGCATAGGTCTCGTCGCGGCTGGAGAGCGCCGAGGGACTGGCAAAGGCGGCGCGGCCATCGCGTCCCACGGCTTTGCGAAACACCTCCATGGCCGCATCGAAACGGCGCCATTGCGCGCTATCTTGCGCCGACAGGCCGGTGGTGGGCACCAGACCCTCCTGCCACTTGCCGCGCCAGAGCAGACGCTCCTCAAGATCGGCGCAGAGCTGAAACGGATCATAGACCGGCGCGCCCTGCACGTCCTGCCCGGTAATCATGCCAAAGCCGCGCAGCATATGGATCAGCGCCCGCGCCTCGCGATTGGGGATGGGCAGGTAATGCGCGCCCCATGGGAAAGCCGTCACGCCATTGGCCCCGCCGCGCGCATTGCCGCCCGCAACGTCCTCCAGTTCGAACAGGGCGAAATCGGCAAAACCCGCCTCGGCCAGACGCCAGCCCGCCGCAAGCCCTGCAATGCCGCCGCCCGCGATGACCAGCGGGATATGCTCCTCCGGCCCGGTCGGCCCCGGTAATTTGCCGTCGCGGATCGCATGGCCGCGCACCATATCCGGCCCCAGCAAAGCGCCGGGAAAAGGCGTCGCCTGCGCCGGTCCGCAACCGGCAAGCACGCCGCAGGCCCCCAATGCCCCGCAGACCATGGCCCCGGCAAGCAGATCTCGCCGCCGGACCTCAGCCCTCATAATGGCTCCATTCCTCGGCAAAGCTGCGCACCAGCGCCTGATTGTCGAGGCGGTTTACCGGTGTTGGGCGGCGCGCCATGTCGGGGGGGAAATCGAACATCAGCGGTTCGGACACGGGGTTGAGATAACGCAGGCCGACGGGCAGATGCGCGGGGGCCACCGGGGGCGTATGCGCGGCCAGCGTAAAGCCCCATTCGCCAAAGCTGGGCACATAGGTGTGATAGCCGCGCGTTTGCAGGCCCGCCGCCTCCAGCGTCTGCGCCACGGTCCAATAGGATCGCGGCGCCACCAGCGGCGAGGTCGATTGCACCACCATCACGCCATCGGGCGCCAGCAGACGGGCCACCTGCGCATAGAAACTGACCGTGTAGAGCTTGCCCAGCGAATATTCGGTGGGGTCGGGAAAATCGATCAGGATGGCGTCATAGGTGCCCCGCGCCGCGCGGACCCAGCGAAAGGCGTCGGCATTTTCCACGCTGAGGCGCGGATTGGAGAGCGAGCCGCGATTGAGCGCGGCCAGTTGCGGCGTTGCGCGAAACATCCGCGTCATTTCCGGGTCCAGATCGACCAGATGCACCGAACGCACCCGCCCATCGCGCAGCACCTCACGCGCGGCCAGCCCATCGCCCCCGCCCAAGATCAGCACCCGCGCCGGATTGGCCACCCGCCCCAACACCGGCCAGACCAGCGCCTCGTGATAGCGGTACTCGTCCCGCGACGAAAATTGCAAATTACCATTGAGGTAAAGCCGAAGATCCTCGCCCCGGCGGGTCAGCACAATGCGCTGATAGGGTGTGGACCGGGCATGGATCACCCCCTCGCCATAATAGGCGATCTCGGAAAAGCGCTGTATGCGTTCGGCCAGAAACAGGCCCGCGATCAGGCTGCACGCCACCATCAACGCGGCTGCCATATCAACGCCCACCCGCCGCGCGCGCCGCATCACAAACAGCAGCGCCACCGCCACCGCCACATTGGCCAGCCCAAACACCAGTCCGGTACGGATCATCCCCAGATGCGGCACCAGAAACAGCGGGAATGCCAGTGAAGCGATCAGCGCGCCGACATAATCATAGGTCAGCACATTGGACACCAGATCGCGAAAGGCAAAGCGCGAGCGCAGGATGCGGATCAGCAGCGGGATTTCCAGCCCCACCAGCGCCCCGATCACCAGCACGATGGCGTAGAGCAGCACCCGGAAATCAGCGGCCAGCGGGAAGGCCAGGAACAGGCCCGCAGCGCTCCACCCGCCGATGGCCGCGATCATGATCTCGACGCGGATAAACACGCCGATCTCATCGCGCCGAACATAGCGCGAGAGGAAAGACCCCACCCCCATCGCAAACAGATAGGAACCAATCACGGTCGAAAACTGGGTAACACTGTCGCCCAGCAGATAGGAGGCCAGCGTGCCCGCCAGCAATTCATAGATCAGCCCGCAGGTGGCCACCACCAGCACCGAGAGCAGCAGGATGGCCGCATGCGCGCGCGCAGGCCCCGCAAAATCGCCGGAATCGTCCATCAGCCGTGAATCGCCGCCGCGATGATCATGCTCAGCCCCAAAGCCACCGCGCCCGCCAGAATGGCCACCGCCATATTCTGCCGCTCGATGATTTCCTTCCACAATTCGCCGGGGGTCAGTTTGTCGACCAGAATGAAACTGGCCACAAAAACCACAATGCCCAGCAAGGCATAAAACAGCGTGGCAACAATGATCGCAGTCGAAAGCATGGTCACCATTCCCCTATTTATGCGAAGGGCCAAAGCCCCAGAAACCGCCCGCCCCACCATGGTGATGGGTGCGCTCGGCCGGGCCGCTGTGCTGAGCTGAGCCATCGGCAAATGGGTCCCACGCGGCCCATCCGGCCCATGCGGCAAAGGCCAGCAGCGCAAGGCACCAAACGATATGCAGGAACAATCTGCGGGTCATCGGTAATTCTCCCCGTACACCGCCGTCTTGCTGGCGCGATAGGCATAGGCGATCAGCCAGGGCAACCATGCCAGCACCACGATCAGGCTCCAGAGGGCACCGGGAAAACCGCCCGGTTCGACCAGCACACTCAGACCAATAACCTCCTGCTCCTGACCGGCAACGCTTTGCGATGTGTCGATGCCCCAAGGGTTGCCGGTATAGCTGGTGGTCGCATAGGTGCTGGCGCTGGGGTCGTTCCAGCGTTTGGCCTCAGCCTCGATCATCAGATCATAATCACCGGCCGGTACGCCGCTGAAACGGGTTTCGGTCGCATGGCTGCCTTCGGACCAGTCACCATCGGAATCGCGGCCTGCGTAATATTCGATGGTGGCGCTGGCCGGGATGGCCGCCTGTGTCGCGCGGTTGACCAGCAGATAGTCCAGATCGACCCAGCGGTTGATGAAATCCGTTGCGGACACCTTGACCATGACGAATTGAGCACGGCGGACCAAATGCACCGGCCCGACAGTCAGGCGTGCAACGGGACCATCGACCACAACTCCGCCGCCGCCACGCACGCCCGCGCCGCCCGATCCAAAAGCCGTCAGCAGAAAAAAGCTCGCAATCGTGGTCAACATCGCGACCAAAGCCATGCTCCAAAGTCCCGCCCGGCCGGACGAAAAGCCGGTGCCCCAAACGCGCTGGGCAAAGCCGGATGCTCCGTCGCCCGGCGTGGGCCGCGCCGGTTCTGGCCGGGCCAGATCGGGGCCTTGCGGGCGGACAAAGGCGTCGATCAACCGCCCCGGCACGCCGACCAGATGGGTCCATTGCACCTCCTCGCCCTCGCGCCATTCGCGAGAGAGAGAGGCGCCGCCGCGTTCATAGCTGCCCGCCACCCACATCTCGCCCGCCTGAACCCGCCAGTAGAATTCGCCGATCACGCGGGTGGTGGTGATGGTGACAGGCTCGTCCTCGCCACGGTACACCTCGCCGCGCCAGCCTGCCTCGCCCCAGCCGCCGGTTTCGCGCGGCAGATCGGTCAGCATCGTGCCGAATTGCCATTGCCCATCGGAATGGACCAGCCAGCGATAGCCCGCATAGGGGTTGAACAGGAGATATTCGCCCCAGGCATAGCCCCCCGCCTGCCGCTCCAGAAAGCCGATGGCCTCCCATTGCGTGCCGAACAAAGTGCCCCGGCTGCCCAGCGGCAGGGGCAGTTTCGCGGCTTTTTCGTGATATTCCTTGATGACGGCAACGTCAGGATTGGCGACATCAAGCACGCTGCCGCAATGGCGACATGCGACCGTGACCGTATAACCCGCCGCCTTGACCTCAATCGAACCGCCGCAGGAGGGGCAGAGGATCGCCCGACTCATCGGCCCTTCTCCGCCAGATTGTCAGGCATCACCCAATCCTCAACCGCGCGCAGGCGGCTGGGGCGCAATTCGGGCAGTTCGACATAGCGCCCGACATAGGCGCTTACCCCCACCTTGTCGCGCTGGACCGAAAGGGCCGCGCCGGTGGGGGAGCGGAAATCCACGCTTTCCACCTGCCAGTCGGCCGGAGTGGGGAAAGGCAGATCGCCCTCTGCGCCAAGGCAGGTGACAGTTTTGATATCGGTGGCGGTCAGGCTCTGGCCGTCCACATCGAGGGTGAATCCCAGCGCAATGTCGGCAGGCAGACGGGCGGCGACATCCTCGCGCTCGGCCAATATCTGAAACTGCCCCATCGCCTCGCCCAGCCAGCGCGAGGTGCCGTCGGAAAGTTGCAGCAGCCATTCGTTCCACGCGCCATCGGCCCAGCCCCAGCGCACGCGGCCCACCACGGTAAAGCGCGCGCCATCCACCGCGCCGCCGGTGCCGAGCTGGATCGGGGAAATGTCATAGGGCAACAGCGCAGCCTTGCCGATGTCGCGCATACCCTCGCGCGCGATCACCGTCTGGCAATAGCCGCACACGGCATAGGGCATGGCGCCGGAGCGCATCGGCACCGGCGCGCCGCATTGCGGGCAGGTGTTATTGGCCATGGAGGTTCTCTTACTTCACCCGCGAGAGGATTTCGGCCTTTTTGGCGTCAAATTCTTCCTGCGTGATCGCGCCGATGGTCAGCAGCTTGTGCAACTTTTCCAGCAAGGCGAAGGGGTCTTCAGCCGGGGCGGCGCTGGCAGGCGCGCTCTGGCCGAAAGCGCCGCTCATTGCCCCGCTCAGCATATTGGCCGCCGCCATGCCCGCGCCGATTCCGGCAAGGCCGCTGTCGGAGGCCGGGTTGTCGAGCGCCTGTGCGGCCTGAAAACGGGTGTAGCCCGCCATATCGCCCAGCACGCGCATCGAGGAACCCTTGTCGAGATGGGCCTGGACCTCATCCGGCAGGCTGATGCTTTCGACAAAGAAGCTGGGGCAGGAGAGGCCCCATGCGGCAAAGGCCTTGTCCACCTCGGCCTTGATCGTGTCCGACATCGCCTGCTGATTGGCGGCCAGATCGAGGAAAGGCACCTTGCTGCCCCCCAGCGCGGTGGCGATGGCGGTGACGATGGCGCTGCGCAATTGGGTGTCAAGCGTATCGGCCCAGACCTCGCCCATCGTTCCCAGCACCTTTTCGACAAAGAGCTTGAGATCGGCGATCCTGAACGAATAGGTGCCAAAGGCGCGCAGGCGGATCGCCCCGAATTCAGCATCGCGCACCGTCACAGGTTGGGGCGTGCCCCATTTGCGGCCCGCCTGCTCCTTCATGCTGATAAAGACGACATCGGATTTGAAGGGCGAGTTGAACCCCTTGTCCCAATTCATCAGATTGGTCAGGACCGGCAGATTGGCCGTTTCCAGAATATGCAGCCCCGCGCCGAAATAATCGGCCACCTGCCCCTCGTTCATAAAGGCCGCGATCTGGCCCTCGCGCACGGTCAGTTGCGCGCCATTCTTGATTTCATTGCCCGCCGTAGGCACACGCCATGCGACCTGTCCGGGCGCCTCATGCCATTCGATCACATCGATGAACTGTTTGCGCAGGAAATCAAACATGGCAACTATCCTGAATTGTTCCGAGAACAGGTGTTATTCTAGAGTAAGACACCGCCCTTGCAAGCGAAACCGCAAGCATAACCGGACAGGCGCCCGCATCGCCCCTTCATTTTTGCCGCGTTTTGGCGTAACGGCCCGCGCTATGTCTGCCATTTCCACCCCCCGCACCTCGCCTGTTTCCGCCCCGCGCACCTATCGCGTGAAGAGCTTTGGCTGTCAGATGAATGTCTATGACGGCCAGCGTATGGAAGAATTGCTGGCCCATCAGGGCATTGCCCCCGCGCCCGAGGGCGAGCAGGCCGATCTGGTCGTGCTCAACACCTGCCATATCCGCGAAAAGGCCGCCGAGAAGGTCTATTCCGACATTGGCCGTATCATCAAGGATGCGCGGCGCGAGGATGGCACGCAACCGCTGATCGCGGTGGCCGGTTGCGTGGCGCAGGCCGAGGGTGAGGAGATCATGGCACGTGCGCCCGCCGTGACCATGGTGGTGGGGCCGCAGGCCTATCATCGCCTGCCTGAGATGATCGCCCGCGCGGTCGATGGCGAACGCGTGACCGACACGGACATGCCCGCCGATGCCAAATTCGCGGCCCTGCCCAAGCGGCGCAGCGTGGGGCCGACGGCTTTCCTGACGGTGCAGGAGGGTTGCGACAAGTTCTGCACCTATTGCGTGGTGCCCTATACGCGCGGCGCGGAAATCAGCCGCCCCTATGCCGACCTGATTGCCGAGGCGCATCGTCTGGTCGAAGCGGGCGCGAAGGAAATCACGCTGCTGGGCCAGAATGTGAATGCCTGGGGCGGCGAGAACGGCAAGGGGCAGAAGGTCGGCCTTGACGGGCTGATCCGCGATCTGGCCGCGATCGACGGTCTGGCGCGCATCCGCTATACCACCAGCCATCCCAATGACATGACCGATGGCCTGATCGCCGCCCATGGTGAGGTGGAAAAACTGATGCCCTTCCTGCACCTGCCGGTGCAATCGGGCAGCAATGCGATCCTGAAGGCCATGAACCGTAGCCATACGGCCGAAAGCTATCTGCGCCTGCTGGAACGCGTGCGCGAGGTGCGGCCCGATATTGCTCTCTCGGGCGATTTCATCGTCGGCTTCCCCGGCGAGAGCGAGGAGCATTTCGCCGAAACCATCGCACTGATCGACGCGGTTGGCTATGCGCAGGCCTTCAGCTTCAAATATTCGCCGCGCCCCGGCACGCCTGCGGCCACGATGGATGATCAGATCCCCGGCGAGGTAATGGACGACCGGTTGCAGCGTTTGCAGGCCGCGCTCAACCGCGACCAGCATGCCTTCAATCAGGCCAGCCTTGGCCGCAACTGCGACGTGCTGATCGAACGCAAGGGCAAGCTGCCGGGCCAATGGCTGGGCAAATCACCCTGGCTGCAATCGGTGCATTTCCAGGGCGATTACGGCGTGGGCGATATCCTGCGCGCCGAACTCGTGCAGGCAGGGCCGAATTCGCTCACCGGGCGGGTGATCGCCTGAAACGCATAAAAAGCCGCCCCCTCCTTGCGGAAGGGGCGGCCCAGCACAGCTTCCCGACCGAAGCGCGCTGAATTAGTAGAAGAATGAGCCGTAAACCTGCAGGACGCGGCCCGTGCGCAGGTCAACCCGCACCACATCGCGGCCATAACGCACCCAGCGCTGGTTCATGCCCGGAGGGGGCAGGCGGTAAACCATGGGATCGGCGATCCAGTAGCGGCGGTGGTAATAGTCAGGCGCGAAGCGATAACCCGGCGCGACGGGGCGATAGGCATAGCCGCGCGGGCCGACATAGGCGGGACCACGGAACACATCGCCATGGGCGCGGCGATAATCACGCCAGTCCTCGCGATATTCCTGGCGGGCATTGCGCAGGTCACGCATGTCACGGCGGGCTTCGCGATAATCGCCGCGCGCCATGTCGCGATGGATCTCGCGGTGTTCGCGGGCGATGTCGCGTTGATCGCGGCGCAGCTCATGGGCGCTCTGGGCCGAGGCAACGGTCGGAACAACAGTCGCGGCGGCCAGCGCCAGCATCAGGATCTTTCGCATCTTGCTCTCCTTTGAAACTCCGGGAGGGACGCCTGAGGAACAGGACTGGCCCCGATGAAGCCTTTATGGGCCTGACGCCATGAACCCATTTGGAACTGGACGCTCAGATCTCAGTCAGGTTTGTATCAATTTGTACGCCCATCCCTGCCCTCGCCTACGCTTTTCCACCACTGCGGCGCGCGGGGCCCCTTGGCGGATGGCATGAGGAGGCATATCTTAACTTAGTGAGCCGGTCTTGAGACTCCGGCCACAGACAAGGAGCACATGGCCCGCAAACAGATCCGCGCCGCTTTTGACCCCATCGAAGATGTGGCCTCCTTCCGCAGCCCGAACGCTCGCGCCAATCCTTCCCGACGTGCGCGAACCGAGCTGGAATTTGACGAGCCGACCATATTGGGCGCGCTCTTTGGCCAGTTTGACGCCAATCTGGTGCTGATCGAAAACCGGCTGGGGGTTTATATCTCGGCCCGTGGCAATCGCATCCTGATCGAAGGCAATGAAGACAATGTCGCCCGCGCGCGTGAAGTGCTGCAAGGCATGCACAGCCGCCTGCTCTCGGGGCAGGAAGTGGACGCGGGCGCGGTCGAATCGCTGATCGCCATGTCGGTCGAGCCAACGCTGGAAGGCATCATCACCGGGGATGAAACCCATCCCCCGATCATGATCCGCACGCGCGGCAAGACCATCGTCCCGCGCAGCCCGACCCAGATCGACTATATGCGCGCACTGACCCGCAATGATGTGATCTTCGCCCTTGGCCCGGCGGGCACCGGCAAGACCTATATCGCCGTGGCGCAGGCCGTGTCGCAACTCATCACCGGCAGCGTCAAGCGCCTGATCCTGAGCCGCCCAGCGGTCGAGGCGGGCGAAAAGCTCGGCTTTCTGCCCGGCGATATGAAGGACAAGGTCGATCCCTATCTGCGGCCTTTGTACGATGCGCTCTTTGACTGCATGCCGCCCGAGCAGGTCGAGCGACGTCTGGCCAATGGCGAGATCGAGGTGGCGCCCATCGCCTTCATGCGCGGTCGCACGCTGGCCGATGCCTTCGTCATCCTTGACGAGGCGCAGAACACCACGGCGGCCCAGATGAAGATGTTCCTGACCCGCTTTGGCATGAACAGCCGGATGGTCATCTGCGGTGACCCCAAGCAGGTCGACCTGCCCGGCGGCATGGCGGCCAGTGGGCTGAACGATGCCGTTGTGCGGCTGGAGGGTGTCGAAGGCATCGCCACGGTGCGCTTCAAGGGATCGGACGTGGTGCGCCACCCGATCGTGGGCCGCATTGTCGAAGCCTATGAAGGCAAGAACGAGGATTAGGCTTCGACATTCCCGCCGCCAGCGCCTAGGGGAGCCGACCTATGCTGACGCTTGAAATCGACATCGAATCTCCCTGGCCGGAATCCACTGATTGGGAAGCCCTTGCCGCCCGCGCGGCGGGGGCTTTGTCCGTGGTCGCCCCCGAACTGGCCAAGGAATGCCTGAGCACCAGCATGATCTTCACCTCGGACGCAGAGGTGCAGGTGCTCAACGCCGAATGGCGGGGCAAGGACAAGCCGACCAACGTGCTCTCCTTTCCCATGCTAGCGCGCGAGGATCTGCTTGATCTGGCCGATGATGGGCCGCCCGAATTGCTGGGCGATATTGCGCTGGCCTATGAAACCTGCGCGCGTGAGGCGATGGATAAGGGCATCGCGCTGGCCGATCATGCCTCGCACCTGATTATCCATGGTTTGCTGCATCTGGCGGGGCTCGATCACGAGATTTCCGAGGAAGATGCGCGCGAGATGGAAGTTTTGGAGATAAAGGCGCTTGCGCTGATCGGCATTGCCGACCCATATGGCGACCATCACCTTTGAATTTCTTGCAATCGGAGTAATGCACAAAGTGGCCGACATGGGCCGAACAGGGGATTCCGGCCTCGGAGAGCCGGACAGTAAGCGCTCTTTATGGCGCTCGGTTCTGCGCTTCTTTGAAGGGGGCGATCAGGATCAGTCGCTGCGCGCCCATCTGGAAGACATCATCGACGAACATGAGGAGGAAGGCAGCCCCGGCGAGGCGGGCGACCTTTCGATGCTTGAGCGGCAGATGCTGCGCAACCTGTTGCATTTTTCCGAACTGGACGCGGCCGATGTCTGCATCCCGCGCGGCCAGATCATCGCGCTGGCGCATAATGCCCCGTGGCCCGATGTGGTCGCCGCCTTTGCCGAACATGGCCATTCGCGCATGCCTGTCTATCGTGAGACGCTCGATGAGGTGATCGGCATGATCCTCATCAAGGACGTCTTCCCCTATCTGGCGCGCGGCGAGGAGCCGCAGGGCAACTGGACGCGGATGATGCGCCAGCCCTTGTTCGTGCCCACCGCGCGCGGTGCGCTCGACGTGCTGGCCGACATGCGCTCCAGCCGGGTGCATCTGGCCGTGGTGGTTGATGAATATTCGGGCACAGAGGGCATCATCACTTTTGAGGATCTGGTCGAGGAAATCGTCGGCGAGATCGAGGATGAGCATGACGATGCTCCGGCCGAATTGCTGCGCCCCCTCGACGATGGTCTATGGGATGCCGATGCCAAGGTCGAACTTGACGAAGTGGGCAAGCGGGTCGATCCGCGCCTCGCCGAAGTCGAGGAAGACATTGATACTCTGGGCGGGCTGGCCTTTGTGCTGTCCGGCCATGTGCCGCCGGTAGGCGCGCGGATCGCGCATGCCAGCGGCTGGATCATCGAAGTAACCGAGGCTGACGAGCGCCACGTGATTCGCCTTCGCCTGCATCCGCCCGCCAGCCATGGCGCACAAGAGGACTGATCGATCATGCCCGCCACCCGCCGCCTGCCCCCCCTGCGCGCGCTGGAAGCCTTTGTCCGCACGGTCCGCCTTGGTTCGGCCAAGGCCGCGGCCAGCGAATTGGGCCTGAGCCCTTCTGCGCTGTCCCGCCGCGTGGGCGCGCTGGAGGATTTCGTGGGCAAGCGCCTGTTTACACGGCAGCATCAGGCAATGAAGCTGACCGATGACGGCCATGCCTTTTACGCCGCCGTCAGCCCCAAGCTGGAAGATCTGGCCGAGGCGGTCGAATCGCAGATGGAGGCCAGCAATGTGATGCGCCTGCATCTGGGCGTTCCCGCGCTGTTTGCGGGCACGCGCCTGTTTCCGCGCCTGCCCGAATTGCGCAAGTTGCATCCGCGGCTGCATATCGACTTTGACACCGGGGCGCAGCTCGAATCGGAACTGGGCGATTCGATTGATGCGGCCATCGTGCTGTCCAAGGAGCCTGACCCCGCGCTCCATTCGGTGCGGCTCGATCATAACAAGATCCACGCTTTCGCCTCGCCCGCGCTGGCCGCCGAGATTGGCGCGACACCCGATCTGGCCCGCCTGTCAAAGCAGACTTTCGTGATCTCTACCGATCTGCCCGAAAGCCTTGATGTGTGGAAAGGTGCGCTGGGACTGGAGCGACTGGAACCGGCCGCGATCGACCATTTCGATTCGGCCCAGCTTATCATTGCCGCAGCGGTTCAGGGGCTGGGCATCGCCATCGTCCATGACGACCACTTTTTGCGTCCCGGCGATGACCGTCTGGTCCGCCTGTTCGACGCCGATATCGACAGCCCCTACAGCTATTGGTTCGTGTGCCGCCCGCGCGCGCTGGAAACGCGCCCGGTGCGGATTTTCCACGATTGGCTGATCAAGGCCGGGCTTTAAGCCGCATGACGCAACCCGTCGCGAGTGGAGCGGCGGGCCAGCGTGAAACGCTGCACCACGCCCGACAGACGCTCGGCCTCATGGGCCAGTGAGCGCGAGGCGGCGGTCGATTCCTCGACCAGCGCGGCATTCTGCTGGGTGGCCATATCCAGTTCGTTCAGAACCTGATTGACGCCGGCGATGGCCTCGGACTGCTGGGCCGCATTGGTGGCCAGCGTGGAAAGCATGCCCGCGACCTCGGTCGAACGCTCGACAATGCGTTCAAGGCTCGACTGGGTGCGGCTGACCATATCGACGCCCGCGCGCACCTCCTCGCCCGAATTGACAATCAGCGCACCGATCTCCTTGGCCGCCAGCGCGCTGCGCTCGGCCAGATTGCGCACCTCGGTGGCCACCACGGCAAAGCCGCGCCCGGCGTCCCCTGCCCGCGCGGCCTCGACCCCGGCGTTGAGCGCCAAAAGGTTGGTCTGGAACGAAATGCCGTCGATGATCTCGACAATTGAGCGCATCTTTTCCGAGGTCGCCGCGATGGATTGCATCGCCGCCACGGCGCCCTGCATCAACTCGCCACTGTTCGAGGCCTCCCGCTCGGCCTCATGCGCCGATCCGGCCACGCTGGTCACGCCCTGCCCGGTCTGGGCCACCGAATGGGCCAGTTCGCGCACGGTATTGGCTGTGTTGCCCAAAGATGCAGCCTGGAGCTCTGTACGATGAGCCAGATCCTGCGCCGCCGAGGAAATCTCGCCAGCCCCGGAACGCACCGCGTTGGAGGAGACCGAAACGGCCGAAATCTGTTCGGACAGCGAGGCGGCCGTGGCATTGAAATCATTGCGCAACTGTTCGTATTCGGCCGGAAATTCCTCGTCCAGCCGCTCATCCAGCCGCCCCTGACGCAGGGCGGCCAGACCGCGCTCCAGCGCGCCGGTGATCTTCTGCTGGGCGGCCAGTTTGGTCTCGGCCTCGGCGCGGCTGCGATTGGCAACCGATTGGCGGATCTCCTCCAGCGCGCGGGCGATGTCGCCCAATTCATCGCTCTTGTCGATGCCGGGAATGTCGCGGTCCAGATTGCCCGCAGCCATATCGCCCATCGCATCCTTCAAATGCGAAACCGGCCGCGTCACCCGCAGCGAGAACATCAGCAGCACCAGCAAGCCAATGCCGACGCCCAGCATACCCAGCACAATATTGCGCTGGATCGCGGTATCGGCCTGTTCCAGCACCTTGCCCGCAATCTGATTGACCAGCTTGACGTTGTAATCCTTGTCGGCCTCGATCGCGCCTTGCAGATCGCGCGAATGGCCCACGATATCGCCATTGAACAGCGCAATGGCGCGGTCATGCTGATTGCTCAGTTCAGCGGTGCGAATGGCTTCAACGTCCTGTCGGAACAATTGCCAGCGCTGGACGAAATCCTCGTAAAGCCGCCCATCTTCCTTGTCGCTGATCAATTTCTTGTAATCGGCAATACCCTGTTCGGCATTGGCCAGAGCCTTGTCGAGCGAGGCGGATTGCTTGGTGGCCTCATCAGGCGATTGCGCCAGAATCATGCGCGACATGCGGATGCGCGCGATTTCAAAATCGACGATGATCGAATTGAGCTTGTCCACGCTGGGGACCGAATTGCTCGCCAGATAGGCCATATCGGCGCGCATGGTCGACGCGCCCTGAACGGCCAATGTGGCCCCAAAGCCGATGATGGCCGCCAGCGAAAGCGAGCCTGCGGCGACAAGTGTGCTGATTTTTGCGCGAGCGAGCACGGACTATCCTCTCGAGACTGTCCGTTTACTATCGTTCACAAGCAATGGAGATCGGTTGAACCGATGGCTAGGGACGAGCCCTGAAGAAGAGTTAACAGTTGGTGCAAACGCAGATCCGCCCCGCGCCCTCCAACTGGGAGAGCGCGGGGCGGACCACGGGATCAGGCTTCCGAAACCACGGCCTTGACGATCTTGCCCGGATTGCGCGGCGGTTCGCCCTTGGGCAGCGCGTCGATGAATTCCATGCCCGACTGGACCACGCCCCACACCGTGTACTGACGGTCGAGGAAGGTGGCATCGTCAAAGCAGATGAAGAACTGGCTGTTGGCCGAGTGCGGATAGGAGGTGCGGGCCATCGAGCACACGCCGCGCACATGCGGTTCGTTGTTGAATTCGGCCTTCAGGTCGGGCTTGTCGCTGCCGCCGGTGCCGGTGCCGTTGGGGCAGCCGCCCTGCGCCATGAAGCCGGGGATCACGCGGTGGAAGGTGATGCCGTCATAGAAGCCTTCGCCGACCAGTTCCTTGATGCGTTCAACGTGGCCGGGGGCCAGATCGGGGCGCAGCTTGATGACAACATCGCCGATGCCGTTGCCGGTATCCACGGTGAAGGTGAGAATTTCGTCGGCCATGGGTAAAGCTCCTGTATGGACGTGGCGAGGATTGGCCATCATCGCCCTTTTCTGGCCGCGCTGATAAAGGGGCCCCGCGCCCAAGGCCAGCAGTTTGTGCGGTCCCTTGCGTTAAACGCATCCTGCACGGTTGCTTTTATTCGCTTAATGCCTAATCCCCTTCCCCCATGACTGTCGAGCCTGTCGATCCTCTCTATGCCGATGCCCCCACCGCCGAAATCGAGGCGGCGGAGGAAAACACGCGCCATGACAGCCTGGACGAAGACAACCAGTTGAAGGGGGAATTCGTCCGCCGGGTCCGCGCGGCCCTTGATGCGGGCGAGGTCGACGCGGTCTATGCGCTGGTCGAGCCGCTGCACCCGGCCGACGTGGCCGACCTGTTCGAACAGATCGACGCCGATGAGCGCCCGGCGCTGGCCGATGCCATTTCCGACCTGATGGGCGGCGAGGTCTTTGCCGAACTGAACGACCACGTGCGCGAGGCACTGGTCGATGAATTGTCGGCCGGAGACATTGCCGACATTGCCGAGGAGATGGAGACCGACGACGCGGTCGCCCTGCTCGAAGACCTTGAGCCGGAAGAACAGCAGGCGGTTCTGGCCGAAATGGAGCCGGAAGAACGCGCGGCCATCGAATCCGCGCTGGCCTATCCCGAGGAAACCGCAGGCCGCCTGATGAGCCGCGATTATATCGCGGTGGGCGAGCATATGAGCGTGGGCGAGCTGATCCATTATCTGCGCGACAACAAGGATCTGGCCACCGAATTCTGGGAAATCTTCATCGTCGATGCCCGCCACCATCCGGTCGGCACGTGCCAGCTTTCCTGGATCCTGCGCACCGATCGCCATGTGACGCTATCCAATGTGATGAAGCGCGACCAGACGCTGATCCCGGTGGGCATGGATCAGGAAGAAGTGGCGCTGCGCTTTCAGAAATACGCGCTGATTTCGGCCGCCGTGGTCGATGAAAGCGGACGGCTGGTTGGTCAGATCACGGTCGACGACGTGGTCCACATCATTCAGGAAGAAGCCAGCGAGGACATCCTGCGCCTGTCTGGTGCGGGCGATGGTGACATCAACGAACCGATCCTGATGACGGTTCGCACGCGCCTGTCATGGCTGGTGGTCAATCTGGGCACGGCGATCATCGCTTCTTCCGTGGTCGGCCTGTTTCAGGGGGCAATTGCGCGATTCGCGCTGCTGGCCGTTCTGATGCCGATTGTCTCCGGGATGGGCGGCAATGCGGGCACCCAGACGCTGGCCGTGGTGGTGCGCGCGATTGCTACCAACGAGTTGACCAGCTCGAATACGGTCCGCATGGTCCTGCGCGAATTGCGCATCGCGATGGCCAATGGCCTGTCGCTGGGTCTGATGATCGGCACGGGCACGACGCTGCTTTTCGGCAATCCGCATCTGGGCGCGGTGATCGGTGCGGCCATGGTCATCAACAATCTGGTCGCGGGCCTTGCGGGCATCTTGGTGCCCGTCACGCTGGACCGGCTGCGGGTTGATCCAGCCGTCTCTTCGGCCGTATTTGTAACCACGGCCACCGATGTCATGGGCTTCTTCTCCTTCCTCGGCCTTGCCGTTCTGACGGGACTTGCCTGATGCCCCTGAATATGACCAAAGTTGCCTATGGCGCCCAATCCATGGCCGAAATCCACGAATGGTTCTCGCCTGAGGGGCGGCGCGGGGGCGCCAAGGTGGCGCGGCTGACCACACGCAACCGGCCCAAGCGAGCCGCCGAGATGATCGGCGGATCGCTGTTCTGGATTTTCAAGCACCAATTGGTGGCGCGCAGCGAAATTCTGGGCTTTGAGGAGGACGAAGGCGGGCGCACCGCGATCCTGATTTCAACCGATCTGATCGATGTCGTGCCCACGCCGCGCCGCGCGCATCAGGGCTGGCGCTATCTGGAGGCCAAGGACGCCCCGGCCGATCTGGCCAGCGGAGACAATGGCGATGTCCTGCCCGCCAATGTAGCGGCGGAATTGGCGAAGCTGGGGCTGGTCTGACGCCTAACGATGCTCGTGGATCGGGCGGATCTCGATCACACTGGGCACCGGCATCGGATTGGGGCAACGGCGCCCCCAATCCAGCGCCTCGTCCATATCTTTCACTTCCCATAGCCAGAAACCAGCGACCAGTTCTTCGCTGGGTGTGAAGGGACCATCGATGATCTCGCGGCTCGCACCGTCAAACACGATCAGCTTGCCCTGATCCGATGCCGCCAATCCCTCGGCCATAATCAGCACGCCCGCCTCGCGCAGCGCATCGTTGAAGCGCCCCATCGCGGCCATCATCTCCTGCGTCCACGCCGGTTCGAACCGGCCCGCTTCGCTTTCCTGGGTAGCCTTGACCATCACCAGAACGCGCATGACCTAATCCTCCAGCCAATCCGCCAGCAAATGCCACGCCACCGCCGTACGCGAAGGCGCGCTGAAGGCCGCGCCATCCTCGCCCCGGTCGCGCGCATGCATGGCCTCGACCACTTCGGCACGGGTGAACCAGCGGGCATCTTCCAACTCGCTGTGGTCGATGGTCAGCGCCGGATCATCGGCAAAGGCATGGGCCGCGATCATCAGGCTGGAAGGGAAAGGCCAGGGCTGGCTGGCGACATAGCGCACATCGCGGACCTTGACCCCCGCTTCCTCGTAAATCTCGCGGGCGACGGCCTCCTCAATGCTCTCCCCCGGCTCGATAAAACCGGCCAGCGCGGAATAGCGATGCGGCGGAAAACGAGGTTGGCGGCCCAGCAGAAGCCGCCCCTCATGCTCAACCGACATGATGACCACCGGATCGGTGCGGGGAAAATGCTGCGCCCCGCAGGCGGCGCAATCGCGCTGCCATCCGCCCTTGGCCAGCGCCGTGGCCGCGCCGCAACGCGCGCAGAACCGATGCCGCGCATGCCAGCCCACCAGCGCCCGCGCCGCGCCATAGATCGCGATCTCGCCGCCATCCATGCCGTTCAGCGCCTGCCACAGGTTGAAACTAGCGGGTGCCGTACTGGCCTGATCGGGAGCAGGCACCGGGGCGAAATGGCCGATACCCGCGCCGTCCAGCCCAAGGAGCACCGCCTCACCCTCTGGGGCTTCATCCGCCTCGCTCCAGATTAGAGCGCCGCTGGCAAGGCTGGGCTCCAGCCCTTCCATCTGCAACAGCCGCCCGCCCTGCGCCCACAGCGCCGCCAGACGCGCAGGATCAGAACGCACTGCATCGGCGCGGTCCAGAGGGTTGCCCGTAAAGGTCATGGGGGGACGCATATCTATCCTTTTCTGGCCATCGCGACCGCTGCGGCGCGGGCATAGAGCGTGGGCAATCCGGCCTCGTCAAGCCGGGCCAGCGGCCACCATTCACCCTCTTCCAATTCTTTGACACCCTCCGGACTATCACCGCCCTGTGACACCATCACGGCCAGATCGAGCGCGACATGGGTAAACACATGCGTCACCCTGCCCACCTCGCGCCAGCCGCCATCGAGCGGCGGATCGCCCGACCCGTCGGCCCGCGCATTCCAGCCATCATCGGGCAGCGCGCGCATCCCCCCCAGCATCCCGCTGGCCGGGCGGCGGATCAGCCAGACTGCATCGTCGCGCTCGATCCACCATGCATGACCGATACGCTGGGCCTTCGCCTTCTTGGGCGGTTTGACCGGCAATTGCTCGGCCCGCGCCTGCCCCCGGCAATCGCTACGCAGGGGGCAGATCAGGCATTGCGGCGCACGAACGCTGCAAATCCCTGAGCCTAAATCCATCATCGCCTGAGCAAAATCGCCGCTGCGGGCATCGGGAGTAATGGCATCGGCGGCCTCGCGGATGGCAGCGCGCGCGGCGGGCAAAGGCTGCTCAATGTCAAACAGGCGGGCCACCACCCGCTCGACATTGGCATCGACCACCACCGCACGCTGGCCAAAGGCAATCGCCGCCACCGCCGCCGCCGTATAGGCCCCCAGCCCCGGCAAGGCGCGCAATCCCGCCTCATCCTCGGGAAAACCGCCCCGATCGGCCACGACCCTTGCGCATTCCACCAATCGCCGCGCCCGCGAATAATAGCCAAGGCCCGCCCATGCCGCCATTACCTCTTCCTCAGGCGCGGCGGCCAGCGCGGCAACATCAACCCAGCGCGTGGTGAAACGTTCGAAATAGGGGATGACAGCCGCCACCGTGGTCTGTTGCAGCATCACTTCGGACAGCCAGACGCGGTAGGGATCGGCCCAATTGGCACCGGGCGGCGCGCGCCATGGCAACGCCCGCGCATGGGCATCATACCAATCGAGCAGCGCCTGCGCGACTGATCCTGCGCGCGGGCTATCCACTTTACCGCATTTCACGCTCTGGCCTCTGGCATCCATGGGGCGGCTATGGCATGGCTGGACAGGTATGGAAAGGGATAGGCCAAATACACCAAAGGGCAGCAAAAGCCCTGTCGCGGCGCGTGATGATAAAGCGCGCGGCGGAAAATCGCGCGTGGGCCAGCCCTATGAACGCCCGCGCGGCGGACAGGCTAGGCCGATTGCCGAACTGATGCCCGATATCGGCCGCACCGCCTTTCGCCGCTTCGGCTTTGTGCAATCCAGCGTGGTGACGCGCTGGCCCGAAATCGTCGGGCCGATCCACGCCAATGTCTGTATGCCCGAGGCGATCCGTTTCCCGCCCGGTGAAAAAAGCGACGGCATCCTGCAATTGGTGGTGCTGCCCGCCCATGCGCCGATCATCACCCATGTGATCCCCGAAATCATCGAGCGGGTGAACCGCTTCTTTGGCTATCAGGCGGTGTCCAAGGTCAAGATGCGGCAAGGCGAGGTGATCGCCCGTCCAAAGAGCCCGGCCCGCGCCGCGCCGCCCAGCCTCAAGCCGATCCCGATCGAGCTTGGCGATTCGCTGCGCGATATCGGTGATCCCGAATTGAAGGCGGTTCTCGAATCGCTGGCCCGCAGCATCGCCCGTCAGGACGAGGCGTGACGAATTCTGTTTTCAGCAAAGGACTCTGGATGCTTCTTCCCCTTCGCATGATGGCCGCCGTTGCTCTGACGCTTGGGCTGAGCGCCGCGCCGGTTCTGGCCGCCACGCCCCAACATGCGGCCCGGCCTGCGGCAACGGGCGGCGCATGGGGCGCCAAAGTGGCCGTCAGCCCGGTAGGCGGGCATATTCAGGGCAATCCGGCCGCAGCCCACAAGCTGATCGAATATATGAGCTACACCTGCTCGCATTGCGCCCATTTCGAGGCAGAGACGGCGCTGCCGCTGCGCATGGGGCCGGTGGGCGGCGGGCAATTGTCGTTCGAGGTGCGCCATCTGGTCCGCGATCCGCTCGACATCACCATCGCCATGCTGACCAATTGTGTGCCGCCGGTAAAATTCTTCCCGCTGCATCACAAGTTTCTGGCCGAGCAGGACCAGTGGATCGCCACCGCGCAAAAGCTGACCGAGGCTCAGACCAAGCGCTGGAACGAAGGCCAGATGCCCGAGCGGATGCGCGCGATCGCTTCGGATCTGAAATTCTATGACATCGCCGCCGGCGCGGGCCTGAGCCACGCGCAGGCCGACGCCTGTTTCGCCAACGAAGCCACCTTGCGCCGCGTGATCGCCCAGACCAAGGAAGCGCAGGAACTAGGCGCGACCGGCACGCCCACCTTCACGCTGGACGGCAAGATGATCGAAGAACATGACTGGGCCGGATTGCAGCCCAAGCTGGCCGCCGTGCTGAAGTAACACCCATTTCATTCTTTGCCCAAGGATAGGTTGCAAGATGATATTTGCCCCGCTTTCCACCCGTACCCTGACCATGCTGGCCATGGCGCCGCTCGCGCTGGGTCTTGCCGCCTGCAACAAGTCGGAAAACGGCGCCGCCACCGCGCCCGCCGGCAGCGTGACCGCCGTGGCCCCGCCCGCGGGCAAGACATGGGCCGAAACTTTTGCCAAAACCGAGGATGGCGACGGCATCATCGTGGGCAATCCCAAGGCCGCCATCAAGATGGTGGAATATGGCTCGCTCTCCTGCCCCCACTGCGCGAAACTGGCGCAGGACGGGATGAGCGCGCTGACCGGCAATTATATCGCCAGCGGCAAGGTGAGCCTGGAATTCCGCAGCTTTGCCATCCACCCGCAGGATATTCCGCTGACGGTTCTGGCACGCTGCGGCGGGGATGACGCCTATTTCGGCCTGATCGAACAGGTCTACACCAATTTCGACGCGATGAATTCGCAGACCAAGGAGCAGTATGATCAGGCCTCGGCCGCGATGAAGCTGCCCGCCGCGCAGCGCTATCCGGCGATTGCCGACGCGCTGGGCTACACCGCCTTCTTCTCGGCGCGCGGCCTGCCCGAAGCGCAGCAGCGCCAGTGCCTTGCCGACCTGCCTCGCGCCGAGGCCGTGGCCAAGGCGTCCGAGGCTATCAGCGCCAAGGGCATCAATTCGACCCCCACCGTCTTCGTCAACGGCAACAAGGTCGAAGGCGCCGAGTGGAAGAATGTCGAAGCCGCGCTGAAGGCTGCGGGCGCCTGATAGGCTTTCATGCGTTTTCGGCGGCTCAAACTTTCAGGCTTCAAGAGCTTTGTTGAGCCTGCCGAACTGCGCATAGAGCCGGGGCTGACCGGGGTGGTCGGCCCCAACGGCTGCGGCAAATCCAATCTGCTCGAGGCCATCCGCTGGGTGATGGGCGAGAGCAGCCCCAAGTCGCTGCGCGGCGGGGGGATGGAGGATGTGATCTTTGCGGGCACGGCCACCCGCCCGCCGCGCGACTTTGCAGAAGTGATCCTGTCCGCCCATGACAGCGCGGGCGAGGAACTGGAGGTTGTGCGCCGGATCGAGCGCGGCGCGGGTTCGGCCTATCGCATCAATGGGCGCGATGCGCGGCAAAAGGATGTGGCGCTGGTCTTTGCCGACGCGGCAACCGGCGCGCATTCACCGGCCTTGGTCAGTCAAGGGCGGATCGCCGCTGTCATCAACGCCCGCCCTGCCGAACGCCGCGCCATGCTTGAGGAAGCGGCGGGAATCGCGGGCCTACATGTGCGCCGCCGCGATGCCGAACAGAAATTGCGCGCGACCGAGGCCAATCTGTCGCGTCTTGAAGATCTGATGGCGGGGCTGGAAAGCAGGATCGCCGGGCTGCGGCGGCAGGCGCGCGCGGCCGAGCGCTATCGCCACCTGTCCGAACAGATCCGCGTGGCCGAGGCGCGCGTGCTGTTTGCCCGCTGGCGCGAGGCGGCGCAGGCAGCAGACCATGCCAAGGCCGAAGCCAAACTGGCCGAGGAACGCGCCACGGCCGCACAATCCCGCGCCGATGCCGCCCAAACCAAGCAGGTCGCCGCCGCCCAGGCCGCCATCGCCACCCGCGAGGCGCTGAGCATCGCGCGCGAGGCTGCCAGCGCCAATACCCACCGCCTTGCCGCCTTGAACAGCCAGTGGGAGGCGGCACAGGCGAAATTGGCCGACCTGGACCGGCAACAGGCAAGACTGGAGGCCGACCGCAACGAGGCCGACCAGCTTACTCATGATGCGGCGCAGGCCTTGCAAAGGCTGCAACTCGAACTGGACGAAGCGCGGGCGCGATTGGCGCAGGCAGAGGCCGAAAGGCCCGCCATGGCGCAGGCCCTTCAGGAAGCAGACAGCAATGCCCGCGCCGCCGAAATCGCCTATGCGCAGGCCAATGCCGAACAGGCGCGCGTCGAGGCCGAGTGGCGCGTGGCCGAGGCCGAGATCGCGCAGGCCCGCACCCGCTGCGCCCGCGCGGAGGCCGATCTGGCGCGCAATGGCGAGGCATTGGCCGCGCTGGACCGGGCGGGCGATCCGCTGGCCGATCTGGCCGCCGCCACCGCGCGGCGCGACGAGGCGGGCGCGAGATTGGCACAGACCCGGGAGGCGCTGCATACCGCACAAGAGCGCCGCGCCGCCTTGCTGGGGCGGCGCGATGCCGCCGCCAGCGCGCTTTCGGCGGCCCGCGCCGATCTGGCCGGGATCGAGCGCGAGTTTCAGGCCTTGCAGCGCGACCGCGAGACCCGCGCCAAGGCGCAGAAGAACGCCGCCGGACGCCGCCTCGCGCTCGATCATGTGCGGGCCGCGCCGGGCTATGAGCGCGCACTGGCCGCCGTGCTGGGGCGCGATGCGAAGGCACCTTTGGGAGAAGCCGGTGCTGAGGGACGCTTTTGGACCGGGGCCGTGCCGCCTGTGCCGGTGGCGCAGAGTCTGGCCGCGTATGTTCCCGATTCTCCGGAGGAACTGGCGGCCCGACTGGCACTGGTCTGGGTGGATGATGAGGATGATGGACGCGCCCTCGCACCCGGCGAATGGTTGGTGACGCGCGCGGGGCATGTCCGACGTTGGGATGGTTTTGTGGCGAGGGGCGAAGGCGCGGCGGAAGCGGCGCGGATGGAGGCGGATAACCGCTTCCTCGCGCTGGAAGCACAGATCCCGCCATTGCGCGATGCACTCGCCCAGGCCGAGGTCGAGGCGGGCGCGGTGGCCGGGGCGCTGGCACAGGCGCAGAATGAGGCCGCCGGGCTTGAGCGCGATGTAGCCGCCGCCATCGATGCCGAGCGCGCCGCCCTGCGCGCGATGGATGCCGCCGAGGCCGCGCGCGACCGCGCCGCCGCCCGCCGCGCCGAATTGCAGGCCGCCGCGCTCGACCTGACCCAGCAGCGCGATGCGGCCCGCGCCGAGCAGGAGGCCGCGCTGGAGCGCCGCGCCGCCCTGCCCGCGCCCGATACGGGGCGGGCCATGCTGGAGACGGCGCGTTTGCGGCATGAGGCGGCACGGGCGCATCACCAATCGGCCACCGCTCTGCTGGCCTCGCAGGATCAGACTATGGCCGTCGCTCGCGAAAGGGTTCATGCGCAATCGGGCGAGATCCGCAACTGGCAGAACCGGGCCAGCGATGCGGCCAAAAGGCTGGCGCAGATGGCGGGGCGGATCGAGGAAATCGCGCAGGAGCGCGCCGTCCATGCTGCCAGACCGGCCGCGATCCGTGTCGAGATGGATGGGCTGGAGCAAGAGCAGCAGGCGCTGAGCCAAGCCCAGATAAAGGCCGAAAGCACGATGGCTCAGGCGGCGCAGGAAGCCACCGAGGCCGAGCGCGAATTAACCAGCGCGCAGGAAGCACTTGTGGCCGCCCGTGAGGCGCGCGCGGGGGCGCTGGCGCGATCAGAAAATGAAAACCAGCGCCGCGCCGAATTGAACCGCGCCTCGGGCGAACGCTTTCAATGTCCGCCCCCGCTGCTGACCGAACGTTTCGGCTTTACCGAAACTGGTACGGCGGGCGAGGAAAGCCGCGCCATGGACCAATGGGCGGCGGATCGCGAGCGGCTGGGGCCGGTCAATCTGGTTGCCGCGCAGGAACTGGCCGCCGCCGAGGAACGTGCAGGCGAATCGATCCGCGAAAGGGCCGAGCTGGCCGAAGCGGTCAACCGGCTGCGCGGCTCGATCGGCAATCTGAACCGCGAAGGGCGCGGGAGGCTGCGCGCGGCGTTTGAGGCGGTCGATGGCCATTTCCGCCGCCTGTTCACTACGCTGTTTCAGGGCGGGCAGGCGCATCTGGCGCTGGTCGATTCGGACGATCCGCTGGAGGCGGGGCTGGAGATCTTCGCCCAGCCGCCGGGCAAGCGCCTGCAATCACTGACTTTGCTGTCTGGCGGCGAACAGGCATTGACGGCGGTGGCGCTGATCTTTGCGCTGTTCTTGACCAATCCCTCGCCGATCTGCGTGCTGGACGAGGTGGACGCGGCGCTCGACGATGCCAATATCGAGCGGTTCTGCGATCTGCTGGAGGCGATGACGCGTGAGACGGAAACGCGCTATCTGGTCGTGACGCATAATGCCGTGACGATGAGCCGGATGCATCGCCTGTTCGGCGTGACCATGGTGGAGCGCGGCGTGTCGCGGCTGGTCAGCGTGGATCTGAGCGCGGCCGAGCAATTGCTGGCCGAGGCGAGTTAAGCCCAGAAATCAGGCATTGCCGACCACCAGACAGGCCAGCGCCATCAGGAACCCGGCAAACCGGTTCGACCGAAACCGCGCCAGCGCATTGCCGCCATCATCCTGCTTCAACGTCCCCACTTGCCACAGGAAATGCAGCCCCACCGGCAGCAGCGCCAGTAAGGCCAGCCAATCTACCCGCACCAGCCACAAGGCCCCCGCCCAGCATCCCAGCGCCATCAAGTAAAGCGCCCCGACCCCCTGATGCACATGGCGACCGAACGACAGCGCCGAAGAACCGATGCCCACCAGCGCGTCATCCTCACGGTCCTGCAGCGCATAGATCGTGTCATAGGCCATGCACCACGCCCAGCAGCCCGCATAGAGCAGGCCAAGCGGCCCCAGCCCTTCGAACCCTCGCATCTCGACCCAGCCGACCGGCGCCCCCCATGTAAACACCAGCCCCAGCCACGCCTGCGGCCAGCCGGTGATGCGCTTCATGAAAGGATAGGCAGCCACCAGCGCCAGCGAACCCAGCGCGACCAGTTGCGCCTCCCACCGCAATTGCAACAGCACCAGCAGGCCAACCAGGCACAGGGCGATCAGCCAGGCCCATGCCGATTTCTTGCTCACCCGCCCGCTGGCAATCGGGCGCAGAGCCGTGCGCGCCACGCGGCGGTCGATATCGACATCCACAATGTCATTATAGACGCAGCCCGCCCCGCGCATCACCACGCTGCCCAGCAGGAGCCATAGCAGCAGGCCCCAGCGATGCGCGCCGCCCGCCAGAAGCACGCCCCAAGCGCAAGGCCAGAACAGCAACCACCAGCCGATGGGGCGGTCCAGCCGCGCCAGAGAGGCATAATCGCGCGCCGCGGCGGGCAGCAACCCCATAATCCCGCGATGTTCGCTGTCGGGTACGATCTGGACGGTTTCGCTCATGCGCCATGCCATAGCGTGGCGCACCGCAATCGGCTAGAGCGCAGGGCATGAGCGATCATCTTCCAGCCACTCCGGCATGGCCCCCGCGCAGCGCGCCGCGCCTGTTCGTCGAAACGCCCCTGTCCGCCGGGGCACAGGTCAGCATTGACGGGCCGCAGGCGCATTATCTGGGCCGCGTTATGCGCGTGGGGCCGGGCGATGCGGTGATCCTGTGCGATGATGTGTCAGGCGAATGGGCGGCGCGGGCCGTCTCGGTGGGCAAGCGCGATCTGGTGCTGGAATGCGTGGACCTGTTGCGCGAGCGCGAGGCGGTGCCCGATTTCACGCTTTGCGCGGGGCTGCTCAAAAAGGACCGCTTCGATCTGGTGTTGGAAAAGGCCTGCGAATTGGGGGTACGCCATATTCAGCCGGTGCTGACGCGGCGATGCGTGGCAGATAAGTTGAATTTGGACCGCGCCCGCGCCACGCTGATCGAGGCGGCCGAGCAATGCGCGCGCACCGCCTTGCCCACGATTGCCGCACCGATGCGATTAGATGCCTTGCTGCGCGATTGGGAGGCGCCGCGCGCCCTATTCTTTGCCGATGAGCAGGGCGGCGCGCCCGCGCTGGGTACCTTTGCCGCCCATGCCGGCCCCGCTGCGCTGCTGACCGGGCCAGAGGGCGGCTTTACCGATGAGGAGCGCGCCGCCATCCGCGCCCATTCATCGGCCCATGCGATTACACTGGGCCCGCGCATTTTGCGGGGCGAAACCGCCTGTATCGCGGCCACCGCGCTGTGGATGGGCGGGATGGGTGACTGGGGCGCATAATCAGAACGCCGACTGACAATGTAAGGTGAATAGATTTTCTCGCTGGCGCAAAGACGTTTGGCCCACTAGGAAGTCGCGCCATGAGCACTCGCGAAGCGACCGACCAGCATGATCCCCTGATTACCGGGCTGGATCAACTTGCCTCTCCGATGCAGGAGGGTGAGAAGCCGCGCGCCCAATGGCGCATCGGCACCGAACATGAAAAGATTGTCTATCACGGCCCCGACCGGCACGCCCCCGCCTATGACGAGGCAGGCGGCATCCGCGACCTGCTGATGGGACTGAAGCCCTATGGCTGGAGCGAGATCATGGAGGGCGAGAATGTCATCGCCCTCAAGGGCAGTGATGGGGCGGTCAGCCTGGAACCGGCGGGACAGATCGAATTGTCGGGCGCGCCGCTGGAAAACCTGCACCAGACCGACGCGGAAACACGCCGCCATATCGATCAGGTCAAGGCCGTGGGCGCGAAGAGCGATCTGGGCTTCCTCAGCCTTGGCCTTTATCCCGACAAGCGGCGCGATGAATTGCCGATCATGCCCAAGGGTCGCTATGACATCATGCTGCGCCATATGCCCCGCGTGGGGTCGATGGGGCTGGACATGATGCTGCGCACCTGCACCATCCAGACCAATCTGGATTACAGCAGCGAAGCCGACATGGTGCAGAAGTTCCGCGTTTCGCTGGCGCTGCAACCGCTGGCCACCGCGCTTTTCGCCAATTCGCCGTTTCTGGAAGGCAAGCCCAACGGCTACCTCTCGTATCGCAGCCATATCTGGTCGGACACCGATCCGGCGCGCACGGGCATGTTGCCCTTCGTGTTCGAGGATGGTTTCGGATACGAACGCTATGTCGAATATATGCTCGACGTGCCGATGTATTTCGTGTTCCGCGATGGCAAATATATCGATGCTGCGGGCCAGTCCTTCCGCGACTTCCTTGATGGCAAGCTGCCCGCCCTGCCCGGCGAGCGCCCGACGATTGGCGACTGGCAGGATCACCTGTCCACCGCCTTCCCCGAAGTTCGCCTCAAGAGCTTTCTTGAAATGCGCGGCGCCGATGGCGGGCCGGTCGAACGGATCGTGGCGTTGCCCGCGCTGTGGGTGGGCCTGCTCTACGATCAGGGCGCGCTCGATGCCGCATGGGATCTGGTCAAGGGCTGGAGCATGGACGAGCGCGAGACTTTGCGCTCCAGCGTGCCCAAGCTGGCGCTGGATGCGCCGATTGCCGGGGGCCGGTTGGGTGACATAGCAGGCGAAGTACTGGCGATTGCCCGCGCCGGTCTGAAATCGCGCGCACGGTTGAATGGCGAGGGCGCGGATGAAACCCGCTATCTCGACCCGCTCGACGCAATCGTGGCCAGCGGCAAGGTTCCGGCTCAGCTCTGGCTGGACCGCTATCACGGCGAATGGGGCGGCGATCTCAGCCGCGTTTACGACGAAGCCAGTTTCTAAACTATCCGCTTGAGCAGGCGCGTGATCGGCGCGCCTGTTTCGGCCCATGCCCAATATTGGCGGTATTTGGCGTCCTGTGCCAACAGATGCCGCTCCTCGGTCTTGGCTCGCCACCAATAGACCGCGCTGACCATCGCCAGAATCGCGGTGTTGCGGATGCAATCGACCAGCGATCCGGTGGGGCTGAGAAAAGGCAGCGTCACCGACCACCAGAACAGGTTTTTCGACACATAGGCCGGATGGCGCGTCAGCCGATAAGGTCCATGAGTAATGACCCCGCGATAGGTCAGATTGGAAAAGCGCAGGCCAAAGACCACCGTGGCCCAGGCATAAACGCCCGTCAACGCCACCAGCCACGCCCCCCAGCCCCACAGCGCCCATTCATGCCCGGCCAGCCATTGCGACCATTCGGCCGTGCCGGGATGATAGTCGAGCGGTCCATTGCCCCCCATCATGATAAACGGCGGATAGCACACCAACGCCGCCACCCAGCCATCCAGATAGGGATTGGCGTTGCGGATATGCGCGTCGAGCGGGCGCAGCGTGAAGAGATAACCCGCCGTGCCGATCTGCACGTCGATCATAAACAGCCAGGTGATCAGCCAGTTGACGAGCACCACCGGATCGCCCAGCGCGGCCCCGTCCACATGCACCACCGCCGCAAAGCCGCCCGGCAGGATCGAGAACATGAAGGCCGTGAAAAACCCCTTCACCGCCCAGCGCCGCGTATGAAGCAGCAGCTGGCCGCCATCGGCCCCATCCCGGCCCAGAACCCACGCCCCGCAATGCCACGCCCCATCGCGCGGATCAATCAGCACCCGGTCCAGCCACAGCACATAGGGCACCGAGAGCAAAGCCATCGGCACCACGCCCAAGCCGATCAGGCGGATGCCGAAAAGCCAAGGCTCCTGCCAGTAAAAGCGGAAAACGCAATAGGCCGTGCCGATCACCGCCCATGTCGCCCACAGGCCCACCAGCTTGACCGCGCTGATGCCCAGCACATCGCGCAAGGGGCGAGGATGGGCCCAGTCGATGCCGGTCGAGACCCGCCGATGCACCTTGTCCACCAGCACCGACCACAAGGCCATCGCACCCGAGGACAGCGCCAGCGCCAAAACCGCCGCATAGGGCCCGGCCAAAGGCTCGCGCGGCCCGCCCAGATCGAGCGCGGCCGCCACCATCGGCCATGACCGGCAAACCATCACCCAGGCCACCAACACAGCCAACCCCACCAGCCCGACACCGGCGGAAACATCGCTTTGCGGTCTGGCCACAACAGAAGGGCTGGCGGAACAATCCATTCCGCCAGCCCTAGCAGCCACTGGTTAAGACTGCGGAAACGCTTACTTCAAAGCGGTAATCCGGCCGGAATCGTCCAGCAGATAAAGGATGCCATTGGCCACGATCGGGGCCAGCGTGATCGGCGCCTTGACCTCGGTATAGAACTTGGAAACGCCGTCCATCGCGCTCACCACATGGACCTCGCCCCGGCTGTTGGCCACCCACAGGCGATCACCCGCCAGCACCGGGCCGGTCCAGAAGATCGGGCCTTCCTTCTTCTTGGGCTTGGTCCAGCGGTTGAGCTGGGCCACCCAGCGCACCTTGCCGCTGTTCTTGGCGATGCACAGCAGCTTGGCTTCGTCGGTCAGCGTAAAGATCCAGTCGCCCGCAATCGCCGGGGTCGAAATACCCGCCAGATTGAGCTCCCACAGACGCTGGCCGGTGACGAGTTCATAGGCGGCCATACGCCCGCCCTGACCCAGCGCATAGACGCGGCCGCGGTCGATGATCGGATCGGCATCAATGTCGGTCAGCACGCCCACCATGGTCGAAAGCGAGGTGCGCGCCAGAGCGTCATTCCACAGCGTCCGCCCATTTTCATAACGATAGGCGATCAGTTCACCGGTCGAGAAACCGGCCACCACCGAGCCCTGACCTGCCGCAGGGGCGGCCACGCCGAACACGCCCGTGGCGCCCAGCGAGGCCGATTCCTGCCACAGGCCGGTGCCGTCCTCGATTTTCAGCGCGTGGATCTCGTTGTTCTGCGTCATCACATAGACCGCGCCGAAGGCCACCGTGGGCGAGCCGCGCAGCGGGCCGCCGGGGCGCACTTTCCATGCGATCTTGCCGGTCTTGGCATCCAGCGCGGCGACATCGCCCACCCCGGTCGTCACATAGACGCGGCCCGAGTCATACGAAGCACCGCCGCCGAACACCGCCTCGCCCGCGCCGCCCGTGACGCTGAGCGATTGAGTCCATTGCGGCGCGCCCGTGGCCGCATCAAAGGCATGCAGCACGCCATCGGTGTCGAAGACGAACATCGAACCGCCGCCCACAACCGGCGCTGCACCCAGACGCCGCCGCACGTTCGAACCGGCCACCTGCACTTGCCAGATCGGCTTGGGATTTTCGCCCAGCGCCAGATTGCCATAGCTTTTTGAAGCCGAGCCGCCCGGCTGGGCCCATTCGGCATTGGGCTGGGCCAGCGGCAGCACGACGGCCATTGTGGCAATATCCATATCCGCCTGCGCCGAGGATTCGACGCGGCTCAGGATCGGCTCGCGCTTGCCCGTGGTGGGCGTGGTCGGCTTGGGCTTGCGGCCCAGCTTGGGCCCGCCGCCGCAGGCCGACAGCGCGGCGATCAGCGCCACCGACAGCAGGACGCGGCCCGGATTACGACGGAAGGAGGCAAGAGACTTCATGAGGCAGGTCCTTAAGGTCCGTCAGGAATGGATCAGGGCTGGGTAGAGGCAGGAGCCGCAGCAGGCGTTGCCGCACCAGGCTTGCCCACCATCAGGGGGATTTCGGGCGTGGCGGCCTTCGCCGCCTTGGCCGAGGCGGCCGCCCTGGCAGGCGCAGGGGCCGGAGCCGACGCAGGAGCAGCCTCAACCGGCGCGGCGGCCGCAGGCGCGGCGCCCGGCTGGGGCGCGTTCATCTCAATCGGGCGGGCCACATCATCCACCGCGTCAAAGCCAAGCTGGCTGGCGACCTGACGCACGCGGGCGCGCAGGCTTTCCGGCTGATCCTTATCCTTGGCAATCGCGCCGAACAGCGGCGAGGCCAGTTCTTTCTTGCCCTGCTTCAGATAGGCCAGACCCAGCAATTCGCCCGCCGCGCCAAACCACGGCGCGCCCGGTGCGGCCAGAGGCTTGAGCTTGGCGACAACCTCTTCGGGCTTCATCTGGTCATAGTTCAGCGAGACCTGACGCAACGTGGCGAAATCGCGGTAGGTCTGCGGCGCATTGGCGTCGGCGGCCACGGCGGCATAACGCGTGGCAGCGTCCTGAGCCTTGCCCTGAGTGACCAGCAAGCCCGCCTCGACCAGCCGCGCGACCACCGCCGAGCCGGAATCGCCGCCTGCGGCCAGACCGTCCAGCGTCTTGTTGGCTAGGTCCGTGCGGCTCGCCTCGATCTGGTCCAGCGCGATGGTGAGCTGCTCGGCACGCGTGGCCGCTTGCTGCTCCTGATGGTGGCCCCACCACAGATAGCCGCCCAGCGCCGCCAGACCCAGCACCAGCCCGGCGCCCACCGGCTTGCCATAGCGACGGACCGCCGACATCATCTGATCCTCGCGCAGCGCGTCATCCACCTCGCGCAGGAAAGCGTCGCCCTGCTGGGCCTGTTGTGCGGCCAGTTGCTGGGCGCGAGTCTGAGGAGGAGTAGGACGCAGGGCCAAGGGACTTCACTTCCTGATCATCGATGCGGGCGAAAAAGTCACACCGCGTGTAAAAAAACGAAACTGCCGTTTAGCGGATGGGCCGGGCTTTTCAACGGCAATGAGACGGCAGGTTAACAATGGCTGGGCAACAGATCGGCAATCATGGGAAACTATTGCGCCCCATCGCCCTTGCGTAAAGCGCGCGGTAGCGCTCAACCATCCCGCCTTCGTCATATTCGGCCACAGCCAGCGCGCGATTCGCGGCGCCCACCGTGCGGCGCAGATCCGCATCCCCGGCCAGATGCGCCATATGAGCGGCAAAGCCGGCCTCATCGCCCGCCGGGGCAATAAAGGGCCGGTTCTCTGCCGCCAGCATACACGCGACATCGCCCACATCCGGGCTGACCACGGCCAGTCCAGCCGCCATCGCCTCAACCACGCTGATCGGGAACTGCTCGCTGTCCGATGACAGCGCGAAAAGGTCGAACAGACCCACCACCTTGGCCGGATCGCCGACATGGCCGGGCAGATGGACCCGGTGCGCAATATCCAGCCGCAGCGCCTCCTCGCGGATCGCCTCGCGTTCCGGCCCATCGCCTGCGATCACCAATTGCCACGGTTCGGGCAAGGCGGCAAAGGCGCGTACCAGACGCGGCAGGTTCTTCACCGGCCGCAGCCCCGCCAGCGTGCCCAGCCACAATTCCCCCTCGCGCTTGATCACGCGGGGCAAGGCATCGGGGCGCGGCCTGGCGTTATAGGCAGCCGTGCGGATGCCGTTGGGGATGCGGTGGACCTTGCCCGCAGGCTGTTGCCACACGCCGCGCGCAATGCCCTCCAACCGCTGCGAACAGACCACCAGCGCGCTGGCGCGGCCCAGCGCGATCCGGCGATACCAGTTGCGGCTGGATTTCAGGCTGACCGCCTCATCCTGGTTGAACCCGTCCTCATGATGGATCAAAGGCGGCAGGCGCAGGATCTGGGCAAACAGAGTATGGGCCAGAACCGCATCCATCGCGCCGAAATTATACGTCAGCACGAGGTCATAATCGGCCATCGCGCTGGCCAGCGCGATCAGACGCTTGGGGCTTGGCTTGCCCTGAAGCGAAGGGAAGTCGGTGCCTGCCTGCCAGCGGATGCCGGGCATGATGCGGCGCGCGGCCTCCATCGCATCGGGCATGGCCGAGACGATCGTATGGGCCACCCCCGCGCCAAAGGCGTTGATCAGCTGAACGCAGCGTAGTTCCTTGCCGCCGGGGTTAAAGCTGGAATGGAGATGCAGGACACGCAAGGGATTGACACTCATGCCTGTTGCGCCACCCGTTCCAGCAGGCGCTCGATGGCCTGCACCGCTTCGGGTTCATCCAGCGTGGGCGCATGACCGACCCGGCGCACGCTGACCGCAACGGCATCGGGAATACGCCGCGCCATTTCGCCCAGCGTTTCGGTGGACAACAGATCCGACAATTCCCCGCGCAGCAGCAGCAAAGGCCTTCCGGCAAGCGCCATATAGCCGGGCCACAGATCAACCCCCGCCTCGCCGCCGGGGCGTTCGAAAGGCTCGGCGATCTTCATGTCGTAATCATAGACGATGCGACCGTTCTGGCCCACCGTCATCACGCGCTTGGCCATGGCCAGCCATTGATGCACGTCATAATCGGGGAAGGATGTGCTCTGCTCCTCCTCCAGCGCGCGAGCGGCGTGCATCCATGTCGGAAAGCTGCGCCCCTGCCCCACATAATCGCGGATGCGGGCAAGGCCGGATGGCTCGATCACCGGACCGATGTCGTTGAGCACAGCGCCCGCAAGCCGCTTGGCGTCGATCATCGCCAACAGCATCGCCATCAGCCCGCCCAGCGAGGTGCCGACCACCACAAAGCGCTCGATCCGCAATTCATCGAAGAGCGCGTTGATGTCCTGAACATATTGCAGCGGGTTATAAGTGGCCGAATTTTTGGCATATTGCGAATCGCCGCGCCCGCGCATGTCCGGACACAATACCCGCCATTGCCCCGCGATCCGCCCCGCCAGCCCTTCGAAATCGCGTGCGTTGCGCGTCAGGCCCGGCAGACAGACCACCACCGGACGATCCGCCGGTCCGGCATAATCACGATAGTGCAGACGCAGCCCATCGGGGCTTTGCCAGAATTGATCGGTAAAATTGTTCATGGCCTTGCGGGCGCTTCCTTATCGCAATTTTGCACAGGCATGGCTTGCGCCCCGCCGCTTGTGCGCCCACTTATTGCCCCATGCGCCATGAACCGCAAGCGAATGCCTACGCCCCCGATCCGCAAATCCTCAGTCTGGCCCCATGGCTGGGCGATCCGGTTGCGCCCGCTGACTTTCCCGAGGCGCATCTGCGCTGGCGCAATGACCGCTGGGCGCGGGGCGTGGGGCTGGATGGGCTGTACGATGCGGGATGGGTTGCCCATTTCGGACGGTTCGCGCCTTTAGACGGCAATCTGCCGCAACCTTTGGCGCTGCGCTATCATGGTCATCAGTTTGGCGTGTATAATCCAGAACTTGGCGATGGACGCGGGTTTCTGTTTGCCCAGATGCGCGATGGCGCCGGACGGCTGATCGACCTCGGCACCAAGGGTTCGGGGCAGACGCCGTGGAGCCGGCAGGGCGATGGCCGCCTGACGCTGAAGGGCGCTGTGCGCGAAATTCTGGCAACCGAGATGTTGGAGGCTTTGGGCGCGAACACCTCCAAGACTTTCAGCGTGATCGAAACCGGCGAGGCGCTGTGGCGCGGCGATGAGCCCTCGCCCACCCGATCGGCGGTGCTGGTACGGATGAGCCATGGCCATATCCGCATCGGCACGTTCCAACGCCTTCTGGTGCTGGAGGAAGCCGAGCATATGGCCGAACTGGTCGATTATGCGCTGGCGCAATTTCCCGGCCCGTTGCCGCCCGCCGATGCACCCGGCCGCGACCAACCCGGGATCATCCTGCTGCATCAGGTGGTCGAGCGCCTTGCCGATATGGCAGCTTCCTATGTCGCCTCGGGCTTTGTCCATGGCGTGCTGAACACCGACAATATGAACATTTCGGGCGAAAGTTTCGACTATGGCCCGTGGCGTTGGCTGCCGCGATGGGATGCCGATTTTACCGCCGCCTATTTCGACCATGCGGGCCGCTATCGCTTTGGCAAACAGGCCGAGGCGATCAAGTGGAATTGCGGACAGTTGGCGGTGTCGCTGCGCCTGCTGGTGGCCGATACGGCGCCCTTGATCGCCGCGCTAGACCGGTTCGATGGGCTGTATCAGGCGGCGCTGGCGCGGCGAGTGCTGTGGCGGATCGGGCTGCAACCGCTGGGCGATGAACAGGACGGCGCGCTGCTGGCGGCGGCGGGCGCGCATATGCGCGAAGAGCAGATGTCGCCCGATGCTTTCTTCCACCTGTTCCGCGGCGCGCCGGATGAGGCACGGGCGCTGCTGCGTGAAGGCTCGCCGCTGGCCGGGGTATTGGGCGATTATACGCCCGTTGCCGATGCCCGTGTGCATCCCGCATGGCAGACTCCCGCCCCCGACAATCATATCGAAACCGTCGAGGCCCTTTGGCTCGCCATCGACCGCGATGATGACTGGGACCCGCTCCATCGCCACATCGCGGCCATACGAGCGCTGGGCGATGCCTTGGGCGAACCGCCCATCCCCGCAGGACATGTTTCTGCATCAATGGCTTAAGCGACAGCGGAGCCGATACACGGAAGGGAGCATTAAGAATTTGCCAACCTAGATTGGTTTAGACTTGGCAATCGTGGCGCCGCCCAACGCCGCCTGCCCCCTTTCGGATAAGCCATCTTGTCAGCCATCGCCCTTGCCCCCCTGCCCGATGACACACCTGATCCCGTAATTTCGCGCGATCCGGCCAGCGGCGCGGTGCTGATGCAGACCTGGCCCACCAATCTTGAGGCCCAGATCGCGGCTGCGCGCGCCGCCTATGCCGGATGGGCCTGCCAGCCGCTTTCCACGCGGGTCGATGCGGTGCGCCGCCTGACCGGGGCTCTGCGCCAGCGGTCGCAGGAATTTGCCGAGACCATCGCGCGCGACACCGGTCGGCCAATGTGGGACTGCTTTGCCGAGGTCGAGGCCGCGCTGGCCCGCGTCGATGGCTGCGTGCGCGCCTATGCCGACCGCTGCGCCCACCGGCGACATGAAAGCGGCGCGAATGGCGCGGTGGCCGTGCGACACAAGCCGATGGGCGTGCTGGCCGTCATCACCACATTCTGCCAACCGATGCTGACGCCGCTCTCGCATATCGCGCCAGCGATTCTGGCGGGCAATGCGGTTGTCTTCAAACCCTCCAGCCGCGCCCTTCCCACCGCCTTGCTGATCGAGGATTGCATCAAACGCGCGGGGCTGGCTGCCAATATCGTTCAGATCGCCGTGGCGCAGGGCGAGGCGGCGATGGATCTGGCCGCGCATGATGGTGTCGATGGCGTGCTCTTTTCCGGCTCGACTCAAGTGGGGCAAAATCTGGCGCGGCGAATTGCCGGACGGCCGGGCAAGCTGCTCTCGCTGGACATGGGCGGCAACAATGCCATCGTGGTCTGGGATACACCCCAGATCGAGGATGCCGCGATGCTGGTCGTCCAATCGGCCTTTACCGCCTCGGGCCAGCGGGCCACCTGCGCACGCCGCCTGATTGTGCGTGAGGCGATGGCCGAACCCTTGTTGGGGGCGGTCAAGCGTCTGGCCGACCGGATCATCTGCGGCGCGCCGAGTGATGAGACCACGCCCTTCATGGGGCCGTTGATCGACAATCGCGCCGCCGATGGGCTGGTGCAGAGCTTCATCTGGCTGATGTCGCGCGGGGGGCGGCCGATCAAGCATATGGCCCGCCTCGACCCGCAGCGACCTTTTATCAGCCCGGCAATCATCGATGTCACCGACATGCGCGAAAGGCCCGATGTCGAATTGTTCGGCCCGCTGCTGCAGGTCATCCGCGTTCCCGATTTCGACACCGCCATCGCCCAGGCCAATGCCACGCGCTATGGGCTGGTTTCGGCGCTGATCGGCGGGACGCAGGAGGAATATAACCGATTCTGGGCCAATGTTCGCACCGGACTGACGCATTGGAACCGGGCGACCATCACCGAATTGCCCGGCGTGCCGTCGGGCGGCGTCGGCCTGTCGGGCAATTTTCGCCCCGGTGGTTATTACGAGGCCGATTCCTGCGCCTATCCGGTCAGCTCGGCCGAGATGGATCATCCGCGCGCGATGATCGGCACGGGCTTTGCCCCCGAAATCTAAGACCGAAATCTGACATTTGTATGATTTGATCGCCAATTTCGGGATGCGTTGAACCCTTTCTTGCGCCATGGAGCAGGGCGAAAGGATTGAACATGACGCAGCCCGAAACCCGCAATGACGGCATGCCCTATGCCATTGCCGCCTATCTGATCTGGGGGTTGCTGCCGCTCTATCTGCGGCAGGTGCATGATGTGCCTCCGTTTGAATTCGTGGGCTGGCGCACCCTGTTTACCTTGCCCGCCTGTGCGCTGGCCATTGTCGTGCTGCGTCAGGGGGCGGCCTTGCGGGCAGCCTTGAGCGACCGCCGCAAGGTGATGGCGTTGACGGCTTCGGCGCTGCTGATCGGGGCAAACTGGACCACCTATGTCGTGATGATCCAGCAGGGGCACATCTTTGCCGCCAGCCTTGGCTATTACATCAACCCGCTGATGAATGTCGTGCTGGGCACCTTTCTGCTGGGCGAAAAGCTAAGTCGGGCGCAATGGGTGGCGGTGGCGCTGGCGGCGGTGGGCGTGGTGATCCTGGCCTCGGGCGCGGCCGAAACGCTGGGATGGAGTCTGGCGCTGGCCGCGACTTTCTCGGGCTACGGTCTGGTGCGGAAAAAGGCGCCGGTGGCCGCGCTGCCCGGCCTGTCGATCGAAGCGGGGATTCTGGCTCTGCCCGGCGTGGCAATGATTGCGCTGGGCCATGGGCCTTTGGGCATCACGCTGGGTCAAGGCAACGGGGTGCATGACGCGCTGGTGGCCATGTCGGGGGTGATTACGGCGGTGCCGCTGGTGCTGTTTGCCATGGCAGCCCAGAGGATGAATTATTCGATCCTCGGCTTTGTCCAGTTTCTGGCCCCCACGCTGGTGTTCTTTCAGGGCCTGCTGCTGTTTCACGAGCCGCTGCAATCGGCCCAATTGGCCAGTTTCGTGTTGATCTGGGCCGCGCTGGCGGTGTTCAGCTGGGATATGTGGCGGCGGCGATAAGGAGGACGTGAGGATGGATGTGGTTCTGGAAGGCGGATGCGGTTGCGGCCATGTGCGCTATCGGGCGCAGGGGATGCCGATCATCGTCAACAATTGCCATTGCCGCCAATGCCAACAGCAGACCGGCTCGACCAGCGTGGTCAATGCCTTTTACGAGGCCGAGGCGGTCGAACTGCTGTGCGGCGCGCTGGTGGAAAATACCGTCAGATCGGGCAGCGGCGGGGCGCACACGATCTGTCGCTGCGCCCAATGCGGCGTCGCCTTGTGGAGCTTCTATCCCCGGCTGGGGCGGCTCGGTCTGGGGCTGCGCGTGACCACGCTCGATACGCCCGAGATCATGCGTCCCGATGCGGTGATCTATGTCAGCGAGGCGATGCCATGGGTGGCCCTGCCCACCGATATTCCGCAATTCGCCACCAACTCCAATCCGGCCGAGGTGTTGCCGCCGGATCGTCTCGCCCGACTGATGGGCATGGCCGCGCGGCGCAAGGCCGGCGAAGGCTGAAAGGTCCAAATAGAAGGGGCGGCGGCCGATATGGCCCCGCCCCTTTCCTTTATCCTCGCTCAACCTGAGATCAGGCCGCTTCTTCCTTGCCCTTGAGCACGCGGACAGGTTCCTTGCGGCCTTCGACCACATCCTTGTCCACCACCACTTCGGCAATATCATTCTCGGTCGGCAGGTCGAACATCGTGTCGAGCAGCAGCCCTTCGACGATCGAACGCAGGCCCCGCGCGCCGGTCTTACGCTCGATGGCCTTCTTGGCGATGGCTTCGAGCGCATCGTCGGTGAAGGTCAGCTTGACGTTTTCCAGATCGAACAGCTTGGCATATTGCTTGATCAGCGCATTCTTGGGCTCGCGCAGGATCTGCACCAGCGCGGGAATGTCGAGATCGTTGAGCGTGGCGATCACCGGCAGACGGCCGATGAATTCGGGGATCAGACCGAACTTCTGCAGATCTTCCGGCTCAGCCTTCTGAAGCAGTTCGCCCACCTTGCGCTTTTCCGGATCGGCGACATGGGCGCCAAAACCGATCGAACGCTTTTGCAGGCGGTCGGCAATGATCTTTTCCAGACCAGCAAAGGCACCGCCACAGATGAACAGGATGTTCGTCGTGTCCACCTGCAGGAATTCCTGCTGGGGATGCTTGCGCCCACCCTGCGGCGGCACGCTGGCGGTGGTGCCTTCCATCAGCTTGAGCAGAGCCTGCTGAACACCCTCGCCCGACACGTCGCGCGTGATCGAGGGGTTTTCGGCCTTGCGGCTGATCTTGTCGATTTCGTCGATATAGACGATGCCCTGCTGCGCCTTTTCGACATTATAGTCGCTTGCCTGCAGCAGCTTGAGAATGATGTTCTCCACGTCTTCGCCCACATAACCGGCTTCGGTCAGCGTGGTGGCGTCGGCCATGGTGAAGGGCACGTCGAACGTCTTGGCCAGTGTCTGGGCCAGCAGCGTCTTGCCCGAACCGGTGGGGCCCACCAGCAGGATGTTCGACTTGGACAGTTCTACATCACCGCCCTTGCCGCTGTGCTTCAGGCGCTTGTAATGGTTATGCACCGCCACCGACAGCACGCGCTTGGCGCGGTCCTGGCCGATCACATAATCGTTGAGCGTCTCGAAAATCTCGCGCGGGCTGACCACGCCGCCATCGCGCTTGCCTGCGATGCCGCCCTTGGTTTCCTCGCGGATGATATCATTGCACAGTTCGACGCACTCATCGCAGATGAACACGGTCGGGCCCGCGATCAGCTTGCGCACCTCATGCTGGCTCTTGCCACAAAAGCTGCAGTACAGGGTGCTCTTGGCGTCGGATCCGCTCAGTTTCGTCATGCTTTTTCCCAAATGGCCCGCGTGGAGCCTGACAATAATGCCAACCTAGCCACGCGAGCGCCAAATTCAATACCCCCGATGGGCACCATCCCAAGCTGGAACAGGGCGGCCATCGACGGTTTCATCATCAACCAGCCGCACCGTCGGCATCGGGGCGACGCTCAAACACCTTGTCAATCAAACCAAACTTGAGCGCTTCATCGGCCTCAAGGAAGGTATCGCGATCCATGGCGGCCTCGATCTCCTCAAGGCTCTTGCCGGTGAACTTCACGTAAAGATTGTTCATCCGGGCGCGGATGCGCAGGATTTCGCGGGCCTGAATCTCGATATCCGATGCCATGCCCTGAGCGCCGCCGCTGGGCTGGTGGATCATGATGCGCGCGTTGGGCAGAGCGATTCGCTGCCCCGGTTCGCCCGCCGCCAGCAGGAAGCTGCCCATCGAGCAGGCCTGACCGATGCACACGGTCGAAACCTTGGGCTTGATGTACTGCATCGTGTCATAGATCGACAGGCCCGCCGTCACCACGCCGCCGGGCGAGTTGATGTACATGCTGATGTCCTTGGTCGGATTTTCCGATTCGAGGAACAGCAACTGGGCCACGATCACGCTGGCCATATGATCCTCGATCTGGCCGGTGACGAAAATGATGCGTTCGCGCAGCAGGCGCGAATAGATGTCAAAGCTGCGCTCGCCCCGGCTGGACTGTTCCACCACCACGGGGATCAACGCGCCCGTCACGGGATCAACACTGAATTTGCCCTGAGCATCGTTGCGTCCGAACAGATCGATCATGAAATTTCCTCTTTGTCTGCTACGCCTATGTCGCGTCTCGCGCCGCAATGTTCAAGTGGCTTAACCGCACCCTGGACGAAGAGGGACTGCTTTTGGGTTAATCTTCGCCCCCCGGCATGGCCGGCGGCCGACAAATTCGCCCGTCATTTTTGCCATTTGACCCAGATCAGGTTTGACCCGAGGTTCGGATATTATATGTATAACATACAAAATGCCGTCACAAACGGTCCGAACCGGAGAGGAAAAACATGGCTCATTTCCCCGACACCCGCAGCTTTACCGGCATTTTGCGCCCGGTCCGGCTGGAATGCGACATTCTGGACATGGAAATCGAGGGCGAAATCCCGGAATCGATGAACGGCACGTTTCACCGCGTGCATCCCGATTCGCAATTTCCCCCGAAATTTGCCGATGACCAGTTTTTCAATGGCGACGGCATGGTCAGCCTGTTCCGCTTTCGCGGCGGCAAGGTCGATTTCAAACAGCGCTATGCCCATACAGACAAGTTCAAGCTGGAGCGCGCCGCAGGCCGCGCCCTGTTCGGCGCCTATCGCAATCCGCTGACCGATGATGACGAGGTCAAGGGCCAGATCCGCTCGACCACCAACACCAATGTCATGGTCCATGCGGGCAAGCTCCTCGCGATGAAGGAAGATGGCCCCGCCCTTGTCATGGACCCGCTTACGCTGGAGACCGAAGGCTTCACCTTCTTCGACGGCAAGCTTAAGAACCAGACCTTTTCCGCCCATGGCAAGATTGATCCGGTCACCGGCAATTTCTGCAATTTCGGCTATGCCGCCACGGGCCTTTTGACGCGCGACTGCTCGTTCTTCGAAATCGACCCGCAGGGCAATCTGCTCTATGAGACCTTCTTTGAGGCGCCCTATTACTGCATGATGCACGATTATGCGATCACCGAGCATTATGCAGTGTTCCATATCGTGCCCTCTACCGGCAACTGGGACCGGTTGAAGGCGGGCCTGCCGCACTTCGGTTTTGATACCACGCTGCCGGTTTACCTCGGCATCCTGCCGCGCGGTCCGGGCGTCTCAGGCAAGGACATCCGCTGGTTCAAGGCGCCCAAGACGATCTTTGCCAGCCATGTGATGAACGCCTTCGAAGATGGAACGAAGATCCATTTCGACACGCCCGAGGCGGTGGGCAATTGCTTCCCCTTCTTCCCCGACATCCACGGCGCGCCGTTCGACCCGATCGCCGCCCGCCCCTTCCTCACCCGCTGGACGGTCGATCTGGCGTCAAAGTCAGATGAATTCCTCAAGGTCGAGCAGCTCTCGAACTGGATCGACGAATTCCCCCGCATCGACGAACGCTATGTCGGCCAGCCCTATCGCCATGGCTATATGCTGGTGATGGACCCTGAAATGCCGGTGGATTTCCCCGGCGCGCGCGCATCTGGCTTCCGCATGAACCGCATCGGCCATATCGATCATGCCACCGGCGCGCAGGACAGCTGGTGGGCCGGGCCGCACTGCATGATTCAGGAGCCCTGCTTCGTCCCCCGCTCGCCCGATTCCCCCGAGGGTGACGGCTGGATCATCGCCGTGGTCGACAATCTGGTGACCAACTATTCCGATCTGGTGGTGCTGGACGCGCAAAGGCTGGAGGATGGGCCGGTGGGCCGCGCCAAGCTGCCTTTCCGCCTGAAATCGGGCCTGCACGGCAATTGGTGCGACGACCGCAAATATGCGACTTTTGCCTGAAGCATAAACGAAAAGGCCCGCCTCCCTATCCGGGAAGCGGGCCTTTCATCAGGCTGAAGCCAGCCGCTTATTCAGCAGCCGGTTCCTCGGCAGCCTTCTTCTTGGCCGGAGCCTTCTTCTTGGGAGCAGCTTCAGCCGCTTCCTCGCCCTCGGCAGCAGCCTTTTTCTTGGGCGCAGCCTTCTTCTTGGCGGCAGGCTTTTCTTCCTCGTGGCCGTGGTCGCAGTCGGGACCATGGACGTGGCCGGCTTCGCCTTCTTCGGCTTCGATCGCGGCCTGCAGCTCTTCCTTGGTCACTTCGCGGGTCGTGACTTCAGCCTTGTCGAACAGGAAGTCCACAACCTTCTCTTCATAGAGCGGCGCGCGCAGCTGGGCGGCGACCATCGGTTCGGACTGGACGTATTCGACGAAGCGCTGACGGTCTTCCGGACGATACTGCTGCGCAGCCTGCGATACCAGCATCTGGAATTCCTGCGCGGTGATTTCCACACCGTTGGCCTGGCCGATTTCCGACAGCAGGAGGCCGAGGCGCACGCGGCGCACGGCGATCTTGCGATAGTCTTCCTTCTCGGCTTCGATTTCGGCCAGAGCAGCGGCGGGATCTTCCTCGCGCGCGGCTTCCTGGGTCAGCTGCTGCCAGATCTGGTTGAATTCGGCTTCGACCATGCTGGGCGGCACGTCGAATTCGGCGCCATCGGCCAGAATGTCGAGCAGCTGGCGCTTCATCTGGGTGCGGGTCTGACCTTCGGTCTCGCCTTCCAGCTGACCGCGCAGCAGGCCCTTGAGCTGATCCAGATCGGTCAGGCCCAGGCTCTTGGCAAATTCGTCGTCGATCACGGTTTCACCGGCAACCTTCACCGACTTGACGGTGATGTCGAAGGTGGCCTCCTTGCCGGCGAGGTGAGCGGCCTGATATTCCTCAGGGAAAGTCACGGTGATGACCTTCTCGTCGCCAACCTTGGCGCCGACGAGCTGTTCTTCAAAACCGGGGATGAAACGACCGGCGCCGATTTCCAGCGCGGCGTCTTCAGCCTTGCCGCCGTCGAATTCAACGCCGTCCAGCTTACCCACGAAGTCGATGATGAGCTGGTCGCCGGTTTCGGCTTCCTTGCCTTCTTCGGCATCGCTGAAACGCTTGGCCGACGAGGCGATGCGCGTGACGGCTTCGTCAACGGCTTCGTCCTTGACCGGAACGACCAGCTTTTCCAGCTTGAGGCCGGACAGGTCGGGGGCCGAAATCACGGGCAGCACTTCGAGGCTGACGGTCAGCTCGGCGTCCTTGCCTTCTTCATAGCCTTCGCCCAGCGCGACATCGGGCTGCGTGGCGGGACGCAGAGCGTGGTCGGCGACCAGCTTGTCCAGCGCTTCGCGGATGGTCTGCGAGAGCACATCCTGATGAACCTGCGCGCCAAAGCGCTTCTTGACCAGATTCGCGGGCACCTTGCCGGGGCGGAAACCGGGCAGCTGCACCTGCGGAGCGATCTTGACGACCTCGCTCTCGATCTTTTCGGCAATGACGCCAGCCGGGATCGTCACGGTGAAGCCGCGCTTCAGACCCTCATTGGTGGTTTCGACAATCTGCATGATAATTCAACGCCTTCCCAACTCGCAACTGTCGCTTGCACGGGGCGGAAGACTGGTGCGGGCGAAGGGACTCGAACCCCCACATCTTACGATACTGGTACCTAAAACCAGCGCGTCTACCAATTCCGCCACGCCCGCATGAAGACGAAGCTACGTCAAATTCAGATGGGGGGCCTTAGAGAGCTTGGACCAAAAGGGCAAGCGCCCAAACGCAGATCGCGCGTAAACCGCGTATCGGCGCGCCCTATTGCCGCGTTCAAAGCCCTTAACCGGCAATTTTTACCGTCCAGCAACGGACGAGAAACGCGCCGGGCCTACCTGCGGATCAGGCCTGAGACAACAAACCATACAGGCCGACACGCAGGAGGTGACCATGCTTGACATATTGATGGCGGCAGCCGCGCTGGCCGGGCCCGCCGCCCATTCCGAAACGCTTTCCTATCGCGACCGTGCGATCGACCTTCATTACCGCGCCCATGTCGAATTGCGCACCGAGGCCCGGGGCGTCCATGCGCCCACTCGCGGCCACGAACGCTCATGCCACTGGCAGGCGCAACTGATTGTCGAAAGGCGGCTGGGCGACGGGGCCTTTGCCACCCGGCTGCCGGTGGCCAAAAAGGCGAATGGCACGCTGCACGGCCCCTGCCATGACGACAGCCGCCATGTGCAACAGGCGGCAGGCCGCGCTCTGGGCGATATCAACCACGCGCTGCGTGAGGCGGCCCGTCAGGACCGCCCCACCGTTCTGGCCGAAATAGAAGCGGCCCATCCCCGCTCCACCCAGTAAGCGCTAGAGAGCCAGCCAGCGGGCCAGAACCATCAGCCACGAGCGGGTCTGGCCCATCTGGCCGGCCCCAGAGTGATCAACAACGCCCGCCTCGCACTCCAGACAATAGGCCTGCGCCCCGCGCACCGCCATCAACCGCTGCGCCCCGACCACTGCCGAGGCGAGACGCGTCCGCTGACGCTGGGTCACCATGCCGACCCAATCGAGGGCGGCGTCATCCTCACTGCCCGCTTCATTATCCTGCGCGCCGAACTGGCGCAGGATCTGGTCAACCGGGCTGAGCTCATCGCCCAGCCAGACCGTATGCCATGCGCCATCCTTGATCCCGGCCCGCCCGGCCGCATCGGCAAGCGCCGCATCCAGCCCGCCGAACCCATCGACCAGCCCGATCTGACGCGCGGTGCCGCCATCCCAGACGCGGCCCTGCGCAATGCGGTCCACCTCCTCGGGCGTTTTCTTGCGCGAGGCGGCGACCAGACCGACAAAGCGACCATAGCCCGATTCAATATTGGCCTGTAAAATCTGCTCGATCTCCGGCGTCAGCCCGGTCAACACATCGGGCTGCCCGGCCAAAGGCCCGGTGCGCACACCATCGCCCTTGACGCCCCAGCCCTCCAGCGCGCGCTCGAAACTGGGGATCACGGCAAAGATGCCGATCGACCCCGTAATCGTACCGGGCTGGGCAAAGATTTTGGCGCCCGAGGTCGAGACCCAATAGCCCCCGCTGGCCGCGACATTGGCCATCGAGATCACCACCGGCACCCCGCGCGCCTTTTGCCGCAGGATCGCTGCACGAATGGCCTCCGACCCCGTCACCGACCCACCCGGCGAATCCACCCGCACCACCAGCGCGGCAAGCTTCTGCGTCGAGGCGGCATCAATCAGCTTGGCGATCCGCTCGCCCCCGGCGCTGCCCGGCCCGGCCTTGCCATCGGTGATTTCGCCCGCCACCGTCACCACGCCGATGGCGCGGCCATCCTTTTTGACCGGATGGCCCGCCAGCCATGCCGCCAACGTCGTATGGGCAAAACTGCCCGGAGCGGGGACTTCATCGCCCGCTTTGTCCTCGCCCGCGATCTTGGCAATCGCATCGCCCCATTCGGCCCGCGTGCCGATCTTGTCCACCAGCCCCGCCGCCAGCGAAGCCTTGGCCGCATCCCCGCCCGAGGCCTTGAACCACCCCACCGGATCGGCCACCACCTTATCGACCTGCGCCTTGGGGCGGGCCTTGAGCACATTCTCGCGCCATTGGGCAAAGATCGTGTCGAGCAGCGCTTTGCGCGCCTCACGCGAGGGTTCGGACATCGAATCTCGAATATAAGGCTCGACGAAATCCTTGTACGTCCCCACCCGGAACACATGCGCCGAGATTTTCAGCCGTTCCAGCAGTTTGGCGAAATAGAGATTCTGTCCGCCCAGCCCTTCGACATAAGCGCCGCCCAGCGGGTCGATCCAGATCTCGCTGGCATGGGATGCGATCAGCAGGCCGCGATCCCCCAGCATCGTGCCATAGACCAGCACCGGCTTCCTGGCCTTGCGCACCACATCCATCGCCTCGCCGATTTCAACGGCATGGACAAAGCCCGCGCCGCCGAATTTGCTCATGTCGATGGCCACGGCCTTGATCTTTTCATCGGTGGCCGCCCCGCGCAGCGCGCGAATCACGTCGCGCTCGCGCAGTTCCGGGTCGCCCACATTGCCCGTCAGCACACTTTGCAGATCGGTCTTTTGCAATTCCTCGACCACCGCGCCCTTCATCTCGATGAGCAGTGCCCCTTCACGCAATTGTGGGGCCGCAGGCCGGGCCGAGAGCGCGGCGTACAGCCCGCCGAAAAACAGCAGCAGCAAGGCCAGCACCAGCCCATCCTTGATCGCCACCAGCAGGCGCCACACCGATTTTGCAAAAGCCATGTCTTCTCCGTCGTCTTGCCCCACCCTACGAAGGATTTGCCCAACAGAGAAGTGGACAAAGCATCCCTTTCCTCTTGAGCCGGGCCGGGCACAGGTTTAGAGCGCTCTCTTCAATGACATCAGCAAACTCCTCCAGCCGGAGCCGCTACCCTGCGGGCTCTCTGGCATTCCCGCACCGTGGGCTGCTCGGCCTTGCCGGCCTTGCCCCGCATGAGATCCTCTTTCTGCTCGACGAAGCGGAGCAATGGGTGGAGCTGAACCGTCAGCCGACCAAGCGGGTCGATCACCTGCGCGGGCTGACCATCATAAACGCCTTTTACGAAAATTCGACGCGCACGCTGCTGTCGTTTGAAATCGCGGGCAAACGCCTTGGCGCCGATGTGGTCAATATGTCGGTGGGCCAGTCGAGCGTGAAGAAGGGCGAGACGCTGATCGACACGGCCATGACGCTCAACGCTATGCGCGCCGATGCGATCGTGATCCGCCATGCGTCATCGGGCGCAGTGCGGTTGATCGCGGAAAAGGTCGATTGTCCGGTGCTGAACGCGGGCGATGGCCAGCATGAGCATCCCACGCAGGGCTTGCTGGACGCACTGACCATCAAGCGGGCCAAGGGCAAGTTTGTGGGCCTGAAAGTTGTGATCTGCGGCGATATTCTGCACAGCCGCGTGGCGCGCTCGAACATTCTGGCGTTGACGGCTCTTGGTGCCGATGTGCGCGTATGTGCGCCGCCCGCGCTGATGCCCGCCGATATCGAGCGGATGCGCGTGACGCCTTATTATGACTTTGACGCCGCGCTCAAAGACGCAGATGTCGTCATGATGCTGCGCCTTCAGAATGAGCGCATGACCGGCCAGTTCATCCCCTCGCCGCGCGAATATCGCCATCTTTACGGCCTTTCGGTGGAGCGTCTAGCGCGGGCGGCCGGGGACGCCATCGTCATGCATCCCGGCCCGATGAACCGGGGCGTGGAAATCGACTCCAACGTGGCCGACCTGCCAGGGCGCAGCCTGATTACGACGCAGGTGGAAATGGGCGTGGCGATGCGGATGGCCTGTCTGGAAGTGTTGACTCGAAAAGCGCGCAAGCTGGAGGGCTGGCAATGAAACAGGCAGCTCTGACCATCACCAACGGCCTGATCGTGGGCCGCGAGGGTGCGCCGGTTGCGGGCGCGATCCGCTGCGACGGCGACCGGATCGTTGCCATCGGCACCGATGTCTTGCCGCAGGAAGGCGACCGGGTTGAAGATGCGCGCGGCAGGTTGATCGCGCCGGGTCTGGTCGATCTGGGCGTGTTTGCGATTGATAAGCCCGCGCTGCATTTCGGCGGGATCACCCGCGCGGCGCTGATGCCCGATCAGAACCCACCGCTCGATCGCTCCTCGACGGTGCGCTATGCGGCGCAAAGCGGCAAGCCCGACCTCTGGGTCCATCCGCTTGCCGCCGCCACGCGCGGGCTGGAGGGCAGCGACATCGCCGAGATCGCGCTGATGCGCGATGCGGGCGCCAAGGCTGTGGCCACCGGGCGCCACTGGATCGCCGATTCGGGAACGATGCTGCGCCTGCTGCGCTATTGCGCGATGCTGGGGCTGACCGTGATCGCTCATGCCGAGGACAGCGGCCTGACCGGCAATGCTGTTGCCACGGCCAGCGAGATGGCGACCCGGCTTGGCCTGCCCAGCGCCCCGGTGGAAGCCGAGGCGCTGGCGGTGGCGCGTGACATTGCTCTGGCCGAAATGGCGGGGGCGAAACTGCATTTTCGCCAGATCACCACGCGCGGCGCCTTGGACCTGATCCGGGCGGCGCAAAAGCGCGGCGTGGCAGTATCGGCAGGGGTGACCCCGGCGCACTTCATGCTGTCGGACACGGCGCTGGCCGATTTCCGCACCTTCTGCCGGTTCTCGCCGCCCCTGCGCCGCGAGGATGACCGCAAGGCCGTGATCGAGGCAATTGGCGACGGCACGATCAGCATCATCGCCAGCGGCCACGATCCGCGCGGGCCGGAAGACAAGCGCCTGCCCTTTGCCGACGCAGAACCGGGCATGGCGGGGGCCGAAACGCTCTTGCCGCTGACCATGAATCTGGTGCGCGACGGAGTGATCGATACGGCCGCCGCCTTCCGCCTGCTGGCCACCAATCCTGCCGGGCTGCTGGGCGTGGACGCGGGCGCGCTGGAAGTCGGCCTCCAGGCCGACATCGCCATCATCGACGCGGATCGCCCCTGGATTGTCTCTTCGGACAAGATGGCGGCGGCTGCGGGCAATACCCCGTTTGACGGTCAGGGCGTACAGGGCCGGGTTCTGGCACTGTGGAAGGGCGGCATGAAGGTCGGTTAAACCGCGATTTCGGCCTGTCTGGCCCCCAGCGCGCTTATCGCGTCATCGGGGGCCAGACGGACCTGAAGTCCGCGCTGCCCGCCGTTGATGTAGATACTGTCCCATTCCTGCGCGCTGGCGTCGATCACCACGGGAACCTTGCGGGTCTGGCCAAAGGGGCTGATGCCGCCGATCTTGTAGCCGGTGATCCGCTCGGCATCGGCCGGTTTCATCATCACCGCCTGTTTGACACCCAGCGCAGCGGCGGCCTTTTTCATCGCCACCTCGCGGTCGCTCGGTGCAATCACGCAGGCCGGTTTGCCATCGGCCAGCACCATAAGCGTCTTGAACACCCGCCCCGCCGGTTCGCCAAGAGCCGCCGCAGCGGCCTGTCCGATGCTGTCGGCGTCGGGGTCGTAATCATAGGTGTGCAGCGTGTAGGTCACACCTGAGCGGTCGAGAAATTGCGTTGCGCGCGTTGCCTTGGCCATCGGGCATCTCCTTGGCCCTTGGCTCTATCCGTCCGCCAAACCTTTGACCAGATGCTAAAATTCGCTCCAGTCATCGCCCACGGCCCGCGCAAGGCCGGATGAGCGCTGATGCGCTTCGGGCGCGGGGCGCGCGCGTCTCAGACACCGGGCGGGGTCGGTGCAGCGTGGATTGGCGGCGGAAGGGCACCGGATCATCGCTGCGCTCGCGCCGGACCGCCGCATCGCGGGTGCGGAAACCCGATACCAGTTGCGCCAGTTTCTCGGCCTCCTGCGAGAGATTGCGAGTGGAGGTCGTCGATTGCTGCACCATCGCGGCATTTTGCTGGGTCATGCGATCCATATCGCCCACGGCATCGTTAACCACGCGGATATTGGTCGCCTGTCGCTGCGAACTCTCGGCAATTTCCTCGATCAGGCCGCTGATTTCCGAGACTTTGGCCACAATCCCCTGCAAACGCTCGCCTGTGCGCCCGACCAGATCGACACCCGCCTCGACCTGGGTGGAGGAATTGTGGATCAGGCTCTTGATGTCACGCGCGGCGTCAGCCGTGCGCTGGGCCAAAGCGCGAACCTCACTGGCCACCACAGCAAAGCCGCGCCCCGCCTCGCCCGCGCGTGCGGCCTCGACCCCAGCATTGAGCGCGAGCAGATTGGTCTGAAAGGCGATGGAATCGATCACATTGATGATCTGGCCTATCTGCTGCGAGGATCGTTCGATGGCAGCCATCGCCTCAACCGCATGGGAAACGACATCGCCGCCATCGCTGGCCTGACGGTGGGCCTCCTGCGTGGCGGTGCGCACCACAGCCGCAGTCCGGGCTGAGGCCTGAACCGTTTCGGACACCGCGCGCAACGAGGCGGCGGTTTCCTCAAGGCTGGCCGCCTGCGTCTCGTTCCTGCCGGCCAGATCATCGGCAGCCGCCTTGATTTCCCTGACCGAGCGCATCACCCCGCCCGCCCCCACCCTAACCGTGCCCAGCGCATCCATCAGCGAGGAAACAGAATGGTTGTAATTCCGGCGCAGGGCCTCGTATTCGGGAGGAAAGGCATCGTGCAGGCGATGCTCCAGATCCTTGGCTGCCAATTGGGTCAGCGCGCCGCTCAACGCATCGACCACCTGTTTCTGTTCGACCTGCGCCTGTTTCTGGGCAAGACCGGCCTGACGGAAGACCTCCATGGCCTGCGCCATGATGCCGATTTCATCGCCGCGCTCGCGTCCTTCGGCCTCAAAGGAATAGTCGCCCTGAGCCATGCGCCCCATCGCCTGTGCGGTGACATGCAGCGGGGAGACGATGCCTTGGTCGATGAACCGGCGCGCCATTACAATCGCCCCCACCACCAGCGCCATCATTACACCGACCAGAGCCAATGCCCCAACCACCAGCGGATCGTCGAAACGATGCTCCGCCTCGCGGAAATCGGCGGACATTTTGACCAGCCGCAGGATAGCCTCATGCTGCTTGGCATAGGCCGGGGCCAGTTCCTCATCATAGACCCGGCGCATCGCGGCCTCGTCGCCCATGCGAGCCGCCGGGGCAAAGCGGGCGTTCAGCGCGCTCCAGAAAGCATCGGCATGGGTCTGGCTCTGTTTGAGAACGTCAAGTTGATCGGCCGGGATCGGCGCGGTCTGCCAATAGGCCTTGCGCGCCAGATAGTCCTTTTCCAGCGTGGCCAGATTTTGCAGATGCAGCCCTGCCTGTTCGGGATGGAGCATGGCCTGCGAGGCCTCGAGGCAGGGTTCGACAACATAGGCGGGCGGCGGCAGTATATCGGCCACCAATTCGTCCTGCAGCGCATATTTGCGATAGATCGGCCCGCCATAGCGGATCTCGAAAATCGCGGCCGCCGACAAGGCAATGGCAAGGCCCACGATGGCAAAGATCAGCCGACTGCCGATTCTAGCCTTGTCACCGATCATGCCGTTTCAATCCCGCTGCCTGCACCCGATTGCACAGTAGCAAGGAGTGGTTGGCGCGGCGTAGCGCCCCTCCCTGTTGAAATACCTATCGCCGGGCCAGACCGCGCGCGGGAACAGGAAAGCGGCAGGTTCGCGCGCGAAAACCCTTGCTTTGGGGGCGGATTTCGCTAAGGGCCGCATCTTCTGAAAGTGCGGATTCGCAGCCCGCGCACATGATATGCGAAGAAAGCCGGAGGGGCCCCGCAATCGTGCGGACAAGCCAGCGATCGGTTAACGGATGAAAAGGAAGCTGCCGTGGCTCTCTATGAGCACGTGTTCCTGGCTCGCCAGGATCTGAGCCAAGCGCAGGTTGATGCGCTTGCCGCCACCGCCACCGAGATCATTGAAACCAACGGGGGCAAGGTCACCAAGACCGAAACCTGGGGTCTCAAGAACCTCGCCTACAAGATCAAGCGCAACCGCAAGGCTCACTTTGTGATGCTGAACGTTGAAGCCCCCGCCGGCGTCACCGCCGAGCTGGAGCGCCAGATCGGCATCAACGAAGACATCATCCGTTTCATCACCGTTCGCGTTGATGAACTGGAAGCTGGCCCGTCGGTCCAGATGCGCAAGAACGATCGCGAGCGCAGCCGTCGCCGCGAACGCGAGGAGGCTTGATCCATGGCTCGTGCATTTTTCCGTCGCCGCAAGAGCTGCCCCTTCTCGGGCAAGAACGCTCCCAAGATCGACTATAAGGACATCCGCCTGCTTCAGGGCTTCATGTCCGAACGTGGCAAGATCGTTCCCAGCCGCATCACCGCCGTTTCCGCCAAGAAGCAGCGCGAACTGGGCCAGGCGATCAAGCGCGCCCGCCATCTGGGCCTGCTGCCCTACCTCGTGAAGTAAGGGAGAAAATCCATGCAGATCATTCTCCTCGAACGTATCGAGAAGCTGGGCCACATCGGTGACGTTGTCACCGTGAAGGACGGTTACGCCCGTAACTTCCTGCTGCCCAACAAGAAGGCGCTGCGCGCCAACGAAGCCAACCGCAAGGTGTTCGAAGCCCAGCGCGCCGACATCGAAAAGCGCAACGCTGAAGCCAAGGCTGCGGCCGAAGCCCAGTCGGGCGACGTCGAGGGCAAGAGCGTGGTTCTGATCCGCGCCGCCTCGAACGCCGGCCATCTGTATGGCTCGGTTTCGGTGCGCGACATCGCTGATGGCCTGAACGCCGATGGCGCCAAGGTGACCAAGGCGATGATCGTTCTGGAACGCCCGATCAAGTCGATCGGCATCTACGACGTTCGCGTTGCTCTGCATCCCGAAGTGTCGGTGACCGTCAAGGTGAACGTTGCCCGTTCGCCCGACGAAGCCGAACTCCAGGCCCAGGGCGTCAACGTCTCGGAAGCGCTGTTCGACAACGCTGTGGGTGGCTTCACCGAAGCTTATGACCCGAATGCAGAACCCGGCGAAATCCCGGCGGAGCTGCTGGAAGGCGAAGCGGAAGCCGAATAATCGGTTTTCGCGGGTCTTCGGACTCGAAAGAATCGGGGGGCGTGGGAAACCGCGCCCCCTTTTCTGTGCGTTACTTCTTGATGCGCAGGAAACGCGCGGCATTGTTGTACAGAATATCGCGCTTCTGTTCCGGCGTCAGATAGTCAGCGTTCTGGATTATGCCGATCGAATAGGCCATCAGGCCCGGCCAGAGCAATTGATCGGTGCCGTACATTACGCGGTCGCCAAATCCGCCCTCGACAAGGCGCTGGATATAGCGGTTCACTTCCTTGCGCGGATAGGACCAGATCAGCCCGGCGATATCGACATAGACATGGCTGTTGGCCTGAAGCAGCGTCAGCATGTTTTCGGCCATGGGATAACCGGCATGCATGACCTGCACCCGCAGCTTGGGATGGCGGGCCAGCAGTTCCTCAAGCAGCAGCGGATTGCCCATCGAGCCGCGGAAGGTCGGACGCGAGACATTCGAGCGCCCCGAACCGCCGGTGCCCATATGGATGGCAACCGGGATATCCAGCTTTTCGGCCAGAGCGAAATAGGGCTCGGCGCGCATGTCGCTGGGCGAAATGCCTTCATATTGCAGGCCGATCTCGCCCATCGCCTTGAAACCGTCCTTGGTGAAAGCAACCTCGAGGCGCTTGAGCTGATCGGCCTGATCGGGGGTCGTTACGCTCTTGAAGGCCGTACCGGGGATCACACGCTCGGGCGCGGCGGCCTGCCATTTCTTCACCTCAGCCGGATCGCCGAAGAACACGCCGGTCACATTCAACCGCTTCATCTCGGCCAGCACCTCGGGCATATATTGCCCCTTGGCCGCAGGATAGAGGCGCGGCGTGCAATCCTCCTTCGACCAGCCGAAGGGCGCCTCCGGCCCGTCGGCGGGGTCCGAGGCGAGGAAACGGTCGGCATTGGGGCACATCGGCATGCCCCCGCTGGCAAATTCCCCGGCATGCATATGAACGTCGATCACCGGGCCGGGGTCGCCTGCGGCGTTCTGGGCCATGGCCGAACCAACCATGAAAACGTTACCAAGCATCGATGCGGTTAAAGCGGCTCGCAGGCCCGTCTTGCGCATTCTCTCTCTCCCATGGGATGAAATGTCGGGGCGCCTTCCCTGTTTTGCGCCCGCATCGTCATCCTTGCGCGCCAAACTTACGCCGTCAAGTCAGCCATTTCTTCGCCCCCTCTTGCGGCGCTGCGCCAGTGCGATAGTTTTACCGCCATGAACACAGAGCAAATCATCACCCAATTGAGCGCCATCTATGATGCCGCCGTCGCCACATTACGGTCCGATATCGCGGATTTTGCCGAAAAGGGCACGATCCCGCCCGCCGCGCGGATCGCTGAAAATGCGTGGTGTTATCCTGAATTGCGGGTCCATTATTCGGGACGCGAGACCCATCCCGATGCCAGTCGCGCGTTTGGCCGCCTCAATGACGCTGGCTCCTATGCCACCACCGTCACCAAACCCCATCTGTTTGCGGGCTATCTTGAGGAGCAATTGCTGACGCTGGCCGAGGATTATGAAATCACGGTCGAGGTTGCCCGGTCGAATCAGCAGATCCCCTTTCCCTATGTGCTGGATGCCACCAACGCGACCTCGGCTCGCCCATGGGAATTGGCGCAACATTTCCCGACCACCGAACTGGCGCTGATCGGCGATGAATTGTCCGATGGGCTGGTCGATATGGGGCAGGACGGACAGGTAATGCCGCTGGCCCTGTTCGACGGGCTGCGCACCGATTTCAGCCTCGCCCGCCTGGCCCATTACACCGGCACCAGCCCCAGCCATTTCCAGCGCTATGTGCTGTTCACCAATTATCACCGCTATGTCGACGAATTCGTCGATTGGGCAGGCCAGCAATTGGGCGAGAACGGCTATACGGCGTTGTCGGGCGCGGGCGGGCTGTATCTGACCCAGAAGCATGACAATGCGCGTGTCCTGCTCTCTGACACGGCCTGGCGGCGGCATCAGATGCCCGCCTATCACCTGATCGGTCCAAACCGTAGCGGGATCACCCTCGTCAATATCGGTGTCGGTCCATCGAACGCGAAAACGATCTGCGATCACCTTGCCGTGCTGCGCCCCGAGGCATGGCTGATGATCGGCCATTGCGGCGGACTGCGCGATACACAGAAGATCGGCGACTATGTGCTGGCCCATGCCTATCTGCGCGACGATCACGTGCTCGACCCGGTCTTGCCGCCCGAGATCCCCATCCCCGCCATTGCGGAAGTACAGCGGGCGCTTGAACATGCCGCCGAGATCATTTCCGGCCAGACCGGTGCGAACCTGAAGAAACGCTTGCGCACCGGCACAGTGGTGACGACCGATGACCGCAACTGGGAGTTGCGCTACACGCTCTCGGCTCAGCGTTTCAGCCTGAGCCGAGCGGTAGGCATTGATATGGAAAGCGCGACCATCGCCGCGCAGGGTTATCGCTTCCGCGTTCCCTATGGCACGCTGCTCTGCGTCTCGGACAAGCCGCTGCATGGCGAGATCAAGCTGCCCGGCCAAGCCAACCGCTTTTATGAGGAGGCCATCGCCGCCCATCTGGCCATAGGCACCACCACCGTTGATCTGCTGCGGGCCGAAGGCCAGCGGCTGCATTCACGCAAGCTGCGCGCTTTCCGTGAGCCGCCCTTCCGCTGATCGCACATCACCCGGGCAATAGAAAACCGCCGTGGCATCATCTGCCACGGCGGTTTTCTATTGCGACCTTTGGAAGATCAGCGAGGATTATTCCTCACCTTCATCCGCAGTCAGAACCGGACCCGAGTCCTGGCCCTTAGCGGCCACGTCACGGTCAACCAGTTCGATGATCGCCAGCGGCGCAGCGTCCGATGCACGGATGCCGGCCTTGATCACGCGGGTGTAGCCACCGTTGCGATCCGAATAGCGCGAAGCCAGAACGTCGAACAGCTTAACCAGCTGAGCATCGTCCTGCAGGCGGGCGTGCGCCAAACGACGGTTCGAAAGACCGCCACGCTTAGCCAGCGTGATCAGCTTTTCGAGGTAGGGGCGCAGTTCCTTAGCCTTGGGAACAGTGGTCAGGATCTGCTCATGCTTGATGAGCGAAGCCGACAGGTTGCGCAGCAGCGACTGGCGGTGCTGGCTGGTGCGGTTCAGCTTACGCTGGCCGTACTTATGACGCATTGCATATTCCTTCGCGTTCGTAGGGGGGCCGTTTCAGGTACCCCGATCCAGGCGACATTTGACGGCTGCCGCCAGAACCGTTTGGCGGGGCCGGTTTCCCAGCCCCGCCGAAACTTTTAGCCCAGCAGCTCCTGTTCGAGCTTCTTGGCCATTTCCTCGATATTCTCAGGCGGCCAACCGGGGATATCCATCCCCAGACGCAGACCCATCGAAGAGAGCACTTCCTTGATCTCGTTGAGCGACTTGCGACCGAAATTCGGCGTGCGCAGCATCTCGGCTTCGGTCTTCTGGACCAGATCGCCGATGTAGATGATGTTGTCGTTCTTGAGACAGTTGGCCGAGCGGACCGACAGTTCCAGCTCGTCGACCTTCTTGAGAAGGTAGCGGTTGAGCTGGTTGGTGTCGCCCTCTTCCGGAGCAGCAGCAGCAATGCCGCCAATCATCGGAGCCGCGCCAACCGGAGCGATATCCTCGAAATGGACGAACAGAGCCAGCTGGTCCTGCAGAATGCGCGCAGCATAGGCCACCGCGTCTTCAGGAGCCACCGTGCCGTCGGTTTCCACCGAAAGGCTCAGCTTGTCATAGTCCAGTTCCTGACCGATACGCGCATTGTCAACCTTGTAGCTGACCTGACGCACCGGCGAGTAAAGCGAGTCGACCGGAATGAGACCAATCGGTGCATCAATCGGACGGTTCTGCACCGCCGGCACATAGCCCTTGCCGCTGTCTGCGGTCAGTTCCATGTTCAGCGTTGCACCTTCGTCGAGGTGGCAAATCACGAGGTCCTTGTTCATAACCTCGATATCGCCCGTCACTGCAATATCGCCAGCGCGCACTTCGCCCGGACCGGTGGCCGAGAGCTGCAAGCGCTTCGGACCTTCGCCCTGCATCTTGAGCGCGATCTGCTTCACGTTCAGCACGATGTCGGTAACGTCTTCACGCACACCGGCCAGCGAGCTGAACTCATGCAGCACGTTCTCGATCTTGATCGAGGTGATCGCGGCGCCCTGCAGAGAAGAAAGCAGGACGCGACGCAGCGCATTGCCCAGCGTCAGACCGAAACCGCGCTCCAGCGGTTCGGCGACGAAGGTCGCGCGGCGCTTGGGGTCGTTCCCCGGCTTGACTTCGAGGCTGTTGGGCTTCTTCAGTTCCTGCCAGTTCTTGATGTTGACAGTCATGGACTTCCCCTGATTTCTCTACTGGCGGGAACGACCACGGCGCTCCCGCACGATGCGGGCCGCGGTCGATCCTTGTGGCTGCGCGGACGGCCAAACACCGCCCGCGCAAGCACGATCAGACGCGGCGACGCTTCGAAGGCCGCACACCATTGTGCGGGATCGGGGTCACATCGCGAATCGAGGTGATGGTGAAGCCGACAGCCTGCAGCGCGCGCAGAGCGCTTTCGCGGCCCGAACCGGGGCCCTTGACTTCGACTTCCAGGGTGCGCACGCCGTGTTCGGCGGCCTTCTTGCCGGCGTCATCCGCAGCCACCTGAGCGGCATACGGGGTCGACTTGCGGCTGCCCTTGAAGCCCATCATGCCCGCGCTGGACCAGCTGATCGCATTGCCCTGAGCGTCGGTGATGGTCACCATCGTGTTGTTGAAGCTGGCATTGACATGCGCAATGCCGCTCGAAATATTCTTACGTTCCCGCTTGCGAAGGCGCTGGGGTTCACGTGCCATGGGATCTTATCCTCGTCTTCCGGTCAAACAGATGAAGCTAGCGGGAACCGCTTACTTCTTCTTACCAGCGATGGGCTTGGCCTTACCCTTGCGGGTGCGGGCGTTGGTGTGGGTGCGCTGACCGCGAACGGGCAGGCCCTTACGGTGACGCAGGCCGCGATAGCAGGCCAGATCCATCAGACGCTTGATGTTCATCGCGGTTTCGCGACGAAGATCGCCTTCCACGGTGTGTTCGGCGTCAATGGTTTCACGGATGTGCAGGACTTCAGCGTCCGACAGATCCTGCACGCGACGGCTATGGTCGATGCCCAGCTTGTCGGCGATCTGCTTGGCCTTGAACGAGCCGATACCATGAATGTAAGTCAGCGCGATGATAACGCGCTTGTTGGTGGGGATATTAACCCCGGCAATACGAGCCACTCTTTTCTCCATGCTCCACAGGGGTATGCGGAAGGGCCGCCTCCGATGAAGCAACAGGCCACACACCCCCATCTCAACGCTTTTTCACAATGACAAAGTCAGATCGCCTTGACGGCAAAAAAGCCCGACGGGTGCACAATCATGCGTGCCTCCTGCCGGACTGACCCGTTTTCGACATGTGAAGAGCGCGCCTAGACCGATTCGCCCGACAAGTCAACGCGAGCGATCAAATTTTTGCGGAAAGGTAAACCGGAATTTTCGGCCCCCTCCGCGCTGCGCTCCAAACGGCAAAATCCGCCCTGACCGGCCTGCTGACCGGCCAGGGCGAGAATCACCTTATGCGATAATCCGTTCGATCGCATCGGTGACATGGCCCAGTTCGGCCATGCCATTGACGCGAGAAACAATGCCGCGCGCCTCATAGATCGGCAGGATCGGCGCGGTCTTGGCACGATATTCGGCCATGCGCGTGCGCACCGTTTCCTCATTGTCGTCAGGACGACGCTTGAATTCGGTGCCGTTGCACTTGTCGCAAACGCCAAAGGCCTTGGGCTGCTCGAACTTGTCGTGATAGCCCTTGCCGCAATTGGCGCAGGTAAAGCGGCCCGTGATACGCTCGACCAAAGCATCTTCATCAACGTCCAGCTCGATCACATGATCCAGCTTGCGACCACGCTCGCCCAGAATAGCGTCCAGCGATTCGGCCTGCGCAGCAGTGCGCGGATAGCCGTCGAAAATCGCACCCGCTTCCGGCCCCATACTGTCCAGCTCTTCGCCGATCAGCGCCGAAACAATCGCGTCGGAAACCAGTTCGCCGCGCTCCATCACCGCCTTGGCCTCAAGGCCGACGGGCGTGCCCGCCTTGACGGCCGCACGCAGCATGTCGCCGGTCGAAAGCTGGCGGAAGCCATGACGCTCAACGAGGCGTTGGGCCTGGGTGCCCTTACCGGCTCCCGGCGGTCCAAGCAGAATGATATTCACCGGTCTCTCCCCTCCGTTCAGACCATCGAAGCGGCGCGCGTTAGCGCATCCGCCCCTTGAGTTTCGCCTTCTTGATCAGATCACCATATTGGTGAGCCAACAGATGCGACTGGATCTGGGTGATGGTATCGACGGTCACGTTCACCACGATCAGCAAACTCGTGCCGCCGGCCACCACCAGCCGCAGCCCGGTTTGCTCCATGAAGAACTCGGGCACAACACATACTATGGTAATATAGGCAGCGCCGATTACCGTGATTCGCGTCAGAACATAGTCGAGATAGGTCGACGTGTTCTTGCCCGGACGGATGCCCGGAATGAAGCCGCCGTTGCGCTTGAGATTATCGGCCGTCTCTTCCGGATTGAACACCACGGCGGTGTAGAAGAAGCAGAAGAACACGATGCCCAGCGCGTAAAGCGCCATATACAGCGGCTTGCCGTGGCCCAGATACTGGTTGAGCGTGACAATCACATTGCCCAGCGTCGAATCGGGCGCGACCGACTTGCCGGCAAATTGCGTGATGGTCAGCGGCAGCAGCAGCAGCGAGCTTGCAAAGATCGGCGGGATCACGCCCGCAGTGTTGATCTTGAGCGGCAGATGACTGCGATCGGCCTGCATCATGCCGTTCTGAGTCGCCCGCTTGGGATACTGGATCAACAGGCGGCGAGTGGCGCGCTCCATAAAGCTGATGAACAGGATCATGCCGACCACCAGCGCCACCATCGCAAAGATGGTCAGGCCGTTGACCGACCCCGAACGCCCACCTTCAAACAGCTGGATGAAGAATTGCGGCATCTGGGCCACAATACCGGCCATGATGATCAGCGAGGTACCGTTGCCAATACCGCGGCTGGTGATCTGTTCGCCCAGCCACAGCAGGAACATCGTCCCGCCGATCAGCGAAATCACCGCGCAGACGCGGAACAGCATGCCCGGAATAACCACAGCCTGAAGCCCGGCGGAAGTGCCGTAAGCCTCAAGACCCGAAGCGATCGCCCAGCCCTGAATCGCGGTCAGCAGCACCGCGCCATAGCGCGTCCACTGGTTCAGCTTCTTGCGCCCGCTCTCGCCTTCCTTCTTCAAGGAAGCCAGCGCCGGATGCAGCGAAGCGGCAAGCTGCACGACGATCGAGGCCGTGATATAGGGCATGACGCCAAGCGCGATGAGGCTCATGCGCTCAAGGCTGCCGCCCGAGAAAGTGTTGAAAATGTCGAGAATGCCACCCTGCGTCTTGGCGTAAAGCTGCTGGAGCACCAGCGGATTGACGCCCGGAAGCGGGACAAAGCTCAGAAAACGAAAGACAATCAGCGCCCCGACGGTGAACCAGATGCGGCTCTTGAGTTCCGTCGCCTTGTTAAAATTGGCGAGACTGAGTGTACTGGCGATATTATCGGCGCGCGATGCCATAGGATTGCTCAAACCCTGACCCTGGCCGCCAAAATGGGCGGCGGACCTTTACCCATAGGTGGGAAAGGATAAGGACTGCGGGCGGGGATACAACCCCCGCCCGCAAGCCCAAACCAAATTACTCGGCAGCTTCAGCCACGGCCGGCACTTCGACCGAACCGCCAGCAGCTTCGACAGCCGACTTGGCACCGGCCGACACGCCGGCAACCTTGAAGCTAACCTTGGCGCTGAACACGCCCTTGCCGAGCAGACGCACGCCGTCCTTGCCGCCACGAGCCAGACCGGCGCCCTTGAGCGCAGCGTGATCCACAACAGCCGAGATGTCGAGCTTGCCGGCGTCGATCGCCTTCTGGACCATGCCCAGGTTCACTTCAGCATAGTCCTTGCCAAACGGGTTGTTGAAACCACGCTTCGGCAGACGCATGTGAAGCGGCATCTGACCGCCTTCGAAGCCATTGATCGACACGCCCGAACGCGCCTTGGCACCCTTCTGACCGCGGCCAGAGGTCTTGCCCTTGCCCGAACCGATGCCGCGGCCGACGCGGATACGACGGTGGCGGGCGCCAGCATTGTCACGGATATCATTCAACTTGGTCATATTCTGCACTCGCTTTCGCTTTTATCGCGCTTGATGGAAGGCGCGCCCTTAGGCGAAATGCGCCGCCCTGTCACCCTTTTTCCGCGTCGCGCCCCGCTCCGGACTATTGTGCTGCAAGATCCGTCAGTTGCCGAAGGTCGCACACATTCAGGCAAGCGAACATTGACACCAGTACGGCCCTGCACCCCAAAATCGGGGCGTCCACCATCTCCATGATGTCAGGCAAGCATGCTCTATGGCGCAGCACGAGGACCAGCGCGTTACCGCAATTATTCCGGCCTCGCTAATCTATGCAAGCGCACTTTATTCATACAGAACCGCAAACAAGCTAGGTGCGATCAACTGGAATGTCCACGTCCAGCCACCCAGACATTCATGCCCCCCCCTCCCTCATCAGGCCCCAGCAAATGACCACAAGAAAAGGCCCCGGATCACTCCGAGGCCTTGTCCTGTGCTTCAACCTGAAAGCCCGGGGTCGATCAGTCGACCACGGCCACCAGGTGGGGCAGCTTGGCGATCGTGCCGCGAACTTCGGGGGTATCCGTCAGTTCGACAACGCGATTCATCTTGTTGAGGCCCAGACCGATCAGCATCTTGCGCTGAGCTTCGGGGCGACGGATCGGCGAACCGATCTGCTTGATCTTGATGGTTGCCATTGCGCTTACTCCGTAATCGCAGCGGCAGCAGCTTCAAGCTGCGCCTCAGAGTGGTGATGCCCATCGCGGTTCAGCAGGTCGGTGACCTTCTTGCCGCGACGCTGCGCCACCGACTTCGGGCTCGACTGGTTGGTCAGAGCGTCGAAAGTGGCGCGGATCATGTTGTAAGGGTTCGAGGTGCCGACCGACTTGGTCACCACGTCATGAACGCCCAGGCTTTCGAAGACAGCGCGCATCGGGCCGCCAGCGATGATGCCCGTACCGGCCGGGGCCGAACGCACGCTCACCTTGCCGGCGCCGAAATGGCCCTTACCGTCGTGGTGAAGGGTGCGCGCTTCCTTGAGGGGAACGCGAACCATCTTCTTCTTGGCCGAGGCAGTCGCCTTGGTGATGGCTTCAGGCACTTCGCGAGCCTTGCCATGACCAAAGCCAACGCGGCCCTTGCCATCGCCGACCACGACGAGAGCAGCAAAGCCAAAGCGCTTACCGCCCTTCACGGTCTTGCTGACGCGGTTGATGTGAACGAGCTTTTCAATCAGCTCTTCACCCTGTTCCTCGTCATTCTTGCCGCGACGGTCATCGCGGCGACCACGACCGCGGCCTTCGCCACGCTCGCCATCACGTCCGCGACCACGACCACGACGACCTTCACGCTCGTTGCCCTCGGGAGCGGCTTCGGCGCCGACAACGGCACCGGTTTCAAGGTTGGTTTCGTCAGCCATTGTCAGAACTCCAGCCCGCCTTCACGGGCGGCATCGGCCAGCGCCTTGACGCGGCCATGGAACAGGAAACCGCCGCGATCGAACACGACAGTGGTGACGCCAGCGGCCTTGGCGGCTTCCGCCAGTTCCTTGCCCACAGCAACAGCGGCATCGACATTGGCGCCGATATCCTTGCTGCCCTTCTTCAGCGACGAAGCCGAAGCGAGGGTACGACCAGCGGCATCGTCGATGATCTGGGCGTAGATGTGGCGACCCGAACGGTGCACCGACAGACGAGGACGCCCACCGGCACGAGCCTTGAGAGCGGTGCGAACGCGCCGACGACGGCGCTCGAACAGAGACAGCTTGGCCATTACTTCTTCTTCCCTTCCTTGCGGAAGATGAACTCGCCAGCGTACTTGATACCCTTGCCCTTATAGGGCTCGGGCTTACGCCAGCGACGGATCTCGGCCGCAACCTGACCCACCTTCTGCTTGTCGATACCGGAAATCAGGACCGTGGTGTTGTCCGGGGTCTTGATTTCGATGCCTTCGGGAACGTCGAAGTTGACGTCATGGCTATAGCCCAGCTGAAGCTTGAGCACCTTGCCCTGAGCGGTGGCGCGATAGCCCACACCGGTGATCTGCAGGGTCTTGGTGTAGCCTTCGGTCACACCGGTGATCAGGTTCGAGACGAGCGTGCGCTGCATCCCCCAGAACGCGCGAGCCTGCTTCGTGTCGTTGGCGGGCTTCACCAGGATGGTGTCGCCGTCGACAGCATAGCTGATTTCGTCACGCAGGTTCAGCGTCAGCGCGCCCTTGGGGCCCTTCACGGACAGCACGCCGTCGGCGATATTCGCCGAGACGCCCGCCGGAATGGCAACAGGCTTCTTACCAATGCGGCTCATTAGAACACCTCCGCCAGCACTTCGCCGCCGACGTTGGCAGCGCGCGCTTCGGCATCCGAAAGCACGCCGCGAGGCGTCGAGACGATGGTGATGCCAAGGCCGTTACGCACCACGGGCAGTTCCTTGCTGCCCGAGTACACACGGCGACCCGGCTTGGAGACGCGAGCGAGATGCTTGATCGCGGGCTCGCCTTCGAAATATTTCAGCTCGATGCGCAGCTGCGGATGGGCGCCGGTGGCGTCCTCCGAATAACCACGGATATAGCCTTCGCGCTGGAGCACTTCGAGAACGCGCGAACGCAGCTTCGAAGCCGGCGAAAGGACGGAATCCTTCTTCGCCTGCTGGCCGTTGCGGATACGGGTGAGCATATCACCCAGAGGATCGGTCAATGCCATCGCTTTGTTCCTTACCAGCTCGACTTCGTCACGCCGGGGATCATGCCCTTATTGGCAAGATCACGCAGCTCAACGCGGCACAGGCCGAACTTGCGATAGTAGCCGCGCGGGCGGCCGGTGGTTGCGCAACGGTTGCGCACGCGGGTCGGGTTCCCGTTGCGGGGAATCTCGGCCAGCTTCAGGCGGGCAATCAGACGCTCGGTTTCATCAGCCGATTCATCGTCAGCAACAGCCTTCAGCTTCGCGTACTTAGCTGCGTACTTCTTGACGAGGGCCTTACGGCGCTCGTTCTTGTTGATCGAACTCAGTTTCGCCATGGACTTAAGCTCTCTTTCTCAATCTTGCTCGCTCACGCCGCCTGCTTGGCTTCGGCGGTGGCAGTGAACGGGAAACCGAAGAGACGCAGCAGTTCGCGCGCTTCCTCGTCGGTCTTGGCCGAGGTGGTGACGATGATGTCCATGCCACGCACCTTATCGATCTGATCGTAGCTGATTTCCGGGAAGATGATCTGCTCTTTCAGACCCATGGCATAGTTGCCACGGCCGTCGAAGCTCTTCGGATTCAGGCCACGGAAGTCGCGGATGCGGGGCATCGCGATCGTGATCAGACGGTCAAGGAATTCATACATGCGCTCGCGACGCAGCGTGACCTTGCAACCGATCGCCATGCCTTCACGCAGCTTGAACTGCGCAACCGACTTCTTGGCGCGAGTCACAACCGGCTTCTGACCGGCAATGGCTTCCATTTCGGCGGCAGCGGTCTGGACCTTCTTACGGTCCTGCGTGCCTTCACCCACACCCATGTTGAGCGTGATCTTTTCGATCTTCGGGATTTCGAGCGCGTTCTTATAACCAAACTTTTCCGTCATCGCAGCAGCGATTTCGGCGTCATACTTGGTCTTGAGACGCGGAGTGTACTTATCAGCCATCGATAGCCTCCCCGGACTTCACGGCCACGCGGACCTTCTTGCCGTCCTTTTCCTCGAAGCGGATGCGGGTAGCCGCACCGGTCTTCGGATCGACGAGACCAACCTTGCTGATAGCCATCGGCGCTTCGCGGCGCTCAATGCCACCCTGCGGATTCACCTGGGTCGGCTTGCGGTGACGGGCAGCGACGTTCACGCCGGCAACCACAATCTTGCCTTCCTTCGGCAGGACGGACAGAACCTGGCCGGTACGGCCCTTGTCCTTGCCCGAACGGACGATCACATTGTCGCCCTTCTTGATCTTAGCAGCGGACATTACAGAACCTCCGGAGCCAGCGAGATGATCTTCATATAGCCCTTGGCGCGCAGTTCGCGAACCACGGGGCCAAAGATACGCGTGCCGATGGGCTCAGCGTTCTTGTTGATCAGCACAGCCGCGTTACCGTCGAAACGGATAACCGAACCGTCGGGACGGCGAACGTCCTTGCGGGTACGAACGATCACCGCACGGTGAACGTCGCCCTTCTTGACCTTGGCGCGCGGCTGGGCTTCCTTGATCGACACCACGATGATGTCGCCAACGCCAGCGGTACGACGCTTCGATCCGCCCAGTACCTTAATGCACTGGACACGCTTGGCGCCGCTGTTGTCAGCAACGTCAAGCTGGGATTGCATCTGGATCATGGATCCGGTTCCTTACGTTAGGCTTGCCGGAACAAGTCCGGCAGTTCCAAAAAACGGCGCCCGCGCAAACGGGCACCGTGAAGCGGTCCGGCGCCCTAACCCGATTCGGATCAGAGCGCCAGAGAATTTTTCAACGACCTTAGACGTCCGCTTCGACAGCGACGCCCTTGCCCGCCTGAACCCGCTCGATCACCTTCCAGCTCTTCAGCTTGGAGATCGGGGCGGTTTCCTCGATGCGGACAACTTCGCCAGCCTTGAAGGCGTTGTCTTCGTCGTGAGCGTGATACTTCTTCGAGCGACGGATGATCTTCCCATAAAGGGGGTGCTTCACCTTACGCTCGACCTTCACGACCACGGTCTTGTCGGTCTTGTCGGAAACCACAGTCCCGATAAGAATACGCTTGGGCATGGTTTCCTCCTTACGCCTTCGCTGCAACAGAACGCTCACTCTGGAGCGTCTTGATGCGGGCGATATCGCGGCGCACTTCCTTGATGCGTGCAGGACGCTCAAGCTGGTTGGTGGCAGCCTGGAAGCGCAGGTTGAAGGCCTCGCGCTTCAGGTCGCCCAGCTCGGCAACCAGCTGGTCATCGCTCTTGCCACGCAGATCAGCGATCTTGGACATTATTCGCCTCCCAGGTGCGAGGTGTCGCCAAGCTTGGCAACAACCTTGGTCTTGATCGGCAGCTTCATCGCGGCGCGTTCAAACGCACCAGCGGCCAGCTCGCCCGAAACGCCATCCAGTTCGAACAGGATCTTGCCCGGCTTAACGCGAGCAGCCCAATATTCGATCGAACCCTTGCCCTTACCCTGACGGACTTCAGCAGGCTTCTTCGAGACGGGCAGATCGGGGAACACGCGGATCCACAGGCGACCCTGACGACGCAGGTGACGCTGAATGGCACGACGTGCAGCTTCGATCTGACGAGCGGTGACGCGCTCCGGTTCCATAGCCTTGAGGCCATAGGAACCGAAGTTCAGGTCGGTGCCGCCCTTGGCGTTGCCGTGCAAACGGCCCTTGAACGCCTTGCGGAACTTGGTCTTCTTCGGTTGCAACATGATCTGTTACCTCAACCTCAACGTGCAGGACGCACGCCGGAGGTCTGGGCCTCCATCATGAGACGGTCCTGCGCCATCGGATCGTGCCCAAGGATTTCGCCCTTGAAGATCCACACCTTGATGCCGATGATACCATAGGCGGTGAGCGCCTCGGCTTCGGCATAGTCGATGTTCGCACGCAGGGTGTGCAGCGGAACGCGGCCTTCGCGGTACCATTCGATACGCGCGATTTCGGCGCCACCCAGACGGCCCGAGCAGGTGATCTTGATGCCTTCAGCACCAAGACGCAGCGCGGACTGAACGGCGCGCTTCATGGCGCGACGGAAGGCAACACGGCGGATCAGCTGATCGGCGATGCCCTGAGCGACAAGCTTCGAGTCGATTTCCGGCTTGCGGATTTCAACGATGTTCAGCTTGACGTCGCTGCCGGTGAACTTGGCGAGCTGAAGGCGCAGCTTTTCAATGTCTGCACCCTTCTTGCCAATGATCACGCCCGGACGGGCAGCGAAAATCGACACACGGCACACCTTGGCGGGACGCTCGATCACCACCTTCGAGATCGCAGCCTGGGGCAGCGTCTTGAAGATGAACTTGCGCATCTTGAGGTCTTCCTCAAGAAGCTTGCCGTAGCTGCGACCTTCCGCATACCAGCGGCTGTCCCAGGTGCGGTTGATCTGCAGGCGCAGACCGATAGGGTTGCTCTTATGACCCATGGATCAAGCCTCCTGAACTTCGCGCACCACAATGCGCAGACGGCTGAAGGGCTTCAGGATGCGGGTGGACTTGCCACGACCGCGGGTGTGAAAGCGCTTCATCGTGATCGACTTGCCGACCGAAGCCTCAACCACGACGAGGCTGTCCACGTCGAGGTTGTGGTTGTTTTCAGCGTTGGCGATGGCCGAAGCCAGCACCTTGCGAGCGTCAACCGCCATGGCCTTCTTAGAGAAGGTCAGGATGTTCAGCGCATCTTCAGCCTTCTGGTTGCGGATAAGCGCCGCAACCAGATTGAGCTTCTGAGCCGAGCCGCGGATCTGCGTACCGACCGACAGGGCTTCGTTGTCGCCAACGCGACGGGGAGCTTTAGGCTTGCTCATCAGCGCTTGCCCTTCTTGTCAGCGGCGTGACCGGGGAACGTGCGCGTCGGCGCGAATTCGCCCAGCTTGTGGCCGACCATGTCCTCATTCACGGACACGGGGATGAACTTATGCCCGTTGTAGACGTTGAACGTCAAACCAACGAACGTCGGCAGGATCGTCGACCGACGCGACCAGGTCTTGATCGGGCCGGCACGGTTGCCAGCATCCTGGGCGACCTCGGCCTTTTTCAGCAGGTGCAGGTCGACGAAAGGACCTTTCCAGACGGAACGAGCCATTGTCGATTACCTCTTCTTCTTCGCGTGACGCGAGCGGATGATCATGCCGTCAGTCTTCTTGTTATGACGGGTGCGAGCGCCCTTGGTCGGCTTGCCCCACGGCGTAACAGGATGACGACCGCCCGAAGTACGGCCTTCACCACCACCATGCGGGTGGTCGACCGGGTTCTTGGCAACGCCGCGGGTAAGCGGGCGCTGGCCAAGCCAACGGTTGCGACCGGCCTTTGCAAGGTTGGTGTTGGCGTTGTCGGGGTTCGACACGGCGCCAACAGTGCCCATGCAATCGCCACGCAGGTAGCGCTGTTCGCCCGAGTTCAGACGAACGATCACCAGACCACGGTCACGGCCCACGACCTGCACATAGGTGCCAGCCGAACGAGCGATCTGACCGCCCTTGCCCGGCTTCATTTCCACGTTGTGGATGATGGTGCCGACCGGGATCTGCGACAGAAGCATGGCATTGCCGGGCTTCACGTCGGTCTTTTCGCCAGCGACAATGGTGTCGCCAACGGCCAGACGCTGGGGAGCGATGATGTAGGTCTGCTCACCGTCTTCGTACTTGACGAGGGCGATGAACGCGGTGCGGTTGGGGTCATATTCCAGACGCTCAACGGTTGCCGGCTGGTCCCACTTGCGGCGCTTGAAATCGATGAAACGATAGCGCTGCTTGTGGCCACCGCCGATACCGCGGCTGGTCACGTGACCCTTGTTGTTACGACCACCGGTCTTGCTCTTACCTTCGGTAAGCGCCTTGACCGGCTTGCCCTTCCACAGGGCGCTCTTGTCAACCAGGACGAGGCCACGACGGGCCGGGCTGGTCGGGTTATAGCTCTTGAGTGCCATGTTCTACCGCCCTCAGATCCCGCTGGTCACGTCGATCGACTGGCCTTCAGCCAGGGTCACAACGGCCTTCTTGACGTCGGTGCGCTTGTAGGGCTTGCCCTTCCAGCGCTTGGTCTTGCCCTTCTGGGTCAGGGTGTTCACACCCGTCACCTTCACGCCGAACAGAGCCTCGACCGCAGCCTTGATTTCAGGCTTGGTCGCGCGTTCAGCCACCTTGAAGACAACAGCGTTGTTCTCGGAGAGCAACGTGGTCTTTTCGGTGATGTGGGGCGCCACGATCACGTCATAATGACGCGTGTCGATGCTGTCCTTAGCCATTGAAACGGGCCTCCAGCTTCTCGACAGCGGCGCGGGTCAGCACCAGCGTGTCATGCTTCAGGATGTCGTAAACATTCGCGCCCACGGCGGGCAGAACGTTCACGCCGACGATGTTGCCTGCGGCGCGGGCGAAGTTCTCGTTCACCGCTTCGCCGTCGATCACCAGCACCTTGCCGGCATAGCCAGCCTTGGCGAGGGTCGCAGCCAGAGCCTTGGTCTTGGCTTCCGCCAGTTCCAAGTTCTCGACGACCACCAGACCGCTGTTAACCTTCGAGGACAGAGCGAGCTTGAGGCCGAGCGCACGGATCTTCTTATTCAGCGACAGGCTGAAGTCACGGACGCGAGGGCCATGAGCCTTACCACCGCCGATGAAGATCGGAGCCTTGCGGTCGCCGTGACGGGCAGTACCGCCACCCTTCTGGTTGCCGAACTTCTTGCCGGTGCGGGCCACATCGCTGCGCTCGCGAGCGCCACGGGCGGTGCCACGACGGTTTTCCAGCTGCCAAGTGACAACACGGTGCAGAATGTCAGCGCGCGGCTCGAGGCCGAACACCGCATCGTTCAGTTCGATTTCGCCAGCAGCGGCCGAACCGTCGAGGTTTTGCAGAGTTACCTTGACCACGACTTAGCCCTCCTGACCTTCGGCAGCTTCGACAGCCGGAGCAGCATCGACCACAGCCGACTTGATCGCGGCAGGATACGGAGCGTCGGCATGACGAGCGACCTTGACCGAATCGCGAACGAGCAACCAGCCGTTCTTCGCGCCGGGCACCGAGCCCTTGACGAAGACCAGACCGCGCTCATCATCGGTGCGGACAACTTCGAGATTCTGTTGGGTGCGCTGACGATCACCCTGATGACCGGCCATCTTCTTGTTCTTGAAGACGCGGCCCGGATCCTGACGGTTACCCGTCGAACCATGCGCACGGTGAGAGATCGACACACCATGGGTGGCGCGCATACCGCCGAAGCCCCAGCGCTTCATAGCGCCCGAGAAGCCCTTACCCTGGGTGTGGCCGGTGATGTCAACCAGCTGGCCCGACACGAAGTGCGAGGCGGCGATGGTCGAACCAACTTCCAGCACGGCGTCATCGGCCACACGGAATTCGGCAACTTCCATCTTCAGCGGAACTTCAGCCTTGGCGAAGTGCTCGCGCTGCGGCTTGTTGACATTCTTTTGCTTGGCGGCGCCCGCACCCAGCTGCAGAGCGACATAACCGTCGCGCTCAGCGGTACGAACCGAAACCACCTGGCAGTCTTCCAGCGACAGAACAGTCACAGGAACGTGACGTCCATCTTCCTGGAAAAGGCGGGTCATCCCCACCTTCTTAGCGATCACGCCGGTGCGCATGACCTTTTACTCCTTACAGAGGCCTGCAGCGGACCATCCCCCACAGGCGTGTTCAACCCAATGTACGAAGCGGACCCCGTCCGGGTCGAGTGCCAGGCCATCTCAGGCTCGGCAAGACGGGGGACGCTGCCCGGAACAAGTGCCGATCCAAGGACCAGCGAGACTTCCGGAGGTATCCCATTTTCCTTTGCAGGCTTAGCTGCGCAGGCACCATTTCTGGCAAACAGCCGAATCAAGTTCGGCCAGAGGTCGCGCCCTTAGCAGACGCAATCCCTTTATGCCAGCTTGATTTCAACGTTGACGCCTGCGGCGAGATCGAGCTTCATGAGCGCATCGACGGTCGCGGCGTTGGGCTGAACGATGTCCAGCAGACGCTTGTAGGTGCGAACTTCAAACTGCTCGCGCGACTTCTTGTCGATGTGGGGTCCGCGGTTAACGCAGAACTTCTCGATCTTGGTCGGCAGCGGAATGGGCCCGCGAATGAGTGCGCCCGTGCGACGGGCGGTGTCGGCGATCTCGCCGGTGGCCTGATCCAGCACGCGATGATCGAATGCCTTCAGGCGAATGCGGATGTTTTGAGCTTCCATGTCCTGCTACCGATGAGAAAGAGCCAAAAAAGAAAGAGTGCCCTTCGCTGCTACAGCAAAGGGCGACCCTTGAAAACCGGAGCCCGGAAGCGACGAATCACCTCCGGGCTGCGCGGCCTATATTACTTCGTGATCTTCGCGACAACCCCCGAACCGACGGTGCGGCCGCCTTCGCGGATAGCGAAGCGGAGACCCTCGTCCATGGCGATCGGCGCGATCAGCTCAACCTGGAGCTTCACGTTGTCGCCGGGCATCACCATTTCGGTGCCCTCGGGCAGCGTGACCGAGCCGGTCACGTCGGTGGTGCGGAAGTAGAACTGCGGACGATAGTTGGCGAAGAACGGCGTATGACGGCCACCTTCGTCCTTCGACAGCACGTAAACTTCCGATTCGAAGTTGGTGTGCGGGGTGCAGGTGCCGGGCTTGGCCAGAACCTGACCGCGCTCAACGTCTTCACGCTTGATGCCGCGGCACAGAGCGCCGATGTTGTCGCCGGCTTCACCCTGGTCGAGCAGCTTGCGGAACATTTCCACGCCGGTCACGGTGGTCTTGGCGGTGGCCTTCAGACCAACGATTTCGACTTCTTCACCAACCTTGATGATGCCGGTTTCGACGCGGCCGGTCACAACCGTACCACGGCCCGAGATCGAGAACACGTCTTCGACGGGCATCAGGAAGGGCTTGTCGGTCGGACGGGGGGGCTGCGGGATGTAGTTGTCGACAGCTTCCATCAGCTTGTAGATCGATTCCTTGCCGATGGCATCGTCACGACCTTCAAGAGCGGCCAGAGCCGAACCGGGGATCACGGGGATGTCATCGCCGGGGAAGTCGTAGGACGACAGCAGCTCGCGGATTTCCAGCTCGACGAGCTCGAGGATTTCCTCGTCGTCAACCTGGTCGACCTTGTTCATGTACACGACCAGAGCCGGCACGCCGACCTGGCGGGCGAGCAGGATGTGTTCGCGGGTCTGCGGCATCGGGCCGTCAGCAGCGTTCACCACCAGGATCGCGCCGTCCATCTGGGCAGCACCGGTGATCATGTTCTTCACATAGTCAGCGTGACCCGGGCAGTCGACGTGAGCGTAGTGACGGTTGGCGGTCTCGTATTCCACGTGGGCGGTCGAGATCGTGATGCCGCGCTCGCGCTCTTCGGGAGCCTTGTCGATGTTCGCGTAGTCCGTGAACGTCGCGCCGCCGGTTTCGGCCAGCACCTTGGTGATGGCAGCGGTCAGCGTAGTCTTGCCGTGGTCAACGTGACCGATGGTGCCGATGTTGCAGTGCGGCTTGGTCCGCTCAAACTTAGCCTTAGCCATGTTTCAAACCTTCTTTTCGTTCAAATGAGATTTCTGCACGAGACGGCACCTGCCAGACTCGCCTGAAATTCAGGCGCCGCCCCTAGCCTGATCTGTCGGTGCTGGCAAGCGCATGTTGCACGCCAGCCCCGACAGTATTCAACTTAACCTCAGGCCATCTTGGCCTTCAGCTCGGTGGCAACGTTCGCCGGCACTTCGTCATAGTGCGAGAACTGCATCGAGTACTGGGCACGGCCCTGGGTAAACGAACGCAGCTGGTTCACGTAACCGAACATGTTGGCCAGCGGCACCATGGCCTCGACAACCTGTGCGTTGCCGCGGCTGTCGGTGCCCTGGATCTGACCACGGCGGCTGTTGATGTCGCCAATGACGTCGCCCATGAATTCCTCAGGGGTGACGACTTCGACCTTCATGATCGGTTCCAGCACCTTGATACCGGACTTCTGGGCCACTTCGCGCATGGCGCCGCGGGCACAGATTTCGAACGCCAGAGCCGACGAGTCGACGTCGTGGTAGGCGCCGTCATACAGCACGATTTCAAAGTCGATGATCGGGAAGCCGATGAGCGAGCCGGTGGCGGCCGTTTCACGGAAACCCTTTTCAATGGCGGGGATATATTCCTTGGGAATATTACCGCCCTTGATTTCGTCCTTGAAGGTGATGCCGCTGCCGCGTTCACCCGGCGAAACCTTGACCTTCACGCGACCGAACTGACCCGTACCACCCGACTGCTTCTTGTGGGTGAAGTCGATGTCGACCGGCTTGGCCAGATATTCGCGATAGGCCACCTGCGGAGCGCCGACGTTGGCTTCGACCTTGAACTCGCGACGCATACGGTCGACGATGATGTCCAGGTGAAGTTCGCCCATGCCCTTGATGATGGTCTGGCCCGATTCGTGATCGGTCGACACGCGGAACGAGGGATCCTCGGCCGACAGACGATTGAGCGCAACGCCCATCTTTTCCTGGTCAGCCTTGGTCTTGGGTTCTACCGACAGTTCGATCACCGGCTCGGGGAATTCCATGCGTTCCAGCACGATCGGCTGACGTTCGGCGCACAGCGTATCACCGGTCGTCGTTTCCTTCATGCCGGCCAGAGCAATGATGTCGCCCGCAAAGGCTTCGTCAATGTCCTTACGCTCGTTCGCATGCATTTCCAGCATACGACCGACCTTTTCCTTCTTGTCCTTCACCGAGTTCAGGTAGGTGCCCTTGGTGAGCGTACCCGAATAGATGCGGATGAAGGTGAGCGAGCCCACGAAGGGATCGTTCATGACCTTGAAGGCCAGAGCCGAGAACGGCGCGTCGTCGGCGGGGGGACGGCTATCCTTCTCGTCGCTGTCCATCTTGACGCCCTGGACGTCAGGAATGTCGAGCGGCGAAGGCAGATAGTCGACCACGGCGTCGAGCAGAGGCTGGACGCCCTTGTTCTTGAACGCCGAACCGCAGCAGACGGGAACGAACGACTGGTTCAGCGTACCCTTGCGGATCAGCTTCTTGAGCGTGTCGACGTCGGGCTCGTTGCCTTCCAGATACGCTTCCATCGCATCATCGTCCTGCTCAACGGCAAGCTCGATGAGATTGGCGCGGTATTCGGCGGCTTCGTCGGCCAGGTCGGCCGGGATTTCTTCGTAGAAGAATTCGGCGCCCAGCGATTCATCCTTCCAGATGATCGCGCGGTTATGGACCAGATCGACCAGCCCCTTCAGATCGGCTTCGAGACCGATCGGAATATACAGCACGGCCGGCTTCGCACCCAGGCGGTCGATGATCGACTGCACGCAGTACTTGAAGTTGGCGCCAGTGCGATCCAACTTATTGATAAAGCACATCCGGGGCACGCCGTACTTGTCGGCCTGACGCCACACGGTTTCCGACTGCGGCTCCACGCCGGCAACGCCGTCGAAGCACGCAACCGCACCGTCGAGCACGCGCAGCGAACGTTCGACTTCGATGGTGAAGTCGACGTGGCCGGGGGTGTCGATGATGTTGATGCGGTGGTCGTTCCAGAAGCAGGTCGTCGCGGCCGACGTGATCGTGATGCCGCGTTCCTGTTCCTGTTCCATCCAGTCCATCGTCGCGGCGCCGTCATGGACTTCGCCGATCTTGTAGGACTTGCCGGTGTAATAAAGGATACGCTCGGTGGTGGTGGTCTTACCGGCGTCAATATGCGCCATAATACCGATGTTGCGGTATTTCTCGAGCGGATGGCTGCGTGCCATGGGGTTTTCCTTGGGTTCGGGAGGAGACAATCCCCGCCCTTAGGTTCGGAATAGTGACAAACCTGTGACGGAGCCGCCAAAACGGCCCCGCCCCAAAGCCTTTACCAGCGGTAGTGCGAGAAGGCGCGGTTCGCATCCGCCATGCGGTGCGTGTCTTCGCGCTTCTTGACCGCGCTGCCGCGGTTGTTCGCAGCGTCCAGCAGCTCGCCCGACAGGCGGGCCGACATGGTGGTTTCGCTGCGGTTGCGGGCGGCCGTGATCAGCCAGCGGATCGCCAGAGCCTGGGCGCGCTCGGGGCGCACTTCGACCGGAACCTGATAGGTCGCACCGCCGACGCGGCGGCTGCGGACTTCGATCTGGGGCTTCACATTGTTCAGCGCGTCATGGAACAGCTGAACCGGATCGGCCTTGGCGCGGGTCTGCATCGTGTTCAGCGCGCTGTACACGATCGATTCCGCAACCGACTTCTTGCCGTCAAGCATCAGGTTGTTCATGAACTTCGAAAGGACCTGATCGCCATGGACGGGATCAGGCAGGATTTCCCGCTTTTCGGGACGACGACGACGTGACATCGCTTGTATTCCTTAAATCTGTAAGACCGACGAGAAAGACCGGAAGGTCTTACTTCGGACGCTTGGCGCCGTACTTCGAACGGCTCTGCTTGCGGTTCTTCACGCCCTGCGTGTCGAGCACGCCGCGCAGCACGTGGTAACGCACGCCGGGAAGGTCGCGCACACGGCCGCCGCGGATCAGAGCAACCGAGTGCTCCTGAAGGTTGTGGCCTTCACCCGGGATGTACGAAATGACTTCGCGGCCGTTGGTCAGACGGATCTTGGCCACCTTGCGAAGAGCCGAGTTCGGCTTCTTCGGGGTCGTGGTGTACACGCGGGTGCAGACGCCGCGCTTCTGGGGGTTCTGCTCAAGAGCGGGAACCTTGCTCTTGGCCTTCTGCGGCTCGCGCCCGTGGCGGATCAGCTGGTTGATAGTAGGCATTGAATCTCTTCACCTTGTTTGCGTGACGGCGATACGCCGCCACAAAAGCGCCCTTCCGAATGCGCCGCTCTTGCAGCAGCGCCTCTTCCGGTGCGAACAAGCCAATTGGCCGGAAAGGCCGCATGACCATCTGGCGCCAATGCATGGATGAAGGAAACAGACCGCCATCGCGAATCGCCCGACGACAGACGCCGGGCCACGCAAAAACGAACCGAAACGCTCCACCCAGCCCAAAGGCGCCGGGTTACTTTGACGGATTACACCAGGATTTCAGCGAGATACCCCGCAAAACCCGGCACGCACCGGCAATGTTCAGCTCTCTTATGCCGAGGTTTGAACAAGCCAAACCCCGCAAGAATTGGGGCGCCCTACGCCCATTCGCCGCGCAGGTCAAGGATGGCGGGGCGCGAACCCCGCCAACCGCCCCGCCCCGGACCGTTCAGGCCGATTTCGCCTTATGCGCGCGCAGCAGTTCGTCCAGTTCGGCAATGCGCTGCCGCTCCGGCGTGTCCCGCGCCAAGCCCTTCAGGCGGCACGTGGCCCACAGCTTCTTGCGCTCGGATTCCAGCGCTTTCAAATACAGATCCGCCATGATGCCTCCTTAATGCCCACCGGCCTTAGGGCATGGGGCGGCCCGCGGGTAGCGATTTATGGGAGCAAAGGATTTCGGCCGGAGGGATTTACCTCCGGCGGGGTTGTTCAGGCCTCCGGCGGGCAAAGGGTCTCGACCCTTTGCAATCCCTTTACTGTCCGCGTTGCGCCATGTGGGCGGCGGAATGCCCGGAGGCTATGTTGTTGTAAGGCCTGCGGCGCCTTTAGCGGGCGCAATAGGCGTAATTGCCCGCGCGGCACTGGCCCGCCGCATAGCGCCATTCGGCAAGGTCGCGCTCATAGTCGCGGCGGCTTTGCGCATAATCGGCAGCGTCGCGCCGCGCGCCATAGCCCGCATCATAAGAGGTCTCTTCATAATCAGAGCCGCCGCGCGCCTGCCCCTGCCCTTGCGCCTCGCGATAGGCCGCCCAGTCCTTGGCATAACCGGCATCGCGTTTGCGCACATAGGCAAGCTGGTTGCGGTTCAGCCACTGGATCTCCGCCTTGTCCCGCGCCCGCGCCGCAGCACTGCGCATCGCCGGATCACGCGGATCATCCGCCAGAGCCGCCCCCGGCGCCAACGCCGCCGCCATCATCGCCAATCCCGCCAGATATGCCTTCATGATTGTTATTCCCTGAAACCCGATGGGAACGGGAATATCTGGCGCGGCGGGCATCGAGCAAGCGGGATGCGGTGAGACGTTGAGCGGTTCGTCGCATTGGGGGGGGGGATGCCTCCGGCGGGCAAAGGGTCTCGACCCTTTGCAATCCTGTTACTAGTTTTGTGGCTTCACAACGAAAATCACGGAACTCTGTTGACAACAACTAACATGACGTGATTTAACCATATTTAGTGGCGTAGTAGCCGAGGCGAGATCAAAGATAACTGGAGGTTACAGGCCTCCAATGCCTTGAGCGTGAAATTCTGCCGTTAGGTAAAGTTTCGCAATTGAGTACACCGATGCAGAAATGCAGGAGTGGCCATTTCTTCTCTGATCTCGCCGAAATAATGCAGGGCATTTATGCAAACTGAGATCAAACGCGAAATAAAAATCATTTGCGATCGCATATTTGCAAAACAATCTTCCAAGAAAAAAGTGAAGCTTGAGCATCGATCCCGAATTGCTCGGCGCACCGGTGAGCCACCGAAAGAACCGGAAAAAAAACCAGTGGAATATATCAATCGTCATTTCGATCCGGTATATTGCAAAAGAAATGCAAATTTCTTGGCAAAAACACTTTGGCATAAGGTTCTTATCCAGGAATATCGCCCAAAGCCTGCCCAACACTTTCAGATCGATAAAACTGGTGGCGGAAAGCGCGACATTATGGCGTTTTCTATTCCGGACACAGCACTTGCGAATGTGCTTATGAGAAGAATTCGAGAACGGAATCTGAAAAGATTTTCTCCGCATTCCTTCGCATATCACCCTCAGAGGAACATTTTTGACGCCATCTTAGATTTAAGGGGCTACATTGTATCAACCGATAAAGTTTACTCGGTTAAAATAGATTTCGAAAAATACTTCGAATCAATTCCCAGTAAGTATATCAAGAATCTTCTTGATAACAGAGAAATGATTGTTTCAACAGAAGTTGAAAAAAAAGCTGTTCGCGCATTTATGTTTCATAAGTATGCAAGCAAAGAAGGGCATGCCGCCGGATCCTTTATGACTAGGCGAATAGGAACACCACAAGGGTCTTCCATATCCTTACTCCTTGCCAATCTCGCAAATCACCAACTGGACGTTCGACTAGAGCGCATGCCAGGGAAGTTTGTCCGTTTTGCTGATGACGTGACAGCCGTATGCAACAGCTACGAAAGTGCAGTTGCTATCGAAAGTTGCTTTGCGCAGCATTGCCGTGAGACAGGAATAAAAATAAATACGAATAAATCGCCAGGAATAACTCTAATAGCCGAAAAAGATGGTGAAATACGAACCGCAAAAAGCATAGAGTATTTAGGATATAGCTTTAAAAATTCTGGATTGTCTCTTTCTGATTCTAGCGTTTTAAGAATAAAAAGGAGGATATCAAGATTAATACATCTTTACCTTTTCCATTATGGAGATAAATTCCAATACAATCCCAAGAGATTTAGCGCTGCAAATAAATTTGATTGGGATTTTCTTGGCTTGATCATGGAAATTAGAAATTATTTATATGGTGGCCTTTCAGAGAGTGAATTGTCATCGATGATGTTTGATGGCAAAAAACTAAAAAAGATGAGAGGCTTAATGAGCTTTTACGCTCTTCTTGATGATCAAGATACGCTACGTTCACTTGATGGTTGGCTGGTCAACTCACTCAGGCAAGCGACAAGAAAAAGAAATGCGATCCTGATAAAAAAATTTGGTTATTCTAGCATATCTCCTAGTAATATAGACTTGATAAAAGGAAATTGGATCGACTCCAGTTGTTGGGATGGCGAAGACAAGCCAGATTTTCGGATACCCAGTTTCCGCAGAGGATGGAGAGCCGCAAGAAAATATTATTATACTTTTGGTTTAAAAGACGTGCGCCCTCCCAAATATGGCTATCAATATTCGAATTAATATAACCACTCCAGCACTCCCAATATAGGGATTGCAAAGGGCCCCCGCCCTTTGCCCGCCGGAGGCACCCTTAATCCCTTAAAACCATCGCGCAGCGATCCCTTCCCCCCCTCTCCGACCACCACACCGCAATGTTCCCATAACGTTCTTTCCTACACCCCCTGCCCTTTGTTAGACCGCTCTTCCCCTTTGCTTGGCGGAGGGGGTGGGTTGGGCTTGGTGGATGGAGGTTGGCGATGGGTAAGGTGGAGGGGCGCGGGGCAGAGGCGCGCGGGGCGGTGCATTGCGACAGTGTGCGGCCGGGCCGTCGGACCAGTCGGGTGGCGTTTCGGGGGGAGGCGCCGGTGGAGGGTGATCCTTTGCTGGGGTTTGCACCTTATATTCACAAGCAGCCGCGGAGCAATTCGATCACGCCGGATCGGCAGCGGGCGTTTATTGCGGCCTTGGCGGCGAGCGGGATTGTGACGCAGGCGGCGCGGGTGATCGGGGCGAGTTTGGAGGCTTTGTACAAGATCCGCAATGCGCCGGGGGCGGAGGGATTTGCCGCCGCGTGGGAGGAGGCGGTGGATCGCGGCATGGCGCGGCTGGAGGATTGCGCGCTGGAGCGGGCGATTGCGGGCGAGGAGCGGTTTATCGTCCGGCATGGCGAGGTGGTGGCCAGTTGGCGGCGGTATGACACGCCTTTGCTGATGTTTCTTTTGCGCAATCGGCGGCGGGATCGGTATGACGCCTATGGCGCGCGCGGGGGCGAGCGGCCATTGAGCGCGGCGGAGGAGCGGGCGCGGGCCATCGAGGAGGAGCGCGAGGCCGAGGAGATCCTTGAGAGCATCAACATGAAGCTGGAGCGGATGCGCGAGCGCTGGATCGCGGCGCAGGCGGCGCCATGCGATGAGGATGCGCAAGGGGAGGATATGGGTGAGGCGGAGGCGGCGCAGGAGGATGCGGCGCCCGCCGATGAAGCGGGGGAGGCTGTCGAGGAGGCGGGCGCCGGGGCGATGGATCGGGCGGGCATTCGCCATTTGCCCGACTTGCTGCGCGAGGGGGACGAGGCGTTGGGGCTGGCGCGGTATCACCGCTATGCGCGCGAGGAGGCGCGGTTGATGCGCGTGCGGCGGCCCCCGCCCTTTACGCTGGACGAGGAGGTGGCCCGCCGGTTGGGCGATGCTATGGACGATGGCCGGATCGGGCCGAGGGCGCGCGGCGAAGTGCCGGGTTAGGGATCGCCTTGCCGGGCCGGGTGGCTCTATGGGGCGGTGCCGGGCGTGGTGCTGGTCGGGGTGGGTGCGGGCTGCGGGCGGTCCCAGATCAGCGGCCAGATGGCGGCCTGCCACAGGTTTTCGGGTTGGCGCTCCATGCCGGTGGGCGGATAGCCGTCGGGGCGTCGGTAGGTGCCGCAGATGACATCGAAAATGGGAAAGATCGCGGCGAAATTGGTGTCATAATGTTCGGGCAGGCGCGAATGGTGGCGGCGGTGATAGGCCGGGCTGTTGAGCAGCCAGGACCAGCGGCCAAAGTCGATCCGCGCATCCAGATGGGCAAACAGATTCCACAGGGAAGCCATGCCATAGGCAAAGGCGATGGCGGGCGTGGGCGATAGGATCATCAGCACCACCGACCAGACCGTCACCTGTTTGATCAATTGATCACCCCAGAAATGGCGCTGGGTGGTCAAGACCGCCATTTCGGGGTCGGAATGGTGCAGCGAATGCATGGCCCAGAGAAAGGGAATGCGGTGCTGGGCCAGATGAAAGACAAATTCGGCCAGATCCTTGAGCAGCAGAAAAAGGATGAAGCCCAGCCAGAAAGGCAGGTGTGCGCCCTCGATCAGCGCCGGGCCGACCCAGCCGCGCAGCAGGGGCAGGATGGTCAGCGCCACGGCCAGTTGCAGCGCCCAGATCTGAAGATTGCGCCACCAGTCGGTGCGCGGCCCTGCCCGCTCGACCAGCAGCAGGGCGGCGATCACCAGAAATTCCGGCACGAAACTGAGCAGCAGGGTCATAGGGGGTATCTAGCGGCGTGGCGGTTAAGATGGTGTTGAAAGGTGGCTGGATTTGACGGGCGGGTGCCTCTATCGCTCTGATGCGATTATCGGTTTCCCCCCGGATGAAAGGTTTCCCCCATGCTCGACACACCGATGGCGATTGTCTGCGCGGTGCTGGCCGTGGTGGTGTCGGGCATGGCCAAGGGGGGCTTTGCGGGCCTGGGAGGGCTGGCGATGCCGATCATGGTGCTGGCCAATGCGCCGGTGGAGAGCGCGGCGGTGATGCTGCCCATCCTGATCGTGCAGGATGCGGTCAGCGTGTGGTCGTTCCGGCGGCATTGGTCGGGGGCGGTGCTGAAGGTGATGATGCCGGGGATGACCATCGGCGTGGCGCTGGGCTGGCTGTTTTCGCGCAGCGTCAGCGAGAAGGCGGTGTTGCTGGCGGTAGGCGTGGTGTCGCTGTTGTTCGGGGTGCAGCGCATGTGGAACGAGCGCGGCGGAAGGACCGCCCTGCCCTCCAATTCGCCGGGCTGGGTGGGCGTGCTGTTCGGCACATTTTCCGGCTTTGTCAGCCATATCGCCCATGCGGGCGCGCCGCCGTTTCAGATGTACGTGCTGCCCAAAAGACTGGAGCGCGATGTGCTGGTGGGCACGACCGCCATCGCCTTTGCCTATATGAACTGGATCAAGGTGCCTGCCTATATGGCGCTGGGGCAGTTCACGCGGGCCAATCTGGTGCATTCGGCGGTGCTGATGCCGCTGGCGCTGCTCAGCACATGGGCGGGGGTCTGGGTGGTGCGGCGGGTGGATGCGGCGCGGTTCTATCGGATCATCTATGCGATGATGATCGTGGTGGGTCTCAAACTGATGTGGGACGGGATTGGCTGAATCATCGAGGATGCCGTGAGGCCAGCGCGATGCCGGCAAGGTTCTGCTGACGCTTGATCCAGCGGATGCGGGCCGGGCGGAGGTTTTCGACAAGCGCGGCGAAGATGGCGGCATGGCCCTGCTCGCCCGCGCTGTTGCGCATCGCCCGGTTGGCGTGATCCACCACTTCCAGCGCATCGCCGATCAGCTCGACATGCTCCAACCCCAGCGTCTGCGACAGCTTCACCGCCTCGATCAGCGCCAGCCATTCGGCATCCTGATTGTTGCCATGGCCAAGGTCGAACCAGTGGACCTCGCCCTTGATAACCACGGCCGCTTCGATAGGGCCGGGGTTGGGGCGGCAGCCGCCGTCGAAGAAGATCTTTATGCGGGGGTGGGCCAAAATGTGCCTCCGGCGGGCAAAGGGACTCGTCCCTTTGCAATCCCGTTAATGGGGTAGTGTATGCTTGGCAATATGGCGCCAAAAGACGAGGGTTTCAAAAGCCTGCGGCGCGGCGATCAAGCGCTAAAAGGCGCCGCAGGCTTTAAAACTATAAGCCCCGCCTCGCCTGTCTAGCGCAACAAAGACAATAATGGGATTGCAAAGGCCCCCGCCCTTTGCCCGCCGGAGGCAAAAATCCCTCTACCGCAAAACCACCACCTCCACCTCAGGCAACGCCCCCGCCCCCGGTTGAACCGCCCAGTCGCGATGGGTCAGGATCGAGCCATCCCCTCGCCACGCCGCCACGCGGGCCGGATCGACCTGAGCATAAACCCAATGCGCCACACCCTCCTCGCCCAGCGCCAGCACGCCGTCGGCGGGCATATCGGCCCCGGCCGCAGGCTTGGCGTCGGGCGGACCATACAGCCCCGCCGCGCCCCGGTTGACATCGACCGCAGGCGACCATGGCGCATCCCCCACCGTGGGCGATTGCAGGACAAAGCACTGGTTTTCCAGCGCACGCGCCTGCGCGCCGATGCGCACCCGCCAATAGCCATGCAAACTGTCGGTGCAGGAAGGGGCCAGAATAATGTCCGCCCCGGCCTGCGCCAGCGCGCGGGCGAGCAACGGAAATTCACTGTCATAGCAGATGGTGATGCCGATCCGCCCCAGCGCCGTGTCAAACAGGCGCAGCCCGCCGCCGATCGCACCGGCGGGAGAAACGCCCCATTGCTCGGTCTCAAAGCGGGTCATCATGATCTTGTCCTGATGGCTCATCGCGCCCGAGGGAGCGAAAAAGCGCGCCCGGTTGACGTAATGATGCCCCACCCTGCAGGGCGCGCTGGCCGCCAGAATATAGACGCCATGCGCCCGCGCCAGTTCGCCATGCAGCGCATCCACCCGAGGCAGCAGGTCCGACACCGCGCCAAGGCTGGCATCAAGATCCGACTTGCCCTTACGGTCCAGCGCCGCCAGCTCCATCGCGCCATATTCGGGAAAGACCAGCAAAGCCGCGCCCCTTCCCGCCGCCCCCTGCCCCGCCGCCTCACCCACCCAGCGGCGCAGCTTGGCCTCATAGGCCGCCCAATCGGACAGTTCATCAATCGGATATTGCGCGATTGCCGCCAAAAAGGGGGCGGCCGGAAAGGAAGCAGTCATAGCCCGAATGTGCGAAGCCGCGCATCAGGCGGCAAGCAAGAAAAACTTGGGCGGGGGTTGAGGGGCAGGAGTGCAGGTGCCTCCGGCGGGCAAAGGGACTTGTCCCTTTGCAATCCCGTCATGGGGTGGTGTGTGGTTGGCAACTTGGGCTGCGTGGACGCATTCGCTCCTGAATAAAGCGTCCGGTACTACAGGGTATGAAAGGCTGCCAAGATGGCTGAAATGTTTGGGGAAGCAGACGGTCCGCTAACGGCTATTTCTTACACCGCACCAACCGGACAACGCGGTTATCGGAATTAGTGTAGCTGAGCGTTCGCTTGTCCCGCGAGAGGCGTAGATTTAGACGCCCTTTCGAAACTTCACCTTCTTCGCTAAAATCGCCGGTCGCCGTCCAATTCAACACATCTGGTGTCAAAATCCGTTTCGGTGTGAATACGGTTTCCCAGAAAACTGCATTGCCCGGACGGACGATGACGCGACTATCGCTGTCGTCCGAAGGCAGTGCGCAATGGCCCTCTACGTCCCAAACCCCTCTCATCTCTGAAGGCATCGACGGAAGTCCGACGTGGTTCGAAACGGCGAGCGCAAGGGCGAAGATCATTCGGCAACAATGTCAGGCCGCGCACGGATTGGCAAACTACAAACGTCCGCAATCGGGTCGGCACCGGAACGGCCATTTTTCCTGCCTAAGGGGCCAATAGCTGCCCTCCGCGACAAACCTGACCCAATGGGCTGCTATCAGGGTAGTTGTCGGGCTTGGGCTATAGCGACCGAGTTAGGGGGAGCGGACGTTTGGACCCGTCGAGGGTTCAATTGGATGCTTGCGATGCTCTGGTAGCCAATTTCATCAATGTGCAGCGTTCGGCTTCCAATCGCGCATCCGCAGATGGTTTTCTTTGATTGAAATACCCGACCATCTCCGCAGTATGATCTCTTAACATTCCCCGCGTTATTTCGCCGCATACTGGGGCTAGGACTGAGTGTGCCGCGCAGGAATCCAAACTGCCGAGTAAAGGTCTTGGGAGGTGGGTCAGATAAAGAATTGGGCCTCCACGGGCGGCGCTAATCAGCCTGTCTCCCCAAGCGGTATCCATGTCCATTTGGAGGTCTTGGATGGGTTCTTCCGCCAAGTTCAACTTCAAATCAGCAATTTGCTTTTGCGGATTGAAACATTTCGAAGTCATATACCGACTCATAAGAATAAATCGGGAATTCTGGATCGGGAAATCGTCTGACAAGGCACCTGACAAGTCGAGCAACCTCTCGGCTGCAGACCTATCATCTCGTGGGCCGTCAGAAGGCATACTCCAAAAGAGAGAGCCAAACGCGCCAGCCATGATCGGCGCCAAAGTGATCGTGAACACCACGCCAAGACAAAACCACAAGACAGGGCCACGCTTGAACATAGAAAGGAACAATTTCGCCATGCTCCATTAGTCTCACAAGTAAATTATGTCCGCAATGACGCCTTGCCCCGAAAGGCGGGTCTGTATCTGAAATGACGGAAAAGCCGACATCGCTCTCTGGCTGCGGATTTGTCCACTCGCCCTTGCGTTGAAAAACTGTGGTTTTGAAAAGCCGGCGCCGTGGCGAAATAGAGCAATTGAGCGCCGCAGGCTTTCCAACCATCGTCCATCAACGCCAAGTCACCGTTCGAGCGCAACAAAACAGTAACGGGATTGCAAAGGGATAAGTCCCTTTTCCCGCCGGAGGCTATCCTCTATTACTTCCCCATACCCCATCCATCTTGACGCCCCACAGTATCAATGAGACGCTTTCCTCCAAAACACAGGGGGAATACGATGGCAAAATCCATTCTGTTCTTTGCCGACGGCACATGGCAGGGCGCCGATGGCGGCAACCGTTCCAATGTGCTGGCCCTGTTTCAGGCGCTGGCGGGCGAGAATACGCTGGGCGGAGCGCGTGATGATGAACAGGAGAAACTCTTTCCCGGTTCCGACGAGACGCCGCCTTACGTCGCCAAATATATTCATGGGGTGGGCGATGGCGGCAATTGGTGGAGCAATCTGGTAGGCGGGGCCTTTGGCGCGGGGCTGATCTTTCGCGTGCTGCGCGGATATACGTTCATCAGCCGCCAGTATCAGCCGGGCGACCGGATCTATCTGATTGGGTTCAGCCGGGGCGCCTATACGGTGCGCGCGCTGGGCGGGTTGATCGCGCGGATGGGTTTGCTCGACTGGGCGGGACTGGGGCTGGAAAATGTGGCCAACAATGCGCTGGGCCAGCGTTACGCCAGCGCGGCATGGCACAATTACATGGTGCTGCGAAAAGCTGAAGAGCCGCCCGCCGATCTGTTCGGCGCCTTGCAGATGATGATTGCCGAGGGCGACCAGCAGGCCCGCGATGCGCGCGAATTGACCCCGCGCTTTATTCCCGATGTGACCATCGACACGATTGCCGTATGGGACACGGTGGGCGCGATGGGCATTCCCAAGCCGATCCTGATGAGCAAGGCGCGCCACGATTATCTGAAATTCATCGACAACAAGCTGAGCGACAAGGTTCGCCATGGCCTGCATGCCGTGGCCATTGACGAGCGGCGGCGCGATTTCACCCCCACGCTCTGGGCGCCGCGCGACGGGGTGGTGCAATGCCTGTTTGCGGGCGCCCATGCCGATGTCGGGGGCGGCTATCCGGACCAGGGCGACAATGCCGCGCTTTCCACCATCGCGCTGCACTGGATGGCCGCGCAACTGGGCCTTGATGACGGCACGCGACCGGGCCTGCGCTTCACGCTGAACGCTTTGTCCGACCGCGCCCATCTGGGGCCAAGCCACCGGCCGTGGGATCTGCCCGCTTACTGGCTGCGCAAAAAGAATGACCGCGAATTGCCGTGCAAGGATCCGGTGATGGACTGCAGCCACCTGCCCTATGCCGATGCGGTCAAGATGCGTCTGGGGCAACAGGTCATGGTGATTTCCGACGGCTGGTTCGGGCGGCGCACCATCACCTATCAGCCCGCTCCGCTGACCGCCGGGGGCTATTTCAACGCCGCGACATAAGGGCAATCCCGTGGGGCAAAATCCATCGGTTTTTAAGCATACTCTCCGATAGTTTGTTCAAACCGTCTTATGTTTGCCTCGCTCTCTGCCCGCATTCTTTGCCTAGGCGCCCTTGTCGTTGCGGCGTTGGCCTCTTTTGCGGCCATTCTTGTCGATTCCGCGCAACAGGCGGGCGAAGCTGTGCAATGGGTCAACCATTCCTCGGCCGTGATCGAGCGGACGCAGATTGCGCTGAACCAGTTGCGTTCGGCCGAATCAGGTACACGCGGCTATGTCCTTACCCACGCGCCTTCTTTCGCCACCACCTTTGAAGAAGGCGTGAGCGGCGCCGACGAGAACATCGGGCGGGTCGTGACCATGACCCATGACAATCCGCCCCAACATGACCGCGCGCAGGAACTGGCCAAGCTCATCAAGGAGCGCGGAGCCATGCTGCGGCAATCGGTCGATCAGGGGCGCCGGGGCGATTTCCGCATCGCCCAGTCCAAGATTGCGGGCGGTCAGGGGCGCGAATTGATGGATGCCATCTCGGTGCGCGCGCGCAGTTTTCTGGATAATGAGCGCGCCCTTCAGGCCAACCGCACCGATGCGGTGAACGCGCGCCTGCAATGGTCGCAAGGGCTGGCGCTGGGGGGCGCGGGGCTGGTGGCCTTGCTGGTGGTGATCGGTTTCGTGCTGCTGATCCGGGGCATCGACCGCCCGCTGGCCGCCATGCTGCGGGTGATGACCGATCTGGGCCACGGCCGGCGTTCGGCGCGGATCGTCGAGGCCATGGGATCGCGCGAATTTTCCCACCTTGCCCAAAGCTATAATGAAATGGCCGACCGGCTGGAGCGCGCCGTGGCCGATCAGGTGTCGAGCGAGACGCAATTGCAGGAGGCCAATGCCGAATTGCAGCGCAATGGCCATACGCTGCGCCAGCGCGGCGAGGTGATCGAAATGCTGGGCGGGATGGCCCACCGGATGCAGGCGGCCCGCACCGATGACGAGCTGGCCCAGATCATCCGCGTTTTCGTGCCGCGTGTGCTGCCCGGCATTCCCGGCGCGCTCTATGCCCACAACAATTCGCGCAACCTGTTGATACCGATTGCCGGATGGGGCGGGATGGAGGCCGATCAGGAAGGCTTTGCCCCCGAACAATGCTGGGCGCTGCGCCGGGGCCAGAGCCACTTTCTGCGCGAGGTGGGCGCCGACATCGTGTGCAGCCATGCCAATCCGCAAGAAATCTATCATTGCGAACCGCTGTTGGCGGGCGGCGAGGTGATCGGCGTCCTCTATCTGCATGGTACGGTCGAGCATGAAACGCGCTTTCGCCTGACGGTGCTGGCCGAAAACATCGCTTCGGCGCTGGTCAACCATCGCCTGCAGCGCTCACTTCGCGAACAGACGATCCGCGATCCGCTGACCGGCCTGTTCAACCGCCGCTATATGGAGGAGACGCTGACGCTGGAAATCGCCCGCGCCACCCGATCGGGCGTGCCGCTCAGCGTGGTCATGTGCGATATCGACCACTTCAAGCGGTTCAATGACGAATTCGGCCATGATGCGGGCGATGCGGTGCTGCAGGCCGTGGCCGGAGAATTGAAAAGACAGTTCCGCAGCGGCGATGTCATTTGCCGTTTCGGCGGCGAGGAATTCACCATCATCGCGCCGGGCACCACCGCGCAGGTGCTGCAGGACCGTGTCGAACAGGTGCGCCACGCCGTGGGCGAAATCAACGTGCGCCAAAAGGGCCGGACACTCGGCCTCATCAGCATGTCCTTCGGCATCGCCAGCTGGACCTCGGGCATGGACGCCAATGGCGAGTCCCTGATCCAGGCCGCCGACATCGCGCTCTATCAGGCCAAGCGCGAGGGGCGGAACCGGGTGATCGTGAACGGGACGATGGGGTAATTCAGCGGCGTTGAAGGGGCCTCCGGCGGGCAAAGGGACTTGTCCCTTTGCAATCCCAGCGTTGTCGGCGTGGCGCTATTGGGGGCGTTATGTGCCGGGGTGAGGCGGCGGGTTTGAAGGCCGCTGCGCAGCGGGGCAATGTCGGTTAAGTTAGGGGGAGCTGACGTTCACAACCAAGGGGAAAAGTGATAGCCCGTCGCCATGCCTATGACTGACGACATTTACTGGACCACTGACCATGAGGCATTTCTCAGCGTGCCGGGCGGGCCAGAGATTTTTGATTGGTTCGGTTTCACCCCTTCGTTTCACGATGCCGCCCTGGAAAAATTAGAGTTGGCAACTGGTACAGCGTCAATTGTCCTAAAGGCGTTCCGAATGACCAAAGAGATCGATGCCAAAGGGCATTTCGTGCTGGATAAGCACGCTTTGGTAACCTTCCAACTATCGGGAGTAACCGGAATTCAACTGGAGGGCGAATCTGGCGTCATCATTTCAGATTTGGGTATACGCCGCCTGACAAACAAGCCGAGTGGATGGCATGACCGGGCGGGTCCAAACGTAGGCGATTTTGAAGTGGCTTGGGAAAGCTGCTGGGGATTTGACGGAGCTTTATTCGCTCGCGAAGTCACCTTGGGAATTCAGCCGACCTAACCCTAAGAATATCCGCAATGTTGTCGTCTCCGGAAAGTCTCTTTCCCTCCCGCAAAGCGACATAATGGCGATTGCCATCCCAAACTCCCTCTCCCTTTTGCCCGCCAAAGGCAAAACCACCAGCCCCACACGCAAAAAGGGCGGCCCCATGGGAGCCGCCCTCTCTGTTCGGTCGGAAGATCCGACCGGCGCATGTTGAAGTCTTACTTGACTTCGACGGTGCCGCCGGCTTCCTCGATCTTCTTCTTGATGTCTTCGGCTTCAGCCTTCGACACGCCTTCCTTGATCGCCTTGGGAGCGCCTTCGACCAGCGCCTTGGCTTCGGTCAGGCCCAGGTTGGTGATCGCGCGGACTTCCTTGATGACCTGGATCTTCTTGCCGCCGTCGCCGGTCAGGATGACGTCGAATTCGGTCTTTTCTTCAACCGCAGCAGCAGCTTCGCCGCCAGCGGCAGGAGCAGCAACGGCAACAGCGGCAGCAGCCGACACGCCCCAGGCTTCTTCCAGAGCCTTGGCAAGGTCAGCGGCTTCGAGGACGGTCAGAGCCGACAGTTCTTCAACGAGCTTGGCGATATCAGCCATGATAATTACTCCAATGTTGTTTACCGGGCGGCGGAGGCGCCAAACCCGGAAAAATAGGGTTCAAAAGTCTTACCTGCACAGAGATGGACGGGCCGCGGCCCGGCGCAAATCTTACGCAGCGTCCTTGTCGGCATAGGCCTGGAACACGCGGGCCAGCTTGGCCGCCGGAGCGGTCGAGAGCTGAGCCAGCTTGGTGGCCGGGGCCTGAACAAGGCCGATAAGCTTGGCGCGCAGTTCGTCGAGCGAGGGCATCGAGGCCAGAGCCTTGACACCTTCAGCGTTCAGAACGACGTTGCCCAGCGACCCGCCGACGATCTCGATCTTGTCGGTCGTCTTGGCGAAGTCCACCACAGCCTTGGCAGCGGCAACCGGATCGACCGACCACGCAAGCGCGGTGGGGCCGGTCAGCAGGTCGCCGATACCTTCGTACGGGGTGTCCTGAGCAGCAAGCTTGGCAAGACGGTTCTTCGCAACCTTGTAGGTGGCGCCAGCTTCGCGGATCTTGCCGCGCAGCACAGTCGACTGTGCCACGGTGAGGCCGAGGTTGCGGGTGACAACCACCACGCCGACCTCGTTGAAGACCGCGTTGAGCTGGGCGACCGATTCGGCTTTCTGCGAACGATCCATGCCTTACTCCTTCACAAATGGCCCATCGGCAAAAGCCTCCGGGCCGGCTACTTTGTCCATGCAGGACGCGCCGAGGCGCATCCGCAGGGGCGGTTGGGTCCGTGACAAAGGGAAGGAGTTGCGACAGGCCGCCCCAAAGGAGCATGGCCGATAAGCCGCGATAGGGGCGAAAACGCCCATAATCTCTTTTCCCCGTCTAGGCTGGAAATTAAGCGGGGCCAATTCCCCACACCAACTGTCTCGGACGGAAAAGCCTGCGGGCGGACCCGCTGACTTCCGGGGCGCCATTAGCAGATGGAGAAGCGGAGTCAAGCGCCCCTTTCCTAGCGAGTTGTTAACCATCGAGGCCGTAATCCTTGGCCCATCGGACGGGGACACCCCCCGCCCCGCGTATAAGGCCAGCCGCTTTGACCACGAACGCCGCCATTACCGCCCCCGATCAGGGTTCGCTCGACCGCGCCTTTGCCCGCGCCAATCCGCGCGTGCTGGACCGGATCGAACAGGGGCTGATCCTTGTGCTGTGGCTGGCGCTGGTCAACCGGGTGGCCCATTCGCTCAACGGCTATGCGCCGCTGGCGCTGATTTCCGAAACGGCGGTCATGGCCTTCACGCTGATCCGCCGCCCCACCGGCAACATCTCGCTGCGCCTGGGCGACTGGCTGCTGGCCATTGCCGCCACCGCCGCGCCGCTGATGATCCAGCCGGGGCTCGACATGTTTCCCAAGATCGCTCCGCTGGGCATCGCGCTGGTCCTGCTGGGCAACGTGGTGCAGGCGCTGGCCAAACTCTCGCTGCGCCGCAGCTTCGGCATCGCACCCGCCAACCGCGGCGTCAAAAGCGACGGCCTCTACCGCTTCGTGCGCCACCCCATGTACGCAGGCTACCTCGCCGTCCACATCGGCATCATGATCCTCATGCCCAGCCTCCTCAACCTCACCCTCTACACCATCGGCTGGTGGGCCCAGATCCTGCGCCTGAAGGCCGAAGAGGCCCTCCTGTCCCAAGACCCCGCCTATCAGGCCTTCATGGGCAAGGTCCGCTATCGGCTGGTGCCGGGGGTGTTTTGAGAGGGGCGTGAAGGGGGCTTTTGACCTTTTCAGATGCCTCCGGCGGGCGTTTTTATGCCTCCGGCGGGCAAAGGGACTTGTCCCTTTGCAATCCCGTTACTGTCTTTGTTGCGCCAGATCGGCGGCGTTGTGTTCAGCGCTATAGATCGGATTTGAAGGCCGCTACGCGGCGGGGGATGTCGGCTAAGTTAGGGCAGCGGACATGTTGCGTCATCGCTGATAGACCGGAGTGTGGTGGGGAGCGGCCTTTCCCGTGCCCTGCCGTAAATGACGGTTTTCGGATAAGCTGGCATTCGAAAGCATCGCACGCCGCCACGGAAGGGTGCCTAACGGATGCCAAAGGGCTCAAGCTGCCGTTCAAAACTCACTCATCGACACAAAGCCTCGCCACTGGGCGGGGTAGCATGCCTGAATGAACCTGCTGAACTGGACGCTGCCAATTGCCTGAGTTAGGCAAAGGTAATGACTATTCCCTCCTTGACGGAAGCCCCAAACGGATGGGGTGCAGCGGTAGGCCTCTTGGCCTTACTAATCTTTTTTGCCTTTGTGTGGGTCGGCGCTCCAGAAAAGGGAAAGGTAGCTGCATTTTCATTTGTCGCTTTAGCAGGCGTGACGGGGCTGCATTGGTTGCATCGTGCGCAAACATGGTTTCGAGGCATCATTGCCGTTTTCCTGCTTTTGCATATCCTCCTGATTTTTATTCCTGATTGGCGAAATGAACGAGGATCTGCCCTGCTAACTTTCGGTCCGGCGGCGATACTCGACTTTGCCTGCATGACATTGGTGATTGCGTTATGGCTTAGGACAATTGGGCGGTAGGCGGCACAAATGCCAATGTCCGGCATCCGGCCACTCAGGATTGCCGGCAAGTAACCGCTTATGCGCACTCTGCTGCCGGGGCGCTCAACGGCAAGCAATGACCGGTTTTGGCGGGTGCTGCCGTTTGTAAGGAAATCTGGGAACGGCGAGACTTGGGGCGAATGCGGCCATCAACGCGATGTCCGCAATAGTACCGTGACCGGAAAGCCCTTCCTTCCCGCGAAGCGGCATAACCACCACTCCACCCCGCCCCCAAACGCAACACCGCCTTTCTGACGCAGCCAAGACATTATCGGGATTGCAAAGGGCCCCCGCCCTTTGCCCGCCGGAGGCACCTTTACCTTTTAACACCCCTCCCCCGCGCCGCACGGACCGCCCGCAGCGAGACCCCCGCCTCCACCCCTGGATAGAGCAACTTTGGCCGCCAGACCCGCTGGGAGAGGTAGATGCCATTGTGGCCGGAGCAGGCGTAGGCGGCATAGCAGGCAAGCGCGATGGGCAGGATCGGCCCCGGCCCGAAGAGTTCGAGCCCCATGAGGATGCAGGCGAGCGGGGTGTTGGCGGCCCCGGCAAAGACCGCGACGAAGCCGAGGCCCGCGAAGAGATCGACCGGCCCGCCCAGCACGCCCGAGAGAGCATTGCCCAGCCCCGCGCCGATGAAGAACAGGGGTGTGACCTCGCCGCCTTTGAAGCCAGTGGACAGGGTGATGATGGTGAAGAGCATTTTGAGCGCCCAGCTCCAGCCATCGATCGGGCCGGTGAAGAAGCCGGGGATGGTGGGCGCGTGGGGGTCGGCCGACCACACGCCAAGGCCCAGATAGGCTCGCGTGCCCAGCGCATAGGTCAGCGCGATCAGCACCAGCCCGCCGATGAAGGGCCGCGCCGGGCCATAGCGCACATGCCGCTTGAACCACCCGCCCAGCACATGGTTCGCCTCGGCAAAGGCAAGGCTGGCAAAGCCGAAGATCGCGCCCGCGATGGTGGCCTTGAGCAGGAGCAGCCCGTTCCAGCCCCCGGCATAGTGGATGGCATAGGGAGTATGGTGGATGCCCCAGGCCTGACAGGCCCAGTCGCCCGCATAGCCCGCAATCACACAGGCCAGCAGGCCGGGCAGATGCACCCGCCCGATGGCCAGCACCTCCAGCGCAAAGACCGCGCCCGCCAGAGGCGTGCCGAACACCGCGCCGAAGCCTGCCGCGATGCCGGCCTTCAACAGGACCTGAACTCCGGCCTCGTCCAGCCGCGCGATCCGCGCCGCCGCGCTGGCGATGCTGCCGCCCAGTTGCACCGCCGTGCCCTCGCGCCCGGCCGATCCGCCGAACAGATGCGTGGCCACCGTGCCGATGAACACCAGCGGCGCCATGCGCAAAGGTACCCCGCCGCCCGGCTCGTGGATCTCGTCGAGGATCAGATTGTTGCCGCCTTCGACGCTTTGTCCGACGCGGTGATAGAGCCAGCCGATGCCCGCCCCGCCCAGCGGCAGCAGAAACAGCAGCCAGGGATGATCGAAACGCGCCCGCGTGACGGCATCAAGGCTCCACAGAAAGGCGGCGCACAGCGTGCCGACCACGCAGGCCATCGCCAGCAGGACCGGCAGCAGAACGATCAGACGGGAGAAAACAGCGCGCATAATTCCACCTTGTTGCCCAAACAGCGAAAGGTAGGAATCATCAGCCTGTGACCCCAAGTTGCCCTAGGGCCGGGCGGTTCGGCCCAAAGGCCCGGCGGAAATCCATCGCCTTGGACGCGGCTTTGGCGCAAAGGCGGCCCTGCGTCAAGATGAGGCGTCAAGGCCGCGCCGCCAGCGTCCCGCTTCAACGCCCCCTTTAACGCATCGCCTTGACGTCCTCGGCTTTCACTGCGCCCTTGAACTTGTTGCCGAAATGGGTGCGGACATAGTTGACCACATCGGCCACCTGTTGATCGGTCAGCATCGTGCCAATGGGCGGCATACCGTTCAGCCCCTTGACCACCACCATCGCCGGATAGGCGCCAATCGCCAGCTTCGGATTGCCCGCCAGCGCGGGATAGCGCCCCGCGCCCTCGGCCCCCTTGGCGTCGGGCATATGACAGGCGGCGCAGACGCGGGTGAAGATCTGCTCCCCGCTCGCCTCGCCCAGCATCCGCGCGCCAAAGGCCGCATCGCCCGCCGAAGCAGCAGCGGCGGGGCGGGCGGGGGCCTGAGCCTGTGCGACCGACGACGCCCCGATCAGGGCCATGCTCAAGATCAGTTTCTTCATGTCTCTCACCCCGCGATAACCCGTTGATGCAGCCGCGTGATCGCGTCGATGGCCGAGGTGATACCCCCCTCCTGCCAGCCGCCGTAATAGGAGGCATGTTCGCCCGCCAGCAGGATGCGTCCGTCAAACTTGCACAGGTTCTTGTAATGCTCGGCGCGCGTCTGCTCGGTCCACGAACCGAAACAGCCCAGCGTAAAGGGCACCCGGTGCCATGCCACCGACACGCCGTTCATGAACTCGCCCCTGTATTGCGGGTGGATCTGCGAGCCCCATTCCAGCACCTTTTCGACGCGCTGCGCAGGGGTGCTGGCGGTCAGTTCATAGCCCGCCGCCCCGCCGACATAGCAGCCCAGCAGCACGCCCGGCCCCTTGTCGCCATAGCGGGTGGAGGGATAGGAGATTTGGCTCATCGGCAGGTCGGTATAGGTGATGCCGCCATAGATCTGGTCGTCCTGCTCCCAGAAGCGACGCTTGAATTCCAGACCGACCTTGACGCTGGTGCTGTAGGGCACGGCGCGGATCGCGGCGTCCAGTTCAGGGCTGACATTCATCTCGATCTGGGCCAGCACCGGCAGGGGAATGGTGCAGAGGCAGTAATCCGCCGCAGCCTTCATCACCGCGCCGCTTTTCGTGTCCTTATAGGTGACAATGACGCCCTTCTCGTCCTGATGGATCGCGGTCACCTTGCTGTTCTTGCGCACCATATGGCCCACGGCGCGCTCGAAACCCTTGGCCACCTGCCCCATGCCGCCGACGGGCTGGAAGATGGTGGAAAGGTGATCCCATTGCAGATTGCCGCCGATGGAGCGCCAGAGGCCCGAACGCAGCAGCGTCTGCACATCAATCGGATCGGAGGGTTCGGGCACCGCCGAAAGGCCCCCACCCGGCTCCTTGTCATAGCCGCGCCGCCCGCTGCTGGCCGCGCCCTTCACATAGCGCATGTTGCGATCGAGCGCGCCCCATGAACGCAGCGCTTCGAGCAGGATCTCGCCATCCTCCTTGCTGACCGTCTGCGCCAAAGCCCCGGCATTGACCGATCTAGCCAGCAATTCACCCACATGGCCGTAGAAATCCGCCTGAATATGGCGATAGCGCTGGGGCTTGCCGCCGAACGCCTTGGTGTTGTGGACATAGGCGTTGTAATTGACCTGCATGAAGGGTTCGAGCGCAACGCCCAACTCATGGCAGTAATGGATCAACCCATGGTGGTGCCATGGAATGCGCCACGGGCCGGGGTTGATGTAATTGCCCGGCGCGAACCGGCACGTCTGGGTCGCCCCGCCCAGTTCGGTATAGGTGTCGCCGCCCTGCAGGGTCCATGAACGCCCGCCCACACGGTCGTTATATTCCAGCACCTGAACCTTGTACCCCGCGCGGGAGAGTTCGAGCGCGGCGGTCATCCCCGCCACGCCCGCGCCGAGGATCAAAACGCTCGCGCCCTTGTTGTCGCCCTCCAGCTTGGGCGGGCCTTTGAAATCGGATGCCTTGGCCTGATCCATGCTGGACATGGCCATATACATTGCCGAAGCGCCCGCCGCCGTGCCGATCATCGAGAGCAGGTCGCGCTTGGTCATGGGCATAATGGGTTCGTTCATCGCGGCGCCCCCCTTATGCCGCCAGAGCGCGCTGATGCAGGCGCGTGATCGCGTCGAGCGAGGAGAGCAGCGCGCCCTCCATCCAGCAGCCATAATAGGAGGCATGTTCGCCCGCCAGAACGATGCGCCCGTCCATTGAGACGAGGTTCTGGTAATGGGTCGCGCGGCTTTCCTCGGTCCACATGCCACAGCAGCCAAGGATCCACGGCATCCGGCTCCACGCCACCGAGGCCCCGTTCATAAATTCGCGGCGATATTCTTCTGGGTGGAACACGCTGCCTTGCGCCAGCGCGGCCTCGATCCGCTTTTCCGGCGTCATGCCCGCCAGCATGTATCCGCCCGCGCCATTGGCAAAGGCGCCCAGCAGCACGGCAGGCTTGTCCTTGAAGAAATCGTAATTGGGATAGGAGATGAGCCCAATTGCCTGATCGGTGAAGCTGTGGCCGCCATAGATCGAATATTTCTCTTCCCAGAAGCGGGACTTCATTTCGAGGCCGATCTTGACCTGACCGCTATAGGGAATGGCCTTGATCGCGGCTTTCTTGGCGTCCGAAACCTGAATGTCCAACTGGGCAAGGATCGTGGCGGGCAAGGTGCAGACCATATAATCCGCCGTGGCCACGCCCGTCTTGCCGGTGACCGTGTCGGTCCATGTCGCCGCGACGCCCTTGTCATCCTGCTTGATCGAGGTGACCTTGGTGTTCAGGCGGACCAGCTTGGCGATCTGTTTGTAGAAACCCTTGCCGATCATATCCATGCCGCCCTTGGGCTGGAACATGGTGGTCTGCATCACGTAGTTGAAATAGAAGCTCATCTGCGTCCAGACATGGCTGGACAGGACATCGGACAAGCCGTTGATCTTGGACGGGGTGGGCGCGCCATTGACGCCCCCGCCCGGCGCGCGGTCATAGCCGCGGCGGCTCGACACATTGAGGTTGCTGGTGAATTTGAGATCGCCGTCCAGCGCCCCCCATTCGCGCAGCGCCGCGATCAGCTTCTCCTTGTCCTCCTTGCTGACCGCGCTGTCGAGCGCACCGGCATTGAGCGACTTGCCCAGCAGTTCCGACACATGGCCGGTGAAATCCACCGCCAGTTCCTTATACCGCTGCGGTTTGCCGCCAAAAGCGTCCTTCCGGTGAACCATGGCATTGTGGTTGAGCTGGATAAACGGTTCCAATTCCACCCCGAAGGCCTTGCAGTAATGCAGCAAGGTGCGGTGGTGATGCGGGATGCGCCACGGGCCGGGGTTGAGGTAATTGCCCGGCTGAAACCCGACATTCTGGGTCGCGCCGCCCACCTCGACGATCTTGTCGCCGCCGCGCACCGAATAATTGCGGCCGCCCGGCCGATCCTGATATTCCAAGACCTGAACCTTATAGCCCGCCTTGGTCAGCTCATAGGCCGCCAGCATACCCGCCAGCCCCGCGCCCAGCACCAGCACGCTGGCCCCGGCACGCGCGCCTGACAGTGCGGGCGGGCCGGAAAACTGCGTCTCGGCCGCATGGCCCAGCGCCGTCATCGCCTGATACATGGCAAGGCCGCCCCCCGCGCGGCCGATCATCGTCAACAGGTCGCGGCGGGTCTGGGGCGAAAGATCGCTGATCATGATGCGTCCTTTAATTGCGGAAATTGCTGATTACTGGCCACACGCGTTCAGACAGTCGCGCTTGGGCGCTGGGCCGGTGGCCACGCGCTTCACATCGGCGACGGTCACGATGTCGTGGTAATCGTTGAAATGGCCGCGCACGTAATTGACCACGGCAGCCATCTGTTCAGGCGTCAGGATCTCGGTGAACCACGGCATCCCGCCGCGCCCTTTCAGCAAAAGGGTGATCGGATAATCCTTGTCGGCCAGTTTGGGATTGCCCGCCAGCGCCGGGATTACGGCCCCCGCGCCGCCCCCGCCCTTGGCATCGGCCATATGGCAGGCCTGACAGATTTCCTCGTAAACCTGCTTGCCCTCGGCCGAGATCTGGACATTGGTGGTGCCGCCTGCGGTGTCCTGCGCCGTGGCCGGGGCAAAGCCGGCCACGCCCAGCGGCAGACATGCCGCCAGCGCCAAAAGCCAGCGGCGTTTTGTTGCCCCCGACGCCCTGTTTACAGCGTCATCATCCGCGGCCCCCGCCGCCTCATCCTGTTTCCAAGCGCCCATGGCCGCAAATGTGCCATTTTCCGCGCCGCGTCCTATGCCGCTTATTGCGTATGGCAATAAGCGGCCGGGTCATGTTGATTAGAGCTTAACCTTGGGCTTGCGACAGCACCAGCCGCATCGCCTCGATCGCGCGCTGGCGCTCGGCCGGGCCCTTGATATGGCTCAGTTCATCCTTCAGCGTGGCGGCAAAGGCGGCATAGTCATTCTGCCAGTCATGGCCCATCGCCTGCTGGATATCGACGCGCCCGGTGGTCAGCCGTTTGGCGGGCGCCCCCGGCGTCAGCCCATAGGTTTCGCCCAGCGCCGGGCGGATGATCGAAAGGCCCGCATCCTTCTGCTGCATCAGCGCGGCCAAGGCCTCGATCCCCTCCGGCTCGCCATGCGAGAGGATCAGGCTGCCCCGGATCGGTTTGCGCGCGCGGATCCATGCGGCCAATTCGCTCTGGTCGGCATGGGCCGAATAGGTGTCGATGCGGCGGATGCGGGCGTGGACCGAAACCTCATTGCCGGAAATGCGCACGCGCGGCGCCCCCTCCAGAATGACCCGGCCCAGCGATCCGGCCGCCTGAAAGCCCACAAACAGCACGGTGGATTCGCGGCGGCACAGATTGTGTTTGAGATGGTGGCGGATGCGCCCGGCCTCGCACATGCCGCTGGCCGCCATGATGATCGCGCCCGAGATCGTGTTGAGATGCATCGAATCGGCCGGGTCCTCGACATAATGGACCGAGGGGTGGCGAGCGATGTCGATGCCGTCGAGGTCCTCCAGTTCATCGGCATGGGCGGCAAAGACGCGGGTGGCGCGGCTGGCCAGCGGGCTGTCGACAAAGATCGGCACGCCGGGAATGCGGTTGGCCTCGGCGAGATGGATGATGTCGATCAGCAGTTCCTGCGTGCGCTCCAGCGCAAAGACCGGGATCACCAGATTACCGCCGCGCACCAGAGCCGCCTTGATTTCCGCCTCCAGCGCATCGCGGCGCTGGGCAATGGTGATATGGTCGCGCGTGCGATTGCCATAAGTGCTTTCGCAGACCACATAATCAAGATCGCAAGGCCCTTGCGCATCGGGCTGCAATTCCTTGTTTTCCGGGCCGATATCGCCCGAACAGAGCAGGCGCACGCCCGCCGCCTCGATTTCGGCCGAGGCGCTGCCCAGAATATGCCCCGCAGGCCACAGGCGGGCGCGGAAACCGGGAGCCGGTTCAAACCATTCGTTCAGGGGCACAGGCCGCGCCGCGCGCCATGCCGCCAACCCGTCGCGCTCGGTATAGAGCGGTTCGAAATGGGCCGCGCCGCGCCGGTCGGGGCGGCGGTTGCGGCGGGTGGCGTCGCCTTCCTGAATGCGCCCGGCATCGGCCAGCATATATTCGAGCAGGTCCGCCGTGGGCCGCGTACACCAGATCGGCCCCTGCCACCCCATCGGCATCAACCGGGGAAGCAGCCCGCAATGGTCGATATGCGCATGGGTGAGCACGACTGCGGCAATATCGGAAGGATCAAAACCCAATTGCCCGTGGTTAAGCGTTTCGAGCGTCCGGCTGCCCTGAAACAGCCCGCAATCGACAAGGATGTGCTTGCCCCCCTCTCCACGCGCCAGTTCCATACAGGAGCCGGTCACGGTCTGGGCCGCGCCGTGAAAGGTGATCGAAAGCGGGGGCTGCGCTGTCATATGTCATCCTCGGTTATGTTTTGCCAAAAGGTTAGGCGCAAGGGACGCGCCCGGCAAGTCCGGGATGTGGCGGCAGATCTAAGGCGATGTCTTTGCGCTGGATCTAAAGTTGGGCCCCGCCGTTCGTAGAGTTACAGCGATATCAAGGGAAAGGTGCCTCCGGCGGGTAAAGGGCGGGGGCCCTTTGCAATCCCGTTAATGGGTGGCGCTCGCTTCATGGCAAAGCGACTGTCCGCGAAGCGGCTTAAATTATTGCCTCCGGCGGTGAGGTGTTACGCCCCGGTTGAACTGCGGCGCAACATGGACAGTATCGGGATTGCAAAGGGCCCCCGCCCTTTGCCCGCCGGAGGCAAAACCCCCGATCACATCACAACCAGACCTTTATCCCCAACACCACACCGGCAGACGATGCCGATTTTCCCTCGGCGCGGACATAATCGGCGGTGCGGCCGAGGGATGAGGTCCACAGCACGCCGACATAGGGCGCGAATTGGCGTGTGAATTCATAGCGCAACCGCGCACCGACTTCGATGCTGGTCAGCCCGCTGCCCAGTTCGCGGTCGGGCTGATCCTGCACCGAAAAGTTCACTTCGCCGCGCGGCTGGAGGACGAGGCGGCGAGTAATGCGCTCATCGACAGCTCGATGCGGCCGGTAACCTCGCCGCGCTGCGAGACGAACAGTGCGCCCTGAATGTCGAAGCGATAGGGCGAGAGGCCGTCGATGGCCAGCATGGCATGGGTGCGCTGCGGTCCGGGGCCGAAATCCTGACGCAGGCCCCCGCGCAGGTTCCACCATGGACCAAGCGCGCGGGCATAAAGCGCCTGTACCTCGCCTTCCTTGAAGCGGCCTTTTTCGCCCCCATTGTCAAAATCGCCCTCGCCGCGCGTGGCGACGACGAAGCGGTTGACGTTGCCCGTCCATGCCTCGCCCTCGAAATGATAGCCCTTGTCCGGGCCGGTCACGCGCACTTCGGCCAGATCGGCGCGGAACTGGCTGTAGGTCAGGTTGCCATGCTCGTTCATCATCACCGCTTCGGCCCGCGCCATGGCGGCGGGATCAAAGTATCGGTCGGCCAGCCGGTCATGCGCGGGCGCGGGCGCAGGCGCGCTGCCGGGGCTTTGATCGGTGCCGGTCTCCTGCGCATGCAGGCCGGTTGCGGAGAGGGCAAGCGCGAGGCTCAGAAAATACCGCATCTTCATGCCCCCCGCACCTTGACCACGCGCATCATCCCCATCGCCATATGCAGGAACAGATGGCAATGCATCGGCCAGTCGCCCTCGATCGCGGTTACGTCGAAACTCACCTTTCCTCCGGGCTGGACAATAACGGTATGTTTACGCGGGGAACGGTCGCCATGGCCGGTTACCAGTTCGAAAATATGGCCGTGCAGATGGATGGGATGGCCCATCATCGTGTCGTTGATCAGCGTGATGCGCAGCCGCTCTCCGGTCGTCCAGGTGACGGGATGATGCGCCTCGCTCATGGTCACGCCGTCAAAGGACCAGAGATAGCGGTCCATGGATCCGGTCAGATGCATCTCGATCTCGCGCTGCGCCGCGCGGGTGTCGGGGTTCTGCTCGGGCGCGACCAGATCGCGATAGGTCAGCACGCGGTGGCCGATTTTATCCAGACCCAGCCCCGGATCACCGGTGCGGTCCACCGGCATGGGCGCGATCATATCCACACCCGGCCCCAATTTGACATCGGGCGCATTGGCCTGACTGCGCATCGACATATCCATGCCGCCCCCACCATGCGACATGTCCATGTCCATCCCCATGTCGCGCATGGTCAGCCGCACCGGCGCGCGCAGAGGCGGCACGGGCGCGGCGAGGCCCGGGCGCGGGGTCAGCGTGGCCCGCGCCATGCCCGAACGGTCCATCGCCTCGGCGGCCACCGTATAGGCGCGATCCTGCGGCGTGATGAGCACGTCATAGGTCTCGCCCGGACCCATCTGGAATTCATCGACCTCCACCGGCACGATCGGCTGGCCGTCGGCGGCGATCACCTTCATCGCCAGATCGGGGATGCGGACGTTGAAAAACGTCATGCTGCCCGCGTTGATGAAGCGCAGGCGGGTGGGCGCGCCGGGCGTGATCGGGGCGGTGAAATTATCGGCCATGCCGCGCCCGTTGATGAGGTATCGGAACACCTTGCCGGTGACATCGGAAATATCGGCCGGGTCCATCCGCATCTTGGCAAATTCAAGGCGGGTCTTCAGCGGCTGATCCTTGCCCGCGATCAATCCGGCCAGCGTTTGCGGATAGCGCGCATAATGGCCCGGATCGACTTTCAACTTGCGCAGGATGCCGGCGGGATGAACATAGCTGTGGTCGGACAGGACCATGACGTGATCGTGGGCGGGCGGAGCGGGGTCTGCTGCGGCGGGCTCGATGACGATCGAACCATAGCAGCCCATCATCTCCTGCAGGCCCGAATGGCTGTGATACCAATAGGTGCCGTGCTGGGTGATCGCGAATTCATAGGTGAAGCGGCCCAGCGCCGGGATGCCCGGAAAGGACACGCCCGGCACGCCGTCCATCTGAAACGGCAATTCCAGCCCATGCCAATGGAGCGAGGTGTCCTCGTTCAGCTCGTTGATGACGGTAATGCGCAGCTTCTGCCCCTGACGCAGGCGCAGGGTCGGGCCGGGGACGCCGCCGTTGATCGCCACCGCGCGCGCGGGGCGGCCATCGACCTGAATAATCGCCTGGCCAATGGTCAAGGTGATCTCCTCACCCGCCAGTTCGCGCGCGCCCGGCATGGCCGCGCCATGCGCCGTGGAGGCAAAACCGGCGCAGAGCGTGGTCAGAGCGGCGGCGCCCTGCAACAACTGTCGGCGGTGAAACTGGATAGCGGGCATCGGCGGATCATTCCTGCACAAAGGGATTTACCCTTCATACGCAGCCTTTGGCCCCACCCCTCGCACGGAAAGATATTTTTTGCCCGTCGGACGAGGCGCGCGGAAACCGTGATGGATTTGGCGAGAATAGGACCGGAGGATGACCTCGCGCGCCCGACACGCGGATCATGATGATCCAAACACTGTTCCCCTGCACCGTTTCCAGGCTCGGCGCATCGCGGCCGGCACCTTGGCGTTGTCGGCAGATTGCTCAATGCGCAGGATACGGTCGCCGTGTATGTGCCCGTCAAGCGACCAGTCCCGAATAAGCCGCAGGCCATGAAGCGACTTGGCGCAAAACATGTGATTCAATCTTGGGGATCATCGCATGGCGTTCAGGTTCATCGGATCGGTGCTTTTCGCGCTGGCCGCCTTATCGGGTTTTCACGCAGCGGCCGAAGCGCGCAGTTGGCATGGCGAGCGCCGGGCCCGGTTCGCAAAGTTCACGCCGCCTGCCGCGCCGATCCCCGGCGCGACGCTTTGGGATGGGCCGGATTATCCGGAGATGATCATCGTCCCACCCGGCGATTTCATGATGGGATCGCCGCCCCAGGAACCCAATCGCCGCGCGGACGAGGGACCGCAGCATCGGGTCCGCATCGCCCGCCCGTTCGCGGTGGGCAAATATGCCGTAACCGTGGGCGAATTCGCGCGCTTTGTGGCCGATACCCGCTATGATGCCGGGTCAACCTGCAAGACCTTTGAAGGCGGCCAATGGGACGATCACCGTCCCGCCCGCAACTGGCGCAATCCGGGTTTCATCCAGACGGCTGAAGATCCGGTGGTCTGCATGAACTTTGCCGATGCCCAGGCCTATGCCGCCTGGGTTTCGCGCAGGACCGGTCACCACTATCGCCTGCTGTCCGAAGCCGAATACGAATATGTCAACCGCGCCGGAACAACCACGCGCTGGTGGTGGGGGGACGAGATCGGCGGCAACCATGCGAACTGCAATGCCTGCGGCAATCCTGTGGCGCATGACGGCACAGTTCCGGTCGGCAGCTTCCCGCCCAACCCTTTTGGCCTTTACGAGACGAGCGGCAACGCGTGGACCTGGGTGGCGGACTGCTGGAGGCCCGACTATATCGCTGCGCCGTCGGACGGGTCGGCCTATCTTGGCGGCCCATGCGAACAGCATGCGGAGCGGGGCGGCGCATGGTTCTATTCGCCCGGCAACCTGCGCTCCGCGATCCGTATCAAGGACCCGAACGACTTGCGCAACTATCACAACGGCATCCGCCTGGCCCGAGAGCTTTGAAGGAGCGGGGACGGCCCTGCCCCCGATAGGCACCTCAGGGCAGACATCTCATGGCGGTCAGGGTCGTGTGGACGGCCTGATCCAAAGGCGTATGCGGTTCGGCGCCAAGGGTCGCGACGAGGCGCGCATTGTTCAGGCGAACCGGCTTCTGCCAGAGATAGCGCATTTCCATCATCTCACGCGGAGTTACGGCAAACAGCGCCGCCACGCGGATCAGCCACCAGGGCAAAGCCGCAACCCGCACCCTGGGTTGGCCCAGAACTTTCACGATCATGTCGATCATCGCCCTGCCGGTCGCATCCCAGTGGCCATCCATATGGTATGTTTCAAAGGACTGAAGCGTGTCGCGTTCGACAAGGCGCACCATCGTTTCTGCGACATCGGGCAGATAGGCCCATTGGTGCCCTGTCCCGCCCCTGCCCGGATTGCGAATGATGCCGGGGCGCGCGCCGGGCTTGACCAGCCCTTGGGCAAACCAGTTATTGGCCGCATCGGGGCCAAAGAAATCGCCGGCCCGCACGATCAGCACGCGCATATCACCGGTCTGGGCGGCAAGGCGCAGTCGCCGCTCCATCTCGACGCGGATCGCACCTTTGCGGGTCGATGGCCGTTGCGGCGCCGTTTCGTCGATCAAAGGAAAGGCATCCGGCCCGTAATTGTAAACCGTTCCGGGCAGCAGGACGCACGCAGCATTCGCGCGGGCCGCCGCAATGGTGTTGTCCAGCATCGGCAACACCAGCCTGTCCCAGTCGCGATAGCCCGGCGGGTTGACCGCGTGAACGATCAGTTGGGCTCCCTGCGCGGCATGGGCGACAGTTTCACCATTGAGCGCATCACCGATAAACGGAATAAGCCGAGCCGGTAGGCGCGCGGCGCTCTCTGCGCGAACCAGCGCCCTTACCGTCCAGCCTGCATCCAGCAGCCTGCGCGCCACAGCCCCGCCAATGCCGCCTGTCGCTCCCAATACCAATGCAATTCGTTCCATGTCTGCCTCCTCGTTTCACACGCAGGAAGGTGATCGACATGGTCCATCAACGAAATTGACAGAATATGGGCATTCACTATACGAAAATAGATGAGCACGGAACCGAGCTGGGATCTCTACCGCACCTTCGCCGCCGTACTGCGGGAGGGTTCTCTGTCGGCGGCCGCACGCGCTCTTGGCCTCACGCAGCCCAGTGTCGCTCGGCATGTCGAGGCGTTTGAACAGGCGGTGGGCGGCAAGCTGTTCCTGCGATCACAACGTGGCCTGTCGCCAACGGATCGCGCTCTGGCCCTGCAACCCTATGCCGAGGAACTGGTCGCGGCCAGCGCCGCCATGCTGCGCACCGCCTCGGCTGATCCGGAAGACATCGCCGGAACCGTTCGCATCAGCGCGAGCGAAATTGTGGCCGCCGAACATCTGCCGCCCATGCTGGCCGCGATCAGGCGTCAATATCCCAAGCTGTCGATCGAACTTGTGGCAAGCGATGCTGTCGATGATCTGCTGCAACGCCGCGCGGATATCGCGATCCGCATGGTCGATCCTGCCCAGCAGGCATTGGTCGCGCGCAGGATCGGCACGGTGCAACTCGGTCTTTATGCCCATCGCGACTATCTCGACCGGCGCGGCCTTCCGCAATCC
>NZ_MKVS01000028.1:0-49465 GCF_001898925.1 Novosphingobium sp. 63-713
CGCCTCGGGGGAGCCTTGGGGTTTTGGGTGGGGCTGGAGGCTACCGATGATTTTGATCCCCCAACCGCCGTTTTTCGCTGGACTGTCAGGATATGTGGCCGAAATGGGTTCGGCCTTTCTTTGCGCCGCCTTGGGCATCGTGCCGACGGTGCGCCATGCCGATTATCTCGGCTCATGGCTGGAGGTGCTGCGCGAGGACAATCGGGCGATTTTTCGCGCCGCCAGTCAGGCCAGCAAGGCCGCCGAATGGCTGCTGACGCGGCATGCCGAATATAAGGCGGGCAAGAATGCGGGCGAAAACGCGACGGGCGAGGGGAGGGCGGCGGCATGAACCTCCTGCCCGAGAAAATCCGCGTGGCGCTGGCGGTCAATGCCGCCCGCCATATTATGGCGCGCCATCGCATCGAACAGGGCGAGGATCAGTCCGAACCTGACCCGGTGCCCCTGCTCAAACTGTTCAACCCTTGCGGCGCGGCGACATGGCTGGCCAGTGAACTGGCCGAGGATGGCGATACTTTGTTCGGGCTGGCCGATCTTGGCTTCGGATGCCCGGAACTGGGCTATTTCTCCTTGCGGGAAATTGCCGCCGTGCGCCTGCCTTTCGGGCTGCGGATCGAGCGCGACGAGACCTTTGCCAGCCGCCATCCGCTTTCGCTCTGGGCGCAGACCGCCCGTCATCTGGGTTCGATCACGCAGGCCGAAATCGCGCTGCATCTCATCGGGTTTTGACCTGAATTCATGCCGCCCGGCGCGGCGGCAATGAGCTTGTCGTGATCCCGATTGGAAGCGGGCACGACCGGACGCGGGCGGGCGTTTCCCGCTTCATCAAAACCGGTCCGCCACTCTTGGAAGGAACAGGCGGACCGGTACTCGCTTGGAGTAAAAGTCATGAAACTCGACTTTATCGAACTTGGCAAGCTTTGTGTCAGCAGGACCAATATGCGCTTTTCAAAGAAAGCGCCTGATGTGACCGACATCCTGCCGACCATGCGCCGCCATGGCGTCATCGTGCCGGTGCTGGTGCGCCAAAATGGTAGCCCCGAAACCTTCGAGATCGTCGCGGGCGCGCGGCGGTTCCATGCGGCCAGCCTGCTGGCCGAGGAACGCCGCGCGGCGGGGCAGGAGGTCGATGCCATGCCCTGCGCCATCCTCGAAAGCGGCGACAATGCCGATGCCATCGAGGCCTCGCTGATCGAGAACAGCGCGCGGCTCGATCCCGATGAAGTGACCCGCTGGGAATGCTTCACCCGTCTGGTGCGCGAGGGGCGCTGCGTGGAGGAACTTTCCACCACGTTCGGTCTGCCTGACCTTGCCGTACGGCGCATTCTCGCGCTGGGAAATCTGCTCCCGCGCATCCGCGAGGCCTATCGCCGCAAGGAGGTGGATGCGACCACCATTCGCCATCTGACCATGGCCAGCAAGAGCCAACAGAAGGCTTGGCTGGCGCTCTATGACGATCCCGAGGCCTATTGCCCGACCGGTTATCAGTTGAAGCAATGGCTGTTCGGCGGGCAGTCGATCCCGGTCACCCATGCCCTGTTCGACACGGCGGATATGAAGGGCATCGTCTCCGATCTCTTCGGCGAAGACAGCTATTTTGCCGATGCCGAAACCTTCTGGACCGCGCAGAATGCGGCCATCGCGGATCGCCGCGCGGCCTATCTGGACGAAGGCTGGTCTGATGTGGTGATCGTCCCGCCCGCCGAACATTTCCACACATGGGAGCATGAAAAAGCGCCCAAGCGCAAGGGCGGGCGCGTCTATATCGATGTACGCGCCAATGGCGAGGTGACGTTCCATGAAGGCTATGTCACGGCCAAGGAAGCCCGCCGCATCGAGCGCGGCGAGACGGTCAGTCCGGTGGCCAAAGCCCCGAGGCCGGAAATGACCGGGCCGATGCAAGCCTATATCGACCTGCACCGCCATGCCGCCTTGCGCGCGGCGCTGATCGATCATGGCGCGCTGGCTTTGCGCCTGATGGTCGCTCATGCCATCGCCGGTTCCTCGCTCTGGCATGTCAGCATCGAAAAGCAGGCGACCCGCAATGACGCGATTGCCCAGAGCGTCGAGAACAGCCGGGGCGAGGCGGATTTCGATGCGGCGCGGCGCAAGGTGCTGGCCCTGCTGGCGCTCGATCCTGACGAACCGACTGTTGCCGATTTGGGCAATGGTATGGGAAGTGATCTGGTCGTCATTTTCCTGCGCCTGATGGAACTGGACGATGCCGATCTGCTTTCCGTCATCGCCGTGGTGATGGGCGAAACGCTGGCCTCTGGAAGCGCTATTATCGAGGTGATCGGCCAGCATATCGCGATGGATATGGCGCCTTACTGGCAGGCCGATGATGCCTTTTTCGAGCTTTCCCGCGACCGCGAAGTGCTCACCGCGATGATGGCAGAGGTGGCGGGCGCGACCATCGCTGCTGCCAATGCAGGGGAAAAGACCAAGGTGGTCAAGACGATCATCCGGGGCCATCTCGAAGGCGCGGATGGGCGCGAAAAGCGTGAGGGCTGGGTGCCGCGCTGGATGGCTTTCCCGCCCGCCGCCTATACCGCGCGCGGTGGTGTCGGCACGGTCGATCAGGCCGCGCTGGCCGCTGATGCCAGCGCCCGGCGCACCCTGTCGGGGGATGGGCCTGACGATGAACTGCCCGATGATTTGGCCGATGATCTCAAAGAAGATGAAGGCCTTGATGGTCCTGAAAACCCCGATGGCCCGGATGCGCCGGATGACGGCGTGACGCTGGCCGCGTGAGGCGCGGCGGGGATGGGGCCGCGTGGCGTCATCCCCCCGCTTTACCACCAAACCGGACCGGGCCGCGCGCTCCCTTCGGTCCCGCGCGGCCCGGTCGTTTCCTTAAAAGGATAGTCCGATGGTTGATTGTGTTTCAGCCTCCATCACCATCGGCGGCATTGTGCCGCCCGCCGATCTGGATGATTTCATCGAGCGCATCATCGATCAGGAACTCTCGCTTGAATGGGACGGCGAGCCCTTTACCGCCGCCGATTGCATCACCGGTCAGCCGCTGTCGCTCATGACTCATGACGTGCCATGGGGCCGGTTCGACGCGCTCGAAGCCTTCTGCGTCGAGCGGGGATTGATCTTCACCCGCTGGTGCGATGGTTGCCGCCTGTGGGGGCCTCAGCTTGCGGTCTTCCATGGTCAGGGCAAGGTCATGAACTACCTTGCCGGTGACAAGGGGCAGGTGCTGCTCGACCGGGCGACGGCGGGCGGGCTGGGCAGTTTCGATGCCGTCATGGCATGGTTCGCCCATGCCGAACGCGCCGTTCCGCCGCTGGTGATCGCGGGGCCGGATGGGGAGCGGGGCCATGGCTGAGAATTGGGTGCAGGGCAGTTTTGCCTTTCGCTGCTCGTCTGCCGAGGCGGACACCACCGGCAGCGCCTTGTCGCGCATCCTGGAAATGTCGATCAGGGAAGAATGATCGCTGTATTTCTATGCCCGGTTTAATTTCTATACCCGATCTATACGCGCCGCCCGATCCCCATAGGGACCGGGCGGCGTTTTTGTGACGAATATTTGACCTGATCGCGCAAGCGGTCTAACCCTCGCGTCCCTCATCTGCATGAGGACGATCATGGCCGAGAACAATTCCGAAGGTGCGCCCAATTTCATCGAACTGGCGGGTGATATTACCATCGCCTGGCTCCAGAACCCCAATGTCAATCCTGCTGCCGAGGATGTTCCGGCTTTCCTCAAGTCCATGCATCTGGCGATTGCCGGGCTGGACGAAGCGCCCGCAGCCGAGCCTGTGTCCGAAGTCGTTGCTTACGAACCGGCAGTACCGGTACGCTCATCAATCAAACCCGACTATCTTGTCAGTCTGATCGATGGGCGCAAATACAAGACCTTGAAACGGCATCTTGCGACCCACGGACTGACGCCTGATACCTATCGCGCGCGTTATGGTTTGAAGCTCGATTACCCGATGGTCGCGGCGAATTTTGCTGCGCTCCGCCGCGGGATTGCCGAAAAGATCGGGCTTGGCCGCAAGAGCCTTGCTCGTCCTGATGCTGCTGGTGAAGCAATTGCCGTTCCCGCAGAGACGCAGGAAGCAGCGTACGCCTCCGATAGCGGCCGCCCGTGAGATCAGAATTGGCTCCGGCGGTTCTCGGCGATGATGTCCTGGAGACAGTCGACGCCATCGCTGGAGAGAGCAAGAACAGGCTCATCGCCCGTGCCGTAAACCCAGATCAGTCCGTCTTCGGTGTCCATCTGGTCGGTGAGGTCAAAGAGGAAGTCTTCATCTTCGCCCAGGTCCAGTGCGACCCTGGTGAGGGTCGTGACGGCATAGACCTTGTTTCTCTGCATTAGGCGGCCAATTCTGCAATTTGAGCCTGCTGGGTCGCTTTCCAGTTCCACGGAAGCAACTCATGCAACTGGCCTTGGGGTATGTCAGCGATGCGGGCGAGCACGTCGGTAAACCAGGCCAGCGGATCTATGCCGTTAAGTCGGGCCGAGCCAAAGAAACTGTACATCATCGCTGCCCGCTCACCGCCGCGATCGGAGCCGACGAACAGCCATGCTTTTCTGCCTCGAGCCACACCGCGCAGCTGCCGCTCGGCCGCATTGTTTGTGAGACAGATCCTGCCATCGCCAAGGAAGGCGGTGAAACCCTCCCAGTCGTTGAGCATGTATGCGATGGCCTTGGCAACAGCATCGTGACGCGAGAGCAAGCCAAGATGCGTGCGCATCCAGACTTCGAGATCGCGCACAAGCGGGGCAACGCTGTCCTGCCGAACCTGCAGGCGCTGGGCGACGGATTGGCCATTGATGGTGTGCTCAATGGCAAAGATCCGGTCGATTTGCTCCAGCGCCTCCATGGCAAGAGGTGAGACGATAGGCGGCTTGCCCTTTTTGCGTTTGAGTTGGCGCGCGACATCGACCAGTTCGAAGAACTGGCGACGTGAATGGGCCCAACAATTGGCGCGGGTCATGGTGCTTTGCCGGAACATTTCATTGAAACCGGCAAAGCGATCAACCTGAAGGATGCCGCCATATCCGGCCAGATGACCACGGGGATGTTCTCCCTTGCGATTGCGGGAGTAATAGCAGACCACGCCGGGCGGCGAGAGCCCGCCAAAGGGGCTGTCATCGCGCACGTAATCCCAGATTCTGGCGATATCGGTCTTGTATCTGGCCAGCAGCGGCAGAGTGGTGTCATCGGCATGGAGCCGATCACCGCCAAGAACATGGGCTTCAAGGAGAAGGAACAAGGGCCTTGTCACGACACTGATGGCACCGATCTGGTCCGCCAGTGTCGAGAGACTGATCGGAATGCCTTCGGCTTCAAGCCGGTCGCGCTGAGAATTGAGCGGTTGGTGCAGACCATATTTCTGGAAGGCGAGGTTGGCGAGAAAGTGCGGCCCGAACATGCCGCGCGGCGTCACATGGAATGGCGCCGGGGGCTGGCTGATTTTCTCGCAACGACGACAGGAGACCTTCTCGCGGATCGTGCGGATAACCTTGTGGCGCGCAGGCACCTTCTCAAGCGTTTCGGTGATGTCGGCGGGTAAGCGGCTGAGACTGCCCGAACCACAACAGGGACATTGTTCAGGCGCCGGGATCACGATGTCTTCGCGCGGCAGATCGGCTGGAAAGTCGCGGCGCGTGGCGCGCTTGCGGGTGAATGGGGCAACGCTTGTAGTCCTGGCCGCAGCGATCTGGCCTTCCATCTCAGCCGCACTGGCATCGGCCTCTGCTTCTTCAAAGGCGATCTCGAACTGATCAAGCACCCGCCGACGTTCGGAACTCGCGCCATATTTATCGCGGCGCATCTTCTCGTTCATCAGCTCAAGATGTGCGTTACGAGCCTGCAGATCGGCATTGACGGCCCGAACTCTGGCCAGTTCCGCTTCCGTCTCGAGAGCATGAGCCTGCGCACAGGACAACTCGGCGCGCAGGCGTGACAGCTCCTGGGAAGGCTCAATTGCGGACATGCGCCCGCATAGCAGAAATTCGTCAAAACCCCAGCATTTTCGCCATTTTCAGCGCCATTCCACCTTTCAGGAAAGCGCCCGAATGCGGGCTGAGTGCATCAACCAACCTGTGCCGGGCGCCAGGTTTCCTGCGGCGCGCGCCAGTCGATCCCTTCGAGCAGACATGCCAGTGCCGAGGCCGGGATCGCCACTGTTCCTTCCTTTGTTGCCGGCCAGACGAACCGCCCCCGCTCCAGGCGGCGGATGTATAAGGACATAGCAATCCCGTCATGCCACAGGATCTTGCACAAAGATCCGCTTCGTCCCCGGAAGACAAACAGGTCGCCGGTATGCACGTCCTTCCTGAGTGCCTGTTGCACCTGCAATGCCAGTGAGCGCATGCCTCGCCGCATATCGGTATGTCCCAGCGCCAGCCAGATCCGCGCATTGCCTGAAACGGGGATCATCGCGACAGCGCCTGCAGGACAGCGGTTGCCAATGGCAATGGCGCATGTTCGCCGATTTCCACTTCCGCTCCGTTCAGGCACACCCTGATGGCGCAAGCCCGGCGGGCAACTTCAGGTGGATCGGGCTGCACGACGACTTGCGCAAAACCTTGCGTTCCACCGTCCGGCGTAAAGCCAAACTCCTTGCGCCACCGGTAAAGCTGGCTTGGATGCACATCGGCCGCCCGCGCAACATGGGCCAGAACCGCACCAGGGGCAAAAGCCCGCGCCAATAGCGCCAGCTTCTCTGCATCATCCCAAATCCGACGGCGCTCCGAGCCTGCAAAAACCGTTACTTGTCCCACCACTGATCCTTCGCACCAGTGCTAACACCAGAGCTAGCACCGGGGCCTAAATCCACACCGGATGGGCATCCACAAGGCGGCCGCTATCGGAGGCGTACGAAGCAGCGCCTGCGGCGGCGAAAGAATATGCCGCTCCGGTCGCTTCGAGTGTGACGGCAAAGAGCGTTGCCCGTAAGTCAAAGGCCCGAACGGACAAGAGTTCTGTAGCCGCGACTACGGCCTCACCGCCGGCTGCCGAGGTGCAGCCTGCCGTCGAGACGACACTCGCCGCCGAGGCAAAGAGCAAACCCGCGCGCGCCTCTCGCAAGGTTAAGCAAGAAGCGGCATTGCTTGTCGATACGACTGTGCCCGCCGAACCGGTAAAGCCAGTGGCGACCAGAAAGCGGCGGATGGCGCGTGAACCCGAAGCCGCCGCAAGCGTCGTTGTCGCTTCCGATGCGCATGTCGCTGAACCCGTGGCGGATGGCACGAGCCCGCGCAAGCGCAGCGCTACAAAGGCGAAATCCACTTCGCCTGCCGAAGCTGAGGCCACCGAAAGCAAAGCCGTCAAGCCGGTCAAAGTGAAGGCTGCCGCCGCGAAAACGGGTAAGGCTAAGGTCGCAGATCCGAAACCGGCAGCTACGCCCGGGGCCGTTCTCGCCCCCGCCGGTCGCAGCAAAGGGAAAAAATCGGCTGCGAAAGCCGTGGCACCTGCCGCTCAGGAAGCGTGACGCACGGCATGATCAGATCGCGGCGGCGCCCGCCCCTTAAGGGACGGGCGCCGCTTTGTCTGGAGCGTGGAAAAAGACAGGGACGCTGCTTGAACGCCGCTTCTTCGAGCTCTTTGATGATCTTTGGAGGGAATCGCTGAGCTTGCAATCTCTCTCGTGAAATGGGTTCAGGCCTCTAGGGTCCTGCCCCCAAGCCAGTTGCGGCATGGGATTTTGAGCCTTGCGCAGCGGTTCCCGATGATGGTGAAAGGGTCGTCGCTCCCTGATCCGGTCCTTGCCCGATGTGGGTGATTGTCAGCGTTGCATAGCTCCCGAAGCGGGGTGCAAGCGAGGTGGAAACCATGCCGCACCTGTCACAGCGCCGGAGCAGGTTTGCTATGTTTCGTTCCTGTGCCGATGCCCGACAGCCGAGGCAAAGCAGGGCTGATCCGTGCTGTTTTGGGGATGGATCTCGCGGCTGAAAGCATCGCCGGGTAGCGCAAAACCTCACGCTTTTTGCATCTGACGGATGACCTTTTCTCGCAATTTGCCGCGCGGCCTTTCCTTCTTTTTACCCCGCACCATTCCGGCTCACGGGCCAAGACCTGGACCGGTCGCGGGGCGCGCGAAACCATCGCAGGGAACTTATTTCCCCGCCCCTGACAGGGCTCCTCGCGAGGCAAATAAGCCCCCCGCTCAGGTCCTCCGATTCACTGCGGCCATTCGGTTCACGACCCCGCTATGCCCGGTCCTTTGGTCGGCCCATCGCCCGGAAATGGTTCGGGGCGAAACATCAGGAGAAGACCAATGGCTGCTATCGGATATGTCACCCGTCAGGGCAAAGGCTTCAAGGGCCAGTTGCGCACCCTTTCGATCCGCGCCGATATCGAGATCATTCCCAACCAGCGTAAGGCCGGCGACACCCAGCCCGATTATCGGGTCTCGGCGGGCGGGATCGAGGTCGGCGCAGGCTGGATCCGGCGCGGCGAAATGAGCGGCAAGGACTATGTTTCGCTCTCGCTGGCCGCCCCGGAGTTCGGGCCGCGACGCCTCTATGCCAATCTCGGTCGGGCCGCCGGGCAGGATGATGACGATACTTTCGCCATCATCTGGAACCCCAATGACTGAATGAAAAGCCCCGCGCCGCAACCGGCGCGGGGCATCGCTTTTCGGCATAAAGGATCGTTGCAGACAGATGTCATGAGAGGGTCGCAATCGGCCCCCCCGCTTTGCGACCCTCCCGCAAAACTCGCCCGTGATCCATCCGCGTTTGAAGCGCGGCGAGATTCTCGCCGCCTCAGGCAGCAAGATGATGGAGCAGGATCATGGAGCATGACGAGCCCTCGACATCCCTTCCCGATGATGATGCCGATGACGATGCCGGGCAGCGCGCGGGGATCGCGCGCAGGACCTGTCCCTATCTCACCGCCAAACAGGCCGCCTATCATCTGGGTCTTGCCAGAATGACCCTCAAACGCATGCGGCAGAACGGCACCGGGCCGCGCTCCCGCCTGCATGGCCGGGCCCTGCGCTATCACATCGACGATCTGGAGGCATGGTCGCTTGGCCAAAAGCGCGGTGAAGGCGATGACTGAGCGCCAGGAAAAAGCGGGGCTTGCAGTCTCGCCGCGCAAGCCCGCCATGCAGCTTTCCATCTGGATGGAGGGCAGTCGGCAACGCGCTGCCCGTCGTCGCCGGTTGCGACGCCGGGCCTGCCTGATGATAGCGGGACTGGTCGCTGGATTGATAGGGCTCGGGGGCACGATCCTGCTGCCTCCCGCCCCGCGTCTGCTCTGGAATGCCAGCGCCAGCGCCCCGGTCGGGCTCTACCTTGTCGAGCCCGTAAGCCTGCCTGCGCGCGGCGATCTGGTGATTGCCTGGCCGCCCGAAGCTGTCCGGCGCCTTGCTGCCGGGCGGAACTATCTGCCCGCCAATGTGCCGCTGGTGAAGCGTGTGGCAGCGGTGCAAGGCGACCTTGTCTGCGCGCGCGGGGCAAGGATTGTGATCAATGGTGCAACGGTTGCAACGAGGCGCGCGGTCGATGGATCGGGCCGCGCATTGCCGCACTGGCAGGGCTGCTTTCGTCTCGGGCAAGGCACCTATTTCCTGCTGATGAGTGAGCATGCCGACTCATTCGACGGGCGCTATTTCGGGCCGGTCGGCGCGGGCAATATTGTCGGTAGGGCGCGCTTGCTATGGGCGCGCTGAGTATGGCGATGCGCGTTTTCATCGTCCCCGGCATGATCGGCGCGGCGATGACGATAGCTTCGCCTGTCGACGTGAAAGCCGAATCCGCTGTGCCCGACAGGCGCGCGCCGGATGCGCCGGAAGCCATGGGAGAAGGCATGGGGCGATGGTATCGGGAAATGGCCGAAGCCTCGCACCGTTTTGGCCTGCCTGTTGCGTGGATCGAACAGGTCATGCTCGCCGAAAGCCGGGGCATGACGCTCTGGCAGGGCAGGCCGATCACCAGCAGGGCAGGCGCGATGGGGCTGATGCAATTGATGCCCGCGACCTGGGCGGCGATGCGCGAGGCGCTTGGATTGGGCGAGGATCCCTATGATCCGCGCGACAATATTCTGGCCGGGACCGCCTATCTGCGGGCGATGTATGATCGCTTTGGCTATCCCGGCCTCTTTGCCGCCTATAATGCCGGGCCGGGACGCTATCAGGCAAGCCTGATGGGCCGAAGGGCGCTTCCGGTCGAGACGCGCGACTATCTGCTCAAGGTCAGCCGAGGCACTTCTCTCGCGGTTTCCCGGCCGGTGGAGGCAGTGCGTCCGGCGATTTTCGTGGTTTTGGGCAAGACGATCGAGAGCGGGGTGACCGGTGCCGATCGTGACGGTGGTGAGGGGCGCGAAGAAGCGCTGTTCGTCGTGAGGAAGAGGCTGTGAAGGCGGGCAAGGACAGGCTTTGTTCGGTCTTTGGCATGCGCGCCGTGAGCGATGATGGCCCGGTGGTGTACGGGGGCATGGCGCCGGGATTGGAAAGGGCCGGAAGGCGGCAGGACAACAGGCCAGGGGGAGGCGGCGTAAGGCAAGATAAAGCTGTGGCACTGCGTTGCCATAAGGTCTTGTCTGCACATCGTTTTTTTGAGGGTTTCCTGGCACTGCCGCTTTCGCTGGGGTGCTATGGTTTCAAGAATTCCCGCTTTTTCAGATGTTTGAATGGTGCTTTGGCCGCTGGCTGGCCACGCCCGTCGATTTGCGGGTTGAAGCCCCGCCGGAAGGCCGGTCATGGCCGGGGATGACGAATTCAAGCCCAGGCTCGGCTCTATAGGCGATGCGGGCAAGGCCTCGACCCCGCGCTATCTCGGGCGGGTGCTGGCGGCGGTCAATCTTGCTCGCGGCGGAGCGGCGCGCAAGGGCGGCAAGGGCGCCTTCTCCGGGAGCCGGACCGGGCGCGGCCATGGGGTGGGCCGGGTGCTGGCGAGCCGGAGCGGGCAAGGAGGGCTTCATGCCCGCCGGGTGATCGTCAAGGCGAGCATCATCATGATGACAGGCAGGGGGGCTGCCGCAGCAGCAGCGCATATGCGCTATCTCCAGCGTGACGGGACCACGCGCGAGGGGGAGCGCGGCACGCTGTACGGGCGCGACGAGGAGGCCTTGGACGGCAAGGCGTTCGGCGAGCGATGCGCCGGGGATCGGCATCAGTTCCGCTTCATCGTCTCGCCTGAGGATGGCGATCAATATGAGGATCTCAAACCCCTGACCCGCAGGCTGATGGCGCGCATGGAACAGGATCTGGGCACGAAGCTCGACTGGGTGGCGGTCGATCATTTCAACACCGGCCATCCGCACAGCCATATTCTGGTGCGGGGAAAGGACGAGCGGGGCGAGGATCTGGTGATTGCGCGCGATTATATGACCAGGGGGCTGCGCGAGCGAGCATGTGAACTGGTCGATCTCGATCTGGGGCCGCGCACGATGCGTGAGGTCGAGACAGTGCTCAAAGCCGAGGTCGAGCAGGAGCGCCTGACCTCGCTCGACAGGGCTTTGCTCAGGAGCGCGGGGCCGGAGCGCGAGGTGGCGGTTTCAGGCGGCAGTGCCTTCGATCAGACCTTGCGCGCAGGGAGGCTGGCCAAGCTCGCGCGAATGGGGCTTGCCGAGTCCGCAGGCGAGGGGCGATTCAGGCTGGCGCCGGATCTGGCCGAGACGCTGAAGCGCATGGGTGAGCGCGGCGATATCATCCGCACCATGCAGCGCGAGTTTTCGCGCGCCGGTGTGGAGCGTTCGGCCATGGATCAGGTTATCCATGATCCGGCGCGGGTCGATGCGCAGGCGCTGGTCGGACGGGTCATGGCGCATGGCCTGTCCGATGAGCATGCGGATCGCCATTATCTGATCGTCGATGCGCTCGACGGGCGCAGCCATTATGTCGATGCCGGGCAGGGCAAGGATCTCGCGCTTGCCGGCGATCATCTGAGGGCAGGGGCGATTGTCCGGATCGAGGGTGCGAGAGCCGGGATCAGGCCATCGGACCGGGTGATTGCCGAGGTCTCGGCGGCGCATGGCGGGCGCTATGATGTCGAACTCCATCTGCGCCATGATCCCACCGCGACCGAAAATTTTGCCCGGACTCATGTCCGGCGGCTTGAGGTGATGCGGCGCGGCGGCGGAGCGGTGACGCGCGAGCCGTCGGGCCAATGGATCATCGCCCCCGATCATCTCGAGCGGGTGCTGGCCTGGGAGGAAAAGCAGGTGCAGGGCAGGCCGGTTACGATAACCAGCCTCTCCACGCAGTCGCTGGAGCGCATGGTCGATGTGGAAGCCGCGACCTGGATCGATCGGGCGCTGGTGGAGAAGGGACCGGGGCCGCTATCCGGTGATCTATCAGCAGTCCGCGATGCCGGCTTTGGGCACGACCTGCGCGATGCCATCGACCGGCGCCGCCAGTGGCTGGTCGCGCAGGGTTTTGCCGAGGAAGGCGCGACCGGTTTCGCCAAAGGCATGCTTGAGGCGCTGCAGCGGCGGGAATTGCTCAAGGTCGCAGGTCAGTTGTCAGGTGAGCTTGGTTTGTCTTTCGAGGAGGCCAGGCAGGGGCAGCGGATCGAGGGCATTTATCGCCGACCCGTCGAGCTTTTGAGCGGGCGTTTCGCGGTGATCGAAAGGGCGAAGGATTTCACGCTGGTGCCCTGGAAGCCGGTGCTCGAGCGGCGGGCTGGGCAGGGAGTATCGGGTCTTATGCGCGGGGATGAGGTCAACTGGTCGGTTGGCAGGGGACGAAATGGGCCCGATATTTCGTGACCGGATAGGCCGGGATGAGGGGAGAGCCATGTGCGAGGACGCGATGACCATCATCCCGCCGCATAGCTGGCGGAAGGTCAAGGCCGATAGGGGGCAAGGGCGGCAGCCTGTTTTTCGTGTGCTTGCTGGCAATCATCATGCGCCTGCTTTGCTCTCCCCGCACTCCTGAACGAAGTGCGGGGAAAATGTCTCACATGGAAGCCCGATTGGGCCAGGCAGCTCTGCCGGTCCAGGCGAGATGGTCTGTTTCATGCCGAAAGCCGGCAGGACGTTAAGAGCGGCAAGCGGGGCCTTTCGATTTGTCCAGATTGCGTCTGTGCCGTTTGTGAGGCTGCACAGATCTCGTTCAGACCGCCTGAGAAAAGCATGGCGGTTCTTCACTCATGACCGACGAGTTCGCGGCATGCGGGTGATACATCGATCTTGGGAGAATCTGACCTGATCGGCCATATGCCAAATCCGCAGTGCCCCTTCCTTCCCCATACAGTCGGAACAGATCCTCGAAATGAGCATCCATCGTGCGTGTTCCGCGAGCCGCGCTGCGGGCGGTCAATTGATGGCCCGCCCGTCCTTCTTTGGCGAATTGCCGAATGGTTTGGGCAAGGCTGGCGGCATTGGCGGAGGCATAGTGATGGCCGGCACCCTCCACCAGATGTTCGCGCGCAGCTCCGCTGTCGGGGAGCAGCATGGGCACCCCGCTTGCACGCGCTTCGGCTGCGATCATGCAAAAAGTCTCCGATTCGCTGCCGTGTACGAGGGCATCGCCGCTTGCCAGAAAGGTGGCGAATTTCCGGCGATCAAGGATGGGCGGGATGAGCCTTATATGAGGGTTGCCCGACACGGCCTTCTGGACGGCTGCCGTGGATCGCCCGTCCCCGGCAATCATGAGCGCGATGGGCCATTCATAGCCGCAGGCCGTGACGGCTTCGACGATCATGGGCCAGCGCTTTTCAGGGGCATGCCTTCCCGCGCCGATCAGGAGGATTGCATCCTCGTCGAGATGGCATTGCGACAGGAGATGCCGTCGAAGGTTCGGATCGCGATTGGCAGCGGAGAATAGGCCCGGCTGGACGCCCATGGGGTTGAAAACGGTATTCCGCAAGCCGCCTTCACGCAGCCTTTGTGCAAGATCCGTACTGGCGCACACGACATGGTCGAAACAATCGTCCAGTCTGCGCAGCCTTTGCCAGAACCAGTCGAACCCGCGGTCGATGACCCGCCGGCTCGCCACTCTGCGGAACCAGCGGTAGGCGTAATTGCCCAGTGGATCGGCATGCATGATCAGGCTGCGCGGCACATTCGCCCGCCAGTTGGCGACCATCGTTGCACTGCTCCAGGGGGTGGAGGCTTCGACGAAATCGGGTTTCAGTTCATTGAGTTTCGCGTGCAGGGCGGCTTCGTCATCGAAATAGTGATAGCGCCCATCGAGTGGAAATCGCTTGCCCGCGACATATTCAATTCGGGCTCGAGGGCCGATCACTTCAACCCCGGGCCTCGTGGAGGGCACCAGGATCACAATCTCATGACCCAGTCGAGGCCCGGCGAGCAACTTGTGACGAATATAGGTTTTTACGCCGCCGCCGAGGGGAGAGTAAAAGGCACATACATCGACGATCCGCATGTCAGCGCTCTCCGACCGGGCCAAAGGACAGGAATTTCTGGCTGTAATTGAGAACGATGCGGGATCGCTTCGGCTGCGGGCCCGCAAGCAGAAGGGCTTCGTCTGCTTTGGGTTTGCGCCAGCCGATCTTTGGATTCTGGCCAAACCCGATACCATCGATCAGGACGCCGAACTTTCGGTTGGAGTCGCGGTCATGAAGCAGGCTGACCGCATAGGGGCCCGGCGCCGGAACCCGGATGCACATCTGGATCGGTGCATCGCCGGTTATGGCAAGTTCGAGACGGCGAAAGGCCTTGCCCTGTGAAACGAGGATGTTGTCGTCCTGCAGAAAGTCATCATCATTGGCGGGATAGACTTCCAGCTTCAGCAAGCCGCTACGGTCTTTCAGACCTACGACGTCGATAATGAACGCGGGACCATTCTCGTCGGGGCGACATGGGGCCTCCGCTTTCCCGAGTTCACGCGAAGAGGGAATGGCGACGCTCGCTGCTGCAAAGACCGCGAGCCATGCATTAAAAATCATCATGGATAAGGATGGCTTTCAGCATATGCTGATCGCTCAGGGCATTTCAGCCGTGGCACCAGCAACATCATCCGGAGTGAAGCCGCACTTGCCTCCTGCCTCCAAAGCAGGAGGTAGGCCAGACCGGTGCGATCATGCGAAACTCGTATCGACGACAAGACGCGACCATGCAGGTCATGCGTATCGGGTGCATCAAGGAGATGACTGTGTCGATGATACGATCACGGCCGAAAGCCGTGCCTGTCAGACGATCGCAGGTGGGCGGATTAACTCGCTGTGATGATCCTGAGCCGTGAATGTAGTCGTATGCGGGCCCATAGCGGTCAGGCTGACATGTGGGGTCATTGCAACCAAAGCGGGATAGGTCGTCCTGTCTGCGGCCGGATCGCCGTGCTGATGGCGGTCGGGCGACATGCCATGGTTGCGGACACTGTCCTCGCTGGCGCTGAGGACAGTGAGGGTGGCCCGAGCATGATGCTCTTGCATATGATGGCGGTAGAAAGTCGGAGCGCCGTGGGATGCCAGAAGGGCAGCGCAAAGCATGGCAAGCAAAAGCCGCGCTGAGAATCGGTAATGCTGGGCGATAGTCATCGCGAAGGCTTTGCTCCTTTGCACGTACCGCATACAATCATTGGCAGGGGCTTCCAAACGGCAAATTGTTTCAAATTATATCGCGAGCGGCTCGCAATTGCCTGTGCGGGAGGCGGTGCATCCTGGACGTGTTCTGATCCAACTCATGCCGATGCTGAAGCGCGATCACTTGCGCTTGAAAAGCGACTATTGTTCCTGAGCAACGGAAGCGAGAAGAAAATGACCGACTATGACGACTACCGGCCGACCCTTTCAGTCATCCAAGATGCCATCGATAAAGCTCAGAAAAACCCTAATTTAGATAAACCTGCGCCCAGTGATGATTACATCGCTTGGGTGGTCCTTCAGGAACTCCGTCGAGCAGGATGGATGGTCAGCCGAAATCCTGACGCTGATCGCTCACCAATCCAGCCCCGTTGATGAGTTTATGAGCTGATCGATGCGGCTTTCACGCCAGCGTTGGGAAAGTGTTACAAACGCAGTCAAGTTTGTCAGGTCGAATTGATGCCCCCGCCCAACTAGGTATTAATATGGCTGAGCTTGGCAAGGGAGCTTTGGCTGGCACATGTCTGATGACAATCCGTTCGGTTACAAGGACCACGCCCCTTTTTCAGGATTTTCCGACGAACTGGTCTATGGGCTCACGCCCGATGGCAATTCGGTCCACATTTCACGGGCCGAACGTGGTCTGAGCTGTGGTTGCCGGTGCCCCGCCTGCCACCAGACTTTGATCGCAAGGAAGGGCAAAAAGAAGATTCACCATTTTGCACATTATGCCAGGGGAGGCACCTGTTCACATGTGGTGGAAACCAATGCTCACGCCTGGGCCAAGGAAGTACTGGATCGGGTGAAGTGGATCACTTTGCCAGAGGTCATTGCCGAGCATGATGGCAAGAAGGTGATCAGGCATCCCTCGCAGCGATATGAATTTGCAGGAGCTCGGCTGGAGAAGCAGCTCGACAACATCATCCCGGACGTCGTTCTGGTTCTCAAGAATGGTATTGAGCTTATCGTTGAAGTCCGCGTCACCCATGCCTGTGATGAGCGTAAGATCGATAAGCTTCGCCAGAGTAATCTTTCCGCCATCGAAATCGATTTGAGGCATTATCGAACCTCGCAGGATCGTTTGGCAGTCGAGCAGGCACTTTTAGTCAGAGCAGGACGCGCATGGCTCAATAACGCAAAAAAGATGCAATATGATGCCCAATTGCGTGAACGCTTGGAGGCCCAGCGCGCAAAGGAAGAGGCTGACGCGAAAGCCGCAGCGGAATTCGAGCGGAAGCGGGAAATTGCCCAGCTTGAACGGGATCGGCGCCGGGTCGAACGCGAAATTGCCCCCCTGCTGAAGACTTCCCGGACCACTCCGGCCTTGAATGTGCAAGAAACCGAAGAGCTCAATAAATGTCTGGAAGAGTTTAGTTTCGTACCGTTTGCAAAGGTGGGTTCGATCGGCTTTACTGTTCCGGATAAGTTTTGGCAGGTTGAGCTCGCAAGAGAAATTTTCACCTATCCCGCAGCCTTGCATTACCATCGAGAGGCTATTTCAGTTTCGAATATGCTGGAAATGGTTGATCAGTGGATACTACCCGAATTTCGTAAAGTTATTAGTCCGGCAGGTGATCGGCGACTGAAAGAGATTTTCCCCGGTCGGCGCTTACCTCTCAAGGCTATTGAGGCCTTTGCCGCTCGGCTGACAGCCAACGGCCTTCTCGAAATCGTTGGCCACAACCTCTTTCAGGTCAGTCAGATTTTCGCGGAAGAAATGCAGGAGAGTATTGAGCGCCGGATCGCCTACGAAAATCGGAAAACGGATATTTCCTCAAAGGTCCAGTCACTGCTTGATGCTTTGCCAAAACAGGAGGCAGCAGATTTCAGCATCCACAACTGGTTCGAGAAAACTATCGATCGACTGCAGGCTTCCCCCGAGCATTTGTGTCGTGATGAGCGCTGGTCTGCTTTGCATGAACTCAAATCTGCGCTGCACAAAATCAAGGTGATGTGCGATGGTGGGGAAATTGTTGATGATCTTTTAGGGCTTCCTTTCCAGGGTGAATTGCTGCGCGCCAAACGACGTGTGCAGGAGGAGAGCCTCCAGGCATCCCAAAGGCGAAGGCTACGCTTGCGAGCCGCCGCATCTTCGACACTGGGCGATGAGGCGAACGGCTGGCTTTCAGCTCCGTCTGAGGATGATGAAGAAATTAGTCGGATTGACTTTGCGGGACTGGATGAGTCGAGCCTGTGCAACATGCTCAATATGTTGCATGGCGCTGATCTCGACAGGCGGTTGAGGTTAGCGGCCGAAGCAGAAGTGCTTGCCTGCAAGGGCGACCTGACCGCTCGTGCCGCGCAGGTATTGAGGGCAGACAAAGTGCCAGTGTTTCTCAATGCCCAACACTCGAAGCTCGGCATTTCTCCACTTCAGCATTGCATCGATCGACGTACGCTGGCTGAATGCGTTGCTCTGCTTCCGCGTCCAAGGCGTAAGCGGTCCGGGAGATAGATCGCCTTTCTGTATTTGACGGGATTTTACTACGAGGTTCCGGAATACCGCTCCCGCGCCGATTGCAGGAAGATCGCCGGGGAAGCCCGTCCGGCATAAACATCCTGCCGTAACCATTCCTGCTCGCCTTCGAGTTCTTCTTCCGAGACGATCCTCCACCAGAACCGGAGTGTTGCGTCCCAGCGATAGGTCTTGGCCTTGAGAATATCCTTGGCCTCGAAGGGAGCATCAATGGCGTTGATGCGATAGCTCGGCTTTTCTGATGCCGCCATAAGCTTGGCAAGGATGGTTTCGCCATCCGGTGCGGCATGGGCAAGGAGATAGATAAGCGCCAGAATGTCATTTTCAGCGCGATGGCCTTCGTAGAACCAACCGCATTGCGCAACGAGATGGCTTAGCGCCCGCCCATCAAAACCAAGCTCCAGCCAGTCGAGTTCCGCCATCGTACAGGCCCATGGCTTTCCTGCTATAGCGGGCAGGCGGCGATCCACGAAGGGGCGGTCGAAACCGGCATTATGGGCGATGATGATATCGGCGGACGCCAGAATATCGACGGCTGCCAGTTCATCGATTGTCTTGCCGACAAGGTCTTCTGACGTAAGCCCGGTCAGTTTCGTGATGCGCGGATCGATGGGCATGCCGGGATCTTCGCGCCACACTCTCGGCGTACCGACCTGAGTGATGCGTCCCAGAGCATCGAAGCGAAAGCGTTGAACCGCAAGTTCGATAATACGATCGCTTTCCTGATCGAGCCCTGTTGTCTCGACATCGATGGCAACGCCAACGCGCATCTGGCCTTGCGGCGGCTCTGCATAGAATCGATCTACGGCGCACAGGCGACGAAGCACTCGAAAATCCGGATGGGCGCTCAGGAGTTGTTCTGCGCGATCAAGGACGTCTGAAGGAAATGTCATCAAAAGCGGCTGATAAACAGGCGGCCACGGTCGGGAAAGCTTAATGCGGTGTTTGTCGGCGATATTTCCGCAGTGGTCCACCAACTGGTGGCGAAGACGACTGTCGGCTGATTATAAAAAGAACCCATCTGTGTCGCCGGGCTTGCCAATTGCATGAATTAGAGCAAGAATCTGTCGCATGCGTAGCGACGTCGATCATCTGCCTCAGATCCAGCAAACCGAACTGGAACTGGTAAAGCAAATCCTGATGGAGGAATTTGCGAAGGCCGTTGATGGCGGCAGCCAGCCATGGCGCAAAAACGGACGCATCCTCAAGATCATTCTTTTCGGCAGCTATGCGCGCAATGATTGGGTGGATGAGCCGGAGAACGGCTACCAGTCCGATTTTGACCTGCTGATCATCGTCAGCCATCCCAACCTGACGGATATCGCCGATTATTGGTATATCGCCGAGGACAGGATCCTTCGAGAGCAAGCTATTGGCCGACCGGTCAACATCATCGTTCACAGCCTGCAGGAAGTGAATCAGGCGCTTGGGCGAGGGGAGTATTTTTGGGTCGATATCGCCCGGGACGGGATCGAGCTTTACGATCTTCCCGGCCATTCGCTGGCAACTCCGAAGCCGCTGACGCCTGCTGATGCTTACGAGATGGCTGCTGGGTACCTTCAGAAAAATCTAATATCGGTACAAAATTGGCTTCGGATGTCGGAGTTGGCTTTGGCCGAAGGAACCGACAGAGATTGGCTTAACAAGGCGGCGTTCAATCTGCATCAGGCCGCCGAGACGGCCTATGCCTGTTTTCTCCTTGTCCGAACGCTCTATTTCCCTCGGTCTCACAATATCAAATTCCTGCGCTCGCTTTCCGAAGACAATGAGCCACGCCTGATTGAAGCATGGCCCCGAGTCCAACGGATTGACCGCCGCCGCTTCGAGTTGCTCAAGCGGGCCTATGTCGAGGCGCGCTATTCGGAAAGCTTCGAGATCGGCCTCGACGATCTGGAAGCCCTGACCGCAAGCGTCCACAGATTGCGCGACGTGGTCGAAGCCATTTCCCGGGAAAGACTCGAGACGCTCAGGGAAACCGCCGGGATCTGATAATCCTGAGCGTGGTGTTGATATGCGCCCCGGAATGACAATTTCAGCCCGCAACTGATCCCGAACGACCCCGAGAGACCCCGAGAGCGCCATTCCCGATCAGGCGAATGTCGCGGAGTCTAGGCCTGTCCCCGCCGAACCCCTTCGGCGGGCGGGAGGCTCACATGACCCCGACCAAGCTGCTGATCGGCCAGATCCTTATTGTCTTCGCGATCGTGATCGCGGGCGTCTGGGCGTCAACCCAATGGGCGGCTGCCATGTTGGCCTATCAGCCGGAACTGGGCCTGCCATGGTTCGTGCTGCGGCATTGGCCGGTTTATTACCCATGGGCTCTGTTCGACTGGTGGTATCATTTCGATGCCTATGCGCCGCATGTTTTCGCCAGGGCGGGCATGCTGGCAGGCACCAGCGGATTTCTCGGCTTCCTGACCGCCGTCTTCGGATCGCTCTGGCGCGCTCGCCAGTCCAATAAGGTCACCACCTATGGTTCGGCCCGTTGGGCAAGTCGCCGCGATATTCGGCGGGCAGGCCTGTTCGGCGATCAGGGCATCATGCTGGGCACGATGGGCGAGCAATATCTCCGTCACGATGGCCCTGAGCATGTCATGGCCTTCGCGCCGACGCGATCGGGCAAAGGTGTGGGCCTCGTCGTGCCGACGCTGCTGTCATGGACCGGCTCGACGGTCGTGCATGACATCAAGGGTGAGAACTGGACGATAACGGCCGGATGGCGGGGGCAATTCTCGCACTGCCTGCAATTCAACCCGACCGATATGGCTTCGGCCCATTACAATCCGCTGCTCGAGGTACGGCGCGGCATTGACGAGGTGCGTGATGTTCAGAACATCGCGGACATCCTGGTCGATCCCGAAGGCGCGCTGGAACGCCGCAACCATTGGGAGAAGACCAGCCATTCGCTGCTGGTCGGCGCTATCCTCCATGTCCTTTATGCCGAAGAGGAGAAGACGCTCGCTCGCGTCGCAACTTTCCTCTCCGACCCTCAGCGCAGCTTTGTCGCGACGCTGCGTCGGATGATGACGACCAACCATCTGGGCGATGAGGCCAATCCGCAGGTCCATCCCGTTGTTGCCTCTGCAGCGCGCGAGTTGCTCAACAAAAGTCCGAATGAGCGTTCCGGTGTTCTTTCGACTGCCATGTCGTTCCTCGGCCTCTACCGCGATCCCACTATCGCCGAGGTCACTTCTCGCTGCGACTGGCGGATCGCTGATCTGGTCGAGGGCAACCGGCCGCTGTCGGTCTATCTGGTGATCCCGCCTTCGGACATCAGCCGCACCAAGCCGCTGATCCGCCTGATCCTCAACCAGATCGGTCGCCGACTGACCGAGAACCTCGATCAGTCGGGGGCAGGAGAGCGTAGGCACAAGCTGCTCATGATGCTCGACGAGTTCCCGGCGCTGGGCCGCCTTGATTTCTTCGAGACCAGTCTCGCTTTCATGGCGGGATATGGCATCCGTGCCTTCCTGATTGCTCAGAGCCTCAACCAGATCGAGAAGGCTTACGGCGAGCACAACGCTATCCTCGACAATTGCCATGTCCGGGTCGCCTTTGCCACCAATGACGAACGCACCGCAAAGCGACTGTCCGATGCATTGGGTACGGCGACCGAGCAGCGCGCCATGCGCAATTACGCCGGTCACCGGCTCGCGCCCTGGCTGGCTCATGTCATGGTCAGCCGTCAGGAAACCGCCCGCCAGCTTTTGACGCCGGGCGAGGTGATGCAGCTTCCGCAGCGCGACGAACTGGTCCTGATTTCCGGTCTGGCACCGATCCGGGCGACCAAGCTCCGCTACTTCCTTGATCCCAATTTCACCGAACGGCTCTTGGCGGCGCCTGAACAGAAGCCGGGGCTGTATGTGGACCGCCCGCCTCTTCGGGCGAATGATTGGGCTGGCCAGATCCGGGGCACGGATGTTCGCCTTCACCCGGTTGAGGAAGAAGAAAGCACTGGCGAAGATGGCGGTGTTGAGCAGGCTCAGCAACCTGGCCTGCCTCAGCAGCCCGTGCGTGAGTCTGCCGCTGCCGATCCTCGTGAGGCCGAGCTTCAGACGGATGATGAAAATGCTCCGGCCGACAAGCAGGCGATGGATCAGGCCCAGAGCCTGACGGCTTCCCGTAGCTATGGCTTCGATGAGAGCAACCCTCATACGCAGGTTCTCGGGCTGTGAAGCGCCCCCTCAACATCCGCCACAACCTCTATTTCGACCGGGAGGTCAGCGAGGCGATGAAGGCAATCGCGGCTGGTCCCGGCGGCAATATGAGCCGTCTGGTCAATGACGCGCTGCGTGACTGGCTGGCCCGCAAGGCGACGCGTGAGATTGATGACCTTCTCAAGCCCCGGCTCGACCGCATGTCGCGCGAGATTGCGGGCGCCCGGCGTGACATTGATGTGCTTCTTGAAAGCCTTGCACTTTTCATCCGCTACCAATTGACCGTGACAGCACCCCTGCCGGAAGCCGATATCGCGGGCAGGGCGGTTGGCCGCGACCGCTTCGAGGCCTTCGTAGCGCAGGTCGGGCGGCAAATGGCCGGCAATGCCCGCACACTCGCACCTAACGCCAAAGACGGCGACCGCTGTGAGGACAAACGGTCATGACCGGCGCAGGCATTGATCATGCCACTGGCACCGTCACCGATATCGCCGCCCGGCGCCGCCGCGCCATGCTGCGCAGCGCGATGGGCCCCGCCATCGCCGATGCTCTGACCGATCCTCTGGTGGTCGAGATCATGGTCAACCCCGATGGCCGCCTCTGGCTCGACCGGCTGGGGCAGGGGCGCGTCGATACCGGCATCCTGTGCGATCCGGGTCAAACTGAACGTATCATCCGCCTGGTCGGCAGCCACGCGCGCGGTGAAGTCCATGCCGACGCCCCCATCGTCTCGGCCGAACTGCCGCCCCATGGCGAAGGCGCGGGCGAGCGCTTTGAAGGCCTGCTCCCTCCGGTGACGCAGGCGCCCTGCTTTGCAATCCGCAAACCGGCGGCAAGGATCCATCGCCTCGCCGACTATGCCCGCGACGGCATCATGGATGAGGCCATGGCCCGGACAATGGCCCATGCCGTGGCCGAGCGCCGCAACATCCTGGTCGTGGGCGGAACGAGTTCGGGCAAGACCACGCTTGTCAATGCGTTGCTCGCCGAGATGGCCCATCTTGAGGAACGGGTGATCCTCATTGAGGACACGCGCGAGCTGCAATGCGCAGCCGCCGACACGGTCGCGCTGCGCACCCGCGCGGGTCATGTCACGATGGCCGATCTGGTGCGCTCGACGCTGCGCCTGCGCCCCGACCGGATCATCGTGGGCGAGATCAGGGGCGCCGAAGCGCTCGATATGCTCAAGGCCTGGAACACCGGGCACCCCGGCGGCATCGCCACGGTCCATGCCAATAGCGCGGCATCGGCGCTCAACCGCATCGAGCAACTGGTGCAGGAAAGCGTCGCCACGGTGCCGCGCGCGCTCATTGCCGAGGCGATCGACCTCATCATCTTCATTTCAGGGCGCGGCCATGCTCGCCGCGTCGAAACCGTCCTGCGCGTCCATGGGCTGCGGCCCGACGGCGCCTACGACCTCGCCGCACTCGCGCGAGACCTTCCACCCCAGCCTGCCATCCCAAACCAAGGAGATAAGTCATGACCTCATCGCATGCCTTCAACCTGCGCGCTGCCTTCCTGCCCGGCGCGGCGCTTGCTGTCTCGCTGCTGCTCGCCGATCCCGCTCTGGCCTCGGGCACCGGCATGCCCTGGGAGACCCCGCTCAACAATATTCTCGAATCCGTGCAGGGCCCGGTCGCCAAGATCATCGCAGTGATGATCATCATCACCACCGGTCTGACGCTGGCCTTTGGCGAGACGGCGGGCGGTTTCCGGCGGTTGATCCAGATCGTCTTTGGCCTGTCCATTGCCTTTGCCGCTTCCAGCTTCTTCCTCTCCTTCTTCAGCTTCGGCGGCGGAGCGCTGGTCGGGTGAGCGATGCCGACACCCATCCCGAAGGGTTCGAGGCGCCGATCCATCGGTCGCTGACGCAGCCTATATTGCTGGGCGGGGCTCCGCGCGGGCTGGCCATCGTCAATGGGACGCTGGCTGCCGCGCTGGGCCTCGGCCTCCAGCAATGGATCGCGGGACTGGTCGCATGGGCTCTGGGCCACACGCTCGCGGTCTTTGCCGCGCGGCACGATCCCGATTTTGCCGCCGTGCTGATGCGCCACCTTCGCCAGCGAGGATATTTCTCATGCTGAATCTGCGCGAATATCGCAGCCGGGCTGACCGGCTCGCCGATCACCTGCCGTGGGCCGCGCTGGTCGCGCCGGGGGTGTTGCTCAACAAGGATGGCAGCTTCCAGAAGACCCTGCGCTTTCGCGGGCCGGATCTGGAATCAGCAACACCGGCCGAACTGGTCTCGATCTCGGCACGGGCCAACAATGTGCTGCGCCGCTTCGGCTCGGGCTGGGCGCTTCATATCGAGGCGCAGCGCCGCGAGGCCCTGTCCTATCCGCAGGGCAGCTTCCCCGATGCCGCCTCATGGCTGGTCGATGAGGAAAGGCGTGCCGGTTTCGAGGCTGAAGGCAGCCATTTCGAGAGCCGGACCTATCTGACCCTGACCTTCCTGCCTGCGCCCGATCAGATCGACCGGGCAGGGCAGGTGCTGCTCGAACGCCCCGAGGAGAGTGCCGGGCGTGACTGGCGCCAGGGCCTTGCCCGGTTCGAGGCCGAAGTGTCGCGCGTGCTCGATCTGCTGGCCGGCTTTATGCCCGAGATTGCCGCGCTCGATGATGCCGAGACGCTGACCTATCTCCATGGCACGATATCGCCCCGGCAGCACCTGGTCGCGGTCCCCGAAGTGCCGATCTATCTCGACGGATTGCTCGCCGATACGCCGCTCACCGGCGGGCTCGAACCAATGCTGGGCGAGACGCATCTGCGCGTGGTCACCATCCTCGGTTTTCCCGGCAGCAGCCAGCCTGGCATGCTCGATGCGCTCAACCACCAGGACTTTGCCTATCGCTGGGTCACCCGCTTTATCGCCCTCGACAAGACCGAGGCGACCAAGGCGCTGACAAAGCTGCGGCGACAATGGTTCAACAAGCGCAAGTCGGTCACCGCCATGCTGCGCGAGGTGATGTACAACCAGCCCGCGCAATTGATGGACAGCGACGCTGACAACAAGATGGTCGATGCCGATCTCGCGCTTCAGGCGCTGGGCGGCGATCATGTCGCCTTCGGCTATCTCACCACCACGATCACCGTGATGGACAGTGACCGCAAACGCGTCGAGGACAAGCTCCGCACGGTCGAACGCATCGTCAACGGTCTGGGCTTTACCTGCATCCGCGAGGGCATGAATGCCGTCGAGGCGTGGCTCTCCAGCCTGCCGGGACAGGTCTATGCCAATGTCCGGCAGCCGTTGGTCCATACGCTCAACCTTGCTCATCTGATGCCGCTTTCCTCAGTCTGGGCAGGACCGGCGCGCAATGAACATCTGGCGGGGCCACCTTTGCTGCAGGCCCGCACCAGCGGATCGACGCCGTTCCGCCTGTCCACCCATGTCGGCGATCTGGGCCATATGATGATTGCCGGACCGAGCGGGGCGGGCAAATCGGTGCTGCTCGGCCTCATCGCCCTGCAATTCCGCCGCTATCCCGACAGTCAGATCTATATGTTCGACAAGGGCCTGTCCGCGCGCGCCGCCGTGCTGGCCTGCGGCGGATCGCATCATGCGCTGGGGCTGGGCGTTGTCGATGAGAGCAACGAAAGCGGGGAGGGCACCATCGCCTTCCAGCCGCTGCGCCATATCACCCGTTCGGACGAACGGGTATGGGCGGCGCAATGGATCGGCGCGCTGCTGGCTCACGAGAAAGTGCTGGTGACGCCCGAGATCAAGGACATGGTCTGGTCGGCGCTCACCAGCCTTGCCGGCGCGCCTGCATCCGAGCGCACCATGACCGGGCTTACCATGTTGCTCCAGTCATCCATGCTGCGTTCGGCCCTCTCGCCCTATACGCTGGAGGGGCCTTTCGGCGGCCTGCTCGATGCCGCGCGCGACGATCTCGCGCTCAGCGATCTGCAATGTTTCGAGACCGAGGCGCTGATGGGGCAGGCAGGCGCCATCGCGCCGGTGCTGACCTATCTCTTCCACCGGCTCGAGGCCCGTTTCACCGGGCGGCCGACGCTGCTGATCCTCGATGAGGCATGGGTCTTTCTCGACCACCCGCTGTTTGCCGCGCGGATCCGCGAATGGCTCAAGGTGCTGCGCAAAAAGAATGTCTCAGTCATCTTTGCGACCCAGAGCCTGGCCGATATCGCGCAAAGCACCATCGCGCCTGCCATCATCGAAAGCTGTCCTCAGCGCATCCTGCTGCCTAATGACCGCGCCATCGAGCCGCAGAGCCGGGCCAGCTACGAACGCTTCGGTCTTAACAGCCGCCAGATCGAGCTGATCAGCCGGGCCACGCCCAAACGGCATTATTACCTGCAATCCTCGCGCGGCAATCGCCTGTTCGAACTGGGGCTGGGGCCGGTTGCGCTGGCGCTGGTCGGTTCCGCCGATCCCGTCACCCAGCGGCTGATCGATCGCCTGCTGGCCGAGCATCCCCGATCCGACTTTGCCGCCCGTTTTCTGGCCGAACGGGGCCTGCCCTGGGCCGCTGACCTGCTCAAGGAGCACGCCGCCTCCTGACCATCATTCCCCAACACGCACCAACGCAAAGGAGAAGTCCCATGTCTTCTGTTTCGCCCCGGCCTCGCGTCAAACTCCACTTCAGGAGCTACCTCAAACCCCGCCTCAAACCCTGGCTCATCACCGCGACCACCATGCTGGCGAGCGCCGCTATGCTGATGACCCGGCCGGTTCAGGCGCAATGGACGGTCTTTGACCCCAGCAATTACAGCCAGAACATCCTGACCGCTGCGCGCACGCTTCAGCAGATCAACAACCAGATCACCATGCTGCAAAATCAGGCGCAGAGCCTGATCAATCAGGCCAAAAACCTCTCGACCGTCTCTTTCCCCGAGCTCTCGGCCATTGGCCAGACCCTGACTCAGGTGAACCAGCTGATGGCGCAGGCCCAGAGCATCGAGTTCAGGGTCGCCAACCTCGACAGTCAGTTCAAGGCGATGTTCCCAACAAGTTTCAATCAGGCCCTGACCAACAGCCAGCAGGTGACGGCGGCGCGCGCCCGGCTCAGCAGCTCGATGGCGGCCTTCCAGCAGACGATGACCGTGCAGGCGCAGATCACCGAGAACATCGCTTCAGACACGGTCAATCTCTCGGCCCTTTCGAGCCGCAGCCAGAGCGCGCAGGGCGCCTTGCAAGCAACGCAGGCGACCAACCAACTGCTCGCGCTCATCGCCAAACAGCAGCTCCAGCTCCAGGCGATGATGGCCGCGCAGTTCCGTGCCGAGGCCATCGACCGGGCCAATCGCACCCAGTCGCAATCCGATGCGCAGGGCGCGACCGCCAAATTCCTCGGATCCGGCACAGCCTACACGCCATGAGGGCAGCATCTATGAAGTCGGCCCCAAAGAGGCCGACCGCAGGGCGGCGGGCTTAGCCTCCCCCCACCGTCCGCCTTGTCGCGGGGTCTGTTCCCGATGCTCCCCGGACCCCGCGGCCTCTTTGCCAGCCACGCTTCTCCCTCCCGTCAGGACACATCAGGACAAATCAGGACATAAGCGCCATGAACAATCTCAACATCATCGACGATTTTCTGAGCGGCTTCTCGACCTATCTCGACAGCGGCTTTGGTCTGCTGGGCGGAGATGTCCATGCGCTGAGCACGGTGCTGATCGGTATCGATGTTACGCTGGCCGGGCTGTTCTGGGCGCTGGGCGGTGAGGATGATGTGCTCGCGCGCTTCCTGCGCAAGATCCTCTATGTCGGCGCCTTTGCCTATATTATCGGCCACTTCTCCGCGCTCTCGACCATCATCTTCAAGAGCTTTGCTCAGGCCGGGATCACCGCCGGGGGCGGCACCATGGCAGCGAGCGACCTGCTCAAGCCCGGCAAGCTGGCGGGCACCGGTTTCTCGGCGGCCTGGCCTTTGCTCAATCAGGCCAGCGAGATGCTGGGCTTCACCAGCTTCTTCGACAATTTCCTGACCATCGTCGTGCTGCTGATCGCCTGGGCCATCGTGATCCTCGCCTTCTTCATTCTGGCGGTGCAGCTCTTCATCACCATCCTCGAATTCAAACTCACAGGGCTGGCGGGTTTCATCCTTGTGCCCTTTGCCCTGTGGAACCGCACCAATTTCCTCGCCGAGCGCGTGCTGGGCAATGTGGTCACCTCGGGGATCAAGGTTATGGTGCTCGCCGTCATCGTCGGCATCGGCTCGACCTATTTCGGGCAGTTCACCAATGCGCTTCAGGGGCAGGAGCCCGATATAGCGCAGGCGATGAGCCTTGTGCTCGCCAGCCTTGCTTTGCTGGGCCTTGGCATCTTCGGTCCCACCATTGCGAGCGGTCTCGTCGCCGGGGCGCCGCAGCTTGGCGCCGGATCGGCGATGGCCACCGGCGCGCTGGCGGCGGGTGGCCTTGCTGCGACCGCAGGTACCGGTATCGGCGCGGCGCGGGGGCTGGCGGGAGCTGGTCTGGGCGCGGTCCGCGCGGGCACGTCGATGGGGTCGGCCACCGCCTCAGCCTACCGCACCGGCCAGCAGGAAACGGGTGCCGGCACCGTCGGCGCCGGGCTGCGCGGCATCTACAATGCCGCGCGCAGCAGGATGGCCGGAGGGGCTACGGGGCAGGGCGAGGGCGCCTCGGGCACCAATAGGGACGGCGAGGCTGCATCAGGCCCTTCGGTCACCCCTGCTCAAGGCCAATCCGGCGGCGTGCCGGGCGACGCCGCTGCCCAGGGCAACAATGATGCCACGCCCGTTTGGGCGCGCAAGCTGCAATCCCGCCAGAACGCTCGTCATCGCCGGCAGATGATCACCCATGCGCTGCAATCGGGCGACCGCGGCGGTGCGGGCGCCCATCCCGACATCAAGGAAAAGGAGGACTGACATGATGCCGTTCAAACGCGCGGTCCAGCGTTACGGACAGACACCGCAAGCCGAAACTCCCTATCACAAGGCCGGCCAGCTCTGGGATGAGCGGATCGGCAATGCCCGCGTGCAGGCGGCCAACTGGCGCCTTATGGCCTTTGGCACGCTGACTTTGGCCGGCGGCCTTGCCATAGCACTGGTCTGGCAATCGCTGCAAAGCCGGGTCGTGCCCTATGTGGTCGAGGTCGATCGCCTGGGCGAGGCGCGCGCGGTTACGCTGGCGCAGAGCGCCTATCAGCCCAGTGATCCGCAGATCGCATGGTTCCTTGCCCGCTTCATCAAGGATGTCCGTTCGCGCTCGCTCGATCCGGTGCTGATGCGGGGCGACTGGCTTCAGGCCTATGATTTTGTCTCGCCGCGCGGCGCGCTGTTCCTTGGCGACTATGCCCGCGCCGATGATCCCTTCGCCAGGGCGGGCGAGAAGACCGTATCGGTCGAGGTGACCAGCGTGGTTAGGGCCTCGGATCGCTCGTTTCAGGTCAAATGGACCGAAACCACCTATGAGCGCGGCAGCCTTGTGGGCAGCACGCGCTGGACCGCGATGGTTTCAGTGGCGCTCAAACCCCCCAAGCAGGCCGACATTCTGCGCAAGAACCCGCTCGGCCTCTATGTCGATGCCATCGACTGGAGCCGCGAACTCGACAGCGCGGCGGATCGTCCGGCCCCCGGCAATCCTGCCGCGCCTGCTGCCAATCCTCGCTTCCCGGCCCCGACCGCGCAGCCCGATGCGACCACCCCGGCCACCACGCCCTCTCAAACGGAGAACCGTCCATGAAGACCTTGTTCCTTGTGGCAAGCCTGCTTGCCGGTGCCGCTGCGGCCATGGCGGCCTCTCCTAATCCCGCTGCTCCGCCAAAGCCCACTCCAACGCAGGCGGCCACCGCGGCGACGCAGGCGACAGGGGCTCCAAAGCCTGCTCTCAAGCCAGCGGCTACTAAAGCCGCACCTGCTCCATTGGCTGCGCCAGCCATGCCCGCCAAGCCTACTATCACCCGGCCTCATCGCCGCGCGAAGCCACGTCTCACGCCTGCCGAATGGCGGGTGCAGGCCGCGAACCAGAATGCGATGCAGGAACCGCAGGTTCAGGGCTTCATGAATGCCCTGCAGGTCTATGCCTGGAGCGATGGTGTGCTCTATCATCTGCTCACATCCCCGGGCCGGGTGAGCGACATCATCCTGCAACCGGGCGAGACCATCACCTCGATCGCGGCGGGCGATACGGCGCGCTGGACCGTTGGGGATACCAGCAGCGGAGCAGGTGAGGGCAAACGGGTTCATATTCTTGTCAAACCCTTCTCGGCGGGGCTGGCGACCAATCTTGTCATCGCGACCGATCGGCGGACCTATCATCTGCAACTCACCAGCACGCCGGGCACGGCGATGGCGGGTCTGTCCTGGACCTATCCTGCCGATGAATTGCTGGCGATCAGGCGCAAGGAGGCCGAGGATAAGGCCATCGCGCCGGTGGCGACGGGGCTGGATATTCAGCGCCTGAGTTTTGCCTATGTGATGACCGGCGATGCGCCAGCATGGCGTCCCTTGCGTGCCTTTGACGATGGGCGGCAGACCTTTATCGAATTTCCGGCCGGCATCGGTACGGGTGAGGCGCCGCCGCTCTTCGTGATCGGCGAGAAGGGCGAGGCCGAACTTGTCAATTACCGGATGATGGGCCGCTTCTATGTCGTGGACCGGCTGTTTGGCGCCGCCGAATTGCGGCTGGGCGGCAAGCAGCAGGCAGTGGTGCGGATCACGCGCGGTGCGCCCGAGGCAGGGCGCCACGGTGGCGGGAGGGTGTCATGAGCGAGACGCCAAACGGCGAGCCGCAGGCCGAAGCGGTTCAGGAGACGTCTCAGGCCGAAGCACCGCGCAAGCTCGATCCGGAAAGTCTGGTTCTGCGCGGGCGGCCACGCGGTGTGGTGCGTTTCAGGAAGGAACTGATCATCGGTATCGCTGCGGTCGCGATGATCGGCATCGGCGCGGTGGCCTGGATCGGGTTGCAGCCGAGCATGCCGCATATGATCGTCGGGGGCGATGATAATACGAGTCCGGCGAGCGCGCCCAGGCCGAGCGGTGAATTGCTGGCCAATGCGCCCAAAACCTATGGGGAAGTGCCGAAGCTTGGGCCGCCATTGCCGGGCGATCTGGGCAAGCCGATCCTGGATCAGCAGCGGGCGGCAGTCGCGGTTTCGGTGGCGGGCGCGCCCTCGCCCTCGCAGAGGGATCAGGCTTTGGCTGCCGAGCGTCAGCGTCGCGGTGAGGAGGTGAGGGCCGCGCGGGAATCCGGTGTCATGATGCAGATGGCGGGCGGCACGCAGGCAGGGCAGGGGACAGGAATCCCTGCTGCCATGCCCGTATCAGTCGCCGGGGCTGGCGACGCCGCGCAGGATGCTCGGCCCGGGCGTATGGTGCTCGATCCCGAACACGACCCCGGGCAGCAGCAGCGCAAGGCCGATTTTGTCGCAGCCACCAATGACAAGAGCGATCTCAATCCGCATGCGGTGGTGGCACTGCCATCACCCTATACGCTGATGGCGGGCACGGTGATCGCCGCCAGTCTGATCACCGGCGTCAATTCTGATCTGCCGGGGCTGGTGAGCGCGCAGGTCACCCAGAATGTCTATGATACGGCCACCGGGCGCTATCTGCTTCTGCCGCAAGGTGCGCGGCTGATCGGCAGCTATGACAGCGTCGTGGCCTATGGGCAGAAGCGGGCCTTGCTGGTGTGGCAGCGGATCATCCTGCCCGATGGTTCTTCGGTCAAGATCGACAATGTGCCAGCCACGGACACGGCGGGCTATGCGGGCCTTGCCGACAAAGTCGATCTGCATAGCTGGCAGCTTATCAAGGGTGTGGTGCTCTCCAGCCTGCTGGGCGTTGGAACCCAGCTGAGCTTCGGCAATGACGAGAGCGATCTGCTGCGTGCCATCCGCCAGTCCACCCAGCAAAGCGCCTCGCGGGCGGGCGATCAGATCGTGCGTCAGGCGCTCAATATTCAACCCACCATCACCGTTCGGCCGGGTTGGCCGCTGCGCGTGGTGGTGCACAAGGACATCGTCATGCGCCCTTGGGGCCGGGAAGGGAGGTAATCATGGTCGATCTCAAACTTGGCAAACTACCTGATCGCACGCCTGTGAAGCTGACGATTAGCATCATGCCTGATCTTCATCGGCGGTTGCTGGATTATGCGGCGGCCTATGCTGAGGCCTATGGGCAGGAGGACGCTGTGGTCGATCTTCTTCCTGCGATGCTCACGGCGTTTCTTGAAAGTGACAAGGGTTTCTCGCGACGCGGGAGGACATGACATGGGAAAATCTGGTCGGGATATACCAATGGAACCATTGATAACCGCAGATGAATTTGCTGCTCTTGCGGGCGTTTCGCGGAGAACGTTGGACCGGTTTCGCCGCGTCCGGCCCTCGGGCTTTCCAATAGAATATGATCTTTCGCGTGGGTGCGTGCCTCGCCCAAGGTTTAAAATCGCGGAGGTGCGCAGATGGATCGATACTCGAGCGCTCTGGTAGAAATCGGGGCGTCGTACGCCGCCAAACACGCCGTTCGAGGCGCGAGCGCGAACAGACGCATGGTCGGCGAAGTTAGCTGAAGCCCTGCCGAATTAGGTATCAGCAGGCGTCACGTTATTCAGGCTCTCATGACAGCGCTGGTGGTTGTAGTGCTCGATAAAAGCTTCGATCTGGTTTTCGAGGTCACCGGGCAGGAAGTAATTTTCCAGCAGGATGCGATTTTTCAAGGTCTGATGCCAGCGCTCGATCTTGCCCTGTGTCACCTTGCCTTCAAGCTGAAAGATCGCACCACTTTACAACACAGCATTTAATGTGCATCTACACAGAAATTTGTGTGTTCCGGGGAGGCGGTCGTGACATACACCGATTTTATCGCGGAACTTGACAAGGCTGCCCTGACGATCCGCGCATTTGCGGGGCTCGTAGGTATGCGCCCCAATTCCATCTCCAATTACGCAAGCCATGGCGAGGTGCCCACGCACCTTGGCCTTATCGCTGCTCTGCTGGCTGAACTGAAAAAGCATGAAATTCCCAACGAAGCCGCGCTCGCCAGAGCAGTGCCATTGGCAAAACGGTCACGAGGCCGGGCCAAACCGGGCAGGTTTGGAGGCGATCCCCAGGAACAATTGGACCTTGGCCGATGACGTTGGCTGAGCCCTTAAACCTGCAAAGCGTGGCCAGCGCACTTGGCTGGCCCGATAGACCGGAGGTACTGTCTCCTCCGGGCGCAGGCCCTGCCACTTTTGCAGACTTGGCTCAAAACAAGATCGGCAGTGCCCTTGCTCGTTTCGCACCGGACATGGAATGCAGGATCGGAGTGCTTGCGGCCAATCCGAGTGACGATGCGACGGAAGCTCCAATGGCTCTGGTCGTCGAAATCGGTGGTAAGGCAGCCGACGGTTTCCTGACCGAGTTGCATCGGCTTGCCTGGAATTTTTCGCACTGCCCCGTGCTCATTACGGTTGAGCCCGATATCGTGCGGGTTTGGAGTTGCTGCGAGGCGCCGGTTGACGATGCCTCCGTCGAGCGAAGGCTGGTTCATGCTGTCGGTGCATCTGATCTCCAGGTTTCAGCAACCGGGACACTCGAAGCGAGCGCTGCGCGCGCGCTCCATTGGCTGAACCTCGTCTCAGGGCAGTTTTTGGCGATGTATGCGCCACGCTTCCGTCGCGATGGTCGCGCGGACCAAATGCTGTTACAAAACCTCGGGGAAATCCGAGACCAGTTGCGCAAGACCGGCCTGACAGACGATGATGTCAGTCACGATCTGCTTGCGCGCGTGATTTTCGTTCAGTTTCTGCTCGACAGGCGAGATGCCGATGGCGCTGCTGCCCTAGACGCAACGAAACTGGCCGAGTTGCACAAGCAGGGGATCATGTCGCGTGAATACGCTTCATTGCCAGAGATCCTCGAGAATTACGACGACACCTATAGCCTTTTTGATTGGTTGAACCTCCGCTTCAATGGCGACCTGTTTCCCGGCAAGGGCGCGACCGCAGAGCAACGCGCAGCGGGATGGGAAACCGAGCGCGCCCGGGTTTCTTCCAACCATCTTCAATTGCTCGCCAACTTTCTGCGCGGTGATATGGTACTGGTGTCGGGGCAGCGATGCCTTTGGCCGCTCTATGCCTTCGATGTGATCCCACTCGAATTTATCAGCAGTATCTACGAAACCTTCGTGACGGAACGTGCCTCGGAACAGGGTATATTCTACACACCGTCATACCTTGTCGATTTCGTACTCGATCAGGTTCTTCCGTGGAGCGGCGATGCCTGGGACTTGCGCATTCTCGATCCTGCGTGCGGCTCGGGCATTTTTCTCGTCAAAGCATTTCAGCGCCTTGTACACCGCTGGAAGCGGGCCCATCCTCGCGCTGCCATTTCAGCCGACCTCATGCGGCGGTTGCTGACAGAGAATTTGCTCGGAGTGGACAAGGACCCCCATGCAGTCAGGGTCGCCTGCTTCAGCCTCTACTTGGCTATGTGTGACGAGATCGAGCCGCGCCGCTATTGGACTGAGATTCACTTCCCGGCAATGCGGGGCGTGAGGCTGATCTGTTCTGACTTCTTCGAAGAGCGGCCGGGTTTCACAACACTCACGCAAAACACCGACATGTTTGAGGAGGCGTACGACCTCATCATCGGCAATGCTCCTTGGGGAAAAAACTTGCTGACGGATCACGCTCTGGCGTGGAGCGAGAACGAAGACCACCCGTGGTCGGTCGCGAACAAGGACATCGGCTGCCTGTTTCTTGCCAAAGGGGCGCTGCTTCTGAAGCCCACTGGAAGATTGGCGCTGATACAGTCTGCGGCTTCGCTCCTCTTCAACCTTGGCAAGCCTGCAAAGGAGTTTCGCCAGAAGCTGTTTTCGTCGCACAGCGTCGAGGCGGTCTTCAATCTTTCGGCGCTGCGTTTCCAGACGTTCGCGCGCAAGGGTCACACGCGCAAAGTGTCGGTGTCGCCCTCGTGTATCGTGGTGCTGAGGTCTCAAGCGCCCGCGCTGGAGGCCAGTATCGCTTATGTGAGCCCCAAGGCTCCGCCAGAAACCGTGCAGGAACTATCGGTCCCCGTAGCGCCGGGGGATTATCGGTGGATTAGCGCGGAAGTTGCGGCTTCTGAGCCATTGGTATGGACAGCTCTCATGTGGGGCACACCACGCGACCTCGAGCTTCTGCGCAAATTGCGTCGATGGCCCACCCTCGCCACGCATATCGCGCAGCGTCGCGCCAGTTCTCGTGAGGGCGTTATCTTCGGTAATCGCATGAAAGTATTTGATAATTTTAGTGATCGCCGAATGTTTAGCGCTGGCAGCTTCCCTCTCGACTCTCCGGTTTACCTCGATGCACGCAGGGTTCCGTTTGTTAGAGAGAGCGAGGAGGGCGGAATTTTGAGAGCCGATGGGAGAGCATCGACTGACTTCTCTGCCTTTTCATCACCGCAGCTACTCATCAAGCAGGGTTGGCAGATAGAGACCAGCCGTTTCCAAGCCCGCCTTGTGCGCTCTTCGGAGGACAGCGGCATTCTATGCTCTCAGAGCTATGTCACCGTCACAGGCGAGCAAGATGTTTTGTCTGCCGCATGTCTCACTTACAACAGCAAACTGGCAACGTATTTCTTGCAACTGACAAGCGGCCGTATGGCGAGCTATCGACCCGAGACTACGAAGGCGGACCTATTGGAGGTTCCGTTGCCGCGCGAAGCTGGTGAGCTCAATGTTGTCCGGAATCCAGCCGACTTTGATACGATGGTTTTTGATGCCTTCGCATTGAAGGATGCCGAGCGTGTCCTGATTGACGATATGGTAGACATCCACATCGCGGACTTCCGAAATAAAAAGGAGCGGCCCGGGCAGCGTTCCACCAGATCAGGGGCCGGCCCCTTGTTCACCAATGACCGAACAGAAGAGCCGGTTCTCAGCGCCTATGCAGAATACTTCATAAGAGTCATCAAGGCAGGCTTCGGGGCCGACAAGAGCATTCGGACGAAGATTTTCTGCCCGAGAAGCAGTGAGCCCCTTCCCTTCCGATTGATATCGTTTGAGCTGACGGACGAGGACTGTCCCGTTCCTGAACTTGTCGAGACAGACGCGCCGGTGCTGCTGGCCGAAATGCAAAAGGCAGCGCAGCGTTACCGAGCGGAATCCGGCAGCCGCCAAGCCGCCGGACTTGTCGCGCGGGTCTATGCTGGCAGTGCCGAGGTGCCGACGATCTTCATTCTCAAGCCCGATGCGGTTCGTTATTGGACGCGCTCTGCGGCACTCAACGATGCAGACGAAGTATCGTCTGACCTGTTCTCCATGTTGGGAGGGGCAGAAAGGCCTGGGGCCCTGTGATACAGTTGCCTGCATGGAACCGCACTCAGCCTGCCGCTGATGCTGCTTTCGTCACTGGCGCTGCACGGTGGTTGCAAAACAGCGAAGGAACAATGTTGAGGCGGGTCTGGGAAGGCTCCGACCTGCTTGAACAAACGCGCCTGGTCTTCGATGGCGGTGACCTTGAACGCAGCATCACCGAGCGGCTGGAAAGCTGTATTCAGGAAAGCATGTCAGGGGATGAACCCTTCACAGTCCAACACGGGCCATATGAGCGTGAAACCAAACTGCCCGCACCAGCACAGCCGCCTCAATACGACATCGCGTTCGTTTTCCGCGCAGACCCCCGGGTGATGTGGCCATTAGAAGCAAAGGTTCTGGAAACACCGAGAGCTGTGGCCGCCTATGTCCATGATGTAAACGAACAGTATTTGACTTGCCGCTATGCTCCTTTTTCTGCATCCGGAGCGATGGTTGGATATTTACTGACCGGCAATGCCGCAGATGTGTTTACCACTCTGTCAGGGCGCCTTGCCTGCTCGCTCGAGCCATCTGTACATCATGTCGAACGTATGGAGCGCTACTCGGACCACGTTCGGGCAGTGCCACATGGCAAGCCCTACCCCTCACCGTTCAGGTGCCATCATGTTATACTTTCGTTCGAAGGCGTATCGCGAACAAAGACTTTAGCCCCGAACGTAGTGTAGAAGGTGCTGATGACGGTGCTCTCGAGAAATTCGATCTTCTGCTTTGCGATGAGGGTGGCAACCATCAGATACATACCAAGACCTATTTTAAGCGTTTTTGAATATGCGTTAACCGATGCTCACATCGGTAGGAGGAGAGAATGTAATGAGAGGTGCAAACAATACTTGGGACCTCTGTGTCTAGATTTGTGTCATTGACGACTTTCGATAATTGATTTAGGTAAAGAAAATCATCTAATTCAGGTGATTAGTCGCAACGCTTGAGTGCGGTGTAAGTCATCATAATCCGCGTGTCGGGGGTTCGAGTCCCTCCTCCGCTACCACAACCCTCCCTGACGGGAGTGGTGATGAGGCGATCAGTCGCCGTGCTCAACAGAGCATCCAGTCCATCGACGATCTCGACCTTCATCGCCCTTCGTTCGAAAGGCGATTTCGGCTTTTCGTCGGCTGGCGACACGATCGCGCGATCAACCACCCAACGGATCAGCTTGGTGGCGAGCACCACCTTCTCGGCTTTCTGCGGCGCGTCGTCCGCGCCGAACTGATCGAGTTCGATCACGCCAGCCATATAGGCGTCCTTGAACCGAGCTGACAGCGTCGCCGAAAAACGGGCAAGGGGCTTGGCTGTCGGTCTCCATCCCATTGCCCTCAGCTCGCAGGCTGGCTGGTTCCGCGCCCGGCATAACGGCTCTCGTGGTCGTCGTATTCCGGGCCGCAGTTGGGTGAAGGCTAAGCGCGAAAAAAGAATGCCGCTTCTGACGGCATCAATAAAAGTGAGAGGAGAAAGCATGAGAAACCTTGCGCAAAAGCCATTGCTGCTGGCTGGCGTTGCATTGGTTCAGGTGATGGCGTGCGAAGCCGCCTTCGCGCAGGCCGCAAAACAACAGGAATACCTCCGCCCAGGACGCGGTCATCGTGGTCACCGGCTTGCGGATTGCCAAGGGAGGGTTTCAGGCTCCCACGCCAACCACCGTTGTTGACGAAAAGGCGCTCCAGGCCGCGCCGCAGGCGAGTATTGCCGCTTTCTCAACCTGTTGCCAACCGCCTTGTTGAAGCGCGTGGACATCGTGACGGGCGGTGCTTCGGCCGCGTGGGGTTCTGATGCTGTGGCCGGCGTCGTCAACCTTGTTCTCGATACTGACTATACCGGCATCAAGGGCCAGGCTCAGGCGGGCATCTCGGCCTATGGCGATGCACCCGAATACAAGGCCGAACTTTCAGGCGGGCCAAGTTCGCCGACGGGCGCGGGCATATCGTCGTCAGCGGATCCTACTCCAGCATCGGGAGTGTCGACCGCGTGGATTCGCGCCCTTAGTATAATGGCCTGAAGTTCATGCAGAACCCCGCCTATGTGCCGGGCGGAACCCAGCCCGCGAACATCATTGCGGTCGGCAATTACAAGCCGTCGTCGGGCGGGTATGACGTGAAGGAAGGGTTCGCCGAAGTGGCCGTTCCCATCTTCAAGGACTCACCGATCGGCCGCTCGCTCAATTTCAACGCCGCGATCCGCGCCACCGATTACAGCACCAGCGGATGGGTCACGACCTGGAAGGCCGGCCTTGTCTATGACGTTATCGACGGCATCAAGCTGCGCGGAACTTTCTCGCGCGACATTCGCGCGCCCAACCTGAACGAGTATTTCCTGGGCGGCCAGTCGACGAGCCAGCAGGTTCGCGATCCGGCGAACAACAATGTCAATGTTCAGGTGTTGCGCATCCAGTCCAGCAATACGGGGCTTCAACCCGAACGCTCGGACACGCGAACCTTCGGCATTGTTTTCCAGCCTGATTACATGCGCGGTCTAAGCCTGTCGCTGGACTATTACCGGATCAAGATCGATGGTTCCATCGGTACGCTGACCAATCAGCAACTGGTTGATCGTTGCTATGCCGGCAATACCGCGCTTTGCGGCTTCATCATTCGCGACAGCGCCAACCAGATCCAGCAGTTGATCATAAAACCCGTGAATTTCCGTCAGGAAGTCATGGAAGGGGTCGATTTCGAAGGCAGCTACCGCTTCTGTCTCGGCAATGGACAGGTTACGCTTCGCGGCCTCTGGAACTATACGGGCAAGCATTACATCAATGGCAACGGTCTGATTGACGATCTCATAGGCGAAGTCGGCCAGGGTAACGGGCCGACGCGTTGGCGGGGCTTCCACTCGGCCAACTTCGACAATGAGCACTTCGGCCTCTCGCTCCGTCATCGCTATATCGGAGCCGGGGTGATTGATGCGGCCTATACCTCGGCCGACATTGCCAACAACAATGTTCCGGCCGTAAGCTACTTCGATGCGTCGGCAACCACTTATGACCTGGTGGACCGCTTCTTCCGCGTGGGGCTTCGCTTCGACATGTGATCAGCTCGGGGGCGGCTAGCGGCCGCCCCTGACCAATCAAGGCAGATTTTGGGAGTAGATGATGGGTATGACCACGACGCGCCGCAGGGCTATAGCGGGCTTGGGCGCTTTGTCCGCTGTTTCAACCGCCAGCTTTGGGGCGACCGCCCGCAAGAGCCGTCGCCCGAACATCGTGTTCATTCTCGCCGACGACATGGGCTATGCGGATGTCGGTTGCTACGGCAGGCCCGATGTCCGAACCCCTGCTATCGACAGTCTGGCCAAGCGGGGCGTCAGGCAGTTGCAGGCCTATGCCAATTCCGCAGTGTGTTCGGCGACTCGCACCGCGCTGATCACCGGGCGCTATCAATACCGCCTGCGCGTTGGGCTGGAAGAGCCCATTGCCGGTGACAGTGCCGGTATTGGAATGCCGCCCGAACACCCGACGCTCCCTTCCATGTTGAAAGCGTCCGGCTATCGCACGGCGCTGATGGGGAAGTGGCATCTTGGGAGCCTGCCGGATTTCGGTCCGTTGAAAAGCGGTTACGAGGAATTCTTCGGCTTCCGGGGCGGCGCCCTCGATTATTTTTCGCACAAGGGCTCACGCGACAACGACGATCTTTGGCGCAATGATGAGCCTGTCAAGATCCCCGGTTATCTGACCAACCAGTTGGGCGAACATGCTGCGGACTTCATTGAGCGCAGTGCGGCTTTGGACAAGCCCTTCTTCCTGAGCGTTCATTTCAACGCTCCCCATTGGCCGTGGGAAGGCCCCGGCGATCAGGCGGAATCAGAGCGCATCGGCGGGACCGGCCTTCGTGATCTGGACGGCGGAAGCAACGCAACCTATGCCAAAATGATCGAGGCGATGGATGCCGAGGTGGGCCGGATCCTGTCGGCGCTTGATGCGCACAAGCTGAGGGAAGACACTATCGTCGTGTTCACCAGCGACAATGGTGGCGAGCGTTTTGCCGATACCTGGCCGTTCAGCGGGCAAAAGACCGAGCTGCTCGAAGGGGGCCTGCGTGTGCCTTCGATCATTTCCTGGCCCAACGGCCTGCCTCAGGGCACGACGAACAATCAGGTCAGCATCACGATGGACTGGGTGGCAACCTTGCTGTCCGCCGCCGGGGTCAGGCCGGACGAAAAATATCCGCTGGACGGCATGGACCTCCTCCCGTCCTTGCGAGGCGGCACAGACGTCAAGCGGACGCTTTATTGGCGCTATAAGGCCAATCATCAGCGCGCCGTTCGTGATGGCGACCTCAAGTTTCTGAAGATCGCGGACAATACCTATCTCTTCGATGTCGTGAATGATCCTCTGGAGCGAGCCAACCTCAAGCAGCGCAGGCCTGAAGACTTCGCTCGACTGGCGGGGATGTGGCAGGACTGGAACAAGACCATGCTGCCAGAGCTCGACAGCACCTTTACCGAGGGTGTCCAGGCCAAAGATCAGGCCGATCACATTGGAGCTGGCCCGGCGATAAAGACCGCTGATCCCGGCAACTGAAGGGTTTGTGGGCATTTCGTTGCGTTCTGCGCCGCTGGTCTCTTGGAGCAGCGCTGTGAATTGATGAGATGCCCCCTTTTTTCCGCTTCCCATATGCTGAGCAGTGGCGGCTTGGCGCTCTCGTGTGACCGATAGATCTTCTTGCGGTCCCGTTCGGTCTTGAGGGAAGAGAAGGAACTCTCCATCGCCGCTTTATCCAAATTCAGGTACACCAAGCGCAGGTGAACCAACTACCGCTTGGAATGTATCAATTGGAAGCTACTGGCGCTTCTGCGGCAGCTTCGTGCAGCAGCCAATGGCGGAAGGACCGCATGGCGTCGCTTTCCTTGCGGGAGAGGAGCCGCGTCAGCCAGTAGCGTCCGGCATCGACCGTAATGTCGAAGGGCTGAACCAGACGTTCGGCAATCAATTCGCGGGTGAACATGGCGGCGGGCGCCAGCGCCACACCCAAGCCATTGGCCGCCGCCGCGACCATCAAGGCGGAACTGTCGAACACCGGGCCGCGCAACACGGGTTGCGGGCTGCCCGCCGCCTCGAACCAGCGGCGCCATTCATCGGGCCGATACGAACGCAGCAGCGCCTCCTGCGCGAGGTCGCGCGGACTGCTCAGGCGGGCGGCGATGGATGGCGCACACAGCGGGGTCAGGCTGGCCTCGAACAGGGGTTCGGCAAAGGTGCCATGCCAGGCGCCGTCTCCGAACCGGATTGCGAAATCGAGTGCTTCGGCTGCGATGTCGACGCGATTGTTGTTGGTCGAAACCCGCAGGTCGATGTGAGGGCAGGCGCGCGTGAACCCATCCAGCCGGTGGAGCAGCCAGCCGGTTGCAAAGGTGCCGACCACGCCGATGTTGAGCACGGCGCGAAACCGTCCGTCCGCATATTGGTCGAGAACCGCGCCCACCCGATCAAACATGTCGGCCAGCACCGGCACCAGCGCCTGTCCATCATCGGTCAGCGCAAGGCCACGCGGCAGGCGATGGAACAGACGCGTGCCAAGCCGCCGCTCCAATTGCGCGACCTGATGGCTGACGGCTCCCTGGCTGACGCATAGTTCAATCGCGGCGCGGGTAAAGTTGAGATGGCGCGCCGCCGCCTCGAAAGCGCGCAGGGCGTTGAGGGGGAGCTGGGCGCGGTGCATCGCCAAGGTATGAAGCAAGCTCATGGCTCTGTCGAGAAATGATGCTTTGTTTCGGCACCTCCCCTGTCGCAGTTTTTGCCGCGAAGGAGACCTGCGAATGTCGAGAACACCATGGATAGCGGGCGCGCTGGCGGCGCTGCTGGCCCCGATCAGCGTATCGGCGCAACCGGCTCAAGATCCGCTGACAAAGCCGATCATCGGCTCCCATACTGCCGAATGGCTGGCCCCGGCGCCGCCGGAGAAGATCTTTGGCAATAGTTACCTTGTTGGCTTTGGCGGCCTGAGTGTTGCCTTGGTTGATACAGGCGCAGGCCTGATCCTGATCGACGGCGCCCTGCCTCAGGCCGCGCCTGCCATCCTCAACAACGTCAGGCGGCTTGGCTTTCGCCCGCGTGACATCAAATATATTCTGAGCACCGAACCCCATTTCGACCATGCGGGCGGGATCGCAGCATTGGCGCGCGATACCGGCGCCACCGTCCTTGCCAGTCCGCGCGGCGCGCAAGGGCTGATGGCCGGTCGCATGGCGCCGGATGATCCGCAGCGTGGCTATAATTCCTCCTGGCCGGCGGTTGCAAAGGTGCAGGTGATCCGTGGCGGCCAGACTTTGCGGCTGGGCAACACAACCATCACCGCACTGGCGACGCCGGGGCATACGATGGGCAGCATGAGCTGGCGCTGGCAATCTTGCGAAGGGCGGGCGTGCCGGATGATCGTTTTCGCTTCCAGCCTGAATCCGGTCTCGACGGACGATTATCGTTATACGGCACCGCGCGCCCGCCCGATCATCGCCGGCTTCCGCAGCAGCTATGCCGCGATGAGCGCGACGCCCTGCGATATCCTGATTTCGGCCCATCCCGACAATGCGGGCAAAGGCCGATACAACAACCAGCCCGGCGCCTGCCGCGCCTATGTCGAGCGTTCACGCAAGGCGCTGGATCAACGCATAAAGTCGGAGCGGGGCCAAGCGCCTCTATAGCCTGGGGCACTGATCGCCGGTGGGTTGGGCGCGCCGTGCGTGCAGGGGCTCCGGCATGCACCTGTTGGCGCCTTGTGATGAAAGCAGCAGCTTCATGCTCATCGGGTGTTCATTTGCGGTCTGAATACCCACACAGTGCAAAGTCCAATGGTGGAGAAGTCGCGTGCCCGTTGTCAGCTATCGATCCTATGGCGATCGTTCCGATCCGCAGCAGATCCGCATCACCGTGCCCGGGTGGGCGGGCGCCTCCGAACAACGCGTCGACGGCAGTCACGAGCAGCCCTGGCACTGTATCCCCTTTTCGGAGAGCGCGCGCTACGGCGTGGAACTGCTCTATCCCTTCGACCCGGAACTTCGCGTGCGCTCGGTCGATGGCAAAGTCGTGCTGGAGGCGGATTGGGGGGCTCCGCCCGAGGAAGGGGCGATGTGGCCGCCGTTCCGCGCCTTTGGCGAGGACTATTATTCCTATCAGCTCTCGCTTGATCTGGCCGCGCCGCCGGGATGGGCGATCCGTTGTGAACCGCACCCCCGCTTCTTCACCGACGCGACCAACTCGACCCCACTTGCGGTTCCGGCGCTGATCCGGAGCGAGTGGTGGCCGATGATCAATTTCTGCATCTTCAAGGCCCCGCCGCCCGGCACCACGCATGTCTTTCGCAAGGGCGAGCCTTTCATCAGCTTCATCTGCATTCCCTCCGAACCGGACCTTGAGCTGCAGGCAATGGGACGGGAAGACGCCGCACAACGGGAAATGCGGTCGCGTCGGCTTTCGGCAAGCCGCGATGCTCTGGCCGAGGGGACACGCTGGCTTTCCTCGACGAACACCGTGTTCGACGGGACATATCGCAACATGGCGAGGGCGGCCCGCGCCCACGCCAGGCAGAAAAGCGGTGAGTAGCCGCCACGGCGCGGCGGGCAGCGCTTGCTGAACTTCGGATGTCGGGCGGGTTCAGCGATGGGTCAAGCCCGCCCCATTATGTCTGCGTTTGTTGCCAGTGAAGCGGGAGCCCCTTGGCCTTCCGCGTCGTGACGCAAGGAGCAAGCGTATGACCGGTAAGAAACATATTCTCTCAGGCGCAGCGGTCTTGGCCATTGCCGCCTCTGCCTTTGCCGCCCCGCCCGCCCTCGCGGCCCCTGTGCCGGAGGCGACGTCCTATGCCGATTTGTTTGAGCCGGTGCCCGATGCCGCTGCCCGTCTGAACGCTGCGGATGCCGCTGCGGCGGCCCAGCCGCGCCTGATCGAAGCCCAGTATTGGGGCGGCGACGGCCGCTACTACCACCATCATCATCACCACCATCACCACCATCACCACAGTGCGCGTTGGTTCTATGATAACGGCTATGTTTGGAATGGGTGGGGCTGGGTCCCGCGGCCGGTATACCATCATCACCACCATCATCATCACCATCACCATCATCACCACTATTATCGCTGGTGATGTCGAAGGGCCCTTCAGGACTTTCGCCACCTTGAGGCCAAGGAACCATGGCCAGTGTATGATGATACAATCATCGCAGCTGGGTGATATTGCCGGGAAGCTGGTCGATAGCCTTGGCCTTCACAACGACGTCATGGCATTCCTGCGGTGCGGTTTCCTCTGCGGGTTCGGCAGCCGATGTTGCGGACAAAAACATCGGCTTGGTCGGCTGCCCGCCATTCGTCTGGCCCGGCGCCGTAATGGCGGCAACCCGACGGGGTATGCCGCCATTACGGGTCATTGCTATTGGACTTCGGTCACAAAAGCATTGCGATCACGGCGGACCTTCTTGAGATTGACGAGCCAGTCGCCCTCGGCCTGCCGATAGCCGAGCGGAAGCAGGATCACGCTGCGCAGATGACGTGCTTTAAGGCCCAGTATTTCGTCAACAGCCTCTGGATCGAAGCCTTCCATCGGCGTGGCATCGACTTCTTCGAAAGCGGCCGCCGCCAATGCCGATCCCAGACCGATATAGGCTTGGCGCGCCGCTGCCTGATAATTTGCCTCGGTGCCCCTTGCGCCAACGATGCCCAGCAACTGCTGACGGTAATTTTCCCAGCCTTCATTGACAAAGCCGCGCACTTCATTGGTCAGGTCGAACATCATGTTGACCCGCTCGGGCGTGATGTCGTCCCACGCGGCAAACACCAGCAAATGCGAACAATCGGTGATCTGCGCCTGATTCCACGATACCGCGCGGATCTTCTGGCGAACTTCCGGGTTCGTTACCAGCAGCAGTTCGAAGGGCTGGAGACCGCTCGAGGTTGCGGTCAGGCGAACAGCCTCGATGATCCGTTCGACGCTTTCGGTCGGGACGGTTTTGGCGGGGTCGAATTTTTTGGTCGCATAGCGCCAGGACAGCTTTTCGATCAGGGGGTTCATATCAAAATCCTTGGGGACTATTCGGATCGCGCAGAAAGAACGCGCAACCGCAGGCGGTAACGTATTAACGCCAAGGTCGGCAAACAAGGTTTGAAGGAAAAGATTGCCGAGCTTTATCCGAAACGGTTTTGCCTGAAGGATCAACCCTTTCGTTTTGGATGAACGCAGGGGCGCTTTGCATGATCCCGTTCGAGCCCTCGGATAGCGTTTTGGCGGCGGCAATCCCCCTTCCGACGCACCACGCGCTGATTGGCGGCTATCGGTCTCGCCGCGAGGGAAAAGACCGCCGCGACCGCGCCTTGTTCGACCTTCCCATCGCCAGCAATTTGCGCGGACGTGATCTTGTAAAGCTGTGCATTGGCGTTCTGGTCAGCGGTCGCACCCTGTTCATCGTCAAATATCTTGACGTCAAGATATATATCTCTATGTAGAGACATATTGGGAATGAGCTCAAGCGCAAGCGCGGCCATCCTATCGGAGTGTCATCATGCCAAAATCTTCCGGCTGGCTGCTGCTTGCGGCCGTGATCCTGCGCGCCGGCATCGATCTGCGCCCCAGGCCGGCCTCGATCGGGCCGTTGCTCGGCCTGACGCAGAGCGAGGCAGGGCTGGACGATATGCTGACCAGTTTGCCGGTGCTGCTCATGGGATTGTGCCTGCCCGGTTCCAAGCGGATGCAGGCGGCATTGGGCCTGCGGACCGGCGAGCAATCTGACTGAACCATCGAAAGGAAACAATCATGGCCTTTTTCACAGTGCAGGGTCGCACCAATTATTATGTCGACATGGGGCAAGGGCGACCGGTTCTCCTGCTCCATGGCATTAGCAATTCGGGCCGGGCCTGGGCGCCGCAGGTGCCCGCGCTGATGGCCGCCGGTTATCGGGCCATCGTGCCGGACCACGCGGGGCATGGCGTCTCGGGCAGCGTGTCGGCCCCGTTTGGTGTGAAGGACATTGCCGATGATAGCGAGGCGTTGATGGACCATTTGGGTCTTGACCGGCTCGATGTTGTCGGCCTCTCGTTGGGCGGGATGGTGGCGCTGGAACTGGGGCTTCGCCATCCGCAGCGTATCGGCCGCATGATTGTTGCGAACAGTTTTGACCGGACCGCAACACCGGAATTCAAATCCATGGCCGAAGGGTGGGCCCGGACGTTCGAGTTGCCCCATGGTCCGGTGCTGCGATTGGAGCAGAACTGGCCATCGCTGGTATCGCCGGGCTTTCAGAAAACGGCGGAGGGGTTGTGTACCTGGCAGGTCTGGCATGGCATTGCCGCAGGTGCTGATGGCCCATCGCTGGCGCATGTTGCACGCGGAATCACCGATTCTGACTTCTCGGATCGCATTCGGAATCTGGCCATGCCGGTCCTCTTTGTGGCAGGCGAACTTGATCGCATGTCGCCGCAGGAACTCAGCCGCACCATGGCAGAGCGAGCGCCACTGGGGCAGTATCATTTAATTCAAGGAGCAGCCCATATCTCCAATGTGGACAGCCCCGATGCCTTTACACGGACCATGCTTCAATTTTTAGAGGCTGCGCAGCCTTGCGACACGACTGCCTCACTTGCATCGCGGGAATGAGGGGACGATTGGGATGCCTAATTCTGTGGTAAGCCGCTCATCGTGCTACTGACCGGGGCAGGCAGCTTTGAGTCCGCATATCAGAGCGTGGAATGTCAGTTCCGTCCGGATCAGCCCTTGGCGCGAGCGGGTGAGACGGCTGCCCGACCGGCAGGCCGCCAGAAAACTGCGGCAATGATCCCATTGCGGCATAGAGTTCCCTGCCATTTTGCGTACAATGGATTGACAAGGTCGACCACTCGGCGGCGCGCTTGCCGCGCCGCTAGACCTGTATTGCCGGCCAATGTTCAGGATCGCAGAGCGTGACATTCCATTTGATTATCGGCAACCGCAACTATTCTTCCTGGTCGATGCGCGCCTGGTTGCTGCTGCGCCTGAGCGGGGCGCCGTTTGAGGAAACCGTGGTGCCGCTTTACGAGCAGGGGTCACGCGCAAGGGTCGAAGCTCTGGGCGGCGAAACAGGGTTGGTTCCGGTGTTGAACGTGGGTGGCATGCCGGTCTGGGATACGCTGGCGATTGCTGAAACGCTGTATGAACTCTACCCTGCCGTGTGGCCGGCCAGGCCGTCAGACAGGGCACGCGCGCGCAGCTATGCCGGAGAGGTTCATTCGGGCCTCAATGCTTTGCGAGAGGCCATGCCTGTCAACACGCGGGGCCGCCGTCGACAGGCTGTCGTTACGCCCGCGGTCCAGGCCGACATCGACCGTGTGAACACCATCTGGGCGCGCGCCGGACAATCGGACAGCCCATGGCTGTTGGGTGATTTTTGCGCGATAGATATTTTCTTTGCCCCCGTCGCCACACGCTTCCGCACATATGGCGTGGAGGTGCCTGTTCAAGCGCGGCCCTATTGCGAAGCGCTGCTCGCCCATCCCTGGGTTCAGGAATGGTGTCAAATGGGCTTTGAAGAGCAAGCCCTTATCTCATCTTTGGAAATGCCCGCGCTGCCCGGATAGCAAAGGAAATGATTGCCAAAAGCCGTTGGCCGGACGGAGATGCCCTCAAACCGGAAATAAGGGAGAACTTGAGCCGCTCCGCGAAGGGCGGGTTTAGGCGTAACCCGCATCGCCCTTCCGGATAAATGAACGACCGGTTCCGACGCCCTGATCAGCGTCCGGGCACGTCAGGAATGGCGGCGCAACCGGAGTTAAAGCGTTTTGCCACGCCGCTCGGCGTCGAGTTTTGCGAACCAGATCACGTGCTTGGCGCCTTTGCCGTTGCCTTGCTTGTCATAGCGCGCATAGACCGTAACCTCGTCCACCGCGAAGCCGGCGGCTTTCAGGCGTCGCGTAAAGGCGTCGTCGCGCGCGGCGGACCAGATTGCCAGCACCCCACCGGGGCGCAACGCGCGGGCAGCAGTGCGCAACCCGGCCTTGGCATACAGCCGGTCGTTGCCGGCGCGCACCAATCCATCGGGTCCGTTATCGACATCGAGCAGAATGGCATCAAACCCGCGCGCAGAGCCAGCGATCACGTCGACGACATCGCCTTGCACGAGCCTGACGCGTCGATCATCGAGGCAACCTGCCGCTACCTCCGCCATCGGCCCGCGCGCCCAGGCAATGATCTCGGGCACGATTTCCGCAACGGTGACCTGTGCGTCATCAGGCAGATTGGCCAGCGCGGCGCGCAAAGTGAAGCCCATCCCGTAGCCGCCGATCAGCATGCGCGGCTGCGTCGCTCCGGCGATGCGCGCGCAGGACATCACAGCCAGCGCCTCTTCGGAACCGCGCATCCGCGTGCTCATCAATTCGTTGCGATCCAGCACGATCATGAAATCGCCGCCATGGCGGAACAGGCGCAATTCCTCGCCGTCGGGGACCTGTGCCGTACCAATCAATTCGCGCGCAATCATGCCGGTTCTCCTACCGGCTGCCCGGTCGCTGCTTCACTGGCCAAGGCCGGTTGAAAATGACAATCGCCCGGGCCGCCCATGGAATTCGCCTTTTCGTCAGCCGTGCGTGGCCACGCAAGGCTGCGCGGCGAACGCCCCCATTATCCTAAAGTTGCCGATGTGCCATCCTTAACTTTCCCGGCTTGAAGGCGCTCGTGCCATTGGCCCGCCTAAGCCCTTCTCCAGATATGGATATTTTGCCATTTCCGATGAACGCAATCAGGTCTGTCGATGCCAGCTCTGCGGGCGAACAGCTCACGCATTCACGACATATCGCAGATCGGCGGCAAGGATGTTGAACACTGTCCGGCATCGGGCACTGCTTCGCAGGTCTTCATGCATGACAATCCAGAGCGGTAGGCCGAAGACGAAAGCATCCGGGAGAACCTGCACGAGTGCGCTATCCCGGGCCGCAATGCGTGTTTGACAGATGCCGATGCCAAATCCCGCACGGATGGCGGCCAGATGGACGACTGTGTTGTCCGCCCGCAGCGCGAAATCGCCGTGTTCGATGCCGGGCAGGGCGCCTGTTATCGCGCGGGAAAGGCTGCTGTTTCTGTCCACCCCGATCAGGTCGTGCCCGGGCAGTTCGGCGATGGATTGCGGAAGGCCGCGCCGGTCGAGATAGTCGCGATGGGCATAAAGA
>NZ_MKVS01000029.1:0-8716 GCF_001898925.1 Novosphingobium sp. 63-713
ATCTGGACAGTCTGCGCCGCCCGCAACATTGCAGTAAGGTCGGCGATGGACGCCCACGGTAGGCAGTAATCAGGCTGGCCGTAGCGCTGACCCAAGAGCTGGCGGAGGCCAGCCTGATTGCTGCCGGGCCATAGCGCGCATCGGTGTGAAGGTCAGCTTCCGGGTGGGGGGTCCGGGGGGAGGGCTTCGCGCCGGTGTCGATCATTTCTGTTTACGAGCGCCGCGAGGCCAAGGGCCTCGATGCGCATGTGCCGCTGATCCAGCGCGGCGACGCGCTTTATGATCCCGATCTGGATCGCTTCTTTCTCGACCTGCCGCTGTCGGACGTCCGCTCGCGGCACTCGCTTCGCGCCTATGCCTATGATGTCGTTGTCTGGCTTCGCTTTCTCGATGCCTGCGGCAAGACCGTGTGGGCTGCGACCCGCGACGACGTCGATGCCTATCATCGTGAGCGACGCCGCGACGAGGCCGATCACCGGATAACGGCCGCAAGCTGGAACCGCGCCGTCGCCAGTCTCGATCGCCTTTACCGTTGGGGTGAACAGCAAGGGCTGATCACCGACGCGCCGTTCAGCCGCCGCGCCGTGTGGCGACCGGCGCATGGTGGCCGTCGCGGCATGATCGCGGCGCGCAACGACGCCTATGAACGTGTCGCCAGGCGATCGGATGTCCGGTTCGTCACGATGGACGACTACCGCATTTTCGGCGAGGTCGGCCTGCGCGGGCTCACCCCTGACGGCACGGAGCGCCCCGGCGCTCGCGACCGTAATGGGCTACGCAACGCGCTGTTCGCCGATCTTCTCGTCACCACTGGCCTGCGCCTCGAAGAGGCGTCGGGCTTGCTCACCACCGAGCTCGCGGCGATCGACCGCGCGGACGGCGATGCTGGGCAACTTTGGCTGCCTCTCCCGCCGCCGCTCACCAAGGGCGACCGGGGACGCAGCGTTCTGGTCCCACGCCGGCTGCTTCGTCAGATCGCCGCCTATGTTGCCGTCGAGCGCGCAGCGGGCGTGGCCAAGTTCGCCGCACGCGATGGCGCGGCCCGCTTCGAGCGACCGATCCCTGTCACCCGCGCCGGTCTCGACCGCATGCGCGATGTCTGCACCCCGGAGGAACGATGCCGCCTGATCCTGTGCGACGAGGATGGATCGCCCCGCGAGCCGGCGGCGCTATGGCTGACCGAGGTCGGGCAGCCTGTCCGCCCCAACTCGTGGGAGGTGATCTTCACCCGCGCCTGCAAGAGGTGCGCGGAGAACGGCTTCCCGCTGTCGATCAGCCCGCACCAGCTTCGCCACACATTCGCGGTCCATATGCTCGCCTTGCTGATCCAGCAGCGGCTGCGCGAAGCGGCATTGCCGGCGGGGCCGGTGGAGAGCTATCGTTTGATCCTGGGCGACCCGCTGCAACAGGTGCAACGCCTGCTCGGCCACGCGAGCCTCACCACCACCTATATCTACCTCGACCATATTGCGACCCGCGCCGATACGGTGGATGCGGCGGTCGAGGAGCTGCTCGCGCTGCTGCCGGGACCGCAGGGCGCATGAGCGGGCGTGCCCGCAAGGGTCGGCCCGTCGTCTTCTCGCCGATCACGCCCGAGCCCGTGCAGCCTGATCCCGTGCTCGGCCTCAAGTTCACCATCGAGGCGCGGCATGGCGGGACGGTCCTGATCGATATGGCCGCACTCGATCCTCGTCCGCTCGCCATCGCCTTCGCCGGCGCGCTGCGTCGGTCGGCCGCACTCGGAGGACCGATCGGTGCGGCGAGCGTCATCAAGCAGTATTTAAATGCCTACCGCCTGTTCTTCGCCTGGCGTGGCGACGAAGCGCTGAACGTGGCTGGCGTCGGCGACCTGCGCGCAGCCCATATCGATGGGTTCGCCTCCGCGCTCGACCGCCGCGGGATGGGCGCGATCCACCGGCACATAACGGTCGGCAAGATCGTCAACACATTGCGCGCGATCGAGGCAGACTGGCCCGATCGGATTGCGCCTGACCTGCATGAGCGGCTGCGCTACACACTGGCCACGTCGGCGGGCCGCTCGACCCCGCGCGATGCTTATAGCCCCTTCGTCGCCCGCGTGTTGCGCGACGCCGCGAGGACCGACGTCGAAGCGATGTTCCGCCGTCTCGGTGCCGACGACCGCATCGATGAGGGCGACCCGGTCATCGCCAGAGCGCGGGCCGACGTCGAAGCCATCATCGCGCGGCAGGGCTTTATCGTTGCAGACCATCCGGCGCTGAAGAGCCTCTATTCCATGCGCATGCGGCGCGGATTGCCGATCAGCACGCTCATCGACGATCTGCATGGCCGCCATCACCTGCTTGCGCGCGATCTGCCGGCGCTGCTCGTGCTGCTCACGCTCGATACCGGCCTCGAGCCCGAGTGCCTGAAGGCGCTGACCACAGATTGTCTCACCAACCCCCATGCCGGCACGGTGGAGCTGCGCTATCTGAAGCGCCGCGCCCGCGGCGCCGAGCACAAGAGCATGCGGGTGCGCGATGGCGGTGGCGGCACACCGGGCGGCCTGATCCGTCGCCTGATCGACGTCACCGCCGCCGCCCGCGAGCACCTGCCTGACGATTGCCTCTGGGCCTATCACAACGTCGGCGGCCTTCGCGGTGGCATTTTCGATCTCAAGCACCAACTTGCAGCCTGGGCTCTGCGCCATGGCATCAGCGATGATGACGGCAAGCCGCTCCACCTGCTGCTCTCCCGGCTACGCAAGACCCACAAGGCGCTATGGTACACCAAGACCGAGGGGCACATGACCCGCTTCGCGGTCGGCCACTCGCGCGAGGTGGCGGCGCGCCACTATGCCGATCTGCCGTCGCTCCGGCCCCTGCACGAGACGGCCATCGCCGACGCCTTCCGCGCGGCGGTCGCTGCCGCGATGCCGACCGTGCTTCCGCCCACCGCCGAACAGACGTTGCGCGAAGCGCCCGATCAAGCTGCGCCGCTGATCCCGCTGGCTAACGTGGGGCCGTTGCTCGACGGCGAACTGGATGTCTGGCTCGCCGCCTGCGCGGGCTTCCATAGCAGCCCCTTCGCCGAGGCCGGATCACCCTGCGCGCAGCCCTTCTGGGGCTGTCTCGATTGTCCCAACGCCGTCATCACCGCGCGCAAGCTCCCCGCGATCCTCGCTTTCCTCGCATTCGTCGAAGAGCAGAGGCTGAGCCTGCCCGCGACCGACTGGGCGGCCAATTTCGGCCGCGTCCATGCCCGCATCACCGCCCAGGTCCTGCCGGCCTTCTCCGATGCCGTCATCGCCGATGCGCGCCGGCAGATGGAGAGCGAGCGGCTTTATCTGCCGCCAGAGGTCCGCACATGACCATGCCCGCCCATGCCCAGGCGCCCGCCTTCGACGATCGCCCCGTGCTGGCGAGTGCGCCGCTCAAGGAAGGCCATATCCGTGAGGAGCTATCGCGCGTCGGCGACCCGAGTTGGGATCTCGGTCCCGCCGTCTTCCGCGAGAACGCCCGGCGCTGCCACGTTACCGTGCATTTCGACGTGCTCGAACATGCCGATGTCCAGGCAGCGATGCGTGCCTATCTCTACGCGCGCCTCAACGTCGATCTTCCCGGCTATCGAACGAAGTTACCACCCGCCTGCATACGCCAGGTATTCAACCGTGCTCGCCGGTTCTTCGCCTTCGCCCGTGAGCGGCTCGGACGGCTCGACGTTTCCCGTATCGATCCGCCGTTGGTCGATGCCTATGTCCGTCATCTCCGCGACGATCCTGCCCGACGACCCGTCATCGTCGGTCACCTCCTCGAAGTGGTCTCCGATCTCTATTACTATCGTGACCACCTCGCTGGCGGAGGCCTTGCATTCGAGCCCTGGGCCGGACAGGCGCCCGCCCGCGTTGCGGGCTACCGCCATGTCCGGGAGAACTGCACGCCGCGCTTCCCGGAAGTGGTTATCGCCGCGCTGCTCGCCTGGTCGTTGCGCTACGTCACCATGTTCGCTGACGATATTCTCGCCGCCCGCCACGAGCTTGATCGGCTCGAAGCGCGCCGGGATCGCCTTGCCGCCGACGACGCGGGCCTTCCGGACGCGGATCGCCGGCAGCGTCGCCGCGCCCGCCTGAACGCCTATTTCGATCGCCGCCGCCGCGAGGGGCGCGGCGTACCGATCTGGGGCACCGCTCATAACGGCAAGCTGCGCATCGATCCGGGCACCGGCGCCGTGACCCCACCGATCAACGCCCATCTCCTGCATCTCCATGCCGGGATAGACGTGCAGGCCGAGCCTGGCGCGCATTTCATGCTGACTGGCGGTGAAGCGAGGTTGATCGACGCAGTGGCGGCCGAGCTGGGGGTCGAGGTCGGCGGCATGGACACGCCGATCACCATCGATCCCGAGAGCGGTCGGCCATGGCGCGAGCGCTTCGACGCGAAGACTCTCGCACACGAGGAACGGATGCTCCAGGCCGCCGCCTATATCGTGTGCGCCTACCTGACCGGCATGCGCGACTGCGAGGTGCAGGCGATGCGGCGCGGGTGTCTCTCGATCGCGCGCAGCGAGGACGGCCTGATCGAACGGCATCGCATCCGATCGACCATCTACAAGCGCCGCGCCGCCGCGGGCGAGGCGGCGAGCTGGGTGACGATCGAACCGGTCGCAGACGCGATCGCGGTGCTCGAACGTCTGTCGGCAGGCGCGGCACGCGCCAGCGGCAGCGATACGCTCTGGCCGGTGCTTCGTCCCCGCGCTGTCAGCAAGACGCATCTGTCGAGTGAGGTGGTGCGCCAGCTCAACACCTTCCGCGATCACCTCAACACCGCCTTCGGCAGCCCCGATGAGCCGGTCATCCCGCCCGGTCCCGATGGCAACCCATGGCGCATCACGACGAGGCAGTTCCGGCGCACCATCGCGTGGCACATCGCCAACCGTCCGTTCGGCACCATCGCCGGCATGATCCAGTACAAGCACGCCTCGGTCGCCGCGTTCGAAGGCTATGCCGGGACCAGCGCATCGGGGTTTCGCGCTGAGGTCGAGGCGCAGCGCCGGCTCGGTCAGATTGACGACCTGCTGGACTATTTCGACCGGCGTCAGGGCGGCGCATCGCTCGGCGGTCCGGCGGGACCGCGTATCGCACGGACGCTCGACGATGCCGCCGTCAAGCTCGGGCCATTGCCCGCCATGATCGCCGATCGCGCCCGCCTGCGCGTCATGCTCGCCAGCGTCGCGCGCACCTTCCATGTCGGCCCGCTCGCGGATTGCTTCTTCGATCCCGCGACCGCGCTCTGCCTCAAGCGCGTGACGACCCCCGATCCGGCACAGCCGCTCACCGCCCTGTGCGAGCCGACCCGCTGTCCCAACGCCTGCATCACCGCTCGCCATAGGCCGGCCTGGGAACGCGCGGCGGCCGATGCCAGGGCGCATTTACGCGAACGGCGCATCTCCGATCTTCAGCGTCAGGCTCTCCAGCGCGAGCTTGATCGCCTGACCGCGGTGATTGCCGGGATCGATCCTCCCGCGCCGTAGACCACCCCGGCTGTTGGCGGAGTCCTGCGCCGGTCGGCGCGCCCGCGCAACGGCTCTGCCGTCCTTCGCTTCGCTGCGGCCCTGACGGGTGCGCGAGCCCCCCTGTGCCCGGCGCGAACGGGCCTCCGCCGTCGGGGATGGTCCCCGGCGCGAGAACGAAAGAACAGATCATGTCAGCCTCACAACGCTCAGACGTCTATGCTCGCGTCACGCAAGCGATCGTCGACGCCATCGAAGCCGGCACCGCCACCTGGCGCATGCCATGGCATCATTCCGGCGCCGACGTCACCCGCCCGACCAACGTCGCCAGCGGCAGGCCCTATCGCGGCATAAATACGGTCTCGCTCTGGGCGGCCGCCTATGGCAGCGGCTATACGAGCGGGGTCTGGGGCACCTATCGCCAGTGGCAGGCGCTCGGCGCGCAGGTCCGCAAGGGTGAGCACTCCAGCCTCGGCATCCTCTGGAAGGAGTTTCGCGCGAAGGATGACGACGCCGGCGACGATGACGACCACCGCCGGCTTTTCGCCAAGGCGTTCAGCCTGTTCAACGCCGATCAGGTCGATGGCTACGCGCCCGAACCGGGGCCGGACCTGCCCGAGAGCGAACGCCTCGCCGCCGCCGAAGCCTTTATCGCCGCGCTCGGCATCGAGACTGTCTACGGCTCGGCCAGCGCCTATTATCATATCGCCGAAGACCGCATTCACATGCCGGATTTCAGAGCCTTCCACGATGCCCACGGCTTCTACGCCACCCATATTCACGAGGCGGCTCATGCCAGTGGCGCAGCCCACCGGCTCGACCGGGATTTCAGCGCCAAGTGGACCAGGCACGCGCTTGCCATGGAGGAAGCGACCGCCGAACTGACCGCATCGTTCCTGCTCGCCGATCTCGGGATCGCGCACGAACCGCGACCCGATCACGCGGCCTATATCGCCTCCTGGCTGCAACTGCTCAAGGACGAGCCCCGGGCGATCTTCACCGCGGCGAGCAAGGCGCAGGCAGCGGCCGACTGGATGCACGCCCAGCAGCCATGATCAGGCATCTGATATCTCTGCGTGGAGCGCCTGCAACAGCGGACAGCCCGGATCCTGGCCCGCATCGCAGGCGCGCACCGACGCAGCCAGAACCCGTTCCATTCGTCTGAGGTCGGCGATCCGCGTGCGCACGTCCTCAAGGTGCGAGGCCGCCAGTTCACGCACGTCGGCACAGGAGGCCTGTCCACCCGCCGCCAGCCCCAACAGCGCGCGCACCTCGTCGAGCGTGAACCCCAGTTCCCGGGCGCGGCGCACGAAGCCGAGACGCGCCACATCCTCAGCGCCGTAATTGCGATAGCGGCCACGCCGCGGCGGGATCGGCAGCAGCCCGATCCGCTCGTAATAGCGGATCGTCTCGATATTGCAGCCGGTGCGGCGGGAGAGCTCACCGATCTGGATCGCGCCGGTTCCAGCCATCGTAAAAATACCTCTTGAGTCTGTAGCAACTACAGACGCTAGGACGAGCGCATGACCAGAACAAGGATTCGCCCGTGACGCAGCAATCGCGCCCATCGAAGGGGGTTGGCGCCGCGTCGCTGACGCTGGGAGGCATCGCCGCGGCATTCGGTGTCGCTTCATGCTGCGCTCTCCCATTCCTGCTGGCGTCGATCGGTATCGGCAGCGCATGGCTTGGCGGCATCGGTCTTGCGGCAGCGCCCTATCGCACGCCGCTACTCCTCATCGGCGCATTGTGCCTCGCCGCCGGGGCGGTGTCGCTGGCGCGCCAGCAGATCACCGCCTCCCGCTGCGGACCGGACGGCGTCTGCACACCCCCGGCGGTGCGGATCGTCACGCTCGTCGGGCTGCTCATCGGCCTCGTTCTGCTCTATCTCGGCTATCGCTATGTCTGATCCCGTCATCGAGCTGCGCTCCACGCTGACTTGCCCGCATTGCGGCCATCAGGCGACCGAGACCATGCCAACCAATGCCTGCCAGTTCTTCTATGATTGTATCGGGTGCGGGACGGTGCTCAGGCCCAGGTCCGGCGACTGTTGCGTCTTCTGCTCTTATGGAACCGTGCCGTGTCCGCCGATCCAGGTCGACGGCAAGGACGGCGCGTGCTGCGGCTAAGCACGGCGTATGAGCGTCCGCTCCGGCGTTGATATCGTTGCGGACTGGACCGTGGTCACGACGCCTATGGCGCAAGCGGCCCTGCGTGGGCTGTGCGGATCGTTCATCGGCACCAGATGGCGCGGGATGGATGAAGCCGAGAACCGCGTCCATCGCTACGTGCTGCAGGGCTATGCAGCCACGGGCCGCGCGCCGGCAGGGGCACAGATTGCTGGTGCGGTCGGCCCTTCATTCGACGAGGTCACCGCTGCGCTACGGCGTCTTGCCGGGCGCGATCTGGTCGTACTCGATGATGCCGGTCGTATAGTCGGCGCATATCCATTCACCGAACGTCCGAGCGAGCATCACGTGACCGTCGCCGGCATCACGGTGAGCGCCATGTGCGCCATCGATGCGCTCGGGATCGGCGCAATGCTCGGCCAGGCTAGCGTCATTCGTTCGGTCTGCCGCTCGTGCGGACAGACACTTTCTATTTGTACGCGCGACAATGGCCAGACCCTCGACTTCGCTAAACCCGCCGGCATCGTCATATGGTCGGGTCAGCTTTATGCCGACGACTGCGCAGCCACCTCGCTCTGCACCCAGCAAGGCTTCTTCTGTACTTCCGAACACATGGAACGTTGGCGTGCGGACAAATCCCGCCAGGATGACGAAGGCGTGCCCCTCAACCTCTCGGAGGCGCTCGAGGTAGGCCGCGCGCTCTTCGAAGCGATGCGAAGTGCTTTGAGACTGGCCAACGACTGAGCGGCATTGGCGCGCGACACCGCGACTGATCGCCCCAGATTAGCCGACAAACCATCATTTGCGCCCTTGCGACAGGCGCGGGCTGACGCCCGCGCACAGCGGACGCCGCTGACGCGGCGACGCTGTTGTGGGGCCTCCCTCGATGCGGGTCTGGTCGGCGCTCCCTACTAGGCCCGCCACGACGCGCCGCAAGCCCGGCTGCGCCGCGCTGCTCCATTGCATTTCGCCCCTCCGGGTGCGGCCCGCCGCTTCAGCGGGCCTCTCCGGTCGTTCTCGCCGCCCACCCCCGCCTCGGGGGAGCCTTGGGGTTTTGGGTGGGGCTGGAGGCTACCGATGATTTTGATCCCCCAACCGCCGTTTTTCGCTGGACTGTCAGGATA
>NZ_MKVS01000030.1:0-3390 GCF_001898925.1 Novosphingobium sp. 63-713
GACAGCGAGGCAATCACGGCCTCCCGGTCAGTCTTGCGCTGGGCAAGCCAAGCGGTCTTGCCCAGCGTGCTGACCGGCCGCTGAAGCGTGTAGTCGAGATCGGCGTGCTGCCAGATGGCGCGCTCCCACACATCGGCAAAGGTCGAAGCGCGGTCGAGCTGTTCGCGCTGGTAGCGGACATAGGCGATGATGTTGTCCGAGGTCGGCTCGAGGATCGCCTTGGCTTTCAGCTCCTCAAGCCGCGCGCCGATCTTGTTGAGTTGCTGGCGGTAGCTGGGCGATGCGGCACTGGCCGAAGCGCTGGGATCGGACGTCTTGGGCTTGGGGCGCTCGCAGTAGAACCAGGTGCCGAGTTTGCGCTCGCCGCAATAGAAGGGATCACCGGCAACTGTGGACGTGTCCACATGTTCACCAGTGGACCTGTCCACTTGCCCACTCGTGGACGGGTCCACGTTCTCACGATTGGACATGTCCTCTTGTTCCAGCGCGGCGCTGGCCGGAGGGGTTCCCAAGGCCATCAGCGGACTGGCGGTGACGAGGCTTGCGCTGGTCAGCAAGGCGATCAGCGTGGCGGCTAAAGGGCGTGAGGCTTGGCGCATGGCGTCAGGATCCTTGACCATGGGTTTGATAGTAAGATTGGACCTTCTGCTGGATCTGGGCCGAGGTCTGGAGCGAGGCGGGCAGCGACACGGCGCTGGTGAAGTCGGCAAAGACCTCGGCAAAATCCATCTTGGACAGGTCGAGCTTGGAGAACTGGTCGACGGTGAAGCCCGTGCAAGTCGGCGACTGCGGGCTGCCAAAATCCAGCCCCAATTGGGCGCGGCCCTGCTCCTGGATCACGCGGGCGAGTTTGGACTGGTAGCAGCAGTAGCTCTTGCGCATCGTGGTGCAGACGAAGAGCGCCTTCTCTGAGCAATATTCGCCGACATAGTGGCACAGGCCCATGCGATCCTTGACGTCGAGCTGCATCTCCTCGCCCGAGCACATGAAGAGCGGCAGGAACTGGGTCACAAGGCCAAGCAGCATCGCAGGATTGCCCGAGGCGAGACCGATCGCGGCCGTGGTGGCAGCGGCGCCGGTCAGCAGGCCCGAGACCTTGCCGGCGCAGCAATTGACCAGACCGAAGAGCGGCTTGTGGCAGCCGGTGGCATCGCCATCGAAAATCGTCAGATTGTTGGCGTCGAATTGCTGTTTGGCATCCTTCATCGCGTTCATCGCCACGAGCGCATTGGCCAGATCAGGCGCCGGCGAGGTTGGAAGCTGGGTGCAGCTTCCATCGATGCAATAGACGTCCCCGCTGCAGGAATAGGCCTGTGATGTCTGTGTCGAGGCCGGCGTCGTGCATTTATAGACCTCGCTCTTGACCTGACAGGCACCCGTCTGTGGGCTGTCGAGGCAGACCTCATGGTCGAAACTGCAAGTGCTCTTGGCCGACAGGGTCGCGCAGTCATTGGCGCTCGAAAGCGTGCTGCACTGGTAGGTCGCCTGCCACTGCCAGCAATCATGGGTGACCGCGACGCCGTTGATGGTGCGGGTGGCAGGCGAGGCATCGACGCAGACTTGGGTGGGTTGGAGGCAGGTCTCGCCGGTCGGCAAGGCCTTTAGTTTGGCTTGGCAGTCTGCATTATCGACCGTGGAGCCTTGGTAGGTCTGGATCGGCCCGACATAGGCAGCACCCGGCACGCCCGGTGCTTGATCCTGCGGGGGCGGCTCGAAACACAGCGTCGTGTGGTTGATGCAATAGGTCTTCGACGCGCTGGCCCCATAGTTGGTCTGCGCGCCGCAATTGTAGGTCGTGTCCGTCTCGGTAAAGACCATCCCGAGGCCCGCTCCGGGCGGCCAGGTGGTCACCGAGGGCTTTTTGGTTTGGGCGACCTGCGTGCAAGAGGATTGGCTGGCAAAGCTTCCGCAATCGGAGACCTCGCCCCAGTAGAACGTGCCGCCCGTTGTGGGATTGTAGATGTCCCATTCCGAGCTGTGGCAAGTATATTGGTAGGCGCTGGTGAACTGGTTGGCCCAGCCAATGGTGCAGGTGAAACTGCTATCCGTCTCGGCCGTGCCGATCTGGCAGGAATCGTAATATGTGCTCGCCGTCCCGCTGCTCGCAGGAATGGGCTGGCAATTGCCCTGCGAACTGCCCGCAATGCCGGTGTAGCTCGTCGGGCTGGTTTCGACCTGCTTGGCCGTCGATAAGCCCAGCGTCGAGGCATCGACGGTCGGGCGGTTGGGATTGGTGACGATGGCATAGGGCTGCGAGGTGACTGCTGCGACCGCGCCATCGCCGGCAAGGCTGTTGGGGTTGGATAGATACTGGCCCTGCGGCAGATCGGCGCCGCCATAACCCGGCACAGCATTGGGCGCGGATTGGCTCGTGACATTGCCAGTGACCTGGCCCTGCAATTGGCTGGCAATCGCGCTGGCCGCAGCCTTGGGGTCGACGGTCTGAGCGGCAAGCGGTGTGCCGCCCAGCAGGGCCGCGGCGATCACTGCGCCGGACGCCATTCCACGAAGGGGGATCGCGCGCGCCCTCATGGCACGCGCTCCAGATTGGCCAGCGCAGTTCTTGCAACTGGCGCACCGGGGCCGCGACCTTGCGCGATGGTTTCGAGCGCGAAATGCGTCGTCACATTCCCGGCAATGCGGTCGAAGGGTGTGGGCTTGCTGGCGCAGTCCTCGCCTGAGCACAGATCAAAGCTGGACGATGCCGCCACATAGGTGGGAACCGCCTCGATGCCATAGGCCCGGAAAAGCCGGGGATCGATGCTGACATGGGCGCCTGAGGTATCACCGATGGCCTCATGCAGCGCGGTCATGAAGGGCTTGGGGCCGCCGGGCGAGAAGCCGCGAAAAACCACCATGCCGCCCGCCTTGGAAACATCGGCGATCATGCGCTTCAGGGATTCGGGCGGCATCGACAGGCTGGCAAAGGCAATGAGCATGGGTGCGGATTGCGGTGATGGCGCCATGCTTCGGCCGGCGTTCGCTACCAACGCATCGAGATCGATCGGATCGCCGGTCGGGTTCGCCTTGGCCCGCGCTGCTGTCTCGGCTTTGACCTTGGCTTGCGAACCCTCGACCAGTGCGGCCATATCGTCGGCCAGATCGGCGTTGGCCTCAGCCTGATGACCAAGCACCTGATCGACGAATTGCCCCAAATTGCGGGCATGAGCCTGCGCCGCCTTGTTGATGTCATCGAGATCGAGGCCATCAACCTGCGTTTGTGCCAGCACAGTGCCGACACCGCCGAGAGCGAGCAGCGAGCCGAAAAGCAGGAGAGATTTGCGCATCTTTGACCCTCCCGTCAGAGTAGAGTAAGACGTGGGCGCGGCGCGGTGTCTCCACCGCCCGTTTCCCACGCCTTCTCTCCGAACCGGACGTGCACCTTTCGTT
>NZ_MKVS01000031.1:0-3411 GCF_001898925.1 Novosphingobium sp. 63-713
AAGAAGAACAGGCCGTAGCGTTCCGACAGCGAGGCAATCACGGCCTCCCGGTCAGTCTTGCGCTGGGCAAGCCAAGCCGTTTTGCCTAGCGTGCTGACCGGGCGCTGAAGTGTGTAGTCGAGATCGGGGTGCTGCCAAATGGCCCGCTCCCAGACATCGGCGAAGGTCGAGGCGCGGTCGAGTTGTTCCCGCTGATAGCGGACATAGGCGATGATATTGTCCGAGGTCGGCTCGAGGATGGCCTTGGCCTTTAACTCCTCAAGCCGCGCGCCGATCTTGTCGAGTTTCTGCCGGTAGCTGGGCGATACTGCACTGGCTGAGGCGCTGGTATCGGCAGGCTTGGGTTTGGGGCGCTCGCAGTAGAACCAGGTGCCGAGTTTGCGCTCGCCGCAATAGAAAGGATCGCCGGTAACTGTGGACGTGTCCACATGTTCACCTGTGGTGCTGTCCACCTGTCCACTCGTGGACGGGTCCACGTTCTCACGATTGGACATGTCCTCTTGTCCCAGCGTGCTGCTGGCCGGAGGGGTTCCCAAGGCCATCAGCGGGGTGGCGGTGGCGAGGCTTGCGCTGGTCAGCAAGGCGAGCAGCGTGGCGGCGATGGGGCGTGAGGCTTGGCGCATGGCGTCAGGATCCTTGACCATGGGTTTGATAGTAAGATTGGACCTTCTGCTGGATCTGGGCCGAGGTCTGGAGCGAGGCGGGCAGCGACACGGCGCTGGTGAAGTCGGCAAACACCTCTGAGAAATCCATCTTGGACAGGTCGAGCTTGGAGAACTGGTCGACGGTGAAGCCCGTGCAAGTCGGCGACTGCGGGCTGCCAAAATCCAGCCCCAATTGGGCGCGGCCCTGCTCCTGGATCACGCGGGCGAGTTTGGACTGGTAGCAGCAGTAGCTCTTGCGCATCGTGGTGCAGACGAAGAGCGCCTTTTCCGAGCAATACTCACCGACATAGTGGCACAGGCCCATGCGGTCCTTGACGTCGAGTTGCATCTCCTCGCCCGAGCACATGAACAGAGGCAGGAACTGGGTCACAAGGCCAAGCAGCATGGCAGGGTTGCCTGAGGCGAGCCCGATCGCCGCCGAGGCCGCCGCAGCGCCGGTCAGCAGGCCGGAGACCTTGCCCGCGCAGCAATTGACGAGGCCGAAGAGCGGCTTGTGGCAGCCGGTGGCATCGCCATCGAAGATGGTCAGCTTGTTGGCGTCGAACTGCTGGTTGGCATCCTTCATAGCGTTCATCGCCACGAGCGCATTGGCCAGATCAGGCGCCGGCGATGTCGGAAGCTGGGTGCAGCTCCCGTCGATGCAGTAGACATCGCCGCTGCAGGAATAGGCTTGGCTGGTCTGTGTTGCGGCAGGCGTCGTGCATTTATAGACCTCGCTCTTGACCTGACAGGCGCCGGTCTGTGGGCTGTCGAGGCAGACCTCATGGTCAAAGCTGCAAGTGCTCTTGGCTGACAGCGTGGCGCAGTCATTGGCGCTTGAGAGCGTGCTGCACTGATAGGTCGCCTGCCACTGCCAGCAATCATGGGTGACCGCGACGCCGTTGATGGTGCGTGTGGTGGGCGATGCATCCACACAAACCTGTGTGGGTTGCAGGCAGGTCTCGCCGGTTGGCAGGGCCTTCAGCTTGGCCTGACAGTCTGCATTATCGACGGTCGAGCCCTGATAGGTCTGGATCGGCCCGACATAGGCAGCACCCGGCACGCCCGGCGCCTGATCCTGCGGGGGCGGCTCAAAGCACAAGGTCGTGTGGTTGATGCAATAGGTCTTCGACGCACTGGCCCCATAGTTGGTCTGCGCGCCGCAATTGTAGGTCGTGTCGGTCTCGGTGAAGACCATGCCTAGCCCGGCTCCGGGCGGCCAGATCGTGACCGAGGGCTTCTTGGTCTGCCCCACCTGCGAGCAAGAGGACTGGCTGGCAAAGCTGCCGCAGTCCGACACTTCCCCCCAGTAGAACGTGCCGCCGGTGTTGGGGTTGTAGATGTCCCATTCCGAGGTGTGGCAAGTGTATTGGTAGGCGCTGGTGAACTGGTTGGCCCAGCCAATGGTGCAGGTGAAACTGCTATCCGTCTCGGCCGTGCCGATCTGGCAGGAATCGTAATATGTGCTCGCCGTCCCGCTGCTCGCAGGAATGGGCTGGCAATTGCCCTGCGAACTGCCCGCAATGCCGGTGTAGCTCGTCGGGCTGGTTTCGACCTGCTTGGCCGTCGATAAGCCCAGCGTCGAGGCATCGACGGTCGGCCGGTTGGGATTGGTGACAATGGCATAGGGCTGCGAGGTCACTGCTGAGACCGCGCCATCACCGGCAAGGCTGTTTGGGTTCGACAGATATTGGCCCTGCGGCAGATCGGCGCCGCCATAACCCGGCACAGCATTGGGCGCGGATTGGCTCGTGACATTGCCAGTGACCTGGCCCTGCAATTGGCTGGCAATCGCGCTGGCCGCAGCCTTGGGGTCGACGGTCTGAGCGGCAAGCGGTGTGCCGCCCAGCAGGGCCGCGGCGATCACTGCGCCGGACGCCATTCCACGAAGGGGGATCGCGCGCGCCCTCATGGCACGCGCTCCAGATTGGCCAGCGCAGTTCTTGCAACTGGCGCACCGGGGCCGCGACCTTGCGCGATGGTCTCGAGCGCGAAATGGGTCGTCACATTGCCCGCGATCCGGTCATAGGGCGTTGGACTGCTGGCACAGTCTTCCCCAGAGCAGAGATCAAAGCTCGAGGATGCCGCCACATAGGTGGGCACCGCCTCGACGCCATAGGCCCGGAAAAGCCGAGGATCGATGCTGACATGGGCACCTGATGTATCGCCGATGGCCTCATGCAGCGAGGCCATAAAGGGCTTGGGACCACCGGGTGAGAAGCCTCGAAAAACCACCATGCCGCCTGCCTTGGATACGTCGGCGATCATGCGCTTGAGGGATTCAGGCGGCATCGACAGGCTGGCAAAGGCGATAAACATCGGCGCCGATTGCGGAGTTGGCGTCATACTGCGCCCGGCGTCAGCCACCAGCGCATCGAGATCGACCGGATTGCCTGCCGGGTTCGCCTTGGCCCGGGTTGCAGCCTCGGCTTTGACCTTGGCCTGCGAACCCTCGACCAGTGCGGCCATATCATCGGCCATATCGGCGTTGGCCTCAGCCTGATGGCCAAGCACCTGGTCGACGAATTGCCCCAGATTGCGGGCATGGGCTTGTGCGGCCTTGTTGATGGCATCGAGATCAAGCCCATCGACCGTGGTCTGGGCCAGGACGGTTCCGACACCTCCGAGGGTGACCAACGAGCTGAGCAGAAGGAGAGATTTGCGCATCTTTGACCCTCCCATCAGAGTAGAGTAAGACGTGGGCGCGGCGCGGTGTCTCCACCGCCCGTTTCCCACGCCTTCTCTCCGAACCGGACGTGCACCTTTC
>NZ_MKVS01000032.1:0-5144 GCF_001898925.1 Novosphingobium sp. 63-713
GCATGTGCCAGTAGGCTACTGATGACGAAACATCAGGTTTGATTCATGAGTCAAACTCCTTTCAAACAATTACTTAAGCGACTTCACGTCGCACACCTCGAGAGCGATTACGCCCGTGAGGCGCTGACCCGCTGGTATCATCTGCTGCATCAAGGCAAGCTCACCAGCATTGGCTTTGCCGATTTCTGCGACCGCACCGGCCTTCACCTTGAGCAGGATGGCTGCCTGACCGACAACCTCCCGCCCATCCAGCGCTGGCTCAACCGCATTCTGGCGCTGCCCATCGCGCTCCAGAACGCCGTGTTCGATGAATTCCTCGGGCTGGTTGAGGCGCGGATCGATGCAGCCCGCAAGGCGGGCACCTTCGACGCGGGCGTCGAGACGCTGGTGGCCGACAAGCTGACCATCATCGAGGAACGGATTCTGCGCGAGGATGCCAATGGCGCTTCGACCCAGCTCCTCACGCTCGAAGCCCAATGGGCACCCAAGTTCACGCCGCTGGCCGAAATCACGAAGCGGATCGGCCCCAAGACATGGTTGCTGCGCAATGGCCGGTCCTCGCGCGTGGCGCTGCTGATCCCTGAGCGAACCCGCCTGATGGATGATGGCACACCAGTCGCCAGTTTCACGCTGCATCGCCCTGGCGGGCGGAGTTGGATCACGGCCGATGAACTGGCCGAAAGCCACTGGGACGATTGCGAGCGCGAGGCTTTCGAGGAGGCCTGGCAAGTCGAGGCCGATGATCTGGCCACCAAGCCTTACACTGAGCGCTTCTACCTCGCGACCGGTCGCCTGCTGCCGATCTGGAACCTGCTGGGCGATGAGGCGCAGGTTCGCCGCCTCGTCACCCAGGATGGTCGGTCACTTCTGGGTCGCATTGTGCCCGCCGAGGCGGTCAACATGCTGCTCGACAAGCTGGGCATCGGCGATCGTATCGCGCTCTCGCCCGATCAACTGGTGGAGGCGGCGCTGGCCGGCAAGGTGGTGCCTATCGATGCCTTGTCTGGAACGAGCCTCAAGCGTTCGCGCGTGAATGGTGAGCAGCGGCTTGAGGTTGTCGGCTTCGATCCCCGCGCCCTGCCATCATGGAAAGCCAAGGGCTGCTTCACTGAGATCATCGCTTATCAGACCCGGCTGTTCATGCCTGTGCACAATGCTCGGGAGATCGTTCAGGCGCTGGCGGCGTAACGAAACTCACATCAAGGCCATCAAGCTGCGGCGTTGCGAACACCGCGCTTGATGCGCTTGCCGATAGGGGAGGGCGCACCCGACGAGCGCGGATCCGGCGGCATCGCCTTTGGTGTCCCCATGCGGAACGACCGCAGAGTTGCGACCTCCTCGGGATGACGGGCTAGGATTTCGATGAGGCCCACTGCCGCGTCGCTTGGCGGCGTGCGGCCGCTTTCATACTTCTGGAAAGCCCGCTTGCCGCCACCAATGATAACGCCGGCTTCTTCCTGGGTCAGGCCGAGTTTTTTCCGAACAGTCTTGATGCGGGCTGCATAGGCCTCGCGCAGTTCCTTGAACGCGTCGTTGTAGGCGCGCAAATCTGCACCGCTGTGAATGGCATCGCCATCGCCTTCGGGATACCAGCCCGGCACGTCGACGACGCGCGAGAGCGAGCCGACGCACACCTTCTGCGGGCGTGTGTCGCGGCGTAGTTCCTGACCCGTCTCGGGGTGAATTCGCGTCTCGCTCATCTCAAACCTCCTTGAAGGATGTCAGCACGACATCGATCAATGTCTCGCCAGCAAACTTCAGATACAGCCAAAGGCCATCACAGGGGATGTTGTAGGTGTCGTGCCACAACCGATGGTTCGGCGGGTTGTGCGCGGTCTCGGACTTGATGAAATCACCCGGTTCCAGCGCCTGCACGACATCGACAATATCCTCGAGCGAATAGCCGATCTTCTGGGCATCGCGAGCCGCCTTACTCGTGATCTCGAGCGTGTCCACATCGGCAAACTTGGCCTGGATCGCTTTGAGGTCATGGTGCGGGGTCCGCTTTACCGGCATACTCAATACACCTTAAAGGTCATTTTTTCAAGAGGCGCTTTTGCAAGGCTGCGCGAGGGAATCGGCGATGCAAGCAGTTCGGATCACTGCTTTAGCGGTCAGTCGCGCCCCAGGAAACAAGCGTCCAGAGAAAAGGGGAAAGCCATGGGGGCGAGGCCCCCTGGAGGCGAAAGCGTCACCATGATCCGGGCCTCTATACCCAAGCGCGGGAGATCCTATCATGCAGTCCACGACCCTGACGCACGCAAAGCTGCGCCTTTCCGAGAGCAATGTCCGCAAGGCCAATGGCGACGCGGGCCTTGAGGCGCTGGCCGCCAGTATTGCCGAACATGGCCTGTTACAACCGCTGATCGTCAGCCCCTCAGCGGGCAAGAAGACGCTCTACGATGTCCACGCCGGTGGCCGCCGCTGGCGCGCGATCGGCTTGCTGATCGAGCGCGGCGTGTTGCCGAAGGATTACGCGATCGATGTCCGCCTCTGCGAGAACGAGGACGCTGCCGCGCGCGAGATCAGCCTTGCGGAAAACCTGATCCGCGAGGCCATGACGCCGGCGGATGAAGCGCGGGCCTATCGCGACATCATCGATGGCGGCGCCGATGCTGAAGCCGTTGCGCGTCGTTTCGGCGTGACGGTCCGCCATGTCCAGGGCCGCCTTCGCCTTGCCGATCTGGCCGAGCCGATCTTCGCCGCGCTGGCCGCAGGGGAGATCACGCTCGATGTCGCACAGGCCTATGGCTCGACCGGCGACCGTGAGCGGCAGGCAGCGGCGTGGGAGCGCCTGTCGACGAGCTGGCAGGCCGACAATCCCCAGGCGATCCGTCGGGCTATTGCCGAGGAAAGCCTCTCGGCCGATCATCCCATCGCTCGGTTTCTGGGCGAAGCCGAATATGTTGCCTGCGGTGGCCGGATCGAGCGCGATCTATTCGCCGCCGATGGCGAAGGCCGGTGGCTCGATGGCGATCTTGCCATGGATCTTGCTGCCAAAAAGCTGGAGCATGAGGCCGAGGTGGCCGAGCTCGGCTCCAAGCTCGCCTGGGTGAAGCCTAGCCTTGCCACCCACGTCACATACGACGAGACCAAGGATCTCCATGCCTATTGGCCGCGTCGCGCCGAACCCAGCGCCGAGGCACTGGCCCGTATGGACGAAATCTCCGACCGGATGACCGAGATTTCCGAGATCCTCGACGCGCCTGATGACGGCGATGATGTCGAGGCGCTGGAGGCGGAATATAACGCGCTCGATGCCGAGCATGACCGGCTCTCCGACACCGATCTGCTGATCCCTGACGAGGACAAGCCCAATGTCGGCACCTTCCTCGTGCTGGGCAAGGATGGTCAGCCACGCCTGCTCGAAACCTATTACACCGCGACGAAGCCCGCACGGCGGCCCAGCGCATCGGGTGATGCCCCCAGTGACATCGAGACCGAGGGCAAGGAACCCGCGCCTTCGGCCGGCCTACCGCGTTCGCTCGAAGAGCAGATGGCTAAGGATCGCCGCGATGTGCTGGCGCTCCACATCGCGCATGATCCCGCGCTGGCGCTCGATTTGGCGATCTTCAGCCTGGCCCGCGATCATGCCGGGCATTTCGGCTATTCCGATACCGGCTGCACCATCCGCATTACCGATCGCAATGAGCCTTCCGGCCTGACCGGCATTCCGGCCAGTTCAGCGGTGACCGAACTCGAGCAGCAGCGCGCCAGCCTTCCCAATGACTGGGCCAGCGAGGAGGACAGCTTCGCCTCCTTCCTCGCCTTCCGGTCGCTGGATGACAGCGTGAAGGCTGGCTGGCTCGCCTATGCCGTTAGTCAAAGCCTCAAGGCCAGCCTCGCCAGCGGCACGCACACTTGCGCGTTCCAGAGCCGCCTAGGCGCCGAGATCGGGATCGATATGGCCCAGCACTGGCGACCGGGCGCGGAGAACTTCTTTGACCGCATCAAGAAGGCGCAGATCCTCAGCATTCTGGGCGGGTTCGATCCCGAAATCGCCCTGCGCTATGCGGCGGCCAAGAAGACCGAACTGGCGACGGCTGCCGCGCGCCTGTGTTCTGGCGACACGATCATCGAGCCCGAAATCAAGGCCAAGGCGCTTGCCTGGGTGCCCGATGTGATGCGCTTTGGCGGCAATGCGAGCGATCCTGTCGAAGACGGCATCGCACCTGACGCTGAGCTTGATGGGGCCGAGGATCTGTCCCTCGATGCGGCCAATCAGAACGATGCCGACGGCCCGTTCAGCCAAGCGGCCTGACCCTCAATCTCGAACAGCCACCGAACCGATCCTCCTTCCGCGCCAGAGCGGGAGGAGGTTGGCGTGCCTGCGAGCAAGGCTCGGATCAGGAGGAGACCATCCCATGAAGCCCCGTCACGACATCTATGCCACCGTCACCGCCCAGCTTGTCGCCGCAATTGAATCCGGCGCGGGCGAATGGCGGATGCCTTGGCACCATTCCGGTGCGCCAGTCATGCGCCCGACCAGCGTTGCCGGTCGGCGCTATTCCGGCATCAATCGCCTTGTCCTGTGGGCCACCGCCGATGCCTGCGGCTACGCCTCGGGCATCTGGGCGACCTATCAGCAATGGCGCGCCAATGGCGGCCAGGTCCGCAAAGGTGAAATCGGCACCCATGTCATCCTCTGGAAAAAGGTCGAGCGCGGAGATACCACCGTTGAAGCGGGCGGCGAGGGCGATAGCCGCGCCCGCTTCTTCGCGCGCAGCTTCGTCGTCTTCAACCGCGATCAGGTCGATGGCGCTGAGGACACGCTGGAGAAGGAGGTCGCGCCTGTCAGCACTTCCATTGCCGACGCGCTGGCCTTCCTGGAAGGCCTTGGCGTTCCGGTCGAATATGGCTTGCACGATGCCTATTACCGCCCCGACATCGACAAGGTCTTCATGCCCGAGCGCACGGCTTTCGATCATGACCTCGACCTTGTGTCCACACTCGCACATGAGGTCACGCACGCCAGTGGACATGTGGACAGGTTAGCCCGTGAAACGCTCCGCGATTATCACAAGGAACGCGGCATCCGCGCGCGCGAGGAACTGGTGGCCTTATCTGGACAGTCTGCGCCGCCCGCAACATTGCAGTAAGGTCGGCGATGGACGCCCACGGTAGGCAGTAATCAGGCTGGCCGT
>NZ_MKVS01000033.1:0-5065 GCF_001898925.1 Novosphingobium sp. 63-713
GCCATCCGAGGGCCACACAATAACAATTAAACAATTAAACAAAGAAAATACCTCCGCCGGAGGGCAGGATCAGACGGCCAAATCGACCAGGGAATATGCCTTCCAAGGGGCAGTGATCCGACTGACAGCCAAGGATCTGGATCGCTGGGCACAGACCTATCACGCCATCCCCGACCTGAAGGCCGAACTGACCAGCCTCGATGCATGGCTGACAGGACAACCGCCCGACAAACGCAACCGATGGTTTCACACCGTCAGCGGATGCCTAAATCGCAAACATCAAGAGGCGACCGCCAGCCGGGCAGCCAATGCCAGTGGCAGCAACAACTCCATGGTGGCCGTGGTGCTCGAACAGAAGCGCCGACGCGAAGCAGCAGCTAAAGGAAACGGATAATGACGAGGAAGAATGCCAACGCCAAACCGGCACGGCGAGCCGGGGCTACCGGATCGAAAGCACTGGCCAAGGGCAAGACGATTGAAATTGCAGTGCCGGAATCGGGCAACTTGGCTGAAGCCAAAAATACGCTCGCAAAGGGCATCCCCGGCTGGGATCAAATGACCAGCGAACAGCAAACTGAACTCGCCGAGATTGCAACGGCACAATGTAAGCAGCGCCAGCCGGTCAAGGTGACGCTCACACGAAAGCCCGGAGGCGGAATGTCCATTGGTATCGCAGGGGAGTGCGAGGCGCATGGGCTACTCAAGCTGCAAAAGACGTTTGCGGCAGTTTCCATGGACCCGGTGAATGCGCGTGCAAACGAACTGCTTAAATACCTCGGCTCGGTCGGAGCGGACAATGCTGAACGCTACAATGCGGCTCTGTCATTTATCGAGAGCATGGAACCGAAAAATCAAGCAGAGGCGCTGCTACTGGTCCAAATGTACGTTACGCATGACGCGGCAATTAGGGCACTCAGCCAGCTTGGATCGGCTGAGTGGGCTCCGACAATGCAGACGTTCGGGAACCTCGCCACGAAATTGTTACGCACCTCGCAAGGGCAAATGGAAACGTTAGCTCGAATGCAGCGCGGTGGTGAGCAAGTGGTCCGCCATATACATGTCGACAATCGCGGCGGCCAGGCTGTAATCGCTGAAAACGTCCATGCCGGGGGCAATGAGAATGGAAAAAGTGACGATCAATCCCGTGCAACCGGAGCAACTGGCATCGGCACCACGCTGTTTGGCAAGGACCCGCTTGGGTTCGGCGTGCCAATCTCCAGCGGTGCGGGGGAGGAAACGTTGCCGAATGCACGGGGGTACCAATCCGGGCGCCCCTAAAGGGAATGGCAACGCCTATAAGCATGGTGGACGGTCAGCAAAGACGCTTGCAGCAGCCAAAAACCTTAAGGAGATTGCGAGGCTGCTTCGGTAATCTCGAAGTGGCCATAGCAGTATGGTCGAAGCCCCCAAAAAGATGGCAGAACCATCCGGAAAAGATAATCGCGGTTGATTAAATCGAAGATGTGTGTCATACAAATTCTGCCAGCGAAAGCAGTCCTAACGGCGTAAGGACGAGGCACTAGACAGACCACGCCAATCAATCCGCGTAGGTCTGTCATGCCACCTCAAAGAAAATACCCTGCAGTCACATTCCGGCTTAGCGCTGATCTTCTCTGCGACATAAGGAACAACGCGGGAAAGCAAGGCCTGTCGATGGGGGCATTCATTCGAGATACCATGGCAGATGGAATGCGCGCGATGCAACAAGCCGCCACAACCAGCAAAGATGTGGCTGCAGTTGAGGTGTTTCACCCGTCGCAGGCATGGGGAGTTAACCCGTAATGGCTCAGGATAATTCTTTCGCGCATCTGATCCCATCGCAGAACGACCCGTGGGCTCCCTTCCGCGTCGAAAGCGAAAAAACCTCTACCCAAGGCAACCCATTTGCGCACTTGATTCCATCTCAAGAGGCTCCTTCTCCTGGCCCAATTTACGGCCCGGCTGCAACGACTATCCAGCAAAATGCAGACAAACGAGCGGATAGTGCTGAGGCGCGAGCTCGGCGCGACCAGCAATTGCAAGAGGACAAATTCAGGCGCGACCAACAAGAGTGGCAAGCCACGCACAATCCAGATGGCACGCCCAAAAAAGATGAATTTGGAAATGAAGCCCAGCAAAAAGCGTCTGGTTTCTACGGGCGAATGGAGCAGGCCGAGCGAGAATGGCTAGCCCTGCCCGATGATGCAAAATCACCTCGTGGTTTGGTGCGTCAAGCCATGCATGCCTCTGCGCCTGATCTTGAAAACACGTTTTTAAATAGCAATGAGCGGCAACGGGCAGACCAGGCGGTAGAGAACTTTATCGCAGCACAGCTACGCCTTGAATCTGGAGCCGCGATCAGTCCTGCCGAATTTGATAGGCAATACCATATTTTTTTCCCGATGCCGGGTGATGGTAATGAAGTAATTGCCCAGAAAGCTCGCGCCCGCGCTCAGGCGATTGATGCAATGAAAATCGCGGCCGGGCCTTTGGCGGATAAGGCCCGTGCGACGTTGCAGCCTGTAGAGGGACAGCCGCGACAAGATCAGGGCGGCTTGTTGAGCTCACCTTCTGCCTCTGGCGGCCCTTCAGGTGGATCTGGCCCGGGTGGCGGCATCAACACGCCTGACATGCGCGGCGGCCTTCCTGTGGGAACTGGCATCAAATTCGGCATGGATGGCGGCGACAATGGCCCCTTCAACCGTGAGGAATACCTTCAGAAGAATTTCGGCATCAATGCCGATCAGGAGGCGAAAGCCCTTGCCTTTCTGAATGCCAATCTGCGCAATCCCGGTCTCACTCCTGACGCCATCAAGGGATGGTATCAGCAGAATGGCATTCCTGCCCCTTCCCAAGCCGATCTGGATCGCATGGCACAGGATGCGCAAAAAGGCGTGCAGTTCCAGCCTATCAATACGAGTGAGGCCGAAAAGGCGTATCTCAACCAGCTCCAAATGAACCTCGACAAGGAAGGCTATAACCCGACCAGTGCAGGGGCTTACGCAAGCCGCGCATTGACCGGTGCCGAGCTTGGCTTGTCTGATGAAATTGAGGGTATCGGCGGGGCCGTCAAAAACGCGCTTTCCGACAAAGGACTTGCCTCGGGGTACATTGAGGCCCGCGATACCGCACGGCTTGCGCAGGAGCAGGCGCGCCAGAAACAGGGCCTGCTTGGCTATGCTACCGAGTTCGGTGGCGGTCTTGTCCCCGGCTTGGCCACTGGCGGCGCCGGATCTGCTATCAAGACTAGCGCCACCCTTGGGGGTATCGCTGGATATGGATATGGCCAAGGCTTGGGCGGCTCAGCTCTTGGCGCCGCAACTGGTGCCGGGCTTGGCGCGGCCCTTGGGGCTGGTGGTCAAAAGCTGACGGATATGGCTTTGGCTCGTCAGGCTTCCCGTGTCGCTGCGCCAGCCAGTGATGGGGCACAGGTCATTCAGGCTGCGGATAATCTGAATGCAAAGCTTGGAACATCCATCAACCCTATGCCTGCCGATGTGGCGGGGCCCGGCATTCGCAATGTGACCGGAGGCGCGGCGAAATTCCCGCTTTCTGCCCAGCCCATCGTTAAGGGCGCGCAGAAAGTCACGCAAGAGGCAGAAAAAGCGCGCGATGCCATTGCCTCTTTAGTTGGCAAGCCCACCGAATTGGAGACGGCAGGCGAAGCGGCCTTGAATGGCGCGCAAAAGTTCATCCAGAGCAGCCGCAGCAAGGTGAACGCGCTTTATGACAAGGCACGTCAGCTTGGCGGGCAAGAACCTGTCGATTTGGTCAATGCCCGCGCGGCGCTTGATCGCAATGTCGCTGAACTGGAGCAGACGCCAGGCGGTGCAGCGGGACTGTCTGAGCTCAAGGCCCTGCGCGCGCAGCTCGATCAAGCCTATCCGGTTGAAGGTGTAAAAAACATGCGCACCCAACTGCGCGACAAGTTCATGCAGGATGGCCTGCGTGGTTCTGATCTGGAACGGCGCATCGGAACGGTGCTTGATGCGGCGGAAACTGACATTGTGGACAGCCTTAACGCCGCAGGAAAGGCCAAAGCGGCAACTGCCTATGCCGATGCCGCAGCGGCGCATAAGGAGCGCGTGCAACTGATTGATACGGTTCTCTCCCCTATTATTGGTGCCAAAGGATCTGCGCCGCGATCAGGCGAAGAGATTATGGCCGCCCTCAATTCGGCCACACAGCGCAACAACGCGCGGCTTGGGCGCTTCATGAACGCCCTCCCGGCAGAGGATGCGGCGACGGTGCGGGCCACTGTCATTTCGCGTCTTGGCGCAGCCTCTAAAGGGCAGCAGAACGCAGAAGGCACCGCATTCAGCTTGCCGCAATTCCTGACGCAATGGAATGCTATGACGCCGGGGGCTAAGCGCAGCCTGTTCAGCGCTGATGTTCGTTCGTCTCTGGATGATCTGGCTAAGGTTGCTGGCGGCACGAAAGAGGCACAGCGCTTTGCCAATTTTTCGAATACCGGATCTGCTCTTGGCCTTGCCACAAGTGGTGCGGCGGCAACTGGGATCGTCGCGCATCCGTTCCTGACGATCAGCGGCGCTCTGGCGCAATATGGCGGCGGTCGGCTTCTCGCATCCCCGGCATTCGCCAGATGGTTGGCGCGCCTGCCCCAGATTAAGCCTAGTGCGATGCCGAATTACATTCGCAAGCTATCATCCATAGCAGCAGCAGAAGGCGGCGCATTGGGCGATATCGAGGGACTACAAAATTATCTGATGTCGAAGCTCGACGCTGGAAAGGTTGAAAAGCCTGGTAAGTTGCAAAAATGAGATAGAATAGTGCTCTCAAAGGGTTCTAAGTTTAACTCTATCTCCACGCCAGAAGTGACGGGATAGGCTAGTCTGACTAAGTCACAGGCGTCGAACTTATGGAGGGCAGATCATGGGAATAACCGCTTTATTGTTGCTCGCCGGGGCTGCAACCAGCAAGCCGGATCCTTGGGGTCCATTTCGGCATCTCATCCCGAAGCCAGACCGGCGCCCTGGCCTGCTGCCGGTTTGATGGACACCGAGATAGGCTTCTTTAGGCTACCCCAGCCTGGCGCTCGAAGTCGATAGGGCTGAGATAGCCCAAG
>NZ_MKVS01000034.1:0-4981 GCF_001898925.1 Novosphingobium sp. 63-713
AGGCTACTGATGACGAAACATCAGGTTTGATTCATGAGTCAAACTCCTTTCAAACAATTACTTAAGCGACTTCACGTCGCACACCTTGAGAGCGACTATGCCCGCGAGGCACTGACCCGCTGGTATCACCTGCTGCACCAAGGCAAGCTCACCAGCATCGGCTTTGCTGATTTCTGCGAGCGCACCGGCCTCCAGCTTGAGCAGGAGGGCTGCCTCACCGACAATCTCCCGCCGATCCAACGCTGGCTCAACCGCATCTTAGCGCTGCCTATCGCGCTCCAGAACGCCGTTTTTGATGAATTCTTGGGGCTGGTTGAGGCGCGGATCGATGCGGCGCGCAAGGCAGGCACCTTCGATGCCGGTGTCGAGACGCTGATGGCCGACAAGCTGACCATCATCGAGGAGCGGATCCTGCGCGAGGATGCCAATGGTGCTTCGACGCAGCTTCTCACCCTCGAAGCGCAATGGGCGCCCAAATTCACTCCGTTCGCCGAGATCGTGAAGCGTATCGGCGCCAACACCCGGCTGCTGCGCAATGGCCGCTCATCGCGCGTGGCGCTGTTGTTGCCCGACCGCTCGCGCCTGATGGATGATGGCACGCCGGTCGCCAGCTTCACGCTGCACCGCCCCGGTGGGCGAAGCTGGCTCACCGCCGATGAACTCGCCGAGAGTCATTGGGACGATTGCGAACGCGAGGCCTTCGAACAGGCCTGGCAGACTGAGGCCGACGATCTGGCGACCAAGCCCTATACCGAGCGTTTCTACATCGCGACCGGTCGCCTGCTGCCGATCTGGAACCTGCTGGGGGATGAAGCGCAGGTTCGCCGCCTTGTCACTCAGGATGGTCGGTCACTGCTCGGCCGCATCGTGCCCGCCGAGGCGGTCAACATGCTGCTCGACAAGCTGGAAATTGGCGATCGTATCGCACTCTCGCCTGATCAACTGGTGGAGGCCGCGCTGGCCGGTAAGGTCGTGCCTATCGATGCCTTGTCCGGCACCAGCCTCAAGCGTTCCCGCGTCAACGGCGAGCAACGGCTTGAGGTCGTCGGCTTTGATCCCCGTGCCCTGCCATCGTGGAAAGCCAAGGGCTGCTTCACCGAGATCATCGCCTATCAGACCCGGCTGTTCATGCCGGTGAACATCGCTCGGGAAATCGTGGCAGCGCTTGCGGCGTAATCTAGGCTAGAGAGGCCGGTGGCTTATCACCACTGGCCACCGGCCTTGGCGATCTCATCCAACAGAGCTTGCTTGGATGGCGTGCGCCGCTTGCCTTCATTGCGGGGTACATCGACGGCGCCCACGACAAGACGACGCTCGGCTATGCGCTTGCCAAGCGTGACGAGGCTGATGGCCTCACGCGTCGTCTTCAAGGTCTTGAACGCCATAGGTCTGCGCCGTTTCTTCGCGAATTCGTCGTTCCATATAATGGAGATCGAGGCCTTCAGAAAGAGTGAATAACGCCTTGGCTTGACCAAGCATGTCCTGGGCGGCGCCGGAAGCGTATTGCCCCATGCGATCTGCAATCAGATCCTCGACAGAAATCACCGCTACAGTGCCATGCGCTTCGATTTCAATCATCTGGAGCAGGCTGGTGTCAGCATAGCCATCGAGCAACCGGCTGCCGACTACCTCGAACCCCAATTTCAGGTCCGGATGTATCCATCCTCGCGTTGCAACGCCTGGCCCGCTCGGCCTGATGAACCCGTGCTTTGCCATAATGGCTTCAAGTGCAGATTGCTGGGTCGAAACCAAATCAATGTCGCCAGTGTTCACCGCGCCTTGGGTGTAGAGTTCGACCGCGCCTCCGCCGACAAGTATCGGCGGCTTGAGGTCGAGTTCGTCCATAGCCGAACTGATCTCGGCTAGTTTTTCGAGTGCTGCTTGGAATTGAGAGCGCCACAAAGTCATGCGCAATGACTTCAAGCATCTGGCGCGCGATGTCGACGGAAATATCGCGCCAACCTTCGGATTGGAGAAAAGGGGAAAGCCATGGGGGCGAGGCCCCCTGGAGGCAAAAGCGTCTCCATGATCCGGGCCTCTCGACCCAAGCGCGGGAGACCCCATCATGCAGTCCACCACCCTGACGCACGCCAAGCTGCGCCTTTCCGAGAGCAACGTCCGCAAGGCGAATGGCGACGCTGGCCTTGAGGCCCTGGCCGCCAGCATTGCAGAACACGGCCTGTTGCAGCCGCTGATTGTCAGCCCTTCGGCGGGCAAGAAGACTCTCTACGATGTCCACGCCGGTGGCCGCCGCTGGCGCGCGATCGGCCTGCTCATCGAACGCGGTGTGCTGCCGAAGGATTACGCCATCGACGTGCGTCTTTGCGAGAACGAGGACGCCGCCGCGCGCGAGATCAGCCTTGCGGAAAATCTGATCCGCGAGGCCATGACGCCGGCGGATGAGGCGCGGGCCTATCGCGACATCGTCGCTGGCGGCGCCGATGCCGAAGCTGTGGCGCGTCGCTTCGGCGTGACGGTCCGCCATGTGCAGGGCCGCCTTCGCTTGGCCGATTTGGCCGAACCGATCTTCGCGGCGCTCGCCACTGGCGAAATCACGCTCGATGTAGCCATGGCCTATGGCTCGACTGGTGACCGCGAGCGGCAGGCAGCGGCGTGGGAGCGCCTGTCGACGAGCTGGCAGGCCGACAATCCGCAGGCGATCCGCCGCGCGATTGCCGAGGAAAGCCTCTCGGCCGATCATCCTATCGCCCGCTTTCTGGGCGAAGCTGAATATGTCGCCTGCGGTGGCCGGATCGAGCGCGACCTCTTCGCCGCAGAGGGTGAAGGCCGCTGGCTTGATGGCGATCTTGCCATGGATCTTGCCACCAAGAAGCTGGCGCTTGAAGCCGAGGTGGCCGAACTCGGTTCCAAGCTGGCCTGGGTGAAGCCGACGCTCGCCACCCATGTCACCTATGACGAGACCAAGGATCTCCATGCCTATTGGCCGCGTCGCGCTGAACCCAGCGCCGAGGCACTGGCCCGTATGGACGAAATCTCGGACCGCATGACCGAGATCGCCGAGATCCTCGACGCCCCCGATGAAGGCGATGATGTCGAAGCACTGGAGGCGGAATACAACGCGCTCGATGCCGAGCACGACAAGCTCTCCGCCACCGACCTGCTCATCCCCGAAGAGGACAAGCCCAACGTTGGCACCTTCCTCGTGCTGGGAAAGGATGGTCAGCCGCGCCTGCTCGAAACCTATTACACCTCGACCAAACCCGCGCGGCGTCCGAGCGCTTCGGGTGAAGCCGCCAACGGCATCGAAGACGACGACGAAGGTCCTGCACCCTCGGCGACTCTGCCGCGCTCGCTGGAGGAGCAGATGGCCAAGGATCGCCGCGACGTGCTGGCGCTCCACATCGCCCATGATCCGGCGCTGGCGCTTGATCTGGCGATCTTCAGCCTGGCCCGCGATCATGCCGGGCATTTCGGCTACTCCGACACCGGCTGCACCATTCGCATCACCGACCGCAACGAGCCATCCGGCCTGACCGGCATTCCGGCCAGCACGGCGGTGACCGAACTCGAGCAGCAGCGCGCCAGCCTGCCCAATGACTGGGCCAGCGAGGAGGACAGCTTCGCCTCCTTCCTCGCCTTCCGGTCGTTGGACGATGGCGTGAAGGCTGGCTGGCTCGCCTATGCCGTCAGTCAGAGCCTCAAGGCCAGCCTCGCGAGCGGCACGCACGCCTGTGCGTTCCAGAGCCGTCTTGGCGCCGATATCGGCATCGATATGGCCCAGCACTGGCGGCCCGGCGCGGAGAACTTCTTCGACCGCATCAAGAAGGCGCAGATCCTCAGCATCCTCGGGCAATTCGATCCCGAGATCGCTCTTCGATACGCTGCGGCCAAGAAGACCGAGCTGGCAACGGCTGCCGCGCGCCTGTGTTCGGGCGACACGATCATCGAGCCGGAGATCAAGGCCAAGGCGCTCGCCTGGGTGCCCGATGTGATGCGCTTTGACGGCGTTGCGGTTGATCTCATCGACAGCGGGATGGCCCTCGACGACGCGTATGATGATGCCGGGGACCTGCCGCTCGACGCGGCCAATCAGAACGATGCCGACGACCCGCTCAGCCAAGCGGCCTGACCCTCAACCTCGAACAGCCCCCGAACCGATCCTCCTTCCGCGCCAAAGCGGGAGGAGGATTGCCTGTCCGTGAGAACAGCTCGAATCAGGAGAAGACATCCCATGAAACCCCGCCACGACATCTACGCCACCGTCACTGCCCAGCTTGTTGCCGCGATTGAAACCGGCGCGGGCGAATGGCGGATGCCCTGGCACCATTCCGGCGCTCCGGTCATGCGCCCGACCAGCGTGGCTGGCCGGCGCTATTCCGGCATCAACCGCCTTGTCCTCTGGGCCACCGCCGATGCCTGCGGCTACGCGTCGGGCATCTGGGCGACCTATCAGCAGTGGCGGGCCCATGGCGGCCAGGTCCGCAAGGGAGAGATCGGCACTCACGTCATCCTCTGGAAGAAGGTCGAGCGCGGCGATGCGCCCGTCGAAGCGAACGGCGATGGTGACAGCCGCGCCCGCTTTTTTGCGCGTAGCTTCGTGGTCTTCAACCGCGATCAGGTGGACGGCGCCGAGGATGCTGCCGAGAAGGAAATCGCGCCCATCAGCACCTCTGTTGCCGATGCGCTGGCCTTTCTCGAAGGGCTCGGCGTCCCGATCGAATACGGCCTGCATGACGCCTATTACCGGCCCGACATCGACAAGGTCTTCATGCCCGAGCGCACGGCTTTCGATCATGACCTCGATCTCGTGTCCACACTCGCACATGAGGTCACCCACGCGAGTGGACATGTGGACAGGTTAGCCCGTGAGACGCTGCGCGATTATCACAAAGAACGCAGCATTCGAGCGAGGGAGGAACTGGTGGCGTTATCTGGACAGTCTGCGCCGCCCGCAACATTGCAGTAAGGTCGGCGATGGACGCCCACGGTAGGCAGTAATCAGGCTGGCCGTAGCGCTGAC
>NZ_MKVS01000035.1:0-51201 GCF_001898925.1 Novosphingobium sp. 63-713
CAATCGTCAGCAAGACGATTGAAAGGATATGATGTTGTTCTACATACATATTTCCTTTCTGCGCCGTCACGGCGCTCACGCGCAGCAATTACGCTTGCGCCACAGGAGGTAGCCAACGTCCTCACCCACCACCGGATAGGTGTGCGAGGTGAGCTGGACAGCGGTCGATCCTCCGGGAGGCTGGCAGGCATAGCGGCCCGTGGTGGCCGCAACCGGGTTCACCATTTGCAGCCGGTATTGCTGCTTCCTCATGATCGGCATGATGTATTTACCGCAGAGGCCCTGATCCCCCATCGTGCCCCAGGCGAGCGCGGTGCGGTGCATCTTGAAGACCATGCGCTCGGCCGCGAGCCGCATCGACTGGTCCATCGTATCGTTGTTCCCGATGTTGCCGGTCATCGGGTACATCGAGCCGTTGCAGCCCGCGCACCAGAAGAGCTGATCAAGCGGCAAGGCGGCAGTGGCCGCGACGCAATCGGCAGCACAAGCAACCTGTGCCAGCGGAAAATCGAAGACCACCGTTTCGGGATAGACGAGCGCGGCCAGCGTATCATCGTTCCAGGTCGGGTCGATCTCGGTCATGTAGGCGAGATCGAAGGAGGCGGACTCAAAGCAGATGAAATCTCCCAGCAACTCCAGCAGATAGAACAGCGGGTAGACGTAATAATGCGCCTGATACTGGGCGCTCATCTGCGTGTTTCCGCCCTTTTGCGCGGCGGACGAGACATGGCCATTGCCCACATACATCCCCGGATTGATCGTCAGCCCGCCGAGGTTGGGGAAGCAGAAGGGTTTGGTGGTCACATCGATCAGCCGTACCGGCTCCCAAAAACCGAAGGACAGGCCCGGTCGGATACCGCACAGGCACACCGGCAGGCTGGGGTTTCCGGGATCGGGCTTGTCGCTCGGCCAGAGGTCGAAGCCGCCGATTGACAGCGGGAAGAAGCAATCCCAGCAGATGTCGGTGATGGGATTGGGGAAATGGCCATGACAGGTGGGCGAGCCCTGCGCCTGTGCCACTTGGGCCGAACCCAACGCCAGGCTGGCGGCGACCATGGCCCAGAACTTGCCCATGCGACGACGGGGGGAGCGGCGCGCGCTTTTGCCCGAACGGAGCCCACACCCGAAGCGTTGCCAGAAGACGGGCCAGATGCGCTTCATCGGCGTTCTCCTACTGGCAGCGCCACTTCGCGGATGTCGAGATGGTCGCCCTGCTGGACGAGCAGCGCGGGCGTATGGGCTATGCCGAACTTGCCCGTCAGGCTGCCCATCTGATCGAAATAGAAGCGGCGCTGGGTCGCTTTCATGAGATCGGTCGGCGAACCTTTGACCAGCACGATCCAGAGCTTGTCCGGCGCGCCCTGGTGCATGGCCCACTCGCGTTCCACCGCGCTATCCCCATCGATGAAGGCGAAGCTGTGGGCGAGATTGAGATGGGTGAGCGGGTTGAAACGCTGGCCCTGCGTTGCGATCAAATGCCCGCGCGCATCACGAATGTCCTGCGAGAGCGTAACGCTGGGATCGAAACTCCAGCGCCGGTCGCTGCTGGCAGGCGTAATGCCCGCCACGGCATGGGGTCGTCGCACGCTGGCCTGGGCCGATTCGACGAAGCGCTGGTTCATCGCATCGAGCTTGCCGTTCTGCCTTGCCGCTTCGAGCCGGGCCTTGATGGCGGCCAGAAGGTCCGGCTCGGCAATCGACCAGGTCGGGCCGAAGGTGCCGAAATCGCGGGCGCTCGCCATCATCGGCGCCGAGCCAATGCCCAGCACCGCAAGCAGGATCGAGGCGGGACCGGCGCGCCTCACAGGATCGGCGTCCCGATGCCGATCAACCGGTCGCGGCAGACAAAGCCGATCGCGGCATAGCGGCTGTCGAACCCATCCTGATGCGGGCTTCCGGCATAGATGCACCCTGGTGGGATCGTGCCGATGGGGCCGGGTACGAGATCCTCGCCCTGATGAGTCTTGGGCTTCAAATGGGCGACGGTCTTGCCATTCACCTGCACGGCATCGTCCATGCGGGTGACGACATCGCCTGGCACGCCATAGGTGATCTTGGCGAAGGGCTTGGGGTTGGCCCCGAAATGCCGCACCACGAGGCTGTCATGACCGGGAGCGAAAACGACATAATCGCCGCGCGCTGGGAAGCGCCCCGTCTCGACCAGCAGCGCCCAGTTGGGGAGCGACTCACTGGCGTTGATGAGGAAGGCGTGGTGGTCGTGCCAATCCTTGAGCGCAGACCAGCCCAGCGCCGCGCCGCCGATCAGTGCCATGCCGCCCAGCCTCAGTCGCCATGATGTTTGGCGCTGAGCCGGCACAGGCGCGATCTCACTTGCCGGTGCCATGGTCTGCTCCCTTGGCATCGAAGAACTGCTGCATCTGGACCGATGGGCTCGGCGCTGATGGTGCAGCAGCCCCGCCTTGCGGCTTGGCAAGACTGGCATAGACCTCGTCGCGGACCTGAGGCGTGATGTCGGGGACATCGCCTGCGACCACGGCGTTGCTGAGCAGTAGGACCTCGCCCTGAGCCGCGTGGCGGGCAACCGCGAGGTTGAGTGATTTCAGATAAGCGCCGGTCTCCGCCGTAATCTGGTCAGGCGTAGCCCCGCTGCGGGCCTGCCCTTGCACATACTCACGGACGAGATCGGCCAGCGCCACCTTGCGGATGGTGGTCACGCGCTGCTCAAGTCCCTGCAGCTTGTGGGTGGCCCAGCTTCCCCAGAGCAGGCAGGCCCCGGTGAGGCCCATGACCAGGATCTGGCGGCGATTGCTGGCAAGGAAGGCAAACAGCGCGCGGCGCTTGCCAGTCACAGCAGTGGGTGAACCAGCGGCGTCCAGCCCCAAAGGCAATTCGCCCTGCGGCTGCGGGGTGTCGTCATGCATTGGAGGTATCCTTATCTTCAAAGGCCCGGGCAAAGCCGCTGCGGCGGAAGAAGGCGACCAGCAGCAGGATCGCGAAGAAGCCGATGATAACCTCTTGGTCGAACTGGTCGCGGCGGATGGCATTGGCGGCGACATAGCGGTCGGCAAGGTTGGCGAGTTGCGCCATGGTGATGGGCAATGAGAAGTCGCCGATCGCAAAGAGGATCAGCGCCATGACGCCGGCAGCCGCCAGCACATTGACGGCGAACCAACCCGTGAGGCGTAAGCCGCACGCGGCGACTGCCCCCCAATTGATGGGTGATACGCGCCGCGTCATGGCCGCGCTCCTTTAGCGCTGCGGTCGAGCCCATAGGCGACGCACTCAATCGCCTCGGCCATGGTGGCGCCGCGCGCGACCTCCGCCTCGATGCGGGCATAAACCGCAGGGCTCGACGAATAGAGCGTGCCAGAAAAGGGATCGAGCACGAGGCGGCAGACCGTCTGCGTGTCCGGGCCGCGGATCAGCAGGTCGGAATATTCGGTGCCATTGCGCTTCAAGGAACGCAGCAGCGCGTCCGTGAAATTGTCCATCTCGAAACGGTCGGACTTGCGGAAGTCGGCGATGGTCTCCGGTTTCTGCTGGAGCACCAGCATCCAGTCGGAGTTTTCCAGCGCGGCCTTCGAGCCGCCCGACTTGTAGAAGTCGTTGATCGACTGGGTCGCGGTGATGAGCGAGGCGCCATATTTGCGGCAGGTGCGCGAATAGGTCTCGACAAAATCCGCCATCGCGCCGCCTTTCAGCATCGCCCAGGCTTCATCGATGATGAGCGCCTTGGGGATCTGGCGGTCGAGTTTCCTCATCGTCTGCGAGGCGACGAACATGATCGAGGTCAGGACCACGCTGCGCAGTTCTTCTCGGCTTGAGAGGTCCGACAGTTCAAAGACCGTCAGATCGGCCGAGAGGTCGAGATTGGTATCGCCGAGGAAGAACGGGCCATAAGTTCCGGCCTCCGAGAATGGCAGCAGCGCGGTGGCGAGGTCATCGGCCTGCGGGTGACCTGCGGTATGCAAGGCTGCGATGATCCCATCGACCGTGCCCTCACGCGCCTTCTCGTTCCACACGGCATTGACCGCCGCATCGATCAGCCCGCGCTCGGTGTCGTTGAGGCGGTTCTCGAAGCGTGCCATCTGGCTGATGATGGCTTTGAGCATCGCCAGGCAGTCGACGAGATAGTCCTCGTCGCCAGCGGCAAGCTCGAGGTCGATCATGCGGAACGGGTTGATCGAAATCCCTGCGGACAGCTTGAACTCGGTGAATGTGCCGCCCAGCGCCTTGGCCATATGCTCGAAGGAGCGCCCATCATCGATGACGATGGTCTTGGCACTGACCCCGGCAAGGCTGGCGGTCAGATCCTGAAGCAGCACCGATTTGCCCGAGCCGGACTTGCCCGCGATGGCGACATTATGGTTGCCGGCATTGTTCTGGAAGGGCGACCAGAACTGGGGCTGGCCGCGCCGCCCGATGAACAGCAGGTGCGGGATCGCCCCGCCATTGTATTCGCCCTGGACGGGCGCGAGCGCTGCCACATTGGCCGAGAGCACGGTGCGGAAACGGCGCATCCGCATGAGATCGCGCGAGAGGCCATCAGCCAGAGTCAGCGGAAAGGATGCCAGCAGTCCGCCGGTCTGGAGATAGGTCTCGTCGATCAGATCCCAGCCAGCGGCCTTGTAGATCGCCTTGAGGGTGCGCTCATTCACATCGCCGCGCCCGAGCGGCGAGACCATTGTCACGCTGTAGTAGATCTGGACCAGCTTCTGCCCGAGGCGCACCTGCGCCTGCACATGCTCCCACTCAGCCGATTGGGTCTTGAGGCTGGGCACGAGGCGCGCGGCCTTGCCATCGGCCAGCGCCGTGGTGCGGGTGAATTTCCAGCCCGCCTTGGCCTCGGAGGTCTCGGCCGAGGGGATGATCCCGGCGATCGACTGGAGCACAGGGCATGGCAGGCAGAGCTTGGGATTGAAGATGTCGCCGATGACCTTTTGCGTGTCCCATGGCGCCCAGCGTTCGGGGAAGTAGCGCACCGACATGGTCCGCACATCGAACTCATGCGGGCTCATGTCGGCCATCTCGGGCGCGCCATCGATAACCAGCCCTGAGGGGCGCAGCGATGGAGCTTCGAGGATCAGCCGGTCTTTCTCGACGCGGGTGACGAGATCGCGGCGGATGCACTGCTCGTTGATCGGGTCGAAGGGGCTGTAATCGGGCGCGTCATCGCCGGCGCCCGTCGCAGGGCAGACAACATCGTCGATGAAACGGATGAGTTCGGTCGGGCTGAAAATCCGCGTCTTGACATTGATCGAGTCGAGCGCCGAGATGATCCCGTCGCGGATGCCAAGCAGTGTCTCGGTATCAACGCCCGAGCCCGCGCCAACCCCCACGGCAAAAAGCACGCGGAACTGGCGCAGATGGAAGGGGCCGTCGGTGGCGAGCGATGCCCAGGCGCCGCTGCGCAGCAGATCGAGCCGGTAGCGCGCCAGCTTGTTGAACACCGCACCAGCGCGGACGCGGGGCAAGGCCCACTCTTGCAACTTCTCCGCGATCCGGGGGCTGGCGTAATTGATGATCTGGAATTCGCAGCCAGCCACCAGCACATCGGAGATGATCGAGGTCAGAATGTCGCCGATGCGCTCATCGGCCCCCACGAGTGGGGCCAGTTCGAGGATGAAGCCTTTCGAGCGGGTGAGATGGAAGATCTGCGTCTCAGCCGCATAGGCGCGGTAGCCGAGGAAGCTGGCGAGCATCGGCACATCGCGTGTTTCTGCGCGATGTTCGGGCGCTTCGCTGTCGCCGGTGACAAGTTCGATGAGCCGGGCGAGCATGGCGCGTCAGTTCCCCTGCGGCGGGAAGGTCGCCGCGCTGGTCTTCGCTTGGGTTGGCTGGGAGGCCGAAGGCTTTGGCGTACCTGGCTGTTCTTGGGGCTGGTTCAGGATCGCCTTCACCTTGTCCTTGATCGCCGCGACCGGATCGCCGGGAGTGATCGGAGCGGCGGCGTCTACCTTGGGCTTTGCCGGCATCGCTGGCTTGGGCGACGGATCCATCAGCGCCATGTCGGGAGCCATTTCCGCGAGGGAGAGTAGGCTCATGTCGGTGCCCGCGCGCATGGCTTTCGCGTCGAGCGACGCGCTGGACAGCTCGGAAGCAAGCGGCGCGTCGACGGGGACAAAACCTGTGGTGCGGGGATGGAGGCGGCCCGAACCATCGCGCCAGGGCAGATAGACAATTTTGAGCACCGGCCGGGCTGGGCCGACAAAGGTCCATGCCTTCTTCTCCTTGGGATTGGTGGATGCTTGGGACGCGCTGGCAGCGTGCTCGCCATCGGGCGTGGGCGGCTCGTCGTTGGTTTCCGCCTCGGCGTCGATCGCGTGGATGGCGCTGTCATCAATGGTGGTCGATGGCGCGCAGGTGCCGCGTGGCGCGCTGCACACGAAGCCGCCTTTGACGTTGGAGTGAAACAGCGAGCAACCGGCCAGCGGCATCAGGCCGAGCGCGGCGATGATCGGGGACATGCGCATGGGTCAGGCGCCCCCCTTGAGCCAGCTTTCGAGGAATTCACGCGGTCGGAAACCCAGCAACACCGCTCCATCCTCACGGACCAGCACCGGCGTGCCGGTGAAGCCATGGGCACGGGCGAAGGTCTCGTTGGCATCGAGGCCGCTGGTGTCGCAGGCGCGTTTCGCGACCTCCTGATCGCCATAGGCCCGTTCCACCGCAGCAGCCTTGTCCTCAGCGCAGATTACGCTTTCCGAAATCGCCCGCGTGCCAAGGATCGAGATCGGCCGTTCGGTGACGCGAACACCCATGGCCTTGAGGGTCTGGTGCAGCGCGCGGCAATAGCCGCAGTGGAAGTCGCTGAAGACTGTGACTTTAGGCGCACTGGCATTGCCACTACCCCATTCGATGGCCCCATTGGCCGGAAGGCTGGCAAGGCTCACCCTTTGAGTGGGAGCCGGCGCCACCGCAGATTGGGGATGCGAGGGCGCAAGGCCTGCGCTCTCTGTCTCTTGCGCCTTTGCCGATGCGGCCGCGCCGACCAGCATATCGGGATTGATGGCCAGCAGGCGCGCGGCCGTCAGATCTTGATGCGTCTCCATGTCATAGATCCGCCCGACGATGAGGTAGCGGGCCGAAGGGTCGATGTAGAAGAGGTTGGCGCCAGCCTGCACCTCGCAGATGCCCGGCACATGGGCGCAATCGACTTTGGTGACGGCGGTGCGCGGAAGACGCTGGGTCAAAGCCCGCATCGCTGCCGTATCCCTCGCCAGAGCAGGACGAGCGCGTGTTGCCGTCGCGGCGCGTGCCTCGGCGATGGTCGGCAAAGTGCTCAGCACAAGCCCGAGCATGGGCAGCAGGCGCAGAAAGGATCGGGAGTGAGACACGCAAGGGGGTTCCTTCAATTGCGGATGAAGACGCCGTCGAGGAACACGACCTCGACATCGAGGCCGGTCGGCATTTCGACGACAGGCTGGTACTGCTCGGCGCGCTCGATCAGATATTTGGAGACCATGTCGCCGGACTGGGCGACGCCCTGACCAAGCCCGCCCTGGGCGATGTCCGAGGGTGAAAGCGTCGAGCGCTGGCCGTTCACGCTGACCGTGGGCGAGGTCAGATAGGCTGAGGAATTGGTCGAGAAACCGCGCCCGAATCCGCCCAGCACGCCGGCGATGAACGCCTGACCCACCAGATTGCCCGAGCGATTGACCACGCGGCCGCGCACGCCGGTCTTGCCGCCAAAGGCGATGAAGCCCTTGACCTCGCTCACCGCGACTTTGCCGCCCGGCTGCGGACAAGTCATGCGCTGGAGCTTCACATAGACCTTCTCGGACGAGAGATCGGCGAGCGCCGCGCCATTGACCATGCAGCCCACGATGTTGGTCTTGAGCAGCTTGCCTTGAGCATAGACCGAGCGCGCTGGCCCGGTGATGCGCAGCACGACGGGCAGCGGATCGGTCTGGCTCTTGGTGTTGGTCGTGGCATCGACGCCCACCACCACCTTGGCCGTCGCGATCGAATTGGGTGGCAGGTAATTCTCGCTGTCGGTGAACTGGGTCGTTTTGCCCGGCACCATGCGTGTACCCGTCCCGCCTGTATCGCCGCCGAAGGACAGTAGCTTCACTTCGCTCGAACGTGGCGCGCTGGCCGGATCGATGGCAGCGCGAGCCTGATCACCTGCGGGCTGCGCCAGTGGCGACCCGCTGGGGATGGAGGAGGACCGCTGATAGGTCGGCGGTGCGCCCGCTCCATACAGCGCGCTTGGCCCGGCGGTCGCCCGCTGCATCTGGGTCGAGAGCGCGGAAATCTGCGAGCGAAGCTGGTCGTTCTCGGTTTGGTAGGCCGAGAGCACCTTGGAGCCATCGGTTTTGAGCGCCTGGTTCTGGCCCTGCAGATCCTCGATCTGTTTCTGGAGCTGGTCGAGGCGGACGGAATCACCCTGCAGCGTCTTGATCTGGTTGCCCTGCGTGTTGAGCTGGTTCTCCGAGAGGGCCATCCATTCCTTGTCGGCCATCGAACGGTTGACCATGTCGTCGGTCGAGATCTTGATCGCCTTGGGATCGTCCTTCTTCTCGGCGCTGCCCGTCTGGGGTGTGGGTGAGGCAAGAATCCACCACATGCCCGCCATCACCAGCACTCCACCCAGACCCCACATGGCAATCTGCTGACGGCGGCGGGTGGCGGCATTGCGGGCGAGATCATCGGCGCCGGTGGACGACGCGGCGGAGCCGCCTTGCGTGGTGGGCGCGCTCATGGCTGACCCCCCGCATCGGCGTTTCGCTGGACAATGAAGGCCGTGGTTGCTTCACCGGGGGCCAGACGCGGGTTGGTGATGCTCACCGCGATGGCGTCGGCAGGCGCAACCTTGTCCTCGCTCAGAATAGCGGGCTTGGGGCCGCGATTGATGATCTTGAGCAGCTTGCCCGTGTAGGTGGCCCCCACATATTGCCCGACCATCTGAACGACGAGCGTATCGATGTTGACCGGCACCAGCGCGCGCCAGGTGATGTCGAAGCCTTCAACCGGCTTCTGAGCATACATGGCCGCGATCAGGCGGGCCGAGGCATCCTGGGCCGACAGGCCAGCGGGCCATGTCTCGCCCATGGGGCGCGGGTGCTCGACGTCGGCATTGGCGACAAACACCTGTCGGGCGTCCGAGCCGCCCACGGCGCAGATAAATTTGTAGACGAAGCCTTTGCGCGTCGTCCCGAAGAAGGAGATTGTGGGCTTGGAAAAGCCGTTGGCGACAGAGAGGTAAATGTCCCCACGCAGCGGCTCGTTGACCACCTGAAAATCGTCGGCCGGATTGGCCGCCTGCACCTTGGAGACCGAGGCGAACTGGTCATCCTTCAGCGAAATGCGGGTCAGATCCTTGGCCGAGGCTTCGCAATGGACGGTGCCATTGTCGGCCACCATCAGCGTCTGATCGGCATAAGCGGGCGCAGCACTCGCAAGGCCGACGCCGATCAGGGCTAGGCCAAGGGCGCGCTCAGCCCACCAAAGGCGCGGGGCAAGGCTTGCCCCTGCCGACAATTCCAGAATGGCCATGAAGGAAAACCCTTGTGGGATGGTGCCGGGGAATGGGCCACTCATGGCGTTTCCTCCGGCTTGGCGATCATCCCGAAGCCTTTGAGCTTCAGGGAGACGCCGTTGTAGGTCCAGGTGAAGCGGAAGGTGCGGTGCTCGGAGGTTACTTCCTTGGAGGCGACCACGGTGTGGAGCGTGCCGCCCACCGTGCTGGTCAGCTTGTCGGGATCGACATGCATCGCATCGGGCGTGAAAAATTGGGTGATTTGCGAGCCTTGCTGCTCAGCCACCACTTTCATCAGTGCCTTCTTGACCTCGCCGCGGGCTTGCTCGTCGGTCACCTCGAGGATGGAGTCCATCCAGTAGGTCAGGCTCTGGGGCGACCGATTAAGGGCGACCATCGCCACATCGCGGGTCACCATCTCCAGATAGTCGGGCGAGACCTTGGCGCTGGTCAGCGTGAGCGGGGTGCGCAGGGTCGGCACCAGCACGACCTCGCGATCCTTGTGGCCCGCTGAGACCATGCTGCCGACCGCAACGAGGCCGAGAACCAGCGAGAGCAACGCCAGGCCGTTGCGCTGGCGCAGGATGCCTTGCGATTTGTCGTGGGCGAGATCGATGTCCATTTCAGCCCGCCAGCACGCGAAGATGGGACGGCGGGAAGCTCTTCATGGCGAAAAACTCGCCAGGGAGGTGCCAGTATCCAAAATGCAGGATCCAGGCCATCGAGCGTCCGGCGCGGAGTTTGCGATAACCGAACCAGGCCACGGTGGAGAACACCAGCCCGATGACGATATGCGAAGCCAGAATGCCCCAGATGAAGGGGGTGACCATCACCAGGAACTCATCCAGCGTCCAGAACCCGATGAGTTCGGGATCATCCAGATGTTTGGGGATCGCATAGCGTTCCATCGCTGCCCGCCGTCACAAGAGGTTGTGGGGGATCGGGCCGGTCTGCGCGGGGGTGTGGGAGGGGCAAGTTCACCGCGCAGCCGGCCTTCTGGTCAGATGGTCGCGGTGACCATCGCGGTGACGATCGGCACGCCGGTACCGGCGGCGACGCCCGTGCCGACCGGCACAGCGACCTGCGCCAGCGAGAAGCGGCCCGAGGCCAGACCAACGATGCCGCCAGCCAGGCTCAACACGGTGATCACCTTGCCGCCCGAACCGGACAGGAAGTTGGTGAACTGCGTGAGCGCGGTGTTGAACGAAGTGTCGGTGCCGGCAAAGGCGGCGCCCGGGCCGAGTATGGCCGTCGCCGCCACAGCGACGCCGAGATAGGGCAGGAGCGCGCGCTTGGGCGCCGGCAGAGCAAGGGACGTCATGGGGTAAGTCCTTTCGAGAGGGCCAGGACGCAATGTGTTCCTGTGCCGAACCGAAGGCTCCGCCAGACGGGGACTCACCGACAAGTCGGCTCCCGCCAAATTGGCGCTAAATCAAGTAAATTTCTGCGTCCTGACCTATGCTCGAACTGATTCGGCCCACAGGGGGTTTCGCAAGCGCCCAGCATTGGGCGCAAACGAAGCTGGGCGCGTTTCGATCTTGCACATCGATGGGCGCAAAGCGCCCATCATCGCGCCGAAATCTTGCGGCAACAGGGGTTTGACATGGGGGCTGTCAATGAAAGTGGACCAGACAGGGGATAGTCATCACCCGCGATCCCAGACCGCGCATCGGTTGAAGATGAGCCCGGCGGCGTTCCGGGCGCTCAGCTTGGCGCTGCACAATCTCTCCTCGCGCGAGCTTGAGCTTTGCTCACCCAGGCGCCTGCTGACCACGGTGCTCTCCTCATCAAGGCGTGAAATATTCCATATATCTTTGAGTGAATTAGACTGCATTTGCCGCCACGATGCGCTGGTTGGTGAGGTCGCGATCAACATCCGGATCGATTCCAGGATCAATGATCGGCTGCGTGATTTTCGCGACGATGCGAGCCGTAGGCTCGGTCGATCGGTCAGCGTGATCGAGGCGATCAACGCTTGTGCCCATGTGCTGAACGAGGGTCTTTGAGCCAAAGCAACGACTTTGCCTGAAACTTGACAAAGGTCACCCTCCCGCGCCGGTATTGGTTAACGCCGCAGCGCGCCGAGGAGAGCTATGACCGAACCTATCACTCCAAACACTGACTATACTTTAGTATCCCAAGAAAGGGCCGCCTTGCTATCGGACGCGCCGGTTTCCGGGAGCCATTGCGCCTTGCTTCGGGACCGAATTAACCGCGATGGCCGGTCAATGGCAGAAATCGCATCGCTGGCGGGGATGAGCCGCCGCCAGCTTGGTCGTCTCCTTGACGGCCAGAAGCCTTTACGCCTCATCGATCTCAAGCGGCTATCGGCTATCGTCGGGATTGATGCCGCGAAGGCAGTCATGGCTATTGAGGTAATCGGTGATTGGAGTGCCTATGACGAGCCCGTGCTGGAGATCCTCATCCGGATGCTGGCACCTGTTTTTAAGAAGGTGGATGCCAGCGCCGATTTTCCGATGGAGCCTTTGTCAGAGGCGGCTGAAGAGAAGTTCACGACATGGCTCGCTGAGATACTGGTCACCAACCAGAAGCAGATCAGACAGCGCCGTGATGAGTTCGTGAAACTTCCCACCCTCTGAAACCCCCTCGGCCCGCACAGCAAGGGCAAACGGCTGCATTCCCTTCGGGTCGCCAGCAGTCGCAACGAAATGAGGGGTGCCAGAGCTATTCCCTGAGTGGCATGGGCGCGGAAAGCTGCCTTTGCATTGTCACCAGAATGTTCGATACATAGTGGATCGTCTCAGTGATGCGGGGCACCCGGCCTGTCGCCCGCACGCGGCCTGCGCCGGCATTATAGGCGGCCAGCGCCAGATCGAACCGCCCGAATTCATCAAGCAAGGCGCGTAGATGGCGGGCACCACCACGCATGTTCTCACGCGGGTCCAGGATGTTGCGCACACCAAGGATACGGGCGCTGGCGGGCATGAGTTGCGCGAGGCCAGTCGCGCCTTTGGGGCTGATTGCGACGGGGATGTAGCGGCTTTCCTGGATGATGAGGGCGTCGAACAAATGGACCGGCACCCCAGCCTCGCAAGCCGCCGCCGCCATAGCTGGATACCAGATGGCACGGCGTCGCTCGGCATCTCGGGGGAGGTGAGGGCTGGGGGCGTAAGGCCTTTCTTCGCAAGCGCCATGCTTAAGCATGGTATCAACAGGAGCTGGGGGGGAGGCGGGCCTATCCCTGTTGGATTTCTGAGTGAGCGCCCGGACGTGGCGTGCTCTGGTATCGGCCTGAGCCAAGGGTATCTTCAACCTGATCGCTTCGAAATCGCCCGCCAAGCCACCGAAATCTTCGGGTTTGGACCGTTCGTCTCCGGCGAATGATCCTGTCACTCGAATTACAAACGGTATCTGATCACCATTCGCGGGGCTGAATGCCTGTAAGTTGACCCGCTGAGCATAGGCTCCGGGAGTTATGGCCATCGACAAAGTGCCGGCCAGCAGAAATCTGAAAATCATTACCCAATCCCATTGAAGGGGGCGGGTTCGGTTATCGCATACGCATCATCCCAGTTCACCGAGCTTTTGCAAGCCTTGCCGAGATAGGTAGACGAGCGACAAGTCGTGCGTCCGCCACATTTTAACCCGGCTTATTCATGAGCCCGCTGCACTGGGGCGTGCCGGGTTTGATGTGTCGGTGGCCGCGTGATCCGGGCGCGCGGTTTCGGCGGCGTTTTTCGCCGCAGCAAAACCGATGGCTTTTCGAGGTTGATGGGCGATGGCTCGGGCTTTGTGCGGCACAGCCGCGCTGGCTATGTCGGCGCTGGCCGGAGACTGGTGGCGATGGCTTTGAACACGCTGGCGTCGGGGCATGCTGACGCGAAGGCGACACGGATGCGCGAGGCGGTCTCGATGACGCGGGCGGCGACCTTGAGCAGCCGCAGGCGCAGCGTTGCGAACTCGGCAGTGGCCAGAGAGGTGGCCTTGGGGATGGCCTGCTGGACGCGCCACATCAGCCAGTAGGCGGCGGTATGCAGGATGAGGCGCATCTGGTTGGCATTGGCCGAGCGGCACGAGGTGCGATCGCTGGCCAACTGGGTCTTGTGGCGCTTGATCAGGTTTTCGGCCTGGCCGCGCGCGCAATAGAGCGTGTCGTAAATGTGCTCGGGCGAGCCTTCTGTCAGCGAGGTGACGACATGGCGGATGTCCATGCCCAGCGTGCTGGCCTCAATCCGGGCGACGACGCGGCGTTGGCTCTTCCAGCTTTTGGCGCCGTAGCGGGTCTCGACATAGTTGCGCAGGACCGGATGTTGGGCCTGGGCCCGCTTGACCGCGCAGGCATCGGCGACGGCAACGATGGCCGGATCGGCCCGCAGCGCGGCGTTGGTCGGCAAGCCGAACACGTAATCGACCCCGGCCGCCTCGCAGAACGCCATGATCTCGGGACGGGCGTAGTGCCCATCGCCGCGGATGGTGATGTGGGTATCGGGCCAGTGCTGGCGGATATGACGCACCAGGCGCCGGATGTGGCCGGCACCTTCGGCGCCAGACGGCGTCTTGCCGGTGCGCAGCAGCATTGCGACCGGACGGCCGGTCGCGGTCTCGTAGACGTGGATCGGCAGGAAGCAGCGTTCGCCGTGATGGCCATTCCAGAACGAGAGCTGCTGATAGCCGTGCACGACATCGCAGGTGTCGTCGATGTCCAGCGTCACCGCCGCCGGTGGGGCCGGATAGCTGGCACAGTAGACGCCGATCATCACGGCCATCATCCGGGCCAGTTCGCGCGTGGTTGGTGCATTCTCCCAGCGGCTCATCGTCGGTTGGCTCGCAAGCCCCGCGCCCGATCCCGGCAACTTGCCCAGCGCCAGGCGGAACCCCGGATCGTCGCGCAGGGGGTCGAGATCATCGGCATCCTCATAGCCACATGTGATTGCGAACACGCGGGCGCGCAGGATGTCGTCAAGGCGATGGATCACCCGCGCCGGGTCACGCGGATCGGCCATGCACGCAGCAAGCTGCCGGCAGATCCCCATCGCGCGCTCGGCCTGCGCCAGCAGCAGAACGCCGCCGTCAGAGGTCAGCCGGCCACCGTCGAACGCGGTTGTGACCTTCTTGCCGCCAACCGCTGGAAACGAAAATCCCGGCGCGCTATCATCGCTCCCGGCGGGTGTGGTCCGTGGCATAAATTGCCTCGCTGAAGGACTGGTCTAGACACCCATTTTCCTACTGCAAAGCAATCGCTTACGCCACTCCCGCCAACCCTCTCACCCGCCGCGGTGAATAAGACAGGTTAACCGTCGTCTGCGCCAATTCGCTACCGAGTTGGGTTGACGCTGACGTGACCCCCAGTTTTCCACCAGCTGGGATTAGAGCCGGGCCGTTTTGTTGCGCATGAGCGGCAGAGCGAGCGCCGAGGGGTATGAGACTCTTGGGCCTTGAGGGGTGACAGGTCGAAGATTATGAAAACAATGAAGAATAGCATATTGTCTGCGAGTCAAAGTGATGCACAGTGTTGCAATTAGAATCACATCTCACTAAGGTGAACAATATGCGAACAATAGCAGGTCTGCCATGAGTGATCGATCATCAAAGCTCGGCCCCCGTGTCACCGTCAGCGTCACGCCCGGAGACTACGACACGCTGAACACGCTCGCCGAAAAGGACGACGTATCCGTGTCGTGGGTCGTGCGGCGTGCCATCCATGAATATTTGCGGCGACACCAGCAGCCCGCTCGGGCTGTGCGGCGGCCGGCTCTGGACAAGCGGGCAGCAGCACCGGAACGGACATGAAACAAATGAAAATGCCGGGGGAAAACGAACAGATGCTTCACACAGCAAACAGGCCACGCAAGGCAGCGCGGGCGATGCCCGCCAAATCTCTGGATGCCCTCTACCGCCAGCCACTGGCGGCAAAGCGCACCGGTGCCCTGTACGGGGCCTTTCCCTACCCGACAAAGATTTCCCCGGAGGCGATTGCCCTATATATCGCCGCCCATACCAAACCCGGTGACACCGTGTTTGACGGGTTCGGGGGCAGCGGGACGACCGGCCTCGCCGCGCTGCTTTGTGAACGGCCAACCGAGGAATTGCGCGCCGAAGCGATCCGCCTTGGTCTTGACGTGCAGTGGGGTGCCCGCAATGCCGTTCTCTATGAGCTGGGCGCGCTCGGCTCGTTTGTCGGCCGGACCCTGACCAATCCGCCCGATCCTGCCGCGTTCAGGAAGGCCGCCGAAGATGTCCTGGCGGCCGGGGAGAGCGAAGACGGCTGGATGTATGAAGCGCGCGATCCCTCCGGAGCGAAAGGCTCCCTTCGTCACCTGATCTGGAGCGATAAGCTGCGCTGCCCCGGTTGCCGCAGCTCTGTCACGTTGTGGGATGCGTGCGTTTCGCTCGATCCAGCGGAGATTTCTTCCACCTTCTCCTGCCCGAAATGCCGCCACGAAGCGCCGATGGATGATGTGCAACGGGTGACGGTGCAGGAAAAGGATGATTTGCTTGGCGAGCAGCGCGCATTGCGCGGACGCGCGATGGCCCGCGTCTATGGTTCGACCGGAAAAAAACGATGGTCGCGCCCAGCCATGGCCGCCGACCTGACGCTTATCAAGAAGATTGAGGCGGAGCCAATCCCGTCGTGCGTCCCACAGGCGTTGATCCCCTGGGGCGATCTTTACCGAAAAGGCTACCACCAGGGCATTACGCACGTTCATCACTTCTACACGCGGCGCAATCTCATCGTCTTCGCTCGCATGTGGGAGCGTGTGGAATCGTATCGCGGCGCGCTCCGCGAAGGGCTGCGCTTCTGGCTGCTCAGCTATAATGCGGCGCATGGCACGATCATGACGCGCGTCGTGGCGAAGTCCGGCCAGAAAGACCTAGTCGTCACCAGCGCCCAACCCGGCGTACTCTATGTCAGCGGCCTTCCGGTCGAAAAGAACTTTTTTGCAGGATTGCGGCGCAAGCTGACAACAATTGCGCGGGCGTTTGAGACAATCCACGGCGGCAGCGGCAAGGTCGAAGTCGTCCACGGATCTAGCTGCGCTGTCGCGCTGCCGTCCGGCAGTATCGACTATGTATTCACGGACCCGCCCTTCGGAGCCAACATACCCTATGCCGAACTCAGTTATATAAATGAGGCCTGGCTCAAGACCTTCACCGACCGCACAGATGAAGCCATCGTTAGCCCAGACCAAGGCAAGGCCATTGACGAGTACCGGGACCTGCTGACCCAGTCGTTCAGCGAGGCCCGCCGGATATTGAAGCCGTCCGGCAAAGCCACGATGGTGTTTCATTCCGCATCCGCCGAAGTCTGGAACGCCTTGCAGCGCGCCTACCAGGATGCGGGCTTTGACGTGGAGTATGCGGGGGTTCTCGACAAGAAGCAGGGCAGCTTCAAACAGGTCACAACGGAAGGAGCCGTGCGCGGCGATCCCGTGCTCCTGTTGGGGCCCCGTCGTAAGGACGAGGCCCGGATCGAAAGCAAGACCGGTATGGACGAATGTGTATGGAAGGTCGCAACGGCCCTTTACCGCGCGGCGACCGCCGCGCATGATCCGGCCGAAGCGACGGCGCAGAGGCTTTACTCCCGCCTCGTGACGCATTTCCTCAGCCATCATCAACAAGTGCCGCTCGACGCAGACGTTTTTTATCGCTGGTACGCTGAACAGCCGCTGCCCGGAGTATTATGCAGTGCCAGCGACTGACTCAATCGGCGCGATCAGGTCCTCAGCGCGGTCCTTTGAGGGAAGCCTGCCGCCGGCTCAGCGCAAACGGCTGGGGCAGTTCTTTACAGGGTTGCCGTTGGGGGCGCTTCTCGCGCACCTAGCGCTCGACCCCGGCGCGCGCACAGTGCTCGATCCGATGGCGGGGCACGGCGACCTCCTTGATGCGGCAGCATTGACGGCGCAGGCGCGGGGAGCTCGGCTCAGCCGACTGCACGGAATAGAGCTTGATTACGCAACAGCCGCCTTCTGCGGTCGTAGGATGGCGGCTTTGGAGGCGGACGAAGCCGCGGAGAGCAGCCATATTCTCACGGGAAGTGCTTTCGACCCCGCCGCCATCGCGGCGCTAGATACCCCCGGCTACGATCTCGTCATCACCAATCCCCCTTATGTGAGATACCAATCGCAAAACGGGAACGGTGCCGGTGTCGGTGACGTGCGCCGGGGCCTGTCCGCGATTGTTGATGCACGCATGATCGGCGGCGAGCGCGCGCTCTGGCAGGCACTGGTCGACGGCTATTCGGGCCTTGCCGATCTTTCCATACCGGCATGGCTCCTGTCCGCCCTGTTGACACGGCCGGGCGGTCGCCTAGCCCTTGTCGTTCCCGCCACCTGGCGTTCGCGCGACTATGCCGATGTTGTGCGCTACCTGCTGCTACGCGCGTTCCGCCTTGAGTACATTGTCGCTGATACCCAGCCCGGCTGGTTCTCCGATGCACTGGTGCGCACGCATCTTGTCATCGCGCGGCGGCTCTCCTGGGGCGAGGCGCAAGCGCCCGTGTCAGCCCGGTCGCTTTTGCCGGCCGCAACTTGGCTGCAAGTTGCACCCGCGGCTGCGGGCGGAGAGTCGCTTGTGGGCGGTGCCTTTCCTAGTTCTGAACCGGAGCGGGATTTTGCGGCATGGGCAGGCACGGCGAACGGAGACGTGCCGGGCATTGAGAACCGGCCCTTTGCGCTGGATGAGGAATGGCGCACGCTGGAACAGCGCCTTGCACGCAAGGGCTGGTTCCAGAAGGCCGAAAACAGACGCGATGCCCTGCCGCTATTTTCTGCTGGGGACGCAAGGCCTGCGGCGATCCCGCAAGGATTGCTCGACATGCTGCCGCCGGGCGCGGCACCAGCGCACCTCCAAACGCTTGAACAGGCCGGTATTCGGGTCAGCCAGGGTCTGCGTACGGGATGCAACCGCTTCTTTTATGTGACCTTGGCCGGTGACCAAGAGGGCGATACCGTCACCGTCGAAGCTTCGGACAGCTTTCAGAACATGCAGGTGCGCGTTCCCGTGGCGGCGCTGCGCCCTGTTCTTCATCGTCAGGCGGATATGCAGGCCTTTGCGGACGGCCGCGTTCCGGCCACACGCGCGCTTGATTTGTCGAACTGGGTTCTGCCGGAAGACCAGCCGCTCGTCGCGGGAGCGGCGGAGGCCTACCGTGAGCGGCGCATATCTGCACCCCGCGTAATGCCGCCGGAGCTCGCTTCGTTCGTGCGGCTGGCAGCCCGAACTTCGCTGGACTCCAAAGAGCCGGCGCGGTGCATTCCTGATCTTACGGCCGTGCGCACCAATGTCCGCAAGCCCGCGACAGGCCGCGACGTGCCGCGCTTCTGGTACATGCTGCCGGCCTTCACCGCGCGCCACCTGCCCGCGACTTTTACGCCGCGCATCAATCACGGCACACCGGCCGTCGCGCTGAATACGCAGCCGCCGGTCCTGATTGATGCCAACTTCTCAACTTTGTGGGCGGAGCAAAGGCATTGGACAGCGCACGCTCTCTACGCCCTGTTCCACAGCAGTTGGTGCCGGGCGGCAATGGAAGCCGCCGGCACGCCGCTTGGCGGCGGCGCGCTCAAACTCGAAGCGACGCACATCCGTCAGGTGCCGATTCCCGCTTTATCGGACAGCGACTGCGAGAGACTCGCCGCGCTCGGACAGCAACTGGCCGCGGGCGTGCCATCCGCCCAGCACCAGATCGACATGTTCATCCTCGCCGCTTCGTTGCCCGGTATGAATGAAAACAACCTCAAAGAAGTAGCGCTCCGTATCGACTCTCGTCTTGAGGCTGCGTGCGCGGCCCGTCAAAGGACCGTCCATGACAGCTGATATTGCCCGCATCCGTGAAACTATCGCGCGCTGCCGCATGCTGCGGGATGCCGGTCATGTCGAGGCGGTCCTGCGCAGCGAGTTCCAGGGACGGTTGCGGCTTATGTTCCCGGATACCGCGCACGAGACCTGGATCAACAACTACACCGAAGGAACGGAAGCCCATACCAAAGTGGGCACGGAATCAGGCAAGGTCGCATCCCGGTTCATCGACAATCTGGTGGGATCGACGACGATTGAGTACGAATCCGACCTGCGCAACACCGCCAAGCGCGATACCGGCTATGCGCAGGTGCAGGAGCAGGCGGCCGGGCTCGTCCGCGCGGGCATGCCGGTTTCAACAATACGAGGCGTGCTGTCCGACACGGTCGAATGGTGCGCCTACGATGCCGAGCTTGCAGCGGGGGTCGATCCACCATCCTGCACCGCTGCCGACATCACGCTCGTTGTTATCGACGAACTCAGGCTACCCGATGACAGCGTCTTGTCCGCCGAGCAGCTCGGCGGCTTTATCAAGAAGCATCTGGCGCGCGAACAGTCGCGGCCGTTGCGGTCAGAATTCCTCGCCTCCGATCTCGGCATGGACTCGGCTGCATACAAAAGCAGCGCGGGACCTGTGTCGCTGCTGGTGGACGAGGGGCGCAAGGGCGATCCGTCGGCGAGCCTCGCCACCGATCTCTGGTCTCAGTTCGTCGATCATCTGGAGGGGCCAGCGGGCACCTTCCGCACCGCCGCGTATGTTGATGAAGCTTACGTGACCCTTCTCGCGCGACTTCTGAGCGCGAACGTGCTGACAGGCAAGGCGGTGCTCAGCACAGACAATGAGTTGAAGACAATCCTGAACGGGGAATTCTTCCGCAACAATTTCCAGCTGGAGAATGTAGTCGAGCAGGATTATTTTGGCTGGCTTCTCAGCCCGTCCTACATCGACCGGCTTGTCGCGGTGGCCCGCGACCTCCAGCGCGATCTATATGCTTACGATTTCAGCTGGTATCCCGAAGAGGATTTGTTCGGCCGCTTCATGGCGCAGCTCGCCCGTCGCAGCCAGCGCAAGCTGCTCGGCCAGGAATGGACCCCGCACTGGCTCGCCCGCCTGCTTGCCGATCGTTGCATCGACGGGCTCCCGGCCGGGGAAAGCCCTCGGATCGTCGATATGTGCTGCGGATCCGGCACGATGCTCGCGGAAATCATAAAGGCAACACGGGAACGGTTTGGCTTTTCTGCCATCGAGCAGCTTCAAGACGTTGCGACCGGATTCGACATCGACCCGCTGGCGGTTAGCCTCGCCAAAACTACATGGGTCGTCAGCCTGTCGGCCGAGATCAAGGCTGCAACAAAGCCCATCGTCATCCCAGTCTATCATGCGGACTCGCTGTTCGCCGTCACGCCGGTTTCCGCGTCAGTTCCGCTGGTCGGCGAAGGCGATACCATTCCGGTTTCGCTTGACGGCACGACCGTATATTTACCGACAGCGTTGGTGCAGCCTGCGTACCGCGAGCTTTTCGACCGGATCGTGGACTGGGCCTACGACGAAGCGCGTGATGCGCAGCGGCGTGGCACAGTTGCGGGTTTCAGCAAGGCGGACGCAGACGGTTTTCTCGACGGCACGATCTCGGCGTTCGGGATCACGTTGTCGCCGGAGCTTTACAAGCAGCTTTCCGATGCGCTGTTCCCACTGGCGCATCGCATGGCCGAACTTGCCGTTGCCGGACGCAACGGCATCTGGGCGTTCATCCTACGCAATACCTACAGGCCGGGACTCCTGACCGGCCACTTCAACGGGCTTGTGTCAAATCCGCCATGGCTCGCCATGAGCGGGCTGGCCGACAACCCGTACCGGGACTTGCTGAAAGGCCGGGCAAAACTCTACGGCATCCAGCCCGCAGGACAGTCCTTTCTCCATCTTGAACTGGGCACGATGCACCTGCTCCATGCCATCGACCGCTATCTCGGGCCGGATGCCTCCGTCGCCTGCCTTGTACCCGGCACGGTGCTGAACGGCACCCACCACGAGCGGCTCAGGCAGCATGATTTCCTGACAAGCAACCGTCCCGTGCCGCTCGACATCGCCGAAATCTGGCAGGTCGCCCCCGGAACCTTCAAATATCCCGGCGCGGCGCTCGTCGGTCACAAAAAAGCGAACATGACCGGGCTTCCGCGAACCACGTTTAGCGGCTTCGTTGCGACCGATACAGGGCTGGATACCACCGGCTTTTCAGTTCGCACCATCGGTTCGGCGCGCAGCGCATGGGTGCTGGAAAAGGGCGTTAGTCCGGCCGTGACCGGCAGTGGCGGTGACCTGCCGCAGCAGGGGGCCGACCTTATGCCGCGCACCGCCGTATGCATCAATATCGTACAGAATGCGGGGGCGGAGTACCGCGTCGATACGCCTACACGCACCTCCGCATGGGGGTTTACGATCAAATCAGCCAAGGAATTAGCGGCAGACCGCTTCCCCGGCCATGTCGCGCCGCGCTTTCTTTTCCGCATGGCCCAGTCGGAAAACCTGCTGCCGTTCGTGCTCGGTGTCCATCGCGCGCCGATGGCTCTGCCGGCGCTGCGCGCGGCGGGCGGAACGTGGAGCATTCTCGACGAGGCCGAAATCCGCAGGCAGGGCTTTACCCAGACCGCACGGCGGTTCGCCGCGATCAACCAGAGGCTCAAAACGGTGGGGAAAGGCAAGTCGCTCCAACAGCGCATCGATGAGCGGGGTAAGCTTTCCAAGCAAGTCTTCGGTATGAGCGGGTACCTCATTCTGGCCGGTGCCGGCGGCAAGATCATCTGCGCGGCGTGCGTTCCGGTTGCGCAGGCTCAGGACCTTGTCGTTGACCAGACACTGTACTGGAAAGTTGTGACGGACGCGGACGAGGCCTGGTACCAGGTCGGCATGCTCAACAGCGAGGCTCTCACCAACGCCACCCTCGCGTTTAACCCGAAGGGCGATTTCGGGGAGCGGCATCTTCACACGCTACCATACAGAATGATGCCTACATACGATGCCGCCAAAGTCGATCATCAGAAGATCGCGGTCCTTGCCAAAGAGATTGCCACACTAGCGGACGACCATTGCACGACGGACCTGTATCTGGCTGATCCTGCCAAAGCACTGACGGCGCGCCGCCGCAAATTGCGCACGCTGCTCGAAGCATCGCCGCTACTGGCGCAGCTTGAAACATTGGCGCAGTCGGCGCTGACCGGTGCATCCCCCGCGCCATCCGGCGGCAGCGGTAGCGGGACGCAGGCTCCGGTATGCTGATCGTCCAGAACGCCGCAGAACCGGCGCGCTTGCGCAATGCTCTCGTCGATATGGTCGCGGCGGGGGCCATCGATATCCGCGCCGCTTCCGCATACGTCACGCTCGGCGGCGCAAACATATTGCTGTCTGCCGTCGCAAATGCCGTGGGGCCGGCCGCATTCGCGGCGATGCCCAAAACCCTTGTGACATCCTTTGATTTCGGCCTTACCGAACCTCAAGCCTTGCAGCATTGGCGCGGGCTGGCGAACGCCACTGTTCTGGTGTCGGGCGCGCAGAGGCTGGCGCAGGGCTCGCTTATGCCGCTGCGCGCCTTTCATCCCAAACTATACGTCTTTGGCACCGATCCCCAAACATGCTGCACGCTGGTCGGCTCGGCGAACCTGACCAGCCGCGGTTTTAGCGTGAATACCGAGGCGGCATGGGCACAGCATGGCGTTCCGCGCGCCGATGCCGATGAAGCCTTCGACAAGGCCCGCTTTGAAACCACTACTCTTACCGACGACTTGCTCGCAGCCTATACCGCCCTGCGACAGGCCCAGCCGCCGCCCCCCGAAATCGAGCAGGAGGCACAGCCTGTAGCAGCACCGGCACCGGTGGCGGGTGCCGCGTTGCCCTTGTTCCGCGTCGCCATTGAGACCGAAGTGATCAACCCCGCCGACTATCCCGCCATGTGGGTTCACGGCGAGGCCCTTCAAGGCGGATCGAGCAACCAACTGGAGCTGCCGCGCGGCGGACACCGGTTCTTCGGCCTCGTTTTCGACCAATACGACTATCCGCATAACTTGATAATCGGTGAGCCCGTCCTCCGCTGCGGCGCGCGCGTGTGGAGCGACCGGCGACTGACCTGGCATGGCAATAACAAGATGGAGCGGATGAACCTGCCGACTGCCGCACAGGGCGGGTTCAATTATGCCGACTCGGCGGTCATGTTCCGCCGCCTGACCAACGGTTCCTTCGAGCTAATCGTGACCCCCTGGGAGTCCGATCTTGCACGTTCGTGGCGGCAGGCCTCGGCACAGCGTCAAACGCTTTTTCGCCTTGGCACGGTGGCCACCAACAGGGTTGTCGGTTTGCTGTAAAGCAGCGAATTTAATCATCTTGTACGGCTGCCCAGATTGTGGTGCCTCCGCGTGCGCGGACCCGGCTTTATGACGCCGGATGTGCCGGCTCTACGGAGCCAGCCATGTTGTCTCCGCCCATTCGGGTGGCGATCCCTGGCACGAAGCATTCAGGGCGAACGAGCTTGGTCACGGCAAGGCGTTCTGCCGGCCCCGGATCGAATCCGCCCAATCCGAAAGAGTCTTGATGTCGGCAAGGATGTCGTCGGGCGGCGGCACCGCGCCGTCCCGTGCGCGCGACGGGTCGTGCGCGTCCACGAGGTCGCTGCACTTCTTGAAGTTCTTGCGGAATGTCTCGACATCAGCGTCTTCAATGACAGTCACCCGTTTCAGGTTCTTCGTGTCGATATAGTCCCGGTGGCGGTGGATGACCCCGGCAAAAGCGACATCTTCCAGCCCGCGCTCCCACGTCGCACGCAGCCGGTCATAGATTTTCGCGGCTGCGTCCCGGTATCCTTCTTCATCGTTCGCGTCATATAGATTCCGCGCCTCTCGCGCCGCCTTTTCCAATTTATCAACCCGGTCGCGGATACCGGCGTGCTGCCAGGGCAAGCCGTCCGTGACCATGCCCGTCCCGGCTGGCCCACGCGACAGGCTGACGAGCTTCATAGGAACAGCCTCGCGGACGGCCTTGTCGTGAAGGTCGTTCACGAACACCATGTCATGAGTGAAGACGATAATCTGGCGGGTTGCGGTTTCTTCGACAAGCCGGTCCGCCACCTTTTCGCGCCAGCGATGATCGAGCGATGTCACCGGGTCATCGAACACCAGCGCAGATTTGTGCTGGGCCGTCGCCATTTCGGTGAGGAACGCGGCAAGAGCGACGCAGGTTTGCTCACCCTCGCTCAGGACCAAATGGACCTTGGCTTTCGGGTTGGCAAAGAGGCGCACCTGATAGTTGGGCGAGCCGTACTGCCCGCCCGAGCGCACGATTTCCACGCGCACTTTCTCCGCTGCGAGACGGACGATTTCCGACTGAAACTGGTCGCGCATTTTCGGGGTGATGACATTGTCGGCGATATCGTTGCCGAGCTTGGTGATGGCGTTGGTCGCCGTGTCAGTGATGCAGGTGCGGACAATGCGCAGATCATCAAGTCGCTTGATTTCTTTCTTTGCGGTTTCGAGAAAGTCGGCAACCGCCGCCCGGTCCGTCAACGAGTCACGTTCGAGGATCAGCCGGTCGCGGCCCTCAGCGTCGGCCGCTTCGTCAAGTTCCGTAGCATAGGCTTCCAGAGTGGCCGCTAAGGCCTCCAGCTCCGCCTTCGGTGACGGCGAAAAGGGTGGCAGGTTTAGCGGGTCAGCGGTCGAAAGGGCGCGAAGGCATATCAGGCGGCGAAAATCCGCGCTGGCGACAAAGCGCAAAACCTTGCGGGCAAGGCCGGGGTTCTGGAGGGCGATGCGCTGGCGCGCCTGCGCGATCACTCGCACGTCCGGTTGCCGCGCCGTGAATGCGGCAAGAGCCTCAGAATAGTCTTGCTCGGCGCGCGCCGCTTGTAATTCGGCATCCGCGCGGACGAATGCCTCGAAGCTCCCCAGGCGGTCCTTGGCATCCGCATGCAGCGCCTGGTGACACAGGACGCAGGCTTCGTCCCCTGTGGGCGGGAAAGGCGCGCCAGGATAAGCCGTTTGGTCCGAATAGCGGCGGGCGGCCTCCCATAGCGCCCGCCATGTTTCCCCGCCGACACCGGGAATGGAAAGGCCGTCAAAGGTCTCGCGCGCGGCAAAATCAGCCGCCGCCCGCTTGTCCCGCGCCGCGTCCGCCAGCGTTTTCATCCCGGCCAGCTTTTCATCCCCATAGGCGGCGGCAAGCCTGTCCAGGGTAGCGATCAGCTGCCTTACATTGCCGGCAAAAAGCCTCTGTTCGGCTGCAGCGTCCGCAGGGTTTTTCAGCAGGTCTTCGTCAAGGCGTGCCAGCCGTGCCCGCTCGTCGGTGCTCATCTCACCAAGTTTCTCAAGCGCGGCAAAATCGGTGTCATGGCTCAGTGCCGACATGATCGCGCCGACCGGCGTGGCCGGGTTCCACCTCGGCTTATCGAAGACCGGGTCGCGGGCCGCATTGAGCTGGGTTTCTTCAGCACCCAGTTTCTGCTTAAGCGCCTGGCAAATACCGGCGAGGTCGTCGGGAATATCCAAGCCGAAGGGCCTGAACGCCACTTCGTTCTTTTCCTGCACATGCACCGAGCCGCAGTCCCGGTCAAAGACGCTGACGGCAGACAGCACCGCGTCCGGCTTGCCGTCGTCGGTCCAGCTGACGGGCGGTGCGGCTACACCGTCCTTGAGAATCGAAAAAGTGCCGGTCGCTTTGCCGGGGGGCGGCAGGTTGTACGCATCCGGCATGATCTCGCCCGCCTTGCGCGCGCGGCAGGCGCGCTTGAGCACTCGCCCGTAACCCGACTTGCCGGACCCGTTCGGCCCGTACACGATGGTGAGCCCCGCCGCTTCAAACGGTAGGGACTGGCCGGGGGCGAGCTGGTTTACACCGGCGATATCCCCGACGCTTGCCAGTGCTATCGACTCGCCGCCGGCGGGGGCGGTCGGCAAATGCGCGGCTTCGAGGGCCGCCGGTACCAACGCAATACCTTCGGCACCGTGCTCCTTCTTGCACAGGGCTAGGATGTCCTTCACCCCATCGTCATCGGGCGTTCCGCCGGTCACGATCCGGCGCAGGGCATCACGTTGCCAAAGCGGGCGGTCAGCCGACCAGTCGAGTATAGTTTCGAGAACGGTCTTGTTTGCTTTCTTGTTCATTCTGTTGTCCCCGGCACCCGGCCCTTTCCCCGTATAGTTGATAGCGCAGAAAGCCCGCCATTGTCTCAGTAACATGCATCCACGCCCGTGCAGGATAGCATGTAACCTGCGGCAGTGCCGGGTCAGGGGTCAGGTGGGCGCTGCCCTCCCGCACTCGGGCCGGGGTTCTGCCGCTCAGGCTTCGCAATATGATGGCAGCAAGATTCTGACGAGGTTCAGCATATGCGGGAAATGGATGATAGCGGGCGGCATGAGGTCTTGGACATGGCATCCTTTCTGAACCGCGCGGTTGCCAGAGAGCTTTGCGAACACGCGCAAGTGCAGGCGAATCCCGAATGGATGGCACTGGCCGACTCGGCAGCGGAATCTCTTTGGGCGCTCTATCAGGTGGTCGGCGGGACACATCTTGGGGACGATGGCACCATATCCAGGGAATAAGCCTGCAATACTTAGGCTTGTGCCGATCGTCATTGACATGCGTCCCCGTCTTCTTTCTGCTATCGCAGGTTTAAGAAGCGAGATGTTGATCGCGCGCCGGGGGCGGCATGGCAAAGAGCAGGGCTTTCTCGATATACCTTCTCAAGGAAGGCTATGATGCTGCCAACGCGCTGCGGGAGGACCATGCGCTCGACGACGATATCGGCGCGCAAGGCCTGCCGGAAGGCGCAACGCTGTTCGTGCTGGATAGCGACCCGCGCCCGCCATGGTGGAAGTCATATTTCAACGTCGAGAAAAACCTGACGCAAGTCAACAAGGGTGCCCTTGTGTTCCTGCCGGTCGGTGGGCGGTGTTTCGCGCTCTCCTTCGGCCATGTCGCCCATAACTTGATCGACTCCAGCTACGAATATGATTTTGGGCTGCGGGTAACATTGAACTGCCTTGACCCGCACAAGCTTAAAAGCACCGACACGCTCGATCCCGGTGCGGCCAAGCGCCAGCGGACGCAGCTTCCGATCGAGTCTGAGCTGACGCTGTTCGATTTCGACCGTGACAGCACGATCTTGCGCAGCCTGACCGGCAAGGTCCGCGATGAGCACAAGGAACTGTTCCGGCACGCCACAGGCGGCAGTAATTTGCGTATCAGCACGGATGTCGAGGCCGACCGGCTGGCGGCGCTGTGCGAGAAGCTGCTCGATCTATATCAGAGCGAGGAATACAAGGCCGCTTTCCCGGATATCCAGAACATCATGCCGGTCCGTGATCCGGCGCAGATCGAGGCGTTGAACGGCCGACTCCTAGCGGCCTTTCGCGCGCGCAATCCCGACCTCAACCTCACGGTTCCGGAAATCATCAACTACAGCGACAACCTCTACGCCGCCTTCGCCGGAGCCGGGCGCAGCCGCGTCTATGACGATGTCTATATCGGGCGGTACTACCAGTATCTGGATGAACATGGGATCGACCTGAATGCTCTGAGGGTCGAGGAATTGCGCCGTCACGCGCTGGTCCTGACCGACGAGGACGGAAACAGCCGCGACCGCTACAGCATCTTCAAGAGCCTGGTCTTCGACACGACGCTGGAGGACGCGCAAGGCGAAACCTTCCATCTTTGCGAAGGCAATTGGTACCGCATCGACGATACCTATATCGCGCGGCTTAGCGCCTATCTCGACCCGCTATGCGAGGACAGCGATCTCCCGCCCTACGATCATCCGAGCGAGGGCGAATACAATGCGGCCGTTGGGGCGGGGGACGCGGCTATCGCCTGCCTTGATACAAAGAATATCAGCCCAGACGGGCAAAGCGCGGTGGAGCCTTGCGACCTGCTGGCGGTCCGCGACGGCGTCGCTGCCTTCTATCATGTCAAAGTCTCGACGCTCTCGGCTCAGTTGAGCCATCTGTTCAATCAGGGCGTCAACGCCATCGAATTGATGAGGCTGGAGCCGCAGGCCGTTGACAAGCTGGAGGCGCTTATCCGGGAAGTGCTTGCCGATGGCGATGCGGATGCGATGGTCACGCTCGTTCGTGACCGGAAATGCCGCATTGTCTTCGGCATCGTGACCCGGAAAGACCCCGCCGGGCGGTCGCTGAACCTGCCCTTGTTCTCCCGCATCAGCCTTATGCGCGGCATGAAGGCGCTCCAGCTGATGGACGTTCCGGGGCGTGTGATTTTCATCGCGGACCAGGTTGTGGCAGCGGAAGGCCGCAAGAAGAAGCGGAAGAAGAAGGACGTGCCTGATGAGGTGTAATTGGCAGCCGCCTCCGATAAATGGCTCTTAAAAACCTACGGGAGTGGTGGGATGCTCTGGCCATCTTCAAACACTAAAAAATCCGTATTGATCCCGCTTTTCATGCTTCGATTCTGTACAGTTGAGACCGCCAAGCGGTCCAAAACAGCCGCAGTTATCTTCTGCGAGCTATGTCGGAGCGTATAATCGGCGGTTATCTCAGGTGGAGCTATACCGCCCGGCTGGTGGGGCGGGAACCGTAACTTCAGGCGCACCGCTAGAACCTTGCTATTATATTCATAACTAGAGAGATAGAAGATCAATTTGTGCGGTAATCGGCGGTGTTTGGCGGGCCGGGAGGGATTCGAACTATCTTTTCATCTGGTCGGTGCCGAGAACTGACCGCGTCCGCTTGCGGGAACAGTCTAAACTTGCATCAATGCCGATTAGGGGCGCGAAGCTCCCACACCTGTTCGCAGTCTGGAAAGTCCGCTATCCCAATCAGCGCTCCTGAAAGGCGACGTACCGGACCGTCCGCATCTATAGTCCTTCGCAGCCATCTCTATCGAGATACTCTGCTCGGCCATCACGGTGAACGATCCAGCGACCGAATTTTCTTTCAGCCTGATCAACGATCCACAGCGGCAGCAAAAGAGAAGCAAAGAGGGTTGCTGTGGTTTTGACCTCAAAGAGCCTTTTGAAAAGCGCGAGGGCCAAGGCGATGAGAGCCATGGTCGCTGCCCCAAGTACGATGGCTTTGACGATGCAAATGTACCTCGGGATCAAGTGATGGCGGACACGTTCGAGTTCATCTTTGGCTTGCTTCATCTCCTGCCGCAGCGCCAAGCGGTCAGCCATCAGCTTTTCTACCGGCGGGTTGACGGCCTTCATTGCGGCTAGGAGGCGTTCGTCTGCAATTGGCGGCAACTGGTTGTCGTTCATGTCAGGCGCTCAGGGCAAAAATCTTCTCGCTCATGGCGGGGCTGATCTCGCCATGCTCCAGCAGGTATTGAAACAGCGCGCCACCGAGTTTGATAAGCGCGTCCTGTTCCACATCATCGCCTCCGCGGCTCAAGAAGGCCCAAGCGGTCGCGATTGAACGGGCATAGATGCTGTCCAGGCTCTCAGCATCAGGTCGGCCTTCGCCGGTCAGAAGCCAATTTGCGCTGACGCCATAGACTTGGCTGAAGGCAAGGATCGCCGATGCCGGAGGCTCACGCCCCTTCTCATAATTGACCAAGGCGCCGTGCGAGATGCCGATCGCTTCGGCGACATCGGTCTGCTTCAGCCCCTTGGCTTTACGGATCTCCAGAAAACGCGCGCCGATGCTCACACTGCCCCGCCACACGATTCCGCCTTGACGAAACTCACAAACATGAGTTACTCCAACTATCGTGAGTTTCTGCCAAACTCTAATCTCAAACTACTACAGAGGTGAAAGTCATGCAATTGCTGACACTCCCCAAACTGGCCGCTCAAAGCGGCTGGCCCGAATCTCGTATTCGACGGATGGTCGCTCGAAAGCAGCTTGCCCACATCCGCGTGAATGGCCGGCTGATGCTGCCGGAGACGGCAATCGACGACTATGTCGCGAAACATTTTGTCGAAGCAAACGGCTCCGGATCGGCTCAGCCTGCTGAGGCATAGTTGTCGCCAGGATCGAAATCACATCAGTCGTGACCAGAGGAGGACCTCGATGCGAGGTGCCGACTACAGCGAACCGCTTGGAATCGAGCGCGTGTCTATCAGTCAGGCAGTTCAGATCTCCGGTCTGAAGATGCGGACGCTCCAAAATCTCGCTGCCCAAGGTCTCATTCCCGGTGCTGCCAAGCCGGCAGGCCGCTGGACCTTCGATATTGCCCAGCTGCGGCAATGGGCGCGGCAAACACCGGAAAACACACTGCCATGCCGAAAAACATCTCTATCCGTAATGGCGTCTACTGGGGCCGTTTCCAAGTCGCCGGACGCATATACCGCAAGTCGTTACATGTCCGTGTTGAGCCAAAACGGCGCGCAGAAGCAAGGGCGATCCAGGCCCTAGAGCGGCTCAGGCTGGAGATTGAGGAGCAAATCCACCATGGCATTGCGCCCCCCAGAATTTGGCAAGATGCTGTCATCGCGTGGAATGATGTAGCTGCTAGGCAAATTTCCGAGAAAACGAAAACCCGTTACCTCGTTAGCCTTAAGCAATGCGGTCCATTTCTCGAGGACAAGATACTTGATCGCATTGATGCCGCCAGCTTGCGGGAGATGATTAAGGCGCGCAGGGAGCAAGGAACCTCTAATGCAACAATCCGGCGTGATCTTACGGCGGTTTCTGCGGTTCTTGCCCATGCGCAAGATGAAGGGTGGATCGAGCAGAATGCCGCTCTCGCCGTCAATCGGCGGCGCATTCCTGAGCGGAGATCTCCGATCCTTCTTCCGACAGATGTTTCCATTGCGGCCATGCTTGCCGCCGTTCCTCCAAAGCTGGCTGACATCACAAGTTTCGCTATTGAGACGGGGATGCGTCAGGATGAGATTGTGCAACTCGACTGGAGCTGCATCAGTTTTACTCGGCGCGTGGCGACGATCCATAAAACGAAGGGCAGCAAGCTTCGTACAGTCCCTTTGAATGATGCGGCGCTAGCCATTTTGGAGCGCCAGCCCAAGGCGTCAAAATCCCAGATTGTGTTCTGGACTGGCGATGGGGCGACCATCGGATGGGTCTCCAACGTGTTCGCGAAGTGGTCACGAAAACTGTCACAGCGAAAGCCGGATTTTGTCCGCTTCAGATTCCACGATTTGCGGCATCTTTTTGCCGTCAGATATCTGCAGAATGGCGGAAGTATCTATATTCTTCAGGGGATTATGGGGCACACCAGTGTGAAGACTACAGAGATCTATCTGGCCTATCTCACGCCCGAACAGCAATTGATCGCCAAGAACGGGTAGTCACACTGGTGGTCACAAAAGTGGTCACAGATACAACGGTTTTTCGTCCAGCGACCCACAAAGGGGAAATATCGATGTCGAAAAAGCAACCAACAATCAGAATGTTGGCGGAGACGCCGGGATTCGAACCCGGGGTGCCCCAGTTAGGGCACGACGGTTTAGCAAACCGCTGGTTTCAGCCACTCACCCACGTCTCCGGATCGCAGCGGCGAAGGCGGCCTATAGCGGGGGTATTTCGAACCGGCAAGGGGGTAGAATGATTTCTTTTTATTCGCTGGGGAAACGCCGCCTGCGCCTGCCCATTGCCGCCGACGCAAAAACGCTTCAGCCTGCAGCAAGGCAAACCCGGCCACGTTTTGCCGCATATCCGACTCGGCCCGCCGCCTGCCGGCTTGCGCAGCGGCGGACCGGATTGTCCACAAGGCCGGCGGGCGACAGATTTGGGCCTGCCGCGATGAGAGGAATGAAGTGATGATGCCGAACCGTATGGCTGCCCATGGCGCAAGGATGGGCGCAGTGGTGGCGCTGAGCATGATGATTCTGGCGCCGGTGGCCCATGCGCAGAGCAATCCGCCGATCGATTCCGATCTGGTCCGCCCCGGCGCTCCGGCGACCTCGGCGCCCGCTTCTTCTCCGCCTGCGCCTGCCTATGCGCCGTCCGCCACCGGCGCGCCCTATGCCCCGGCGGCCCAGCCCACGCCCATGTCCGCCACATCCGTGCCCCCGGCCGATGGCACGACCTATCATCAGGACGATCTGATCGGAGCGGCAGAAGGTGTGTTCGGCAAGGGGGCCAAGGGGTTGGCTCAGCTCATTCAGGATATTCTGAAAAAGCAGGGCGAACCCAATGCCTATATCATCGGGCGAGAGGCGGGCGGGGCCTTTGCCCTTGGCCTGCGCTATGGGTCGGGCACGCTCTATCACCGCGTCGAAGGTCAGCGTCCGGCCTATTGGGCGGGGCCCTCGATCGGGTTTGATGCCGGGGCCAATGCGGCCGACACTTTCATGCTGGTCTATAACCTGCACAACACCGAGGACCTCTATCACCGCTTTGGCGCGGGCGAGGGGCAGGCCTATATGGTGGGCGGTTTCAACGTTTCCTATGTGCGGCGCGGGGATATCGTGCTGATTCCGGTGCGCATGGGGGTCGGGCTGCGGCTGGGCATCAATGGCGGCTATATGAAGTTCTCGAAAAAGCAGAATTGGAACCCGCTCTAAGCGCCGAATCGTGGCGATACGCCCTTGCCCCCACCGGCGCGTGGGGGTAAAGGCGCGGCCACTATGCTCAACAACCTCAAGCAACAGCCCGCCGACGCGCTTCTGGCGCTGATCAAGCTCCACAATGCGGATCCCCGCGAGGACAAGATTGACCTCGGCGTGGGTGTCTATCGCACCGATACGGGCGCCACGCCCGTGTTCGAATCGGTGAAGGCGGCTGAAAAGCTGCTGCTCGATACGCAGGATTCCAAAGCCTATCTCGGGCCCGAAGGCGACATGGGCTTTGTCCATGCGCTGATGCCCTATGTGTTTGGCGCCGCAAACCCCACCATGGACGGCCGCATTGATGGTATGCAGGCTCCGGGCGGCACGGGCGCGGTGCGTCTGGCCGTGGCTCTGGCCAAGAAGGCGGGCGTTACCCGCATCCTGATGGGCACGCCCAGCTGGCCCAACCATGCGCAGATCGCCGCTGACGTTGGCGTGGAAATCAAGGGTTTCAACCACGCCACCAAGGCTGGCGTTGCCGATATGGATGCTCTGCGCGAAGCGATTGCCGGGGCGCAGGCCACCGACGCCATCATGCTGCACGGCTGCTGCCACAATCCGACCGGCATTGATTACACCAACGCCGAATGGGACGAAATCGCGGCCCTTATCAAGGCCAAGGGCATCCTGCCGATCCTCGACCTGGCCTATCAAGGTCTGGGCCAGGGCATGGAAGAAGACGCCTATGGCATCCGCCGCGTTCTGGCCGAAGTGCCTGAAGCGCTGATCGCCTATAGCTGCGACAAGAACTTCGGTTACTACCGCGACCGCGTGGGCGCGCTCTATGTGCTGGCGCAGAACGCCGATGCGGTGAACATCGTGCTCTCGAACGGCGCCACGCTGGCCCGCGCGGCCTGGTCGATGCCGCCCGATCACGGTGGCGCGGTGGTTCGCCTGATCCTCTCGGATGCGGGCCTGACCAAGAGCTGGCTCAACGAGCTGGACGTGATGCGCGCGCGCATGAACGAAGTGCGCGCCAAGCTGGGCGGTGCGGGCGTTCAGGGTTCGGTCGATTTTGCGCCCTTCGGCACGCAGAACGGACTGTTCTCGATCGTTCCGCTGACCGGCGATCAGGTGCTGGCCATGCGCGAAAAGCATGGCGTCTATATGGCCGGTTCGGGCCGTATCAACGTAGCGGGCCTGACGATGGGCAACATCGACAAGTTCATTGCGGCGGTGGCTGACGTTACGGCTTGATTTGGGATTTCGGGGGTTTGATGCCTCCGGCAGGCAAAGGGACTCGGTCCCTTTGCAATCCCGTTACTGGAAGGGCGCTTCGTTGGAAAACGGGGCGCCCTTTTGGTTTGTAAAAAAGCCTGCGGCGCGGGGAGTGGCGCCGCAGGCTTTAACATTCCAACGCCGCGTCCTACACTTGCTGCCGAACCTGTGTGGCGCAACGCCGACAGTAATGGGAGCGCGAGGGTCTAGACCCTCGCATTCATCCCTTATTTCTTGAAAATCACCCCTTCAACGCCTGCATCCGCTTCAGATACCGTGCCAGCACGTCAATCTCCAGATTGACCGAAGCGCCCTCGACCCACTGCCCGGCGGTGGTGACCTTGGCGGTATGGGGGATGATGTTGAGCGCAAAGTGGCAGGTGCCATCGGCCTGATCGGCGATGTCATTGACCGTCAGCGAGATGCCATCGACGGTGATCGAGCCTTTTTCCGCGATATAGGGTGCAAGGTCTGCGGGTGCGGCAATGATCACGCGGATCGAATCGCCAACGGTGCTGATGCTGACCACTGATCCCACGCCATCGACATGGCCGGTCACGATATGCCCGCCCAGTTCATCGCCCAGCTTGAGCGCCGGTTCGAGATTGAGCGTCGTGCCTTGTACCCAGCGGCCCGCGACGGTGCGGCTGGTGGTTTCGCCCGAAATATCGACGGCGAACCACGAATCGCCCGCGACTCCCCCCTTGTCCACCACGGTCAGGCAGGCGCCCGAGCAGGCGATGGAGGCGCCGATGGCGATGCCTTCGGGGTCAAAGGGGGCGGCGATGCGGGCGTGGACGTGGTCCTGCCCGGTGGCCTCTACGATAGTGCCTAAAGCGGTAACAATGCCGGTAAACATGGGTTTGCCTCATAGATTTCCAGCGTGTCCTTGCCAAGCTGGCGTTGATCGGTCTTGTGCCAGCGGTCATGCGCCTGCGCCAGAGCGGAAAGGCCATAATCGCCCACACCCTGCCTGCCGCCGCCGATCAGGATGGGCGCGCGATAGAGCAGCAGGCGATCCACCAGCCCGGCGCGCAGGAAGGCCGATGCCGCCCCCGCGCCGCCTTCGACAAAGAGGTAGAGGTCATCGCAAAGTTCATGAATCGTCTCGGGCGAGGCGATGGCCTGCCAGCCATCCGGCGCCGCGCCATGCGTCAGCACCAGCTTGCGCGGGCATTGTCCTTCCAGCCCCGGCAGGCGCACGTCGAGGCGGGGATTGTCCGCCCGCAATGTTCCGCCACCCACCAGAATCGCGTCCGATTGCGCGCGCATCGCATGGGTATGGGCGCGCGCTTCGGCGCCTGTTATCCACTGGCTCTCGCCATCGGCCCGCGCGATGCAGCCGTCGAGCGACAGGGCCAGCTTGAGCGTCACATGCGGCCGCCCCTTTGTCCGCTGGGCCAGATAACCGGCCAGCGAGGCGCGCGAGGCGGGGCAATCGACCTGTTCGACGGCGATGCCCGCGCTGCGAATCCGGGCGATGCCTGCGCCCGCCGTGCGCGGATCGGGGTCGCCGCAGCCGATCACCACCCGCGCCAGCCCCGATGCCGCCACCAGATCGGCGCAGGCCGGGCCGCGCGCCGAAACATGGGCGCAGGGTTCGAGGCTGACATACATCGTGGCCCCGCGCGCATCGACGCCGCTCAGCGCCACCGCTTCGGCATGGGGCCGCCCGCCGCCTTGCGTCCAGCCGCGCGACACGACCACGCCATCGCGCACAATAATCGCGCCCACGCCTGGATTGGGCCGCGACAAGGGCCGCGCCCGCGCGGAAAGCCTTGCGGCGGCGGCCAGCCAGCGCAGATCGGCGCTATCGACCATTATTTGGCGGCGGCGGCCTGCACGGCCTTGGCGTGTTCGGCCTCGGCCGCGGCGGCCTTGGCCTCTGCGGCGCGCTGGGCTGCGGCATCACGCTCGATCTTGTCGACGTCCATGCCCGAAATCCGGCCCAGCGTGCGGTAGAGCTTTTTCGTCTCTTCCTCGGCCTCGGCCTGTTCGCGCAGGCGCTGTTCCTTGATCTTCTGGAAGGCCAGGTTGCTGGCCTTGATTTCCTCGTCGCTGCGGTCGGCGCGCCAGCTGTTGATATAGGTGATCGAAGGCAGGCGCGGCGGTGCCCGATGCTCCTCGCGGATGATGAGCGAGAGAACCGATCCGCTGGCCACCAGCGCGGCCAGCACAAAGCGCCACCGGTTACGCCCCGACGAGCGCCACACCGAGACGAAATCGGACACGGCGCCCGTGGGGGACACATCGGCCCACATCGAATTCTTGCGTTTGAAAACCATCACGCCACGCAAATAGGGATGAATCGCGCCTTACGCCAGCACTATGCGCCCGGATCAGCCAAGCGGCGTATAGAGCGAGCGCCCATGGCGTTTGAGCCAGCGGTTGGTTTCCTCGATACTGCCTTCAAACAATTGGGCAAGCAAGGCGTGGAAGGCGGATGAATGGTTGAAATGGACCAGATGCGTGACCTCATGGGCAACCACCGCGCGGCGCACCGAATCGGGGGCCATCATCAGGCGCCAGTTTAGCCGCACGGCGCCCCGGGCCGAACAGCTGCCCCAGCGGGCCTGTGCGCCCGAGAGCGCCAGCGGGGGCACAGGCACCCCGGCGCGAGCGCAATAAAAGGCCAGATCCTGCGCAAAATGCTCACGCGCCTGCGCCTGCATCCAGCGGGTGAGGCGTGGGACGAGCGAATCGAGCGCGCCGCCCATGTGGATCACGCCCCCTTCGCACACCACGCGGCGGGCGGAGCCGGGGCTGTGGGCGATCCGGTGCGGCGCCCCGGCAAACAGGATCACCCCGCCCGGCGCCAGCTCCACCTTGGGCGTATGGCGCGCCAGTTGCGCGGCCAGCCAGTCGGCCCGTAGATGGGCGAAATCCAGTGCATCCTGGGTCCGGCCCCATTTGGGCATGGCGATCCGCACCTCGCTGCCATCGGGGGCAAGGCGCATGGTCATGCGGCGCGATTGCGGCAGGCGGCGGATGGCGATCGGCACACGCACACCATTAAGGGTAATCGAGGGGCTCTCCTCCTCCCGCTGACTGCGACGCAGCCAGTCGAGCATCAGTCCTCGTCCTCTTCGAGGATCTCCAGCGGCACTATGCCCTCGGGCCAGATGATGTGATGGTGCAGCGGCCCGGCCACTGTTTCGCTGATCGCACGACCCGCGACGCTGGCTTTGGCGTCATGCACGCTCTGGCGGTCGCCGGTCAGCAGGTAATGCCATTCGGGCAGCGGCCGATCCTCGGCCCGGCGGCGATAGGCGCAGGTTTCGGGCAGCCAGCCCAATTGCCGCACGCTTTTGGGCGTCAGGCGGATGCAATCGGGCACATGGGCGCGACGGTTCTTGTAATCGCTGCATTGGCCCGTGCGCAGGTCGAGCAGCTTGCAGGCCACATTGGTCATGAAGATCTCGCCGCTGTCCTCATCCTCGACCTTGTGCAGACAGCACTGGCCGCAGCCATCGCACAGCGCTTCCCATTCCGCCTTGCTCAGGCGGTGGAGCGGGAGTTCCCAGAAGCGGTCCCTCATTTCACCCATGTTGCAAGATCCTCCGCCACGGCCTGCGGGCCTTTGTCGACAGGCAGCATCGAGATGGGCTGGCCATCCGGCCCCATCAGATAGGCGATGCGGCTGTGGTCCATCAGATATCCGCCCGAGGTTTCCTTGCCGCGTGCATAATAGGCGGCAAAGGCCTTGGCCGCCTGATCCACCTGCGCGGGCGTTCCGGTCAGCCCGATCAGGCGCGGCGAGAAGGCGGCGGCAAATTCGCCCACCACCTTGGGCGTATCGCGCGCCGGGTCGATGGAGATGAAGATCGGGCGGATGCGGTCGGCCTCTTTGGGGTGGGCCTTGGCAAAGGCGTCCAGCCCGCGCATCGCCACCGCCACATCGGTGGGGCAGGCATCGGGGCAGAACGTGTAGCCGAAATAGACGATCCGGTAGAAGCCCTTGAAATCGGACCATTGGACAGTCTTGCCGTCCTTGTCCACCAACGTGAAGGGACCACCGATGGCGGCGCCCGCCAGCGGCGGATCGGCAGGAGAGGGCGCGGATTTGCAACCCGACAGCAACAGCGCGCCGGCAAGCAGCGCGATCAGGGGTGAACGAAAGGGCTTGATCATGGCGCGGCTGTTCATGCTCTGCTAAAGGCCCTTGCGCAAGGTGCGATGATGCGCCCATGAGGGTTTAAGGGCGGCGCGTTCGGCTATGGAGGAAGTGAAGTGATCTCTGGCACATATCTGCGCAAACTGCGCGTGGCGCTGTTTGCCGCGTTGGCCGTGGGCGTTGCCATGCCGGGCCCGGCGCAGGCCCAGTTTTCGAAAAGCTATAAATTCCTCGAAAGCGTGAAGAAGAAGGAAGGCCAGGAGGTCACCGACGCTCTGGCCGAACCGGGCACGACGATCATCAACACGCGCGATGTTTCCACCGGCGAAACCGCGCTGCATATCGTGACCGCCCGGCGTGATACAACATGGATCAGCTTCCTGCTGGGCAAGGGGGCCGATCCCAACATCCGCGATGCCAAGGGCCAGACCCCGCTGGTGGTGGCGGCCAATCTCGGCTTTGTCGAAGGGATGGAATTGCTGATCACGGGCGGGGCGCGGGTGGATGAACCCAATTCGACCGGCGAAACCCCGCTGATTTCGGCCGTGCATCGCCGCGATATCGCGATGATGCGCGTGTTGCTCAAGGCCGGGGCCAGCCCCGACCGCGCCGACAGCTCGGGCCGCAGCGCGCGCGACTATGCCAAGCTGGAACGCAACGACAATCTGATCGAAGAGATCAACACCAACGCCAAGAAGACTGACAACAAGGCCCGCACCTATGGGCCTTCGTTCTGACGCAGGAGCGCATGATGATGCAGGCCGATAATCTCTCGCTCGACGAATTGCGCGTGTTGCTGGCGCCCGCCGTGGCGCGGGCGGCGGTGTTCGACGGCTGGGGCGAGGAGGCGGTGCGCGCCGCGGCGATGGAAAAGGGCGTGTCGGAGGATGTCGCGCTTTACGCCTTTAATGAGGGCGCGATGGCGATGATCTCGGCATGGATCGCCTCGATCGATCTGGCGATGGCCGAGGCGCTGCCTACGGCGGAGCTGGCCAAATTGCCGATTCGCGAGCGGATTTCGCGGCTGGTGCGCTTTCGCCTCTCGGCGTTGGACGGAGCGGAGGAATCCTTGCGCCGCGCCCAGGCGATCATGGCGCGGCCGCGCAATCTGGGCGCCTCGGCCCGGCTGGGCTGGCAGAGCGCGGATGCGATGTGGCGGCTGGCGGGCGATACGGCGGTTGATTTCAATCATTACACCAAGCGCGCCACGCTGGCAGGCATCTATGCGGCGACATTGGCGGTTTTCGCCAATGATGAGAGCGAGGGCAAGGCTGAGACACTGGCCTTCCTCAACCGCCGCATCGAAGGGGTGATGCGCTTTGAAAAGATCAAGGGCCAGTTGCTGCGCCGCGACGCGATGCATTTCAGTCCGGTTCGGCTGCTCGGCCGCTTGCGTTATCCGGCGAGTCTTTGATGGTGGCGTAACACAACTGTGTCACGCCCGGCATCGGGCCATTCCCCCGGCGCATCATAAATCTTATCCAGTTATTGCGAGTGAGTTGCAATTTGCTCTGAACTCTGGCAGCGCAGAAGCATGAACGCGATGCCAGATTCCGTGATGACGCTCGACATGTTGCCCGTGGGGAAAAATGCCCGGATTGTGGCTGTCGATTGGGCCTCCCTTGTCGAGGAAGAGGCGCTGCGCCTGCGGGCGCTGGGCGTGGATGTCGGATCGAAATTGTCGGTGTCGCATCGCGGTGTGTTTGGCGGGGCCGATCCGCTGGCGCTGCGGGTGGGCCGCATGACGGTGGCGCTGCGCCGGGCCCATGCCCGCGCGATGCAGGTCAAGCTGCTGGAAAATGGGCTGGAGAGCGGGCAATGAGCCGCTGGCACAAGGCCGCGCTGGTCGGCAATCCCAATGCGGGCAAGAGCGCCCTGTTCAACGCGCTGACCGGCGCGCGGCAGAAAATTGCCAATTATCCCGGCGTGACCGTGGAAAGGCGCGGGGGACGGATGATCCTGCCCAATGGCGCGCCGATTGAATTGACCGATCTGCCCGGCTCCTATGGTTTGCAGGCCACCAGCCCGGATGAGGAAGTCACCCGCAAGGTGATCCTAGGCGAACTGGCGGGCGAACCGGCCCCTGATGTCCTGGTGATCGTGCTGGACGCCAGCAATCTGGAGCAGCATCTGGTCTTCGCGCAGGAAGTGATCGCGCTGGGCAAGCCCACGGTGGTCGCGCTCAACATGATCGATCTGGCCGAGCGTGATGGGCTGGTTCTTGATCCCAAGGCTCTGTCGAACGCGCTGGGCGTGCCGGTGATCCCGACTGTGGCGGTGCGGCGGCGCGGGCTGACCGAACTGGGCGAGGCGATTGCGCAGGCCGAGGGCCATGCGGGCGATGCGCCCCATCCGCGCGCGCGCCTCGATCTGGCCGAACGCCGGATGGAGGCGCATGCCATTGCCGATGGCGTGATCATTTCGGAAAGCGCCAAGCATCGCCTGCATTCGCGGATGGATGATTTCCTGCTGCACCCATGGCTGGGGCCGGTGTTTCTGCTGGGCCTGCTGTTCGTGGTGTTTCAGGCGGTGTTTGCCTGGGCCGCGCCCTTGCAGGACGGGCTGGAAGGCTTTGTCGGTCTGATTTCCGACGCAGTGAAGGGGGCGATGGCGCCCGGCCTGCTGCGTGATTTTCTGACCGATGGCGTGATGGCGGGCGTGGGCGCGGTGGTCGTGTTCCTGCCCCAGATCATCATCCTGTTCTTCTTCATCCTCGTGCTTGAGGCCACCGGCTATATGGCCCGCGCGGCCTTTTTGATGGACCGGATGATGGCGGGCGTGGGTCTGTCGGGGCGCAGCTTCATTCCGCTGCTTTCCTCCTTTGCTTGCGCGGTGCCCGGCATCATGGCCACGCGGTCGATCACCGATCCCAAGGACCGGCTGACCACGATCCTGATCGCGCCGTTGATGACCTGTTCGGCGCGCCTGCCGGTCTATGCGGTGATTATTGCGGCCTTTATCCCCAACCGCCCGGTGGGCATGGTGGGGTTGCAAGGGTTGGTGCTGTTCGGGCTTTATGTGTTCGGCATTGTGGGCGCGATGGTGGTGGCCTTGATCCTGCGCCGGTCCGTCACCAAGGGCGCGGCCAGCGGCTTCATCATGGAAATGCCCAAATATCAGCTCCCTCGCCTGCGCGATCTGGGGCTGGGCCTGTTTCAGCGCGGCTGGATCTTCCTGCGCCGCGCGGGCACGATCATCCTTCAGGTCAACATCGTCCTGTGGCTGCTGCTCAACTTCCCTCAGGCGCAAAAGGGGCAGGATCAGGTCGATGCCTCGTTCGCCGGGCATATCGCCAATGGGCTGGCCGTGGCTTTGAAGCCCATCGGGTTTAACCGCGACATTGCGCTGGCGCTGATCCCCTCGATGATGGCGCGCGAAGTGGCGGTGTCCTCGCTGGCCACCACCTATGCGGTCGCGGCGGGCGACGATGACACCACCGCACATCAGCTCTCGGCGCAGCTGCAGAAGCATTGGAGCCTGCCGACCGCGCTGGCCTTTCTGGCATGGTTCGTCTTCGCGCCGCAGTGTATTTCCACCATCGCCGTGACGAGGCGTGAAACAAATGGGTGGAAATGGCCCGGCTTCATGCTGGCCTATCTCTTCGCGCTTGCCTATGTCTTTGCGGGCATCACCTATTGGAGCGCAGTCGCGCTGGGGTTCTAGGCTAAGAGGGTTTCATGGCAGGCAGCGTCAACAAGGTCATTCTGATCGGCAATCTGGGCGCCGATCCAGAGGTCAAGTCGTTCCAGAACGGCGGGCGCATCGCCAATCTGCGCATCGCCACCAGCGAAAGCTGGAAGGACCGCACCACCGGAGAGCGCAAGGAGCGCACCGAGTGGCATCAGGTTGTCCTCAATTCCGATGGTCTGGTCGGCGTGGCCGAGCGTTTCCTGCGCAAGGGCAGCAAGGTCTATATCGAAGGCCAGTTGCGCACCCGCAAGTGGCAGGATCAGAGCGGCAATGACCGCTATACCACCGAGATCAGCGTGGGCGTGGGCGGGGCTCTGACCATGCTGGACGGCCCGCAGGGCGGCGGCCAAGGTGGCGGCATGGGCGGCGGCGGCCGTTCGGGCGGCGACTGGGGCGGTGGCTCGTCTGGCGGCGGTTCCTATGGCGGCGGTCGCTCGGGCGGCGGTTCGTCGGGTGGTCAGTCTTCGGGCGGCAGCGACTGGGGCCGCACGTCGGGCGGTTCCGGGGGCGGTTCGGGCGGCGGCTTTGGCGGCGGCTCGTCCTCGGGCGGCGGCTATGGCGAGGATCTGGACGACGACATCCCGTTCTGATCGGGGCCGTTCAGGTTGCACCAAAAGCGAAGGGGGCCAGATGGCCCCCTTTTTATTTCTTCTTCAAAGCCTCGAGCGCTGCAAAGGGGCTGGTGTTCTCCTGTCCCAGAATGCCGGCGGCCCGCACCTTGGCCGCCTCGGGCCCCTCGGCAAAGGGATCGATGGAGAGCGCCAGCGATTGCGCCACCGCCTCGCCCAGATCGAAACGTTCGCCGCTGTAGGGGATATCATCGCAATCCTCCTCGCTCAGCTCGATTTCCTCATCCGGCCCGCCCTCGACGCCGGTTTCAGGCACAAAGCGCAGGTCCAGCTTCTCGCGAATCTTTTGCGGCAGATCCTCGGCCGAGATCGCGCAGGACTGCACCAGATCCGAGGACAGCGTGCCCTTGGCACGGATAACCGCGCCATCGCGGGTGATCGTGACCGTCGCGGTCAAATGGCCGATCGAGACGAGGTTGAACCGCTTGGCCAGCGCCTTGCATTCCTCGGGCGTGGCGGTCAGTTCGACCGGCTTGGGTTCAATATGGCGGATATCGATAATCCGGGAAAATTCGGGTGTGTCGCTCATAGGGCGATCCTTCCTTCCAAAAGCGCGGCATCGTCAAGCGCGGCCAGATGATCGGCCAGTTCGCGCGCGCCCTGCGCCAGCGCGGCCAGATCGGCGCCGGGCGCCAGCGTCAGATTGCGTTCGAGCGCTGCGGCCAGATCGGCATCGCCCGCCAGCGCCGTGCGATAGGCGCCAAGACGCCCGCCCAGCACGCTCATCAACCGCCCGATATGTTTGCCCACGACCAGATCGCCCACGCCCGATTCGCGCAATTGCCCGTCCATATCGGTCACAAACAATTCGGTCAGCCGCACACTGGGCAGACGCAATTCCTCAATGCCCTCCATGCGCAGCAGCGCGAGGGAAAGCACCAGCGTGATCGCATCGAATCGCCCCGCCAGCGTGTCGGCAATGCCGGGGCGTCCGGCCGGGGCATACCATTCGCGCGAACGGGCCGCCGCGACCAGCGCGTGCCAGAGCGGACGCACCGCGGCGTAATCGTCGCTCTTGCCGCCAAACAGGCGCGAAAACAGCGAGGGCTTTTGTTGTGCAGCACTGGTCATGGCGCTTGGCCGCCGCTCCTTTTATCGTTCAGCCATTATTCAATCGCCCGACCCCAAGCGCGCATAGCAACGAGAGTTGCGCAGGCCGCCAAGGAGCCGTAAGGCGTTTTTCGGTAAGCATGGACTTGAGGCTTTGGCAATGCGGATTGGCGGAATATTCCCGCCGCGCGGCGCCCGGTTATAGATGGAGCAGTAGCGGGATGCGGGCAGTTTCGGGCAAGCTGGCAAAGATCGGCGTTTTGGCGCCTCTGGCGCTGGCGGCGATGGGCCTTGGCGGCTGCACCACGGTGCGCGACCATCGCGGGTTCTTTGTCGATACGGCGCTGGTCGATTCGGTGCTGCCGGGCGTGGACAACAAGGCTTCGGTCGAGCGCACGCTGGGCCGCCCGACGCTGGCCAGCCAGTTCGGCGATCAGGACTGGTATTATATCGCCACCGACACCAAGCAACTGGCCTTCCGCCGTCCGCAGCCGACCGCGCAGACGATCCTGCGCGTGCGTTTCGATGCCAAAGGCAATGTGCTGGGCGTTGACCGCGCGGGTATGGAAAAGGTGGCCCGGTTCAACCCGGACAAGGATTTGACCCCGACGCTGGGCCGCAAGCGGACCTTCCTTGAAGATCTGTTCGGCAATATCGGCACCGTGGGCGCGGCGGGCATGGGCGGCGGCGCGGGCGGCCCCGGTGGCGGACGCCCCGGCCCCAACGGCAGCTGATCTTTGGACCGTTGATCTTTCGGGTGCGGTCTGGACAAATTCCGGCCCGCTCCCATATGCCTATCCATGGATAGCAGCAAAGCTGGCCACGGGCTGATCCAGTGGCATGGCACAACCATCGTCGGCGTGAAGAAGGGCGGCAAGACCGTCATCGCGGGCGATGGTCAGGTGTCGATGGGCAATACGGTGATGAAGCCCAATGCGCGCAAGGTGCGCCGTATTGGCGAAGGCGGAAAAGTCATCGCCGGTTTCGCGGGCGCCACCGCCGATGCCTTTACCCTGTTTGAACGGTTGGAGCGCAAGCTGGAAACCCACCGCGGGCAATTGCTGCGCGCGGCGGTGGAATTGGCCAAGGATTGGCGCACCGACAAATATCTGCGCAACCTTGAAGCTCTGATGATCGTGGCCGATGCCGAAACCTTGCTGGTGCTGACCGGCAATGGCGATGTGCTGGAGCCTGAAGCGACTGAGAGCGGGACGATTACAGCCATCGGTTCGGGCGGCAATTATGCGCTGGCCGCGGCGCGCGCGGTGTCCGATTATGAAGAGGATGCCGAAAAGATCGCCCGCCGGGCCATGGCTGTCGCCGCCGAGATCTGCGTTTTCACCAATGACCGCGTGACGGTCGAGACGATTGGCTGATTCCCCATGAATGACAATCTGACCCCCAAGGCGATCGTGCGCGCGCTGGATGAACATATCATCGGCCAGCAGGACGCCAAGCGCGCGGTGGCTGTGGCCCTGCGCAACCGCTGGCGGCGCCAGCACCTCTCGGCGGATCTGCGCGACGAGGTGAGCCCCAAGAACATACTGATGATCGGGCCGACGGGCTGCGGCAAGACCGAGATCAGCCGCCGTCTGGCCAAGTTGGCCGATGCGCCCTTTGTAAAGGTGGAAGCCACCAAGTTCACCGAGGTCGGCTATGTCGGGCGCGATGTCGAACAGATCGGGCGCGACCTGGCCGAGGAAGCGATCCGGCTGGAAAAGGCGCGCCGCCGCGAGGCCGTGCGCGAGGCGGCAAGCAAGGCTGCGATGGACCGTCTGCTCAAGGCGCTGGTCGGCGATGGCGCCAGCGAGGCGACCCGCGAGAGTTTCCGCCAGCGGTTGAACGAAGGCGCGATGGATGATGTCGAGGTCGAGGTGGAGGTCGAGGATTCGCCCTCCGCGCCGATGGAGATCCCCGGCATGGGCGGCGGCATCGGCATGATCAACCTGTCCGACATGCTGGGCAAGGCGATGGGCGGCAAGCCTTTGAAGCGCCGCAAGATGCGCGTGGCCGATGCCTGGGACCGTCTGGTGGATGAAGAATCCGAAAAGCGGATGGATCAGGACGATGTGGCCCGTGTCGCTCTGGCCAATGCCGAGGCCAATGGCATCGTCTTTATCGACGAGATCGACAAGATCGCCGTGTCGGACGTGCGCGGCGGTTCGGTCAGCCGCGAGGGCGTGCAGCGCGACCTGCTGCCGCTGATCGAGGGCACGACGATTGCCACCAAATATGGCCCGATGAAGACCGACCACGTCCTCTTCATCGCCAGCGGCGCGTTCCACGTGGCCAAGCCCAGCGATATGCTGCCCGAATTGCAGGGGCGTTTGCCGATCCGGGTGGAATTGAAGGCGCTGTCCGAAGAGGATTTCGTGCGCATTCTGGCCGAAACGCGCGCCAATCTGGTCGAGCAATATCGCGCCCTGTTGGGCACCGAGGATGTGACCGTCGAATTCACCCCCGGGGCCGTGCGCGCCATTGCCCGCACCGCTGCGCAGGTGAACGAGAATGTTGAGAATATCGGCGCCCGCCGGTTGCAGACGGTGATGGAGCGGCTTTTGGAGGAATTGTCCTTTGAGGCCGAGGACAAGCGCGGCGAGACAATCACCATTGACGAGGCCTATGTCGAGGCACGGCTGGACAATCTGTCGCACGACACCGATCTGTCGAAGTTCATTCTCTGATGATGTGGGGCGGCGCTTGCGTCGCCCCATCTTTTGCAGGATCACCGGCCCATGACCGAGAAAACCTATCAGACCCCCGATGATCGCCCGATCTACCGCCTGTTGACCGGCAAGGACGACCGCGCCTTTTGCGAGCGCGTCTCCGAAGCGCTGACGCAGGGGTGGCGGCTCTATGGCTCGCCCACGATGACCTATGATGCGGAAAACGCCTGTGTGAAGGTGGGGCAGGCGGTGGTCTGGCACGAGCTGAAGATCTGAAAAAAAAAGGGCCGGTTGATCCGGCCCTTTTCTTATTCGGCGGCGTTGGCGACCGCTTCGCTCGTCTCATTGGCCTGAGTCTCATTAGCTTGTCGGGCCCACATTTCGGCATAGAGCCCGCCCATCCGCAGCAATTGCGCATGGTTGCCCTGTTCGACCAGCCGCCCGTCCTGAAGCACCAGGATGGAGTCGGAATCGACGATGGTGGACAGGCGGTGGGCGATCGACAGGCTGGTGCGGTTTTCCGACAGCGCATGGAGCGTGGCCAGAATGTCCTGCTCGGTCCTTGTATCGAGCGCGCTGGTGGCTTCATCGAGCAATAAGATCGGCGGGTTCTTGACCAGCGTGCGCGCAATTGCCACGCGCTGCTTCTCGCCGCCCGAGAGTTTCAGCCCGCGTTCGCCCACCTCGGTGTCGAAACGGGCGGGCAGGCGTTCGATCAGGCCCGAGAGCGCGGCGGCCTGTGCGGCGGCCTCGATCTGGGCGGGGGAGGCCTCGCCGGTCGGGTGGCCATAGCCGATGTTATAGCCGATCGTGTCGTTGAACAGCACCGAATCCTGCGGGACGATGCCCAAGGCTGCGCGCAGCGAGGTTTGCGAGACCTCGGCAATATCCTGACCATCAATCAGGATGCGGCCCGACCACGGATCGTAGAAGCGGAACAGCAGGCGCCCGATCGTGCTTTTGCCCGCGCCCGATGGGCCGACCAGCGCGACATGATGGCCGGCAGGCACTTCAAACGACAGGCCCTTCAGGATCGTGCGGTCGCGGTCATAGCCGAACACCACATCCTCAAACACCACCGAGGGCCGCCGCACCACCAGCGCGGGCGCGCCGGGCTTGTCCTTCACCTCCTGTTCGGTGTCGAGCAGGCGGAACATGTCGGCCATGTCGATCAGCCCCTGCCGGATCGTGCGATAGACCATGCCCAGCATGTCGAGCGGGCGGAACAATTGCGTGAGATAGGTCTGGACGAAAACAAGCTGGCCAGAGGTATATTCTCCCTTGCTCCAGCCCCAGACCGTATAGGCCGTGGCCCCCGCCATCAGCAGATTGACCACCAGCCCCTGCGCGATGTTGAGCATGCCAAGGCTGTTCTCGCTGCGCGTGGCGGCGTCGGCATAGGCGCGGGTGGCGGCCGAATAGCGGGCCTCCTCGCGCTTTTCGGCGGCGAAATATTTGACCGTCTCGTAATTGAGCAGCGAATCGACCGCGCGCGACAGGGCCTGCCCGTCCAGCTTGTTCATCTTTTCGCGCAGATGCGTGCGCCATTCGGTGATCTTGCGCGTGACATAGATATAGGCCGCGATGCTGAAGGCCGTTGCCGCCACCAGGCCCCAGCCGAAATTGATCTGAAAAATCACCGCGACGATGACGAGCTGCAGCAGCGTGGGCGCAATGTTGAACAGCATGAAATAGAGCATCGTGTCGATGCTCTTGGTGCCGCGCTCGATGGTCTTGGTGACTTCGCCGGTGCGGCGGGCAAGGTGAAAGCGCAGCGAGAGCTGATGCAGCCGCCCGAACACGTTTTCGGCCAGAATGCGGGTTGCTTCCTGCCCCACGCGCTCGAACACGATGTTGCGCAGATTGTCGAAGGCCACGCCCGCAAAGCGCCCTGCCGCATAGGCGATGACAAAGAGCATGGCCCCCGTCACCTCCCGCGGGCCGGTAACACTCATCGCGTCGATCGCCCATTTCAGGAAATAGGGCAGCGCCATCTGTGTGGCCGTCGAGGCCAGAATGAAGACCACTGCCGCGACGATCCGCATCCGCAGATCGGGCCGGTCATGGGGCCACAGATAAGGCAGGAACCGTCGCAAGGTCTGCCAGCCATCATGGCGCGGCGTCTTGGCGGAAGGGGCGGGCGAGGCGGAATGGTCAGGAGGCATCGCCCGCCTATGTAGGGGGGAAGCGGCCAAACGCCAATGGCCGCTTTGTTCAGGAATTGGGTATCGAGGCGGCGGGCATGTCGAACATCACCCGCTTGGCCACGAAATCAATCGCGATCCGGTCGAACAGGCGCAAGGTGGGCATGCCCAGCAGCAGCGCCGGGCGCCGGTCCAGCCCCATCAGCGCAAACGAGGGCGAGTCCGTATAGGCGATCGGCATACCGGTGACCTTGAATCCGTCGATCGAGAATTGCCGCGCGGTGCCATATTCGGCCTGGATGCTTTGCCCGGTCACGCTTTGCAGTTCGGTGCGCCCCTGCACCCGTGAGCCGAGTGCCTTTTGCAGGGCGCGATTGCCCACGCTGACATCGGAACCGGTGTCGATCACCACGTCGACTTTCACACCGTCGATGACCGCATTGGTCATGATCAGTTCGCCATTGTGGCGCTTGGCCTCGACGACGATTTCGAAACCATCGGCGGCCGGGTCCCTGCTCACCCGGTCGATCAGCGTCACCTCATTGCGGCGAAAGTCGATCATCACGCGCTGGCCCTGCAATCCGTCGAGGCCGATGATCCCGTCGGCGCCTACGTCATTGGCCAGCAGGATGGGCAATTGCTTGCCCGCCCAGCTGCGGCGGCCCAGTTTGAGCCGGTCGACATTGACCACACTGACCACACGTGTGCCGGCAACGCCGGTCACTTGCGCCTGCTCCGTGCCGGTCACGCCCAGTCGCGCGGCGACCATGTCCGAAAGGACGGTGCGCTGCGCCCCGGTGTCGACCATGAAGCGGAATGGCCCGTGCTCGCGCACGGTGACCGGCACGGTCATGCGGTCGTAATCGTCGGATTTGGCGGCGATGGTTTCGGTCGGGCCGGATGCGGGACGTGCAACCGGCAAATCAATAGCACCCGCACCCTCGGCGCTGGTGCTGGCCAGCGCAAGGGCCAGGGCGATGGCGGTCAGAGCCATGGCCATTCTCTCCTGCATATGCGGCTTTAGCCGTCTAATGTATGAGTTATACGCCTATGCTGCGCCCTTGGCCAGTGCGAAGCGCGGCGATGCCCACACTATTGTGCGCAGCAAAGAACGGAATTTGCGGGATTCGGGCAAATGGGCAACAGGTCCGCCCGGGGCTCTATGTCGTGGCCAGCGCAGCGGCAAGGCGCACGGCGCGCATCGGTTCGCCAAAGCGGACGAGGCGGGCGACGGTGCGCCACAGCCCATCGCGATTGCCGCCATCGGCCACATGGCGCAGCAGCAGGTCAAAGCCTGAATCGCGCATGCCCGCCTTGGAATAGCGCAGGCCGAGGGCGACCTTCTCGCGCACCTGCCGCGAAATGCCTTCACGCCCGAAGAGCATGTCCAGCCCGTCGATGGGGGGCAGGCGGTCGAGGTGCTCGGTGGGATCGGGGCGTCCGGCGAGGCGTTCGTGATAGGCAAGCCGGGCGATGGCCGCGCCGGTCTGCTGCTCGGTGGCGTGGCGGCTGGAGACTTGCCCGGCGTAATGGCGATAGTGGATCAGCTTGTCGGGCAGGCTGCACAGTTTGGTGACGGAGGCGAGGCGCAGCCAGAGGTCGAGATCCTCACAATGGCGAAAGGCCGCGTGATAGCCGCCTACGGCCAGCACCACATCGCGCCGGAACATGGCGACCGGGTGGCACATCAGATGCGCGCCCGTGTCAATGGTGGCCAGGAAGTCCTCGAAGGTGGTGGGGTGCATCGGGCCGAAGCAGGGGGTGTGGTTGCCCTCCTCGTCCATATCGTCGGCTTGCGCGCCCACGACCGCAAAGGCGGGGTTGGCCATCAGGAAGGCGTATTGGCGCTCGAAACGCTCAGGCAGACAGATGTCGTCGGCGTCCATGCGGGCGATGATCGGCGCGCGGGCTTCGTGCAGCATTTGATTGAGGCTGGCGATAAGGCCGCAGTTTTCGCGGATGATGGGGCGCACGCGCGCGTCGCGCGCGGCATAGGCGCGCAGCAGATCGGGCGTGGCATCGGTGGAGCCATCGTCGAGCGCGAGGAGTTCGAAATCGCCGAAGGTCTGGGCCAGAATGCTCTCGATGGCGGGGGCCAGAAAACGCTCGCCATTATAGATGCTCATGGCGACGCTGATCCGGGGGGCGTCGGGCAGGCTCATTCCGTGGCGAATCCTCATGTGCTCAGGCGCGCGGCGCCGGCGTTTCCAATCGGGGGCATTTTAGGGGCGGGGCGGTAAAGAAAGCGTATGTTGAGGGGAAATGCGTGGGATGAGGTGAATTTCGCAATAAAATCATTGAGAAACAGTTGGTTGAAATTAAAATGTCATATCGGCGAAGAAACAGGTTGACCGACTCGGGTGAGGGCCTTAGAGGCACCGACACCGAAGCGGTGGACGCCTCCCAAGAGGTTGAAACTGAACGAGGTTACAGACATTGGAACGGACGCTGTTTGCCCTGATTTGGAAAGATCAGGGAAGGATAGCTGTCCGCTGTTTTTGTCGGTAGATCTTTGACATTGTAGATAAGATGAAGGGACATGTGGGCGACGGCGCCTGCGCCTTGGGAGCTTCGGGCTCTATGGCGTAGTATAAAGCAAGCCGATGTTTGCATGTCCTAACGTAACCATACGTTTGACAAGTGCAGGTATCGGCTCCCGAAGTTGTTGCATGATTGGCGTTCGATCGCGAGATTGTGCTGATTGTGTGATGGACATAACTTGAGAGTTTGATCCTGGCTCAGAACGAACGCTGGCGGCATGCCTAACACATGCAAGTCGAACGAAGCCTTCGGGCTTAGTGGCGCACGGGTGCGTAACGCGTGGGAATCTGCCTCTTGCTTCGGAATAACAGTTAGAAATGACTGCTAATACCGGATGATGTCTTCGGACCAAAGATTTATCGGCAAGAGATGAGCCCGCGTAGGATTAGGTAGTTGGTGGGGTAAAGGCCTACCAAGCCGACGATCCTTAGCTGGTCTGAGAG
>NZ_MKVS01000036.1:0-1185 GCF_001898925.1 Novosphingobium sp. 63-713
GACATGTTCAAGCGCGCTGGCCTTGTCCCCAGCGTTGCTCTCGACCGCGCGCAGCAGGGCGTCGCGATCGTCAGTGAAGATGGTCAGTTCATCGCGAACGCGGGTCGCCATCACATGGGTCAGGCGCTGGTTGGAGAGATGGCGCTCGGCCGAATGCATGACGCCGATGCCATTGTCGGCCGTCATGCCCTGCGCCTGATGCATGTTGATCGCATAAGCGAGGCCAAGACGAGACAGCATGCGGTCGCCATGCGGCAGCAACATGTTCACACCTTCACCTGTCCGCACCTCCACACCCTCACGTGTGATGGCGACAACTCGCGCCTCGGCGGAATTGAGCAGAACACGCTGCTTGTCATTGGCAGTCCAGCGAATGCGGTCGCCTTCATAGAGGACCAGGTTCTCGCGCTGGGAGAGAGCCAGGCTGTCATGCTTGTCGCTGGCATCAAGACGATCGGGTCTGAACTTGATGGTCCGTCCATCGCTGTCGCGCAGACTGACGACACCCTTGGTGGAAACGCGGATCACGTCATAAGTGCCGGCATCCAAACCAGTGGGCCGGTGCTTGCCGATCACTTCCAGAACCTGGCCGGTCCGATAATTCTGGGCGAAGCGCAGTTCCTCACGGGTCAGATGCAGGCTTTCAAGGCGGGTGATAGCCAGACCCTCTCCGCTGAGCGAGCCCTCGGCCTTCAGGCCTTCCTGCACCAGCGCGTTGAGAACCGCGCGGCTTTCACGGCCGGAGGCATAAAGCGCGGTTCGCTCACGATCCTCTGCCGATAGTTCCAGCCACTTGCGGGCCGCTGCCTCCCGAAAATCGGTCCCTGCGCTGACAACGCGATCCCCCAAAACCTTGAAGGCAGATGCGAAATGGCCAGATCGGGTAAGCGCAGCGACCGCTTTCATGGTCTCCGTCCTTTGCCGCTGACTGGTCTGAAGTTCGGCCAATGCGGGCCTGTGCTGCTGGATCAGGGTGAAGGCCTTACCTGCATCGATCGGCTGCAACTGAGCGCGATCTCCGATCATCACCAGACGATCCACCCCCAGACGATTGGCAATGGTCACCAGATCGTTCATCGGCTTGTTCGCAACGAGCGAGGCCTCATCGAGGATCAGCATCGTACCCTTGAGCATGGCGCGGGATGCGTCAAAGCCTGCCCCTTGGCCTGCCAAAGCCGCGCGCAA
>NZ_MKVS01000037.1:0-37164 GCF_001898925.1 Novosphingobium sp. 63-713
TTGCAGCCCAAACAGTGGGTCAGTCCGCGACGTCACAGTCACATGAGTGATAAGTCGATCAAGATCAGGGGTATTCCCAATTCCTTGGCTCCCCGATCAATTCGTGCCAACGGGCTATCGGGATCTGGCTGGTTACCAGCGTAGAGCGTTGACCGTAGCGGTCTTCCAGAATTTCAAGGAGATGGTGCCGGGCATTGGCATTGAGGTGCTCAAGGCCCCAGTCGTCCAGAATGAGCAGATCGACACGGGCAAGGCTCTTCATCCGCGTGGCGAGACGGCCATCGCCTTTGGCGAGGGCGAGTTCATCGATCAGGCGTGGCAGCCTTGTGTAGAGAACGGAGCGATTATCGCGGCAGGCCTTGTGGCCAAGAGCGCAGGCCAACCAACTTTTCCCGATGCCCGCGGGCCCGATAATGGCCAGATTTTCGTGGTTGGAGATCCAGCTACCTTTTATCAACATCTCGAAGAACCGGCGATCAAGTCTGCGCGGATGGTGATAATTGACGTCCTCAGGTATGGCATGATGCCGTAGCCGGGCCTGTCGAAGGCGCAGCGCCAGGCGCCGGTCATTGCGCCAGGTGGCCTCGTGATCGAGCAGCAGCGCGAGCCATTCCGCATGGCCGAGGCTCGCTGCTTCATCATTGGAGGCAAGATCGGCAAAGGCCTTTGCCATGCCGATGAGGCCAAGCTGGCCCAGCAAATCCAGGGTTGGGTGTTTCAGCACGTATCTTCCTTTCAGTGGTAATAGCCCGAGCCCCGGATATTGGTGTGGAGGATCGGCTCGTGTTCCGGGGCTGGTGACACGGGCACACGATCGAGCCCCTTTTCGAGGATCGATTTGATGGAAGGATAATTGCGGGCCTGAACCTCCAGCGCGCGCAAGGCGGCGGCCTCGAGCCGGTCAGCACCAAAGCGCTTTTCCAGCCCGATGATGCCCAGACACGAGCGATAGCCCTGTTCGGGATGTGGCCGGTTTTCGATGATCTTCTCGACCAGCAGCGACATCATCGGCCCGATCCTGCTGGCTTCCTCACGGATTTTGGCAGGAGTCCAGTCGCCATAACGCCGGTGGCTGGCAGGCATGTGCTCGGCGATCGTCGTGTGTCGCCCATTGCCGGCCCCGCGCATGTGGACGGCGATGCGCTCGGAGCCGAGGAATATCTCCACAGTGCGCGCCGTAATGCGGACTTCCACCTCACGTCGGGCATAGCGACAGGGCACGGAATAATGGTGATGCTGGCAAGCGATGTGATAATCGAGCCCGACCCGGCAGCGCTTCCACTCAGCATGGGCCCATGGCTCGGGTGGCAGCGGCTTCAGGTTGGGGACGTCGATGTCCTCGAACATCTGGCGGCGGGTTTTCCCGAACTGGCGCAGCACCCGTTTGTCATTGAGATCGGCCATGCACTCGCCAATCGCCACGTTGATCTGCGCCAGACTGTAGAAAACCCTGTTGCGCAGCCGCCCCAGCAGCCAGCGCTCGACGATCCTGACGCAAGCCTCGACTTTGGCTTTGTCCCGAGGCTTCCTCGGCCGCGCCGGCAGCACTGCCGTGCCGTAATGACGCGCCATATCGGTGTAGCTGCGATTGACCATGGGGTCGAAGTGGCAGGCTTTGATCACCGCAACCTTGGCATTATCGGGCACTAGCAGCTGCGGGGCCCCGCCGAAGAACGCGAAGGCGGCATTATGGCTGTCGATCCAGTCGGCCATCTGTTCGGTCCAGGTCGCATGCGCGAACGAAAGACTTGAGCCGCCCATCACCGCCACGAACAAATGCGCGCGCCGGATCTCGCCGGTTCTGCGGTCCACCACCACCGGCACCGTGTCGCCAGCATAGTCGACGAACAGCTTCTCCCCGCCGCCGTGCTTCTGGCGCATCACCAGCGGTAGCCGTCCCTCCCAGCCCCTGAACAGGTCGCAGTACCGGCTGTATCGGTAGCCATCAGGATACTGGGCGATGTATTCTTCCCACAGAACCTGGAGTGTCACATGTTTGCGCTTCAACTCGCGCGCCACTGTCGGCCAGTCAGGCTCGGGCAGTTTACGATGACCGCGCTTTACACCAACCGTGCCATAAAGGCGGCGCTCGAGTTCCTCGTCGCCTACCTCGGGCGGAATGGGCCAGGCGAGGCCGCTCTTCTCGAACCGGCTGATCATATCCCGCGCCGTCGAGCGCGCAACACCGGTCAGCCGCGCAACCTCGCGAACCGCCAGCCCTCCGTCCCGGTACATCCGCATCACTTCGCGCAATGCGCGCATCTTCGCCCTCCTCGTCGCCATCCATTCCCTCCAGCTTGTCCAAAGCCAAAAGGATGGTCTCAACGATCAGGCTCGACACCCAAAAAGGTGGGCGGGCATTAATCGGAATAGGTGGGCGGGATCAGGTCGGAATCCCGGGCGGGAATTCCTCGGAATGGGTGGGCGGGATCGTCGGAATCCGCATAAATGATCCGGCGCACATCGGCAGGAAACGCAAAGAATGGAATAACTTGCTCCCAGGCACGGCGCCAACTTTGGCCGATGGCAGGGTATTTCTGCCCCCAAGCCCCGGCCTCAAATTCCCCCAGAGCCGTCTCAGCCGCTTGAGCGTCGATCGCCCGGTAGATGTCCTTGAGCGCCGTGGCGATGGCCTTGCGGTCCTTGTAGGAGACGAAGTCCATGGAATTGCGCAGCAAATGGACAATACAGGTCTGAACAATGGTGTCGGGAAATGCGGCGTTGATCGCTTCAGGGAAGCCTTTGAGCCCATCGACTACGGCCAGCAGGATGTCCTCGACACCGCGGTTCTTGAGTTCATTCATCACCCGGAGCCAGAATTTGGCGCCTTCATTTTGCTCAATCCACATGCCCAGAACGGCTTTGGTGCCATTGGCCATGACGCCCAGCGCAATATGGATTGCCTTGTTGCGGACCAGCCCTTCATCGCGGATCTTGACCCGAATGGCATCAAAGAAAACAAGCGGATAAACTGGATCCAACGGGCGCTGTTGCCAGGCTGCAACCTCATCAAGGACCGCATCAGTGATCGTGCTGATCAAGTCCGCTGAGGCGTCCATGCCGTAAATCTCACGCAGATGCTCAGCGATCTCCCTAGTGCTCATGCCTCGCGCGTACATCGAGATAATCTTGTCATCGAACCCGGGGAAGCGGCGCTGGTACTTGGCGATCAGCTGAGGATCGAAGCTGCCTGTCCGGTCGCGCGGGACCTCGATTTCAATCTTGCCGGTCCCCGTTGATACTGTTTTGCGGCCATAGCCGTTGCGGCTGTTCTCAGCTTCGCCTTCAGCGCCAAGATGATAATCCATCTCGGCGCTCAGGGCCTTTTCCGCCAGCGCCTTCTTCAAGGCGTTCATCCAATCCGGTGAGTTCAGGGCGCTGGCGGCGTCCATCCCTCCCAGCAATTGGTCCAGCAAGTCATCGGGGATCGAGGGGGCTTTGCGTCGTGCCATAATTAGGGGATCTTTCTACCCTTTAGGCCGCCCCGTACACGAAATTCAGGACACTCCCGTTTGGGTTCATCTACGACTGCGCTATCTACGTACGGACACCTTCCGCGCATCCTGCGACTGTAATGGAAATCGGCTTCAACAGTTTCAGGCCTTATGTCCACCAGCCTCCTCAGTTCTAGCGAAAAGCGGCCAAAGGTTCTCGTCACCGACGATGATGCGGCCATTCGCCGTTCGTTGCAGCTCTTGTTGCACGCCAAAGGCTATGATGCGCAGAGCTACACTACCGCGTCCGCCTTGCTCGCAGATGACGATGCGCGCTTGGCGGACTGCATCATCGTCGACTACAACATGCCTGACATCAACGGCCTCAGTTTGCTCCGCGCTCTTCGAGCAAATGGGTGGAAGGGGGCCGCTATCTTGATCACGGCCTATGGCAATGATGAACTGACAAAGCGCGCCAAGGCATGCGGATATGCCGAAGTTATCGCGAAACCCTTTATCAGGCGGCCCATCCTCGACGCACTGCAACGCTTCTGCGAATGTCGTCAGGCTGGCGATTGTGCGCATCAAGGCGGCGGTTGCGCACCTGATTGCGATTGCTGAACGCGCCCCGGACTTATCCGGTTGAAGTATCCTTGCGCCAGACGAGTGGGAGCGCAAAGAGCAAGACCGTACAAACGGCGATAATGCTCCAGAGGACAGTTTTGTGCCATTCGCTGCGTAGGAATGCCGTCGCGATTGGAACGCCCACTTGGCTAATGCTCGCAAAGCCGTGCTGAAGGCCAAGTCTGAAGCCCGAACGGCTTCTAGAAGTGCTGATCCAGAAGCTGGCAATCAGTCGCAAAGTCGCTGCACTCCACCCCGCAGCAAAGATTGTGGCCGCAATGGCAGGGCCAGTGCGCGCAGCGGAGAATTGCCAAAGCGCGACGCCTTGTACGATCAACATCACCGCCGCGAGGGCGACAGGCCGATCTACAAGCCAGTTGAACCGGGCATGGAAGCCTTGGGCACCCAACATGGCCAGACCGCAAAGACTTAGCATCCATGCGATATGCTCACGCTGGAACAGCGCATCGGGGCGATGCAGAACAAGGCTGAGATGAATGGCTGCGAGGCCGCCCGTTCCGGTGATTGTAAGACCCAGCAACAGTAAGACGAGCAACGTCGAATTGTCATTTGTGGGCAGGTCGTCGTGGGGCACTCGACAATAGTGGCTCTCGGACGATCCAACCATCACCACGGAGCCCACTAAGCCTATGCCGATACCGAAAGCCAGAAGCGGCAGCTCGGGTAATATCCGTGCCGATCCCTCGGCAAGGAGGGGACCCGCAAAGTCTCCAAGGAACAAGGAGGCTGTCAGTATCGTAAAAAGGCCCGCCTTCTCATGCGGATCGCAGGCGACTTGATGGCCGACCAGAAGGCAGAGCGGAACAATCGCGCCAAAAGCCAATCCCGCGACGGCACGCAGACCATATAACACAACAAGTGACGTAGCACCGGTGAGCGCCGTGGATACCGCCAGCGCCATGACTGCAAAAAACAGAAACAATTGGAATCGGTAGCGGTCGGCAAGTGCCCCGGCGAAAGGGGCCGCGATCATGCCGCCCAGCGGGAAAATGGCGCTCAGAACGGCCACGTGCATCGCGTGATTGATCGCGCCCCTGCCCCCAAGTTCCTGGTCAACAAGGTCAGGGAGCCAGGGGAGAAATGCCGTGTTTGCCGCAGCTGCCGCACCTACTGCCAGCATTGCAGGAGCCACGGCTACTTTCACGGATCGGCGGGGCGGACTGTCAGTGTTCAGACGGGTTCCAGTATGTGCAGAGAGCTTGGGACCTCCCCTTACCACCACAAACGCAGACCAGCTACAAACCGGTGCTCGCCTGGTCCTTCTCCACGCGACCGCCTGAAATCAGCAGTGCCCCCGAGCGCTCGTTCCCAGACATAGCCGATGTACGGTGCGAACTTGCGCGAAACCTCGTAGCGCATACGCGCGCTCAATTCGACGTTGCTGAACCCGCTGCCCAACTCGCGATCTAGGGATTGCTTGCTATAGACATTGGCCTCGACCTGAGGGGTGAGGATCAAACGATTGGTCAGCAGCGCTTCATAAGACAACTTGGCACGAGCCGCCAAGCGCCCGTCCGAGCCTACATAGCCCGTCAACTGCACATCAAACCAATACGGGGCCAAACCCTCTACGCCGGCAGCAAGCCAGGTAGTCGCTCCCTTGCCGATATCCTGGCGCACACCGACCAACGTTCCCCAATAAGGCCCGGTCGAATGCCACCAGAGGGCTTCGGCGCTCGATTCGGGATCAAGCCGTTCTTCCTTGCTATTTTTGAGGCCCTGAGACCTGAGCCATAATTTGTTGCTGTCGGTTCCATTGGTCAGCAGGACCGACCAACCGATACCCTGACCTTCGTTGCCGCTGGCAAACTCCAGTTCGTCTACGAGAACTTTCGGGATCGAGATCTGATCGGCCATTTCGTAGTTGGGCAAAGTCGAATTGCGGTAGCCGTCAGAATAGTCGTCGGAGTTTCGCGCGTCCGCAGGGGCCTTGCCGCCCTGCATCCCGCCCATCTCCATTTTCGTGGGAGCAGCGGGCATATCCATGCCCTGCATGTCTCCCGACATATCCATTCCGGAATGACCTTCCTTCGGCGCAGGAGGAGCTTCCTGTGCGGCCGCAGGAAAGGCTGCGGCGAGGCTTGCGATAGCGGCAAGAACAACAAGGTTCGTTGTGGTGCTCATGCGACGACAACCTCGCGGAACATGCCGGCAGCCATGTGGTAAAGCAGATGGCAATGGAATGCCCATCGGCCCATGGCGTCTGCGGTTACGCGAAAGCTCAGACGCTGCGCAGGCTGCACAACGATCGTGTGCTTTCGCACCTGGAACATGCCCGCCGCGTCCTCCAGGTCACTCCACATCCCGTGAAGATGCATGGGGTGGGACATCATCGTGTCGTTCACGAAGGTGACCCGCAGGCGCTCGTTTGGCCGGAAATGCAATGGCTTGGAATCGTTGAGCTTGATCCCATCAAGCGACCAAATGAACCGCTCCATGTTACCCGTCAGGTGCAATTCGATATCACGTTCAGGCTCGCGGGGATCAGGGTCTCCATTCGGGCTCTTGAGGTCGGCATAAGTGAGCACGCGCCATGGACGACCGCGCAATCCAGCGCCGGGATCGTCGAGATTGGTGCGCGGATAATCCACCCGCATGTCATTGTTGGCGCCATACTCGGTGCGCGCATGCTTCGCCAGCGGCGGCATCTCCATCATGCCGTGACCAGTGTGTCCGCCATCCATGGCCGCCATCGCGCCCATCATATCGATAGGTTCCAACCAAGGGCGCTGATCTAGGGCAGGAATCGGGCCGGTCATGCCCGGTGAGGGCGCGATCGTGCCCCGCGCAAAACCAGTCCGGTCCATCGATTGCGCGAAGATCGTGTAAGGTTTGGCGTCGGGCATAGTGAATTCGACATCATAGGTCTCGCCCGGCGCGATCCGGAATTCGTCGACAGTGACCGGCTCCACATCCTGTCCATCCGTTGCAACGATCGTCAGGGGCAATCCCGGAATGCGTACGTCGAAGAACGTTGCGGTGCCAGCACCGACAAAGCGTAAGCGTACCCGCTCGCCGGGGCTGGCCACCCCAGTCCAATTGCCTGCCGCCGTCGTTCCGTTCAAAAGATAGGTATAGGTAGCGGCCGAAACGTCGCTGTAGTCAGTCGGATTCATCCGCGACGCATTCCACATCTGCCGCTTCTTGATCGCCGCCGCGAGCCCCACTTCCCGGGCATCCTTGACGAAGTCGCCGACAGTGGGCTGTCCGAAATTATAGTAATTACTCTGCTTCTTGAGATTGAGGAACACCTGCAAGGGCGGCTCATCGGTCCAGTCGCTCAGCATCACGACATAGTCTCGGTCCGGAGGCCTGACCTGACTTTCCTTTGGCTCGATCACGATGGCCCCGAATAGCCCAGTCTGCTCCGCGAGCGTATGGGCATGGTACCAGAAAGTGCCGGTTTGATGGATGGGAAAGCGGTACGTGAAAGTTTCGCCCGGTGCGATCCCGCCAAAGCTGATGCCCGGCACTCCATCCATCTCGGCCGGTACGATCAGGCCATGCCAGTGCACGCTTGTCATTTCGTCCAGCCTGTTGTGGACTCGCAGCGTCACGGTATCACCCTCTCGAAAGCGCAACGTCGGCGCGGGAACGCGGCCATTCACTGCCGTCGCAATACGACGTTTACCCGTATAATTTACGGGCAAGCCTGCAATCTCGAGATCGAATTCCGTACCCGAAAGTGCGGCGTCGCCAGCTGGTCCGGAGGCCCAGGCGGGCAACGCAAGACTGGAGGCCACCCCTCCAACAAGGAGTCCTTGAACAAACAGTCGACGTCCAATTGCAGGTATAACGAGTGACATATCCACGAGAAGGAAAGCCTTATAAAATTGATGTTGGATTGTTAGAATGCAGGATTTCAGTAGATTTTTTCATAGTTCTATTATGGTTACGCGGGATGCTTAACCAATAGATTTTCTTGAGATCGCCATCTACTATATGAGTATGGGCGAAATGCTCGTCGAATATCTGATCGACTTCCACATGTCCGAGCAATTTGCGATACCGGTGCACCTACCGATATACTTCCAAAACTTGGCCCTGATGCGCTCCATCAAGCCTTCCGAGGCAGACCACCGCTCCACCAGAATCGACACGGACGTCCTCGCCACGCATGAAGAAGCTATGGCCGATGCCAAGCGCATATGCTGGCGATACTGCAACGATTAGTGCGGCGATGCATGTTGGGTCCGCCGCAGGCGCGCGCGGCGGGCCGCTCAGCCCCGGACTTTCCCGTGAGTCGAATTCTACATGTCGCTCATTGGCATGGGCTTATCCGCCGGCTTCATGCTTTTGGGTGGGCAACAAGCCTTTCCAGATGGCATGGGCATCGGTGTCGGGCTTTGTGCAGCGTCGGGTGCCATTCCGCCTCCAGAAGATTGCTGCATGTTCTGCATGCCCATTTGATGATCATGCATCATCCGATCATGCATCTGCTGCGCGCCATGATACATGCCCTGCATGTGTTCACGACTTTGAGACGCCGTCCCCGGTGCGGGTGTAGCTGTGGCCTTGGGCTTTGGCGCCTGCACCACTTTCATTCCGGGAGGAAGTTCATCAGCCAATACGTAACCGGTGCCAGCCACAGCCAGCCCAAAAAGGGCAAAATAAATTGCTGACCTACGCATATTCCGATCTCCAGCCATTGCTGCGTTACTTCGTGAACAACAAATTGAGACCACGTTGATGCAATGCTGGCATCCGTATCGGTATACGTAATGTGCGAAGCTAGATCCTATTATCCCATCGCCGCCATGTGCCTGCAGCTTTCCGAACAGCTCCGACAACTCTCTACACAACGTGCCAGAGAGGGGGCGCTACCTTGTTGGCCACAGGCACGGGCACACCTCTCACAAGCCTCGGCACAAGCCTGACAGAGCACCGTATGCAAGGGCGAGCGTCTGATCATGGAGTTTGCCGTAGTTTGGCAGATCTCCGCACAATCGCTCAACATCGCAGCGAGTTGCAATGCAGTGGCGCTGGCCCCCATCACGGTAAGGCCAGCGGCTGTCTCCAGGCACATCACATGCGACGCCCAGCACAGATCGATGCAATCCTTCATCGGCATGGGCATGCCGCGTTCGCCATCATTCTTGCCGCTGGCCTGACTGGTAACACCTGCCACTAACAAAACAGCTCCCATCCCCAGTAGTTTTCGTCTTTCCAACATGTATTCTCTCCGGATCAAGGTAAAATTCACTCATCCAGACACTGAATTTATTCGCCTGTAATGCCGTAATTGGAACCCACGCTACTTGCAGGAGAATTTGAAGCCTGCGAGATTGTGGCATGCTACGACATTATCGTCCCAGCCGGACGCGAGCCGACGCTGTCGGCTCGCGTCCAGTCAAAGTGAAACCGTGGGCGCTCCTCCGCCCATTTTGATCACATATCTTTCATTCCCCCGCCCTGCATTCCCGCGCCAGGATCTGCCGGTGGGGTGCTGGGGGCTGGCGAAGCAGGGTGGTTCATGCCTGGCCCCATCCGCATGCTGTCGTGATCCATCTTCTGCCGCTGATCTGTTTCCATGCGATGGTGCATATCTTCCGCTGCTGCTGTGGCACTTGCAGCCGCGGCGTCATCACGCACAGATGATGTCTGGCTATCTGTGGCATTTGTTGCCGCGCTGGACGTTGAGGTCGGCGGGGTCCCCTTATCCTTACTGTTACAGCCGGCAAGCACAAGGGTGCCTGCCACTACCAGACTGCCGGTCATCCACCGAGCCTTACGATTCCAATTGGTCATGATCGATCCTTTCACACGAGTTGGTCCACTGGGCATTCTGCCAAATCACTGTTCAAGTGCTCGACAGAACTCTTCTCGGTTCTCAGCCTCATCCAGAGGGGTTGCGAACAGGAACCTTGAGAGGCGCTTGATTGATCGACAAGCCACTGCTCAACTTGCCTTAAGCGGCCGATGTTGTTCTCTGCGGCGATCAGTTTTTCGCGGGTTACAGCCAGCAAATCTTCGACGCGCGACGGAGCAGCTGCGGATGCTTCGAGCAAGTTTCGCGTCTGCTCGAGCGTGAAACCGAGATCCTGCACCGACCGAATGAATTTCAGACGGGCAAGCTCATCGTCATTGTACAAGCGGTATCCTGCCAGACTTCGCGAGGAGGCCTTGAGAAGGCCAAGCCGTTCATAGTAGCGGATCGTGTCGCGACCAACATCCGCAGCAGCAGAGAGTTCACCAATCTTGAAATTGGCCATGGCATCCGTCTCCAATCCGCAGGCCCAAGCTTATCTTTCATTTGTACCTGCAGCCAATGATGTTCACTCTTGCCGATCGCCGCCTTTTTTGGGCGTGTTGTCTCCAAGCAACGCTGTGCGTTCACTGACCGATCAATGGTGTCGTTATAAATCTATAATATCGATCATGTTTATTTCACCATCAACTACCGATACATGAGCATAATGGTCATCTATTATCTGATCGATTGATACGTGACCTACAGTCTTCTGGCGATATTGCCCGGCGTGACGCCTGCGAAGGTAGACCGGTGCGGGGCGATAGATCTTAAACACTTGTCCGATTTCAGCACCGTCAACGCGGCCAATGCAAACAATGGGCCCGCGATAGTCAATTCCGATGATCGAACCTCGCATGAGCCAGGTATGGCCAATGCCTTGAGCGCTTGCTGGTACGCTGGCTGCGAAGAGGGGCACCTCAAATGCCATCATCACGTGAGCCTTGGCCACGCAATCCTCCAGTTCTTGTCACCAGCGCCGGTTGCTGCTGGCCCCTCCGTGCAGAGAACCCAACAGCAGCACGTTCAGGCGTCGGTCATGACCACGAGGGATCAGTGGCTGCGGCCCAGTTCTACGATGTCGTTCTTCGCAGGCATTCCGTCCACGACAGTGACATGGGCGAAATGGTCATCAAAAACATGGTCGATGCGAACATGACCGACATCTTGGCGATGGTAGCTAGGAGCGCCTGTGCCCTTGTTCGGACCCGGGTGATAGACGGCACGGACCACATTCAGGGTCTGGCCAACTTCTGCGCCATCGGCCTTGCCGATGCAGACGACAGTGCCGGTCTTGTCGACGGCGACAACAGTACCGCGCATGAACCACGTGTGGCCGATACCTTGAGCGAGAACCGGCGCAGCTCCCAGCATCGAGATGCCGGCAATCGCAACCATGAAAGACTTCTTGATCATGTTCGACTCCTTCGTGAATTTTTAAGGCCGCCCCCAGGCCTTATGGGGAAGAGCTGTTCTTCAAAGTCCGGAGTAAGGACCAAGCTCCAAGCTCAACATACGTAATGGTCACATTTTCATGAGCCATGCGCGCGGGAGGTGAGATCGCCCCAGCTTCCGAGAGCAGGCGTGGTACATGTCCAATCTAGCTCGTGCCGAATCCGTTCGGCCAGACTGGCAGAGGCACTCGCCTCTCCGTGCGTGACGAACGTCATTTTCGGTGCTTGCGGCATGCCAGAAAGCCAACGCAAGATCTCGTTGCAATCAGCATGGGCCGACAGCATCGAAAGATTGGTTACTTCGGCAAAAACCGGCACAACCTCGCCATAAATCTTTACCGAGGTCGCGCCAGCGACAAGCGCCGCGCCTCGGGTGCCGGCTGCCTGGAAGCCTGCAAAAAGCAGCAGGTTCTTCGGATCCGGGGCAAACTGTGCAAGGTGGTGAAGGACACGTCCGCCAGTCGCCATGCCACTTGCCGAAATGATGACCTTGGGATTGCTATCCGCCGTCAGCGCCTTCGACTCTTCGGCATCGCGTACATAGTGCGCTACGGCGCACGCGGCTTTGCATTCATCATGCGACAGGCGATGATCCCCTGAGTTTGCGCACATGATGCCGCTGGCGTCGATTGCCATCGGGCTGTCGAGGTAGACAGGCACGCCCTGAAGGCGGCCGGCCTTCTTCAAGAGGGACAGGTAATAGAGGAGCGATTGGGCCCGACCCACCGCGAAGGCCGGGATTACGACCGTCCCACCACGCGCTACGCATCGCTCAATACACTCACCCAAGGCTACTTCAGGCGAAACAGCGTCATGCTCCCGATCGCCATAGGTAGACTCGACGATTAGAAAGTCAGCCAATGGCGGAGGTGCGGGATCGAACATCACAGCGTCGTCATAACGCCCAAGGTCGCCCGAAAAGACGACCTTGGTTCCTTTCCAGTCGATCTCGATCGAAGCTGCTCCGAGAATATGCCCGGCGCGGTGGAAGCGGGCAGAGACACCTGGGGCAACTTCGATGAACTCACCGAATTCCACTCCCTGAAAATGCTCCAGTGCGTTCAACGCATCGTTCTGGGTATATAGTGGCAGCGCAGGTTGATGCCGCGAATATCCTCGACGGTTTGCGAACTGGGCATCCTTTTCTTGCAGGTGGCCGCTGTCCGGCAGAAGTAGTTCACAAAGCTCGGCTGTTGCCCGGGTGGTGAGAACCCGGCCCCTCCAACCATCACGGACCAAACGCGGAATGGCACCGGAATGATCGAGATGCGCGTGCGTCAGCAGGATCGTCTCTACCCCTGCAATTTCTGGCGGAGGGGGAGCCCAGTTGAGGTTGCGTAAATCGCGACCGCCCTGGAACAGTCCACTATCCACCAACAAGCGCGTGCTGTCATCCTCGAGGAGATAGCGCGATCCGGTGACGGTGCCGCTCGCCCCGAAGAACCCGATCGCCAATCCTCCGCCAGCAGGTCTTGGCTCCACCTCAAACGTGGCTTGAGGGGCCCCGCTTGGCACGAAATGCCCCCGAGTTTTGTCCTTCTGGTGTCGATTCTTGTGCCCGTGCATGGACATCGCTCCCGCGCTTGTGGATTTCTGCATGGATTGGCTAGCCCATTGGGCTGCGACCATACGTAATGATCGCAGACGGACACAGCCGGGAACATGTGATGTTTACATATGGCGCGGCATTCGTCGCGCCAGCACTGAGACAGTCTCGCGAACGCAGCCTGAAAAAACCGATGACCACAAGATACATGCTTTGAACGGGACAAGAATGTGACTCCAGATGATACCCCATTCTGCAGCGCTCTAACGCCACATCCCTGTGAGCATTGCTTCCCCAGCCACCACGCAGCGGATTTGCCATCTTACAGGCTCGCCGCCTTGGATCAGGACTTCATTCTTGGGGACTCAATGCGCGGAGTTCGCTTCATGCTCGAATACGAGAAGGTGGAGGAAGCGTTGCGCGAATGGGGCGTCCTTTCAACCATTGTCGTATTTGGAAGTGCTCGCGTTCGAGAGGCGCAGACAGGCAGGAGGGGCGCCTGGTATGACGAAGCCCGCAAGTTCGGCCGGCTCGCCTCCAAGAAGGGGGGCGCGCTGACCCGCAATGGTGGCAAACGCATGAACGTGATCGCCACAGGAGGAGGACCAGGGATCATGGAGGCGGCCAACCGCGGCGCCCATGACGTCTGCGCGCCTTCTATCGGCTTCAATATCACGCTCCCTCACGAACAGGTCCCAAATCCTTACACGACGCCCGAACTCACATTCCGTTTTCACTATTTCGCGATCCGCAAGATGCATCTGGCCATGCGCGCCAGTGCGCTGGTGGTCTTCCCAGGTGGATTTGGAACCATGGACGAGATGTTCGAAATTCTGACATTGCGGCAGACCGGCAAGGCTCCTAAGGTCCCTATCATCTTGTTTGATCGAGCTTATTGGCAAAGCGCCATCAATTTGGATGTTTTCGCCGAGAACGGCATGATCGACAGCGAAGACCGCGACTTGTTTTCGTATGCCGATAGCGCCGAGGCTCTCTGGGCAACCCTCATTGACCAGGGGCTCAGTCCGGCTATTTCCGACTAAGCCCCTGCCCGGCTCCACCCGACCTGCGGGGAATTCCGCGCTAGATCCGAAGCATTCGTTATATACGTATATCGATGCCAATCTTGATCGCCACATAAGGCCCCTGAGGCTGGCCTAACCAAGGCTGCCAAGGAAAGGACCGCTGTATGCGCAAGACAACGATGATTTTTGCCGCCCTAGGGTTGCTGGCTTCCGGCACCGCTCCGGCATTAGCCGATCAAATGCCCCCCGGCATGAAGGATTTGCCCGCTCACAAACATCCTGCAAAGCCGAAGCCCAAGCACTCTGCAGGGTCTCAGCACCGTCCGGCGGGCCAGACGGGCGGACATAAAATGTCCGGTGGTCACATGATGTCCGGAGGGAATATGATGAAAGGCGGACACATGATGCAGGGGGGGCAGATGCCAATGACCTCGCCGACGCCGCCTGCTCCCAAGAAATCAGGTGGCGGCTGCTGCTGAATACCGCGATAACTCCGAGATAGTAATCGCTGGCACCTCATGCTTCCAAGGTCCGCCGCCTCGTTGGGTGGCGGACCTTTATCATATTTAGATAAGCTTACATCCTTTGGGCTCGCAATCTATTGCGTCTTGCCGAGGATCTCCATGCATCGGGAATGAGATATGTTCATGGGATTCAACCCCATGCCTTTCATCTCCTGATGGTCATGCCGGGTCCCGAGACCCATATCACTTTCCATCTTCCGGCAGCTTTCCACCTCAGCCGAGGTAGCGGGAACAGAAGCACAGGCCCCCAAAGCCATCGTGACCATGGCTGCAATTGGAATGTATTTTTCCATAGATCCGTCCCATCATGAACAAGGTGTTCCTCCTGCGGGCAGATCTTTATCGTTTCATAATGGCGCCTATCCAAATGTCAGTCAACCAACTCGGCTGCGTGAGCCGGATAGCCTGATGCAATTATGTCACAAATGAAAGGCGGGGACCGGGAAACTCCTTGCGCTTTCGAAAGCGCAATCGCATCCCTGCAGCCATGAGCCAACTAATCGAAACGAATGATCAATCCTGCGTTCCGAATGCCTTGGTGCGCCAATTGATCCTGCAGTGGCGCGAAGATCCCGGTGCGACTTACAGGGGTTGGTTCCTCTGGGAGGAGCGCCTGAAGAACTTCCGCTCAATCCGCCGCGGCATAGCACAAGTCGTATCTGAGATCGAGCAAGGCACATTTGGCGTGACCTACCGCAACTCCTCGCTGGAAACGGTCGTTCACTCGATTGCCGAACAGCGACAGATTTTTCGGGGCGCGGATCACGCTTTCCTCTGGAAGCCCAAACTACGCATACCCGATATCTACGAAGACGCCGCGAACCAGAGAGCATTTGGTCAACTGCTCGCCAACTGCGCCTGTTGCGACACCGCTGATGCGATCATCAACCACATCCACGCAATCGACCGCAGGAAGATCAAGGGCCTGGGCCCTGCGGTGGCCAACCTGCTTTATTTTCTGCACCCAACGCTCATCCCGCCGTTCAATACAGCAATCGTGAAGGGTTATAACGCCCTAGCAAACGCAAACGTGAAGCTTGGGAGCTGGCCGCACTTCCTCGCAATGCGAAGCGGGGTCATCGAATTCAATGACCGCTATCGCGATCTGCTTTCGAACGATCTCGGCGCGATCGGCGGGTTTCTGTTTGATGTCGGTTCAGGACGCTACCCTGTGCCGCCCCAAACGACCGATGCCTCCAGCGTCACCGACTGGAATGTGCGACTGCAGGCTGTACGAACCGAAGCCGAAAGCTTGAACAAGCAATCGCTTTCCAACCAGGAGAGCGACCGCACACATACGGAGGTCCAGGCTTGGCTGCGCGATCTTGGCAAGTCCCTGGGGTTTAGCGTCTGGATAGCCGCCAATGACCGGGGGCGCCTGTACCAAAATGCGCCTTTGTCGAAGGGATGCCTGGACCAACTGCCCCAGAGCCTTGTGAGTTGTCCGGGAGCAGATGCCATTCGTCTGATCGATGTCTTATGGATCGACGAAGCCAATCAGTCTGTCGCCGCCGCCTTCGAGGTCGAGCATACGACGTCGATCTATTCGGGTATCGTCCGCATGCTCGACCTGGCGCTGAGTGGCGACAGCCTTCACGCTACGGCAGGCTTGTTTCTGGTCGCACCTGACGCGCGCGAAGGCGACGTGCGAGCGCAGCTCCAGCGCCCGGCATTTAGCCGCATCGGCAATCTGGATATTGCCTACCTTCCGTATGGCGAACTTGCTCGACATCGGGATGCCATTGCGCGCTTCGGCTCGGGTCTCAAGGGGATCAAGGCTATCGCCAGCCCGCTCGGTCGGACCTGACCAAAAGCTTGTCAAAATGTGGTGTTTACGGATGGAGGGATTGAGGTCAGCGAGCCACCATGGCCACTCCTATTAAATGCGGGACATGCCATGGATTGTTGCGGCAATGACAATAAGAGGAAAAATGCTGCGCCGGAATCAGAGCGGAATGTCCGTTGGTGGTTCGAGAAACTCGCGTTCCTGACACTTTTTCTCGTCGGTGGATATTACCTTGTGACCGAGCATCGTGCTCACCTGTTTGGTTTTCTACCCTACGCCATATTATTGATTTGCCCGATCATGCATTTGTTCATGCACAAAGGCCATCACCCTGGCAGTGGAGAGGGAAAATGACCCACTCTGACACTCCAGCTTATGGCCTTTGGGGACTGGCGTTCGTCAACGCGGCGATCTTCATTTTCTTTGCCTTCAGTTTCTTCAAGCCTGAAACGAAACTCGACTGGCGCAGTTTCGGGGCGTTCAGTGCCTTTCTTGTGGCGCTATTTGCAGAAATGTACGGATTCCCTCTGACGATCTATATTTTGTCAGGCTGGCTGCAATCGCGCTTTCCAGGGATCGACTGGTTCTCACATGACGCCGGACACCTTCTCGAAATGATGTTCGGGTGGCGCGTAAATCCGCATTTCGGTCCATTCCATATTGCCAGCTTCGTCTTCATTGGTGGCGGTTTTATGCTGATTTCATCCGGCTGGAAGGCTCTGCATACCGCCCAACAGCATCATGCACTGGCAACTACCGGTCTCTATGCACGGATGCGGCACCCCCAATATATAGGGTTCATCGCAGTGATGTTTGGCTTCCTGCTGCAGTGGCCGACCTTGCTAACGCTCGCAATGTTTCCAGTTCTGGTTGTTATGTATGTGCGCCTCGCCCGCCATGAAGAGCGTGATGCAATCCGTGAATTTGGCGATCAATATAGAAAATACATGGAGAGCGTACCTGGGTTCGTTCCGAAGATTGGATACAGCGACCGCAGTCTGAGCGGTCGCTAGCGCAGAAATTAAGAGTAGCGTGTCGTGGGAACTGTCGCATAACTTCTAGTCTGGGGCCTGCTCTTCATGTTCATGATGAGCTTCGGCTGCGGCGCCCATGTCATGGGACACCATAGACGTCACAGAAATGACTGAGACATACAGCATAAAGCGGCACAAGCAGTCGATCCGGTATGCGGCATGACTGTTGACACAGCCAGCGCCAAGACTGCCGTGGTCGGAGGCCATGTATGAGATTTCTGCTCCGGGGCATGCCGTGACAAGTTCGAAGCCAACCCGCAGCTCTATGCGGCGTCTGGCAATATCGCGCCATCAGGAAAACCACGCCATGCCGCATGACCGCCAGCAGCCGGCTTTGATCCCGGTTGTCACCAGTGGGTTGGCATTGAGCCCGTTCCTCTCGGTGAGCTACATTTTGTGCATCTTGGGTTACCTTTTCCTGCCCGGTCTTCCGGTGCAGCATTCCGCCCTCGCCATTTTTCTGCCGGGGTTCCAATTGCTGAGTTGGAAGACCTTTCTTCTCGGCCTTGGCAAAGGGTCACAGGAGTCCAACGCGAAGACTGAATTGCAGCTCAATTTCAGCTATGCGCCCGGCATAGCCGGCGCGATCCCGATGGAGCGCATCTGTCGACCGCTCCTTGGCATCATTTTGGGGTTCACGGACACTACGTATATCAGTCGGTTTGAGGAGTCGTTCATCAAGGCTATCGCGGCTCGCCAGATTATCGCCGGTCGTTTTTCAACGGAGGAAAGATCATGATGAAAAGTCGCACTTCCTATCTTTATTCGCTGGCATTGATAGGCGGCGTTCTTCTGTCTCCCAGCCTTGCTGCGGCCCAGAGCCAAGGAACAGGACAGGCCTCAACCCAGCCCCCCATGTCTCCCAACGGCAGTGCAATGCCGTCCGGTGGGATGATGGAAGGTCATGACGCGATGCCCGGCATGCAAGGCGGCATGCAAATGCCTAAACCCGTTATGGCACAGGACAAGTCAGGATGCTGCGCCAAGAAGATGAAAACTATGGGAAGGTCGAAGCACAGCCCCAGACATCGCAGGCACGCCAAGCCGGCCGCCGCAAAGCCTGCACCGATGCCCGCCGACAAGCCAATGCCCATGCAGGACGATATGTAAGATTATCAGCATGAAGCGTCCGCTCCATCAAATCACTACTCACCGAACTCTCTGGAGTCGGATTGGCTACCGGGTTCTGATCGCACTGACGGTGATGCTCACATCACCGTCGGTCGTGGCGCAAACCGCTGACGAGCACGCTTCGCATCATCCAGGCGGAGGCGGGGCAGCTCCAGCCATGCCTGCCGCAGCCAGCGGCACCGACATGCCTGCAACACAACCCATGGGAGGCTCGGGCACTGACCCAATGGCCGCCATGATGAAGCAGATGATGTCACCGTCGGCCGGATCTGCCGGGCCGGGAGGTATGGGTGGCACAGCCGCGCCCTCCGGCTGTTGCGGGCCAATGGGTGCCAAACCCTTCTACCCCTCGCTGATGCAATGGCCAGCGCTGACCGACGAAGCGCGGCGGGCCGTTCGAGCCGAAGCGCTAAAGCGCCTCGGCTCGGGGACCGAAGTGCTGACTGCCGAGCAATCCCGACTCCATCACGCGCTTGCGTCCAACGACTTCGTAGCTGCCGGTGACGCCATCAAGGGGGCTCGCGAAGGCCTTGCCCAAGCCGACAGCGGCGTGAGCGCCCTCAAGGGACTGGAGGAAGGCAAGGCACCCCGCGAGATCGCTCTCACATGGTTCAAGAACCAAAATGGAATAGGCGGAGCTGAACAAATGACGACGGATAGCGGCCTTTCCTGGTGGCACATCATTGGAATGGTACTGCTCGCGGCGGCACTCCTTGCCGCCCTGCTCTTGCGGCAGGCTCGGCTTCGTCGCATCGCGAGCCTTGTCGAGCGACTGATGCCAGGGTCGCCCACAGCACAAACTGCAATTGGCGCTCCGGCTGCACCCACAGCGATGGCACAGCCCGCTGTTCTCGCAGGCATGCCACAGTTGTCTGCCGAGACTAATGCTCCGCCGCCCGCTCAACGCCCTTGGAAGGGGGTGCTGCGCATCAAGGCGATCTTCGACGAAACGCCGAACGTGAAAACGTTCCGCTTAATGGAGGCGAACGGCGGTCCCATCCCGTTCACTTTCCTGCCGGGGCAATACGCAACAATCACTTCGGAAATCGACGGACAGAAAGTCCGTCGATCCTACACGATCTCATCATCCCCCACCCAGCGCGACTATATCGAACTCACGATCAAGCGTGAACAATATGGCCTGGAGTCGCGTCATCTTCACGATCATGCCGATACCGGCGATCTCCTTGAAATATCCGCCCCCGCTGGCAGGTTCTTCTTCACGGGGAAGGAAGCCGACGGCATCGTTCTGATCGCCGGCGGCGTTGGCATCACGCCAATGATGAGCGTTCTGCGAAGTCTCACAGACCGGTCCTACGAGCACGACATTTTTCTACTTTACGGCGTGAATACACCAGAAGATCTCATTTTCCGCGATGAGTGCGATCATCTGGCACGTCGCCATCCCAAGCTTCACGTCGCGTATACCGTCGCCAAAGCCGAAGGCACCGATTGGCAAGGCCAGGTGGGCTACATGACGGCAGATTTCATAGCGGCCTCGGTACCCGACATTGCGAAACGACGAGTCCACTTGTGCGGCCCACCCCCCATGATGGCTGCAGTGAAAGAAGCGCTCGCGCAGCTCCAAGTCCCATCAGACCAGGTTAAAACCGAAGAGTTCGCTCCGCTCAAGGGTGGCCCAGTCATGGAAGCCGAACCCTCGGAACCTGTTGCGACACCGGCATTCACCGCTGATCAGGCCGTGCCGATCCCGTCTGCACACGCCACCATCACATTCTCAAAGTCCGGCAAGGCAGGCCCCCTCGCGCCGGACCAGTCGGTGCTCGAAGCCGCCGAGGCGATTGGCGTAGCGATTGATTATGATTGCCGAGCTGGCACCTGCGGTCGGTGCAAAGTGCCACTCCGCCAGGGTCAGGCAACCATGGAGGTCGAGGACGCGCTCGCCGCGGATGAGAAGGCAGCGGGAATCATCCTCGCCTGTCAGGCAAAATCGACGGGTGACCTGGTGGTGGAGGCCTGATGACCGAAACCGAAAAAATCACGGTCGGAGGCCTGGTCAGTGTGCTAACGCTGATCGTCCCCGGATTTCTTATCCATTCCGCGCCCCGCTTCCCGGGCAGCCTTGCCGGGAGCATGTTCGGGATCGCCGCCGCGCTTCTGTTCCTGCTCCTGCTGTCCTACACGGCGGTGAAGCGGCAGGCCTGGATCAAGGAGCGGACCAAAGGCTCCATCTCGCTTGGGGCGCTAATGGGGTTTCACGTCTACGCCGGCGCAATCGGGGCATTGCTCGGCATCATTCACTCCGGCCACAAGTTTCAGAGTCCGCTCGGTGTGAGCCTTGTGATATCGATGCTCGCGGTCGTCGCGAGCGGATTCATCGGGCGATATTATCTTGCGCAGGTCAGCCAGGATCTCCGGCTTCAGCAAAAAGAGCTCAAGCTGCTTCGCGACCGCTACGATGGGTTGGCCACAGTTTCCGTAGTCTGGACCCGCGATAGCGTCGTCGATCCGTCAGGACTGAGGCTCGATCATCTGCTCGGGGCCATTTCAGATCTCGAATTTACAATAATGGCACGGGATGCGATCAAGCGCACCCTCGCGCGGTGGACTGTGTTCCATGTCGCGGTTGCGATTGTGATGTATGGCCTGATGGCATTGCACATTTGGGGCGGCTACTATTACGGCCTTCGGTGGCTGCCGTGAAGCGAACCACAATCCTTTACCTGGTGCTTGCGACGATCGCGCTGCTCGCCGCCGCCGCCATCCCTTTCACCGTCTACCGATCGGGGAGCACGGCGCTGCCTCAATGGTCATCGGCAGTCCGTCCCGGCCCCCTGTCAAGCGCACACGCGTTTCTTGAAGGCAAATGCGAGAGCTGCCATACTCCCAATCAAGGCATCAAGGCCGCAACCTGTATCGCATGCCACGCTTCTGCTCCTGAACTCCTGATGAAACCAGCGACCGCCTTCCACGCCAACCTGAAGGAGTGCGCGGGTTGCCACATCGAGCATCAGGGCCGCACTCTTCGTCCGGTTAGGATGGATCACCAGATCCTCGAGGAGATTGCGAGGCGTACTACGGGACAAGCTGCAAAACTCGACTGCCAGTCCTGCCACGCGCCTCGGGATATCCATAAGGGATTTTTCGGTCCCGAGTGCGCAAGCTGCCACACAACGGAAAGCTGGAAAATCAATGGCTTCTTGCATCCCAGCCCGAAATCGACCGAATGCTCGCAATGCCACAAGGCGCCGCCGAGCCATTACATGATGCACTTCGAGATGATGGACAAGATGATCAGCGGCGAAAAACGGGCGCGGGTGGACCAGTGCTTCAGTTGCCACCAGACCGACTCGTTCAACAACATCAAAGGCGTCGGTATGGTCAAGGTGCATTGAGCGATCATTTTGCGCAGATAATTTGGCCCATCGTGGCCCTGTTACCCAAGCAATGAGCCTCGATCCGACAATCGATGAGACGCAACGGACGAGCCGCTTGACGCGCGTCGAAAGGATCAGATACGTCGTAAGCGGCGCTCCGCCCACCTTGCGCGGCGGCGGTTGTGGCAACCAATGCCCAACTTCCCCGATCTCGACGTGCTCAACGCCTGGCGTGAGGCGCAGTGCATCGCGCAATGGGCACCGGATGGGTCGGTTCGTTACGTAAGCGGCTCAAACGCCGGTCTAGATCCGTATCCATCGAAAAATCCGATCCTCATTCAGTCGGGTTCACAAGCGCGATACTCGCATTCCACATTATCCGCTTTATCTGTCTGTCCGGCAAAGCACCCCACACAGCCGGCAGATATCGGCGACGAGGGTCGGGCAAAGGCAACATCGCTACGGCATCGTCTTCGTCATGCCAGGCATATCCCTCATCATCGCGTCATGGTCTTCCGGCGCACTGGCAATCGCCGCCTGATATTGGGCGGGCGTCATACGTGGAAGTTGACGCACGAAAGCGACCATGTCCCAGATCAGTTCATCGCTATGGGTTTTACCCCAGGCAGGCATCGCGGTCAGCTTGACCCCATGCTTGATGACCCAGAATTGCTCCTTTGCCGATCTCTGCTGCTCCCGAAAAAGCTCCGGGGCCCTGGGGTAGAGTCCCTGGCTGATCTCCGACTTCTCCAGTCCCGGCCCGAGATGGCAGCCACTGCACATCTCGGCATAGAGCCCCGCGCCGCTCTGTAGCCGTTTTATATCAAGCAGGTTGGCAGAAACGCTCACATTGCGAGACCGCACGGCGATCGAGCGATCACGAAGCATTTCTATGAGCCAATAAACAGGTTTGGTGTGCGGCGCATCAGCGCCGATGTCATAGACGCCAACATACATGACCGCGCCAGCAAGCGCGCCACCGACCAGCGCCGTCACCGCAATGAAGGCTACGCTTGGGAAATGCCTACGAAGCCATGCCGTTCTAGAATCTTGCATCGCGTCCTCCTCAGCAGAAAAGCTTTTGGTCAATCCGTGTTTTCGCACCCGCCCAATTAATCATACGCGCGGGTCGTCCTTACCCCTCATCGGCAATCTTGATTTTTAGCGCGAGTTGAACGCCGTGGGCCGTTTAAAAATCTTCGCAGCATCGATGAGGGGTTGTGCCGTGCGGTGCGTATTTGCTGTGTCGGCAGTGTCGCCGCCTATAAGGAGTTAATGAGCCCGACTACCAACCTGATCAGTCAACGGAGGGCCAGAGACTATGATGATCACCCAAAGCGTCTGCCCCATTGAGGCCGAGAAAGGTCTGTAGACCTCCAATGCGTCCCTCACTCCCTCATACAACCGAAACCCGACGCCAGCACGCTGTGCGCCCGGCGACTTTTACGGGGCGAGCGGCTGAGGGCGAATCCAGTGCTTCTGACCTCTCTGTTCCACACCCACCCGCCCCCGCGCCACGCTGCGCCCCGTGGGCATCCGATTGGTCCATGCCGGCTAGAGATGGGCCACATCTGAATTAGGCACCGGCAGCTAAAACCCCTCGCCACCATCGACCTTTTTTTGGGGCGGGGTGCCTTCCTTCGAGGGCAGACCCGGCGAGCCGCGTATTTACAGTAGCGGCCCACCTCGGAGAAAGGCGCACATGTACGACTGCATTGTCATTGGAGGTGGGCCCGCGGGTTTGGCCGCAGCCACGTATCTCGGACGGTTTATGCGTTCCTCGCTGGTCATTGACGCTGGCGGTGGGCGCGCATCATCAATTCCGACAACTCACAACCTTCTCGGGTTTCCTGAAGGAATATCCGGTCAGGTTCTGCTCGCGCGGATGCACCAGCATGCCACTCGCTACGGCGCAAAAGTGGTCAATGATTTCGTCAAGGGCGTCGTCCAGACCCAGTCGGGATTTGTCGTCACCACGGCTATCGAAGAGGTCAGGACGCGGACGCTCTTGCTTGCACAGGGCGTCAAAAATCATCGGCCGAAATTGTCACAGGAGGCGCATGATCGCGGCGTTGCCCGAGGTCTGATACGCTATTGTCCGATCTGCGATGCCTATGAAATCCGCGGCAGGAGAGTAGCGGTGCTAGGCTGTTCAGAGCATGGCGCAGCCGAAGCGATGTTTGTTCGCCACTATAGCGATGCAGTGACCTTACTCACCCAAGATGCGTCCCGACTGTCCGAGGCGGAGAAGACCAAACTAACTCGAGGTGGCATCGCCACTGAGCGGGTGCCCATTGGCAATTTGTTCATCAACGATCAGGATCTCACTGTAAAGCTGGCCGATGGCCGATCCTTACGCTTTGACACGCTTTATGTGGCCCTCGGCACGTCGGCTCATTCAGACTTGGCAAGGATGATTGGTGCCGAATTAGGCCCTTCGGGCTGCATCCTCGTCGATGAGCATCAGGAAACGACGATCAGCGGTATGTTCGCTGTTGGCGACATGGTCGAAGGGCTGGATCAAATTGCCGTGGCAGCGGGTCAGGCGGCGAAAGCGGCGACTGCCATTCACAATCGATTGTCTCACCCAACTCCCCCCTGTCCGCCGTTAGTACCAACGGCACAAATTTAAGGGTGTGAAGGACAATTGGCTGGGGCTGGATGTCCATGTCGACCGTATTCGACGCCATCTCGCGCTATATCATCGCCTGGAAGTTGTGCACCAACATGCAGGCCGACGGTGTGACCGACACACTCGACTTCGCCCTCAACGCCTCGGGCTACGCCAACGCCTAACATCAACCTTAAGACGTTGCCCACATCCCGCTAGTCCAAGCGGCGAGTTGCGCCGAATGTTCTGACAGCGGCCAGTTCTGGCAGGTTTCACAGGTGGACGAAGATCCCCTGCCTACGCTGTATGGTTCGCGTTCCTGCCACGCGGAGCGTGTTTCACGGACAATACGTATAGTGCGGCAACCGCGACATTCGGCATGCAAGTGCCTCATCGATCTTCGACGGGCAGGCCTGGACGCATTGCGCAATGGCAATACGCGCCGCCGCGTTCGTGTTGCCGACTCGAAAGAGATCCATTTGGTTAGAGGTTGAACATGAACGGCCCCGTCCTCACTCCCCAGCCCAGCCGCATCGCTCTTATCGGGACATGCGTGCCGCGCCATTGCGGAATCGCAACCTTCACAAATGATCTCCAGCAGGCGCTGAGCACTGCCGATCCGAACGTGGCCGCGATGATAATTGCCATGACCGACGACAAGAATGCCTACGCCTATCCCGATCAGGTCCCGCTGGAGATTCAACACGCAGACCCCGCCTCCTATGAAGTAGCGGCGGACTTTCTGAATGTTGCTGATATCGAGATCATCTCACTGCAACATGAATTCGGGATTTTCGGCGGTGAGGCGGGTGAGCATGTCCTCGGCCTGGTGCGCGGCCTGAAAGCGCCACTGGTCACGACGTTGCACACGGTCCTTGCCACACCCAATCCGTCTCAGCGCCGTGTTATGGACGAACTCATTGCAAGCTCTGCCCGCCTGATCGTGATGGCTGATAAGGGGCGCCAGATCCTGCAGGATGTCTATGGCGTCTCGGCCGATCAAATCGCCGTGATACCCCACGGCGTACCGGATCGTCCCTTTCTGGATCCAGCTATGGCGAAGCACGATCTAGGCTTGGCAGAGCGGACCTTGCTGATGACCTTCGGACTGCTTGGGCCGGGCAAGGGTATCGAGACAGCTATTCGCGCGCTGCCCGCCCTCGTTCAGGAAAACCCCAAACTCCTCTACATGATCGTCGGCGCGACCCATCCCAATCTGGTGCGGGACGAGGGCGAGCTCTACCGAGAGAGCCTGACAGCACTCGCCAGCGAGTTGGGCGTTAGCGAACATGTCCAGTTCGTGGACAGATACCTCTCGCTTGACGCGTTGCTGGATTATTTGGCCGCATGTGACATCTATCTGTCACCCTACCCCAACGAGGCACAGATCGTTTCCGGGACGCTGGCCTATGCGATTGCGCTCGGCAAAGCCGTTGTCTCAACGCCGTTCTGGTACGCGCAGGAGCTGCTGGCAGACAATTGCGGCTTGCTCGTCCCGTTCGAGCAGGCAGACGGGTTCGCAACGGCCATTCGCAGATTGATCGACGACGATACATTGCGAAGCGAAATTCGGACGAACGCCTATGCTCGTGGTCGGGCAATGATCTGGCCGAGAGTGGCGGAACAGTATCTCGAAGTATTTTCAACCGTCCGATTGGAGCGGCGTTCGGCAGGCGCAACCATCATCGGCTTTCCACCGATCCAACCAGGCAACACCCCATTGCCACATGTCTCGACGGCCCATCTCGCTGCTCTCACCGATTCGGTCGGTCTGATGCAGCACACCAAATTTGCGGTGCCCGATCGAAGACATGGCTATTGCCTAGACGATAATGCGCGCGCGCTGCTCGTCTTCACCGAACTCGCGGCATTGCGCCCTTTGACGGCGCAAGAGGAACAGTTGCACCTCACATACGCAGCCTTTGTCGAGAGCGCCTGGTCACCACAGACCAACCGGGTCCATAACTTCATGAATTTCGATCGGACGTGGTTGGAGAGCGATGGTGCGGATGACGCTCTGGGCCGCACGATTTGGGCGCTAGGCACCGTTGCTCGGCACAAAGACGCCCGTTCGCTGGATGGCTGGGCCGCAGCCCGGGTGCTGGAGATCGCGCCCGTCTTGATGGCGTGTACATCGCCGCGCGCCTGGGCCTATGGTTTACTCGGCATATCTGCGTTCCTGGAACGCTTTCCAGGCCATCGCGGATTTGAGCGCCTCAGGGGCGAGCTAGCCAATCGGCTTTTCCAGCGCTGGTCCGACGCTGCCAGGCCTGATTGGATCTGGTTCGAGGATAGGCTGGGCTACGATAATGCCCGTTTGTGCGAGGCGCTGATTGTCAGCGGCCATGACACCGGCAAGGAGCACTATCTCGATGCAGGCCTTGATTCGCTACGCTGGCTGATGAAACTGCAAACAGCCGAACGCGGTCATTTCCGGCCCATCGGAACAGAAACTTTCGGTGCCGATCATCGGCATCCGCAACCCTTCGATCAACAGCCACTGGAAGCCTGGGCGGCCGTCAGTGCCTGTTTGACCGCGGCGCGTGTCACTGGAGACGCCGTCTGGCAAGGTGAAGCGAGCCGTGCCTTTGCCTGGTTCCTTGGCCAAAACGATCTTCGCGTTCTAGTGGTGGATATCGAGCGCGGCGCCTGCTTCGATGGATTACATCCCGACCGGCGCAACGCCAATCAGGGCGCGGAATCGACGCTGGCTTATATCGCGGCGTTGACCGCGATGCGGCGCACTCCGTTTGCCCAGCCTGACTTGCCACGTATTTCGGAAATGACGACCGCACGATGTACATGCCACCTCGGCGGAGCCAGCGAGGATCCAATCGATACCGGCGCGGCTGGTAGCTGGCTTATGCCGGACGTTGAATTGGGTGTTCGATCCACGACGCAGCTGGCGACAGCCAATTGAAGCGCCCTCGATCCAGGCAGGCAGACAGTCATCATGCCCGCCACTGATCCACGTCCGCAGACCTATCCAGGCCAAACAGGCCTATCCGATGCCGGACACGTTATTGCCGTGCGCGGCCCGGTCATCGACGTGGTCTTCCCGAAGGGGAAGCTCCCGCTGGTCGACGAGGCGTTGCTCATTCACTGGGACAGGCCCGACGTGCTGATGGCGGAGGTGCAGAGCCATATCGACGATCGCACGGTGCGCGCCGTAGCGCTGCAGGCCACCTCGGGCCTTTCCCGTCATGTCGCGGTCGAGGCAACCGGCGGCCCTGTAGCCGTGCCGGTTGGCGCTGCGGTGCTTGGGCGACTGATCGACGTCATCGGCAGGATTGGCGACGGCGGAGCCCCATTGCCCGCCGACGTGACGTTGCGCCCGATTCACCGCGCGCCGCCGCCACTCCATGCTCAAAGTTCCGCGACGTCGCAATTTGAGACGGGGATCAAGGTGATCGACCTGCTTTCCCCGCTCGCGCAGGGTGGCAAGGCGGCAATGTTCGGAGGCGCCGGTGTCGGCAAGACAGTGCTGGTAATGGAACTGATCCACGCCATGGTCGCGCGCTATGAGGGCGTATCCGTGTTTGCCGGTATTGGCGAGCGATCGCGCGAGGGACACGAACTTCTGAACGACATGCGCGGATCAGGCGTGCTCGACCGCACCGTGCTTGTCTTTGGACAGATGAACGAGCCGCCCGGCGCGCGCTGGCGCGTTGGGCTGACTGCGCTAACTGTGGCTGAGTATTTTCGCGACGAGCAGCACCGCAACGTGCTGCTGCTGATGGATAACGTCTTCCGCTTCGTCCAGGCCGGCAGCGAAGTTTCGGGGCTGCTCGGGCGACTGCCGTCCCGCGTCGGCTATCAACCGACCCTGGCAAGCGAAGTCGCCGCGCTGCAGGAGCGAATCGCCTCCGTCGCTGGCGCGGCAGTGACCGCGATTGAGGCAGTGTACGTGCCCGCCGACGATTTCACCGATCCCGCCGTCACCGCCATTTCCGACCATCTCGACAGCACCGTCGTACTATCGCGTTCGATGGCCGCGGAGGGCATGTATCCCGCGGTTGACCCGCTCGCTTCGGTCTCGATCTTGCTCGACCCGCTGGTGGTGGGCGCCGAGCATTACCGTATCGCGGAAGAGGTGCGCGAGACGATCGCGCAATACCGCGCGCTGCAGGACATCATCTCGCTGCTCGGCGTCGAGGAACTCGGGCGCGACGACCGGCTCATCGTTGATCGCGCGCGCAAGCTGCAGCGATTCCTGACCCAGCCGTTCGTCGTCACCGAGGCGTTCACCGGTACGCCGGGGCGCTCGGTGCCCCTCGCCGAGACGCTAAAGGGTTGCGCGGCGATCCTCGCCGGCGAGGCAGACGACTGGGCCGAGAGTGCTTTCTACATGATCGGCGATTTCGAGGAGGCGCGCGCGCGCCAGGCGGGAGCCCCCAAATGAGGCTGTTGATCACCGATCCCGCGCAGATCGTCGCGGATCATCCCGATGTCGATGCGGTCCGCGCGGAAGATGCGACCGGCAGTTTCGGCATCCTGAAGGGCCATAGCGATTTTCTGACCGCGCTGGAAATATCGGTCGTCTCTTGGCGGCACGCGGACGGACGGCAAGGCTTCTGCGCGATCCGCCAGGGCATCCTGACGGTTAGCGGCGGTCGCGACGTGCGGGTCGCGACGCGCGAGGCGCATATCGGTGACGATCTCGACACGCTCGAACGCGACGTCCTAGCCCGCTATCGCGAGCGCATCGACGCGGACCGGACCGACCGCACCGCCGCCGCGCGTTTGCGCACCCAGGCGATCCGGCAGATGGTTGCGGCACTGCGCGGCGGCGCGGCCACCAGCGACATACGCCCGTGAGCGACCCCCTGCCCGACCGCGAAACCCGGCTGACCAAGGCGGTACGCGTGCGCGCCGATCGCCGCAAGGCATGGGCGCGCGACGGCGCCCCGTCGCTGGCGCGCAATCTCGGCCAGATCGGCGCGCTTGGCTGGACGATCACCGTGCCGATCCTGATTTGCCTCGCCGCCGGGCGTTGGCTCGACCATCATTTCGCCAGCGGAGTGTTCTGGACGGCGCCGTTGATAATGATCGGCGCAGTGTTCGGCGGTTGGTCGGCATGGCGCTGGATCAACAGGCGATGATGGCGGTCGCCATTCCGGCTTTCGGGTGCCTCGGCATGGCCGCAGGCGCGATCCATTTCCTGTCCCTGCGCAAGGATGTCAACCTCGTGGTCGTCGGCGGCTCCACCTTCGCGGCACTGGGCTGGCGGCTCGGACGTCTGGCGGTCACGATCGGGACGCTCGTTTGGGCAGCAACGCAAGGAGCGCCCGCGCTCGTGGCAGCAGCAGGCGGGTTCCTGCTCGCGCGGCACCTGATCCTCCCCCGACTAAGGCTGCCATCATGATCAGCTCGCCGTTCGACACGCAAGTCCTGCTCATGGTCGGTCCGGTACCGATTACGACGCCGGTCGTCACCACCTGGGGAATCATACTGCTCTTGAGCGTAGGATCATGGCTGATCACGCGTCGCCTCGCGCTCAAGCCGTCGCGAGCGCAAGCCGCGCTCGAGCTCGTCGTCGATATGTTTTCAGTCCAGATCCGCGAGACTATGGGAGTCGCCCCGGCCCCGTATCTTCCGCTGATCGGGACGTTCTTCCTTTACCTGCTCGTCGCCAACTGGTCGTCGCTGATCCCCGGCGTCGAGCCCCCGACCGCGACGCTGGAGACCGATATCGCGCTCGCGCTGATCGTGTTCGGCGCGACGCTCTGGTTCGGGATCCGCGCGCTGGGCGTTAACGGCTATGTCCGCAGCTTCGCCCAGCCTTCGATCCTGCTCGCGCCGCTCAACCTGATCGAACTGTTCACGCGCAGCCTGTCGCTGACCGTTCGCCTGTTCGGCAACATGATGAGCGGGGTATTCGTGATCGGCATCGTACTCAGCCTGGCAGGGTTGCTCGTGCCGATCCCGCTCATGGCGCTCGAACTGCTGACCGGCGCGGTACAGGCCTATATTTTCGGCGCTCTGGCGATGGTCTTCATCGGCGGTGCGGTCAGCGAAACCACTTCCATTCAGCAAAGGCAATGACATGAATTGGATCCATTTGATAAGCATCATTGGCGCCGCGCTCGCGATCTCGCTCGGCGCAATCGCCCCAGCGCTGGCGCAAGGAAAGGCCGTCGCCGCTGCGATGGACGCTATTGCACGACAGCCAGAGGCTGCGGCCACCGTTTCGCGCACGCTGTTCGTGGGCCTGGCGATGATCGAGACCATGGCGATCTACTGCCTAGTCGTCGCATTGCTGCTGCTCTTCGCCAACCCGTTCGCCTGACCCAGAACGGTGCATATCAACTGGTGGACGCTAGCGCTCCAGGCGATCAACGTCCTTGTCCTGATCTGGCTGCTTAGCCGCTTCCTCTACCGGCCGGTGGTGGCGGCGATCGCAGCGCGTCAGGCGGCGGCCGACGCTCTGCTCGCCGATGCGGCGGCGGCGAAGGCGCAAGCGGAGACCGAGGCGGCGGCCCTCAAAGCCAGCAACACCGCTCTTGCGGCCGATGCGGAGCGGCTTCGCGCCGAAGTTCGCACCGCCGCCGACGCCGACCGCGTCCGATTGCTCCAAACGGCCCAGACCGATGCCGAAAAGATGGGCGAAGCGGCCAAGGCTGGTATCGCCGCCGAACGCGACGCCATGCGCAAGGCGCTGGAGACTCAAGCGGCAACGCTTGCGGGTGACTTGGCCGCAAAGCTTGTCCAGCACTTGCCGTCGGCCGTGATCCACGAGGCAATGTTCCAGAAGTTGACCGACCAGCTCGCCGCCATGCTCGAAGTGGACCGCGCCAGAAGCTTTGACGGCATCGCGCTGACCCTCGTCACGCCCACCCCGCTCCACGACAGTGAACGCGCACGCTGCCGCGACGCCTTGGCGAAGCTCCTTCCGCTGCCACTCGACCTCGCGTTCGAGGAGGAACCGGATCTGATCGGCGGCTGCGAATTGCGCGGCGCGCACGTCCACCTCCGCAACAGCTGGCGCGCCGATCTGGACGATATGCTCGCCAACCTCGCGAAAGACGGAAACGATGCCCGAGACGCCTGAGAGCTGGCTGGAGCGCGCGCGCCAGAGCGTCGCGGCGACCGTCCTCGCCCCCGAACTGCGCCAGATAGGCCGCATCGACTCGATCGGTGACGGCGTCGCTATGATTTCCGGCCTGCCTAACGCCCGGCTCGACGAACTGCTGCACTTCGACGGTGGCCAGGCGGGCTTCGTCCAGACAATCGACGGCGAAACTCTTGGCTGCGTGCTGCTCGACGATGCCGACGGCGTGAAAGCGGGGGCCATGGTGACCGGCACCAACGCGGTTGTCCGCACGCCGGTCGGACCAGGACTCCTCGGCCGGGTCGTCGATCCGCTCGGCCGGCCACTCGATGGCGGCGCGGCCATCGCCACCGAAAGCTTCGAACCGATCGAACGCGCCGCGCCCGCAATCATCGACCGCGACCTGGTTGTCCAGCCGGTGCAGACGGGGACCTTCGTGATCGACGCACTGTTCGCGCTCGGCCGCGGCCAGCGCGAATTGATCGTCGGCGACCGCGCGACCGGCAAGACCGCGCTCGCGGTCGATGCGATCGTCAACCAGCGCTCCAGCGACGTCATCTGCATCTATGTCGCAATCGGGCAGAAATCGTCGAGTGTCGCGCGGGCAATCGAACAAGTCCGTCGTCACGGCGCGCCCGAGCGATGCATCTTCGTGGTGGCGAGCCCCGCACAGGCGCCTGGGCTGCAATGGATCGCTCCGTTCGCCGCCTTCACCATGGGCGAATATTTCCGCGATCGCGGCGGTCATGTGCTGATCGTTGTCGATGATCTCACCAAGCATGCGGCCACGCACCGCGAGATCGCCTTGCTCACTGGTCAGCCTCCGGGGCGCGAGGCCTATCCCGGCGACGTCTTCTATCTCCACAGCCGCTTGCTGGAGCGCGCTGCCAAGCTTTCGCCCGCCAAGGGCGGCGGCTCGCTCACCGCGCTGCCTATCGCCGAGACCGATGCGGGAAATTTGAGCGCCTATATTCCAACCAATCTCATCTCGATCACCGACGGGCAGATTGCGCTCGACGCCAAGCTGTTCGCGCAAGGGCACAAGCCCGCGGTCGATGTCGGCATCAGCGTCAGCCGCGTAGGTGGCAAAACCCAGGCGCGCGCACTGCGCGACGTTTCGGGCAAGCTGCGCCTGGATTACGCGCAATTCCTCGAGCTGGAGATGTTCACGCGCTTCGGCGAGCAGCCCGAAGCGCGCGTGAAGGCGCAAATTGACCGTGGGCAAAGGCTGCGCGCCTTGCTCAACCAACCCCAGTTCCAGCCATTGCGCGTCGTCGACCAAACTGCGCTGGCGCTGGCACTGACACAGGGAGCGTTCGACGCGATCGCCGTAGAGACGGTCACTGAGCTACGCGCGCGCTTGCCCGCCTGGCTTGACGCGCAGGCGGCGGAGACGGTCGCATCGGTCGAGAAAAGCGGCACACTGAGCGAACCCGATCGTGCAGCGCTGATCGCAGCAGTGGGCCGACTGACCAATAGCGTGGGACAGACCACGCCATGACCGAGCAGCTCGCCGATATCAGCGCCCAAATCGCGACCGTCAGGCAGCTCGGCGCGGTGGTCAACGCGATGCGGGGTATCGCCGCTGCCCGCGCACAACAGGGTCGCGCGCTGCTGCCAGCGGCACGTGCTTACGGCGATGTCGCGGCGCGCGCGATCGAGCAGGCGCTGCTGCTCGACGACACGTCACCCGTCACGCCGATGTCGCACCGGACCGCGCCGCCAGGCGTGATCGTGTTCGGCGCCGAGCAGGGCTTCGCGGGCACCTTTGCCGATCGCGTGCTCGACAGTGCCACTTCCGCGTTGGCAAATTCGCATGTTTTCCTGGTCGGCGACCGCACCGCGTCGCTGGCGCGCGAACGCGGGCTGCCCCTCGCCGCCACCTTCGCGGCACCGTTGCGCGCTGCCGCCATCATCGAGGTGGCCGCAGTGCTGATCGAGGCGGTCACGACCTATCTCGACACCAGCGGAGCGAGCCGGATCGACTTGATATTCCCGGTCTGGACCCCCGGGAAGGGCTTAAAGGTCACGCAGCGCCGCCTGTTGCCGCTCGATTTTGCCAGATTTAGCAGTGTCACCTCCACGCCACCGCTGATCCAGCTACCTCTACCAAAATTGCTCGATTGTCTGACCGAGGAATATGTCTTCGCGCAGATCTGCGAAGCCGCCACCGAAAGCTTCGCCGCCGAGAATGAAGCGCGTGTCTCGACGATGGCATCCGCTAGCACCAATATCGCCGCTAAGCTCGAGACGCTGCAAGGGCTCGAGCGGATGACACGCCAGGAGGCGGTTACCGCCGAGGTGGTAGAACTGGCGTCGGGCGTTCGCTCGCGACGGCATCGACAGGCTGCCCGCGACAAATATCGATGACGTTGGTCAACCAAGCCCATCGCCCAAACCGAACTCCCCCAGCCAAAGAGGTCCGCATGACAAAGCCCGATCGCAGCCACACCCGCGCCCACCTCGTCGGTGGCGGGATCGCTTCGCTGGCGGCAGCCACCTTACTGATCCGCGACGGCGGACTGTCGGGGCACACCATCACCGTTTATGAGGAGCTCGACCGGGTCGGCGGCAGTCTCGACGGGTCGGGCGACCCGCACACGGGCTACATGGTCCGCGGCGGGCGGATGATGGAAAGCAAATATCTGTGCACCTACGACCTGTTCTCCTCAATTCCGACGCTCGACGGGAAGCAGACCGTCACGCAGGAAATCTTCGAATGGAACGAGGTCATCAAGACCGGTTCCAAGTCACGTCTAGTGCGCGGCGCTAACAAGATCGATGCGCCCGAATTCGGCCTGTCAGAGCGCCACATCCTGACGATCGAGAAGCTGGCGATCGAACCCGAGACGCTGCTCGGCGACAGCCGGATTTCCGACCATTTCGACCAAGCGTTCTTCAAGACCAATTTCTGGTTCATGTGGTGCACAACCTTCGCCTTCCAGCCATGGCACAGCGCGATCGAGCTGAAACGCTACCTCGTGCGCTTCACCCACATGGTCGCCGGGTTCAACGAACTGCACGGCATCATGCGGACGCTTTACAATCAATATGACTCGCTGGTGCTGCCGCTGCGCAAATGGCTCGACGAGCGCGGCGTGGTGTTTCGCCTCGGCAGCAAGGTGACCGACATCGCGTTTGCCGACCGCGACGGCACGAATTTTGTCGAGAGCCTGACCTGCGAAAGTGGCGGCACGACCGAGCAAGTCGAAGTCGCGCCCAGCGACCTGGTGATCGCGACGTTGGGATCGATGACCGAAGGCGCCGCGATCGGCGGGATGGATAGCCCTGCGGCGCTTAACGACAAAAGCGTCGGCGGGGCCTGGGCCCTGTGGGACAAGATCGCCGCCGGCCGCCCCGAATTGGGCCGGCCCGCCAAATTCACCGACTATGTCGATGAATCGAAATGGCTCTCCTTCACCACCACGCTGAAGGACTCGGCGCTGTTCGACCGGATCCGCGATTTCACTGGCAACGTTCCGGGCGAAGGTGGCCTCATCACCTTCGTCGATTCCAATTGGCTGATGTCAATCGTGCTGCCGCACCAGCCACACTTCATTGGCCAGCCCGACAACGTGCAAGTGTTCTGGGGCTATGGCCTCAGCGTCGATGCTCCCGGCAATTACGTCGCCAAGCCGATGTCGGCCTGCACCGGGCGCGAATTGATGCAAGAATTGCTCGGCCACCTGGGAGAGATCGACCAGGCGCAGACCAGCCTCGAGGGCATGATCTGCCTGCCATGCATGATGCCCTTCATTACCAGCCAGTTCCTCAATCGCGCCAAGGGCGACCGGCCGCAGGTCAACCCAAAGGGCTATGCCAACTTCGCGATCACGGGACAGTTCTGCGAACAGCCCGATGACGTCGTCTTCACGGTCGAATACTCGGTGCGGTCCGCTATGTCGGCTGTCTATGCGCTGCTCGAAATCGACCGGACCCCGCCCGCAGTGTTCAAGGGACAACTCGATCCTCGCAACCTCTACAAGGCGTTCCGCGCCTTGCATAACATGAACGATTGAAGTTCGGCACGATGGATGGCCGGGGGGCACTGTCAGGTTCAGGGCTGTGACAAAACGTTGGACTCATGCGGAATGCTCGTCACCACCCGCTCGTTCTGAAATGGAGTAAGTTTTCCCGAAAGGGTGCCCACTATCGAAACGGTGATCAATTCTCATCAACTGAACTAGCTTACTCCATCACACTCAGGAGGTTATCGATCGAGACCGTAGCGAAAGCAGTGAATCTGTCAGCAATTGCATATGGCAGAAGCATGGTCCGATCCTGAACGAGCGCACCGCAGCTATAGACGACATTGGGTACGTACCCGTCCCGTTCGTGCGGACTGGGCGCCAGGACCGGGCGCGGTGTTCGCGCCAGCAGCTTTGACGGATCATTCTTGTCGAGGAGGCATGCGCCAATGCAATAGTTGCGCACCGTGCCTACGCCGTGGGTCATAACCAACCATCCTTCGTCGATCTCGATTGGCGATCCGCAATTGCCCATCTGCACGAATTCCCAGGGGTAATTTGGCGTAATAAGCTTTGTGCCCCCTTCCCAGTTGAGCAATGAATCGGAGAAATGAAGCCAGATATTCTTGCCGTCCTGACGTCCAAGCATGGCGTATTTACCCGCAATGCGGCGAGGGAAAAGGGCCATGCCTTTTCCGCTCGAGGCCTGGCCGGTCAGAACGCGCATTTCGAACGATCGGAAATCGGTGGTGGTCAGCAATTCCGATCGCACTTCGCCACCGCTAAAAGCGGTATATGTTCCATGATAGACTATGCTGCCGTCATCCTCGCAGAAGCGCACAAGGCGCGTATCCTCAATGCCCTGCCTCTGGCTCGGCAGGACCGGAAAAAGCACCGTCTCCGAGATCGTGCGACTGCCGGCGCAGCACAGGCGCGCTGCTACGCCCTCTCCTTTCCCGCACGTATCGATAAGTGGCGATACCGATGTCGGGCTGGGATCATCGATCAAAAGTGCGCCGCCTGATGCCCAGGTACCGGTCCGGAACGTCACGGAAGACACATGTCCCTCGCCAATTCCGCGCAGCGACATCACAAAACGGATGGTTCCCTCCGGGAGCCCCGACTGTTCGGGATGGAGTACCACGCTTGGATTGAACAAGGCCGCAGCCTCGTACGCAAATTCTTCGCTGAAGTAGGCGCCGATCAACCGCCGCTGCTTGGCGTTGATACGACCCACACCCTCGATACCGCCAGCGACCTCCTCGAACCGCCGAAGCAGCATCGTATCCACGTCACGGTGGTTTTCATCCAGAGACAATGTGACGCCTTTTAGCTGGCGCGCCAATTCAACCTCGTCAAGCGCCACGATCAGGTCCACGGTCTCTTGGGCACGTGACGTGCCGCCGGCGAAGTCTCGTGGGTAGTGCGGATCGAATGGCCGAACGACGGTCCGCGATGGATTGGGTCGAAGAACGCAATCATAGAAGTTAAGTTTTGCGCGTTGGATCATACCGACCGGCTCCCCTGTGCGTTCCTGCTTAATCAACACTGCCACTCCTCGTTGGAAAACGTATCGCAGCCGACTGTGGTATTCGGTGTAGCTTCCGTTCGCGGGATTGTGGACGGAAAGGCGACCCTTGCCCAGAAATCTGCCCGTAAACCCTGTGCTGTGAGGGCCTATAAGTAAATTCCGCAGAAGCCGGTTTTCCCGGTCGGGTATGTTTCTCTTTAAGATAAGCCATCGATTTCGTCGAAATCTCAGACGATTATTTATTAGGGTCCGGACCCATTAACGGGATTCCCATCTGCCATTGAGTGTGATTCAACGCGTCCTGCGAGGAGGCGTTGGCAATGGCGGATTTCTTTTG
>NZ_MKVS01000038.1:0-37167 GCF_001898925.1 Novosphingobium sp. 63-713
TCGACCTTGGGCTATCTCAGCCCTATCGACTTCGAGCGCCAGGCTGGGGTAGCCTAAAGAAGCCTATCTCGGTGTCCATCAAACCGGCAGCAGGCCAAGAGCGTCATCCCAAAGATAAGTTGGGCCAGCATCACTTGCCTGCAAAGCATCAACGGATCGTTTGGTTATTTTAGCCATGCCGCGTGATATACGATTGCCTGCAGGTCAGCAACCACATAGCAACCACAAGGCAAGGTGTCGCAAGGGAGCTGAGGGTATTGAGATAAGCTTCTGCATTCCGATTTTTTACATCATTTACAGTATATTATGGAATTAAGGGGTTTTGGGGGAACTGGAGGGGAATTCTTTAAAAACTGACTTTTAATCAGTAGGTCGCTGGTTCGAATCCAGCTGGGCTCACCAAAGAACATATGAAATCCTTTAATTTTCATTGGTTTGGCGGTTTGATTTGGCGAACTTTTCGGAAAGGTTCGCCAAAATCGTGTCGGCAAGGGCGGCTTTGTCGGCGCTTTGCGAGTAGTGGGCGAACATGCGGTCGCTCTTGTGGCCGGTGACGGCGCGGCCTTGGTTTGAGGTGCCGCCAGCCTCGGCGATGCGGCGGCTGAGGGCTTTGCGCAGGCCGTGGGCGCTGCATCCTTTCAGGCCAGCCATATCGCAGCGATCGCGGAACCAGTTGCCGAAACCCGCCGAGGTGAAGGGCTTGCCGAATTCGGTGATGAGATAGGTTTCGCCGCCCGCATAGGTCGGGTCCAGCGCGGTGATGGCGCGTTCGATGTCGGGGGAGACCGGCAGGATCGTGTCCGATTTGTTTTTCGTGTGGCGCAGGTGGAAGCGGTCGCCCTGGCGCTGGGCCGGGCCGAGGCGGATGACGTCGCTTTTGCGCAGGCCGGTCCACAGCATCAGTTCAAGCGCCAGCCTTTCGCGCGTGCCCATTGGCCATTTGGCCTGAAAGGCGGCGATCTCGTCCTCGGTCCAGGCGTGGATGCCTTCGCTGTTGATGCGATAGGGTTCGGTGGGCGAGATCGGGTTGCGCGCGATCCAGCCCATGCGGACCGCATAGCGGAATAGGCGCATCAGCGCCTTGCGCAGATTGTTGGCGGCGGTGGGGCGGTCGCTCATCGCGGCCAGCCATGCGTCGACATGGCGCGGTTCGAGGCGCGCGAAGGGCTTGTCGCCATGGACCTTGCGCCAGCGCTCGATAATGCTGCGATAGGTCTTTTGCGTGCTGGCCTGCATCGATTGCCAGCGGGGCGAGCGGTAATAGGCCGCGCAGAGGGCATCCACCGAGCCGGGGGCAACGCGATCCGCGCCCACCGGTTGGCCCGCCTTGGCCGCTTCATATTCGGCCAGGAATTCGGGCGTGCCGGGCGCGGCGCGGAAGTTGTAGGTGGCCTTGCCCGCCTTGCGATAGCGGTAGCGCCAGCGGCCGGTTTTGTCCTGATACCGGGTGACGTTGGGCGGGAGCCAGCGGCGCTTGGTCATTGTTTCGGCTCCGCATCCCATGGATTGGGCTGGGTCGATCCGGGCAGGCCGTCATCATCGAAAATGATGTCATAGCCGGTGTCGTGCACGCGGATGCGTTTGGGGGTGAGGCCCGAATTGCGGGCAGCTTTGAGGATGCGCTGGGCCTCGACCATACGCACGCGGGCAGGCTGGACAGCCATCAGGCGGCCTTTCTGTGCTTTTGCTGCGCCTCGACATGGCAATCGCGGCAGCGCCATGGGCCGTGCGATCCGTTGAGGCTGTGGGTGGGGTGGAGCAGGCCGCAATCGGCGCAGCCTTCGGGTTTCCACGGGCGCGGGGGCGTCATGCGACGGAGCTGGACCGGGGGGCGCCGGGCAGGGGTGCCCCGACCGCGCCTGTGGCGCTGATCGGGGCGGTGCGACCCGGCGGGCGGGAATTGTGGGGCGCATGCCAATCGGCCCATGCCGCGCCCAGGAGCGCGGCCAGCACCATGGCCAGCGTCCAAAGCGCGGTGCCGCGCGGGGAGGGGGAAGGGCAGGCCACGGCGATCAGGCGTTGAGGCAGGAAAGCGCGCCGCATTGCACCGCGCCCGCGATCACGCGGTCGATGGCCAGCAGGGCGGTGGTGAACAGCAGGGAAACGGTGGCGATGGCGGCGGCGGCTTTGGGCATGGGCATGGCGGACCTCGCAAGCGGTTTAGGGACGGTCGAACATGGAGATTTGCCCATCGTCGGCTTCATCGCGCGGGGGCGGCAGGACGTGGGGGATTTTGTCACGCGGGCAGGCGACCAGATTGAGATCGGACCGATCCACCATGCCGGGATTGAAATAATGGACAAAAACCAGCTCATGCATGCCGGTGAGCCCGCAGCCGGTGTTGGTGCAGTGGGTCATCAGATGCTTGACGGTTTCATTGTGGCGCATGCTGTCGCGCACGAACATGGGCGCGCCGCATTTTGGGCAGGTGATGAAGGCCTTATCCTTGGCCTGCGCCCCGCCCGAGCGCAGGCGCAATGACAGCGGGGCGTGGATCAGGGGCTGATTGCGGATGATGCCTTCGCCGCTCATGCGCGGGCCTCGCGGCTTTCGATGCCGGCAACGCTGGCGTGCAGGGCGTGGATGGCCTCTTCGGCCTCTTTGCGCGCGTTGCGGATGCTGGCGCGGTCGCCCGATTGGGCGGCGATGATCAGGGCCGAGATCGCCTCGCCTGCCTCCTTCGCTGCGACGGCGGCCAGCGTGGAGAGATCAGCCAGCGCGGCATTGGCGGCCATATCGGCAATATCGAGCCGCATCGTCATCAGACGATGAAAGGGCCGATAATCACCGCCCGCCTCAACAAAAGCGCGGTCGAGCCTTTCGGCGTCGATCATACGGATCTGTTTCTGGCATTCCGGTTCGGCCCAATAGCGCGCCGAGCGCGAGGACACGCCGCAGATGCCCGCGACCGTATCCCAGCCGAGCACTTTGGCCACGGCCAGCATCGTGTTTTCATAGGTGAGCGGTTCGCGGCGCAGGGTCATACCGATGCTCCGTCGCGCAAAGCCGCGCCGCGATTGAACGCGACGAGGGGGCCAGTGTGATCTACGCCGCAGAAGCGGGCCGGGGCGGCCGGGATTTCAGGAGGGTAGATATCGGGGCGCAGGTGATGGCGGGAAATGCCGGTCAGGCTTTCGGCCAGCAAGGCAAAGGTGGGCGGGATCTGTTTGGCCTGATTGAGCCAGCGCCAGATCGTTGGTTGGGAAACCCCAAACGCATCGGCCATCGCCTGTTGCGAGGGGAAGCGGGCGGCCACTTGTTGCAGGGCCTCATAGCGGGTCGGGGCGGTTTCCATGCGCCGATCTATACGGATATGCATAGCCTATCGCAACAGAAATGTTGCGTGCGGTATTATTCGTTTCCGTATAGCCCTTAGCCATGGCGACGATCAGGGGCGACCGACTCGAAAAGTTGATGGCTGATCGCCAGATCAGTCAAAGTGAGCTTGCCCGACGTGTGGGGCTCAAGCAGCCGTCCATCGGGCGGCTTGTTTCGGGGGCGACGCGCAACTCATCCGCGTTGCTGGAGCTGGCCCGCGAGTTGCGGGTTTCAGCCGCGTATCTGACCGGTGAAACGGACGATCCCGATAGTGAGGCGCAGGACGTCACGCTAACGGCAGAAGAACGGGAATGGCTGGATTTGCTGCACAGCGTGCGGCCGCAGGACCGTGACGTCACACTCCAGATCCTGCGGACATTGGCGAGCCGTCATCATCGCCCGGATGCTGAACCATCGAATCCATAATGGCGCCATCTGCGGGCACGCGGCAGCGGTTGATCGCGTCCAGAGTTCGGAATTGTATGCGTTTTTTACGTTGGTCGCAGGCCGTCCTGGCCTATGAGGCCCGCGTTCCCCTGCGTGTGGTCAGCTCACTGGCCGCAGGGAAGCTGCCCCCGTTTCTCGATCTTTATGAAATTGCGCGTAAATTGAAAGTGTCCCACCAATACCTTGCCGGTTTGACCGACGATCCGTCACAAGAAGTCTTTGCGCTGGTCTATGACCGCGAGGATCTCGAGCTGCTGGATAAGATCCGGCACCTGTCCAAGAGTGACCGCCGAAACGTCGAGCGCGTCATCGATGCGCTGGCCACCAGCGCCGCCAGCCCGCGTTTGAATGAAGCGGGCGACAACTTTGATTGGGGTCGATGAGACTGCTCGGCCAAAGATGGCCGTTCTGTCGTCGATGGGCTCGAACTGTCTTCAGCTAAGCGCGAAACGAATCTGTGACGGGTTCACGGTATCCGCCAGCCGAGAAGGCAATTAAGTTTGCGACACCTTGCCCGCTTCCGTTTCCCAAGTGTTGGGTATGGGGCGCAAGAAATTATGTTGAGATTCCTGACTTTTCCGGGTTTAGCCCCCATTTCAAAAGTCAAAGGCAACAGAAAATCGAAAATCGATATAACTGGATGACATTTACGAAGATTTTGTCTATCACGGCCTCCTAAACCGGGGGGTTAAATGTCAAACATCAAGCTTTTTGGGGCTAGCCTTGTGCTGGCTTGCTTAGGTGTGCCTGCATTAGCGCAGGATGCCACGCGAGAAAACGTTCGCTATTGTGGGATTGGACATCAGGGAACTGAGGCGGCCTTCAAAGCCGAAAATCCAGTCCTGTCTAGTTTTCTGTCAGATACGAAATTCAAGACAGCCTTGAACGCAAAGCTTCTTGAGCAGACAAAGGCGCTTGGCTGGTCAATCAATCTTTATGGAAAAGATGAGGCTCAGGGAAAAGGCGCGCATTTGGGCCTGTCCCACGTAATCACATACGAAGATGTCGTTTCACAGAACTTTGTTGATCCGCGCGATGGTAATCATTACTTCAACACAGCCTATAGCTTTGGCGTCAACACCATCATCTTCGATGTCAATGATCGGCAAGTAAAGGCGCTGGTTCCTGCCATCATCACGTATAATGAAATTACCCCAGGGCAGCCCGATAAGCTGGCCAAGACAAAAGGATTCGGCGCGATCTTTGACCGCTTTGGGGATGGTGATTCCGCAATGGATCGCTGGCTCGTTTCGATCAAAAGCCTGCCCATCCGCCATGACGAGCGCACGTTCTTTCAGGTGGTTCCTTTGGAGTTGTCTGATTCAGCGAAGGCATCGCTGGCCAATACAGGCCCTGTTCCAGCCCAGAGCGCACAGCTCTTTTCCCGCCGTATGACATCGCATTACGAGTCCCTGTTGGCGTTGACCTTTGGCAAGCCGATTGTGCCCGTTGCTGTGGCCGCCGATGGAGCAAAGGTTGCGGGCAATGCCTATGTGGCCAATATACCCGATTGTCTGGGCACTTCCTCGCAGCTCGTTCTGCCCGATCCGTCCTACAAAATGCGACTGACGGTGGACAAGCTGACCGATGCCACCATTCGGCATGATATTGCCAGCACCGACAATGGCCAGGGTGCGACCGAGGTGCAGACCGAATTCGCCTACGGCGGTCGTTTCCGCAGTGAGATCCTGCAATTCGACAGCCTTAATGGTGACAAGCCGATCGATGCTCACGTGTTTCGCTTTGTGCGCTCTTTGCGATTTTCCGGTTCGCGTGAAGTCGACAAGTTTGACCAGTTCTCGAAGCTGACCTCAAATTTCATGAAAGAGCTTCTGGATGCCTATGCTTTTCAAAAGCGGGATTGGGTAAAGGATAATATTTCCGCATCCATTTCCGACAAGAAGCAAAAGGACCCGGCGCGCATCGCGAAAGAGTGGAAGGTATTGCTTCAGGATACGATGAAAGTGGCGCCCGCGCCGCAGGGTGCGGATGTCGGTGGACGTTGATCAGGGGAGGGCGCGATGATTTTTTCGAAGTGGAAGAAAATTTTGGCCGCTGCACTTGCCCTGTCCGTTGGGGCGGCGCCGGTTGTTGCGCGGGCCGATACGTTGACTGGGGTCTTGCTGTTTTATGGCGCCATCAAGCTGTCGGAATCTCAGGCGATCAAGGCAACGGCGAATTATTATGAAGCCATCGGCATGTCGGCAAAGGCGCAGAAATATACCCGCCTTGCTGCCGATTTGCAGAATGGTTCGCTCGGCGGTGCCGATGGCGTGAAGACCATTGTGCAATGCAGTAAGTCCGTGGAAAGCGATATTGCCGAATTGCAGGCCGCCGGAGTTTATCCAACACAGCGCCAGAAGGAATTGGTGAAGAAAGCCAAAGAGCAATTGGTGGTGGCCAAGGTTGCTCTGGCCGCTGCCGTGGTGATTGGCACCAAAACCGTAGTGGATTCGGAAAGCAATATGTTTGTGAAACTCGCCATGGCCGGAGTTGTTGCGGCTGAGTCGGCCAAGGTGATTTCCGCCATCACGCGGGTTCATGATGTGGCCAAGTCTTACAACGGCTATCAACTTGGTGGTTCGAACGGATTTCAGGTGGCGTCGAAAGAGGCCCTTCCGCAGTTTGCCGATCTCTAATTCTAAGGTGTTTCATGTATAAAGCGAAATCTCTTGGCTCCGCGATGGGAGCGGCATTGGCGCTTGCCGTGGCGGCCCCCGCCGCCGCGCAGAGCGATCCGCTAGAAGTGATCGTGCCGGGGGAGGTTCCCGTTCAGTCGACGGGCAAGTCCGCCATTATCGCCGGACTGGCCGAAGCCGAGCAGGCCGCATTGATCAATGCGTGGATCGTGATCAAACGCAATCCGGACGTGGCGCTTAAGGTGCGCAACCTGTCGGTCGAACAGAACAACTCGCTGGCGCACGGGCTCAAGAGTCGTTGCCAGTCCACGATGATGAATTATGAGGTCGACAAGAAGCTCAAGCGTCTCTCGGCTCGCTATCGTTTCAATTGCAATCTGCTGGATGTGGTGACCGATATCGACGCAATGATACGTACCGCACCGCTCGCGCAGAATGCGCCCAATCGCCCACGATTGGCGACCTTTTTCCTAGTCAAGGAAGTGGCTACGCAGACCACCTATGACCCGAACATTGATCGCTATGCCAAGGGGGCGGAAAGCGCCAATTCGGTGCAGCGCGATTCTATGACTGCCAATTACAATTCGGATGCGAGGCAGCGCACCACCAGCACTGAAGGTTATGGCGAAGGCCGCGGCGCGGTGTCCGACCGAATGTCCACGCGCGATCAGAACAAAGGCCGCGCTAACGCTTCGGCCACTCAACGCAGCGATGCCAGCACCACCGTGGAAGCCCGGCTGCAGGCTAATGGCCGCACCATCAACCAGGCGGTGGACCAGAAGTTCCGCGCGGTTTCGCCCGAAGAGTTGAACGCCACGCTGACCGATGTGTTCAAAAACGGTCGCGCGAAGATTAATCACTACGCCGATGTATTCTCCAGCTGTCCAGGGCCCGATCCGGATGCGGTGACCCGCGAGTTCGGCACCAAATCTGAGGATCTGAGTACGCCCGTTCGCACCGGTATTCTCAATGCTCTGCGCAAATGTAATTTCCGATTTGTGCTGCTGGGCGATGGCGTGCTGGACACCACGCAGCCTGATCCCGTTACCGGGTCGCCTCAGGTGAGCGTGGTTCTGCGTGCCAAGATCTGGGATATCAGCGATAATTTTCCTGAGGTGGTTGCTTCAATCCAGAAGACGGCCTCGGCCAGCAACCCTAACCTCAACATGGCGCGCAGTGAAGCCATATTCCAAGCTTCGCAACGTGTGGGCGAGGAAGTGTTGAGTCGGCTTAGTGCCGAAGGCATCCGTTAAGCGCAGCATCAAGGGGGTCGGCATGCGTCTGGTTTTTCGCGCCCTTGTGGCTTCTGTGTTGGTGGTGAGCCTTTCGGGGTGCGACAAGGTTTCCAAGCTATTTTCAGGTAAGGAAAAGGAAGTCTTTCAAAAGGACGGTCCCGATTTCGGGGGCGTGAAAGTCGTTGAGGTGGAAGCGCAGGGGGCAGGGCCCACGCATGCTGCCGCCATAGCTGATGCGATCAGCACAGCGCTATTGCAGGCGAACGGTGCGACGCTGGCGCAGGTATCGGGCACAGAAATCAGCCCCCAAAATATTTTGGCCATTTCGGGCGGAGCGATTCAGGGCTTTGAGGTTCTGAGCGAAACGCAAGACCGCAACGCGAAGCAGTGGCAAGTCAGACTCAAGGTCAAAGTCAACAAATATGAGGGCGCGGGCAGCGGCAAGCTGCCGAAGGTGGCAGTCGCCATGCCGATTGCCCATCAGAACAGCTATGTCATCGGCGATCAGGTACTTTCGGCCCAGAGTGCGGCCGGTACGATTCAAGGCATTATTGGTGATGCGTTGCGCAAATCCAATCGGTTCGCAATCATCCAGCGTAAGTATGACGATGCAATCAACAGCGAACTGGCCAATATATCTTCGGGTGTATCGTCGCCAGCGGGTTATGCCAAGCTGGGGCAGAGGTTGAGCGCCGACATCCTGATTGTGCCGGAAATCAATTCGCTCAGCTATAACAAGTCAACTCGGATTCTGCGCTTTTCGGGGCGAGGGCTGAACTCTTTTTCAGGCGGCGTGGACATTAATTTCAATGTCATCAACGTGGCTACAGGACAGGTGATCCTGACCGAGCATTTCTCCACCGCGTTTCCCTCGACGCCACCATCGGTTTACGGGACGCAGGCTGTCGGCATTTCCAATGTGAATGCCTATCTGGCGCAGCTTTCAGACCAGTTCACGCATAAGTTCATCGTAAAGAATTTTCCGATTGCGGTGACCAACATGGATGGAAAGTCTGTGGTCTTGAGCCAGGGTGAAGCCATGCTCAAGGTTGGTGAAACCTATTCGGCGGTCGCTCTGGGCGATAAAATTAAGGACCCCCAAACGGGTCAGGATCTGGGTCGTCTGGAGACACCAATTGGCACGATCAGGATCGTGAAAACTGCCGAAAAGATGGCTTTTGGTCAATTGAACGGGAATTTTGACCCGGCGAAGTTCCAGCCCGGCATCATCGAATTGCGCGATCTTGTGGGAGGTATGGCCACGTCCGCTTCGCCTTCGGCCAATGTGCCTGGGCCTCAGGTGGGAGGACTGCCGGTCAACAATCCTTCTACAAAGGATTTGCGCAAGCCAGCAAAGAGCCGTCGCGTAAGAGATGAATTTGATGCTCCGTTTGAGAATTGAATCTGCTTTCGGAGTATCCGCCGTGTCAGTGCATGTGACCCCGTCACCAGAGTCACGAGAACCGAGGCGCTAAGCGCCCTCCAACCGCACCATCTGCTTGATCCCACCGGCATCCATGGTGGTATCGATGCTCTCGATCAGCCACTTGGTCCCGCTCACCGCCGCGCTCCACCCCTGGAGCGCGGCCTGCTGATTGGGTCGCAACCGGCAATCGGCCACCGCCAGATAATACTCAAACCTGCTCTTTGCCCGCAGTCGCTTGGCAAGGTTGGACTTCGCCGCGCGGGTGGCGCTGCTCTTGCTGGCATAGATATGTTTCAGCCGGTACGCATCGCCGCTGCCCTCGCTCACCGTCTTGCGCGCGCCGGTCGATCCATCGTGATACTGCGCCTCCACGCCCGTCTGCGCGCCGCGTTCGGCGCGGATGTAGCGCCAGCTCCACCCATCCTGCCGCGTCAGGGTGATGGCCGGGATGGTCTGGCCGCCCGCTGTGGTGGCGCTGCCCTTGGGCAGGATCAGGATCTTGCGGTCTTTCCATGTCGCGGTGGCGTCGAAGCGTTTGCCCAGATCCTGCACCAGCGCCATGTCGGACTTGTTGTGCTGCTCCAGCGCCTCGATGGGCTGGCCCGCCAGATCGGGATGGACGCGGGCGGTGATGCCATGGCGCGCAGCGATTTCGGCGATCAGCGCGCCCAACGTGGTGTCATGCCAGACGCGGTTGCGGCGCTTCGCATAGGTGCCGGCCAGATCGGCCGAGCGTGCGCGGATCACGATCCGATCGGGCGGGCCGCTTTCCTCGACCTCATCGACGCGGAACCGGCCCTTGTCGATGAGGCCCACCGGATGATCATCAAACCGGCTTTCCCAGCCCAGCGACAGGGAGAGGATCGCGCCCGCGCTGGGCACGGCCAGCTTGCCATCGACATTCTGCAGCGAGAGCGTCAGTTCGTCCGCCGAACCATCGCGCTTTTCCACCAAAGTCAGCGAGAGGAAGCGCGGGTTGATCTTGGCCGCGAGATCGACGCCATTGTCGAGGTGCAAGCGCAGGCCCGCCTTGTTCGCCGCCATCATTCCACCCGCGAGAGTTCGAGGGAGAAATCGACCATGCGCGGGATGCCGCCCGCCATGATGACGCGGTGCGTCTGATCCAGCCCATCAATCCGGTAAAAGCCCCAGAGTGTGCCGAGGCCATCCATCAGCGGGAAGGCATCGCCGGTGTCGCCCATCTCGATCAGGAAGGTGAGCGCGCCGTAATTGCCCGCAATTTCCGGGATGATCTCGCCCGCGATGGAGACGCGATCCTCACCGGGACCTGCGAACTGGCTGGCCGGGCGGGCCATGAAGCGGTCGTTCTGTTCATGGCGCCACGCGATCCGGCGCGAGAGCTGGTCATAGGCGGCCTGCTCCATGCCGAAGGTGAACAGGCCCAGCGACATGAGGACGGCGGGCGAGAGCAGGTCGCGCTGGCTGATCGTGACCGGGGTGGACAGGTCGATCAGGCTGGATGAGGTGAGGTCAGCCATCAGCGTCCGTCCTCGCCGTTCATGTTGGAGCGCGCGGCCACGCCCTGGGCGTGATCCATCTTGCGAATGACGTGGTTGGCGATGGTGTCGGGGCTTTGGCCGGGGGCGGGATAGACATTGAGCGTGACCGGGCCGCGCGCCGCGCCGCCAGCGCCGAGTGCCGCCGGTCGGACGGGGGCGAGGGCGGGGAAGGGGTTGGACGCCTTCGCGCCCGCCCAATTGGCTTTGGGCGCAGGGGCTGCCGCGCCGGGTTTGGGCGCGCCGCCGATACCGAGCTTTTCCTTGATCCAATCCCAATTCTGATAGGCGGCCACGCCCGCGCCCACGGCCAGCAGGAACCAGCCCGCCGGATTGGTGAGCATGAAGGCGGCCAGTCCGCGCAGGGCCACCATCAGCCCCGCGATGATGCCGGGCACTTTGGCGGCCGCCGCGCCCAGAAAGCTCATGCCGCCCGCGAGCCGGGGGAATATGGCCACCATACCAGCGAGGCCCTCATAGGTTTTGAGCAGGCGGTAGAGCAGAGCCACCGGGCCGAACAGGCCGCCCACCGCCCATTGCAGCGCGCCTACGCCGATGCGCGCGGCCACCAGCACGCCCAGCAGCGTCATCAGGCTGGTGGTTAGGCGCGGGTTCGCCTGGGCGAAAGCGGCGACGCGGGAGATCATGCCATCGGCGACGGACAGGAAGCGGGTCGCGGCGGGCAGGAAGCCATTGCCCAGCGTGATGCCGAGCCGCTGGACCGTGCCCATGAAGTCGCGCCATTTGATGCTGGCGTCCTGCGCCTCGCGCTGGGCGAAGGCCTTGTCGACCGTGCCGCCGCTCTTGGCGATATCGGCGCGCATCTTGCGGAAATCCTCCATGTTGAGGATGAGGGAGCGGAGAGCCCCTTGCGCCTGCATATCCTCGAACAGGTTGCCGATCTTGGCATTGTCGCCGCCGGTGGCCTTTTGCGTGAGGTCGGCGATGGTCTCCAAAGGCGTCTTGCCCTCGCGCGCGGCCTTTTTGAGGGCATTGGGCAGGTCGATGCCGAATTTGGCGAACTTCTTGACCGTCTCGGGCGACTGGATCTTGGAGAGCAGGTTCTGGATATTGTTGGCGGCCTGATCCGCATCACCCGCGCCGCGCCGGGCGATCTGCAGCGCGGCGGCAAGGTCCGCCACGGCGGGCGTGCCCTTTTGCCCCAGCGCCTGCATCTGCGCGGTGAGCGAGGGGAACCAGCGGGCCATGTCCTTGACCTCGAAGGCCCCGGCGTTGCCCGATGCGGCCATGATATCGAGCGCGCGGGCGGTCTCGCCGATCGGCACCTTGAGGTTGTTGAGGTTGGAGAAGGCGGCGTTGGCGCCATCGGCCAGATCGACCTTGAAGGCGGTGCCCAACCGGCCAATGGGGCCGATCATCTCGATGGCCTTGCGCGGATCGAGGCCGAGGCCAGCCAGCGTGTCGATGCCGCTGCGCATATCCTCGGGCAGTTGGTGCGCCACCTTTGACAGGTCGAGGATGCGCGCGGCCATGCGGGCGGTTTCCGCGTTGGTCAGCTCGGCCTTTTGCTGGATATCGACCATGCCGCTGGAGAAATCCATCGCCGCCTTGCTGGCGAGGATAAAGGGCGTGGCCATGCCGACACCGCCCAGCATATTGTCCTGGCCGCGCTGGCGCAGGTCGGCGCCGCGCCGCTGAATCACATTGGCATCGGCGCGGATCGCGGCCAGCTTCTTTTGCCGCTCGAGCTGGCGGTTGGTGAGAGCGATCTGCGCGGCCAGCGCGCGTTCCTTGTCGATGAGCTGGGTCATATTGCCCGCGCCCTTGGCGATATCGGCCTGCACCGCGCGCATCTGCGCATCGAGCTTCTTGGTCTCGCCGGTCAGCCCCTTGATCGATTTGGAGCCATCGCGGCCAAGGCCGACGATGTTCTTCATGATGCCGGTCATCTTGTCGATGCCGATGAAATTGACCAGCAGCGAGAGCTTTTTGTCGCTCATCCTTCACCTTCCTTGCCCGCCCACATGCGGTTCCAGCTTTCCACCGCCAGACGGCGGCAGAGGATCAGTTCGTCCAGCGTGAGGGCCGCAATTTCCGAGAGCGGCCAGTGAAAGATGGCGGCGATGTCGGCCATCAGCTCTTCGGCGTGTTCTGCTCGATCACCATCTGCAGCAGCTTGCGCTCGCCCGCTGTCATAAAAAAATCGCGGATCGCGCCCCCGATTTCGGCCACGTCGGAGGGATCGAGCATGTCGGCCTCGGCGCCGGTGATCGGCGGCATGGTGATGCGGGGAACGACATTGAGGATCTCGCTGATATCGAGCGAGAGCAGGTTTTGCAGCGAAAGGCCGCGCAGTTGGCCCGCGCTGGGCTTGCGGATGGTCAGCGCCTCGATGCTGGTCTCGCCGCGCAGGATCGGGGCGGCGAGGGTGAAGGTGTGGCTGGATGAGCCGGGAGCGGCGGCAACAGGGGGCGTGTCGGTCATGGGCGGGGCTTTCGTGATGCGCGGGGCGGGAAGGGGCCGGTGGCGGGAGAGGAAGGCCACCGGCCCACCGTGCAGACGGCACCCCGCAAAAGGACCGTCTGCACGGATCTGATGAGGGCGGATTACCCGGCGAGGATGGCCATGATCTCGGCATAGCGGTCCACGCCGCCGACCATGTAGATGCCGTTGAGCATATCGATCTCGACCTCGACCACGCCGTTCACCTCGCGGCGGTAATAGGTCAGGTCCGCCTTGTATTTGTGTTCGGTCGGATCGCCGGGCTTGTCCTTGCCGAAGTCGATCTCGTTGAAGCTGCCGCGCATGAAGATATCGACGGCCTGCGGGGTGCTGGTCGATTTGGCCTGATAGGCGCAGACGAGGCGGATGCGGGTGTCATCGCGCGCGAACAGGCGGACCAGCGCGGTTTCATGGCCGCCGAAGGTGAGCGTGGCCTCCATCGGGTTGAGGCCCATCTTGCGCTTGACCGTGCCGGGCATGCCGCCGCCGCGCCAGTCGCCGGTGTTTTCCGAGAGCTTGGGCTGTTCGAATTCGCCGATGATGCCGCGATAATCGGCGCCATTGATATAGGTATTGAGGTTTTGCAGGGTGCGGGGAAGGCCCATGGGACGCTCCTGTCAGAAGAGGGGGGAGAGGATCAGGCGGCGACCTGCGAGGCGAAGTCGCTGTAGAATTCCTCGGTGATGGCAAAATCGACCGTGGGGTTTTCAAACGGCGCGCAGGGGGTGAAGCGCAGGGCGAATTTGGGCCGCCCGGCGGCGAGTTCGGCGCTGGTGTTGCCGGTGGCGGCCAGCGCGACCTTGGCGCCCATGATCCAGCCGGAGGTGGCCAGTTCGCTGAATTTGGTGTTGCAGCTTTCGAGCAGGTCTTTGACCAGGGCGACGGTCATCGGCTTGTCGAATTCCGGCGCGAAGGCCTCGATCACGATATCCTGCAGCGCGTGGAGCGTGCGGACGGCGCTTTCGAACTTGTATTCGCTCTGGTCCTCGCCCGCGCAGGTGGTGTTGCCCCAGAAGCGGAAGCCGCCGAATTCGCGGATGATCGTGACGATGTCGGCATCGTTGAGGACGCCCGCCTCGGTGCTGGAATCCAGCAGGTCGAAGGCGATGTTGCGGGTGAGCGCGGTGACGCCATCCATCGCCACATTGCTGATCGTCTTGTGCCAGCCCGTCTCTTCATCGATCCGGGCGCGCAGGCCCAGCGCGCGGGCGGTGGCATCGCCCACAAAATCGGGCGACGTGTTGGGCCAGATCAGCGTGAGTTCGCGGGCCGAGAAGGTCTGGCGATAGGCGATGACCGCCGCGTCATCCTCGCCGATGGCGCGGGCATAGGCGCGGCCGCGCAGGCGCTTGGCGGCGATCACGAGCTGGGCGGTGACGGTGGCGGCATCGAGGCCGGGGGCGCCGATGATGCGCGGGCGGACGCCCACCGCGCTCTTGGCCGAGATCAGGGCGGGCATGGCGGCGATGACATTGGCCGAGGTTTCGGCGTCATCCTCGCCCTCGGCCACGCGCAGCACGACCAGCACCGGGGTGACCTGATCGGCGATGGCCTTGAGCGTGGGGAGCAGAGTGCCGCCGGTGCCCGCCTTGCCGATGGCCTCGACAATGTTGGTGACCAGCACCGGGGCGCCGATGGGGAAGGCGACATCGAGCGCGGTACTGGCCGCACCCGCCGCCGCGCTGGCCGTGGCGATGATGCCGATCACGGCCATGGAGGAGGTGGCGAGGCTGCGCGCCCCGCTGGTGGATTCGGTGAGGGTGAGGCCGTGGGGCATGGCGTGTCCTTTGCTTCAGGCGGCGATAGAGAGGGTGACGGGTTTGCCGGTGTCGGCGCGTTGCCCGCTGATCTGGATGGTGAGTTTGCCCCTCGCGGGCGTTCCGAACAGGCGGACGCGGGCGATGGAGAGGCGCGGCTCCCACGCGCGGATGGCGAGGACCGTGGCGGCGCGGATCAGCATGGGGGTGGCCGCATTGATCGGCGCGTCAATGAGGCTGGGGATTAGCGAGCCATAGGTACGGCGCATCACGCGCGAGCCGAGCGGTGTGGTGAGGATATCGACCACCGACTGCGCCAGATGCGCATCGCCCGAGAGGGGCTTTCCTGTGGTGGCGTCCATTCCGTTCATGGGGAAGGACATGACCCGACGCGCGCGCGCGGGGTAGGGGGCGGGGGTGTAACCCGGCGGGTTACGGGGGAGACAGCGCCTCTCCGCCACAAACCTTGCCGACTGGCGGCTTGGGTTGCGGAAACTTGCTGCGTGGGATGGCGGGAAAGTTAGGGGGAGCGGACGTCAAAATTTTCTCGTCTGAGCCAAAAAACACCTGCTCCAAGTCAAATAAATTAGCGATATTACAGTGAGAACCTGACCGTCATATCCACGAAACCAACGAAGGATCATATAATAATTCGCTGCCGCCGCAACGAAAAATACAAGTATAAGTCCAGCGACGATTCGCCGTCGGGTGGTTGGTGTGAGCGGACGCAATTCGAGCATGGAGCTTAATTATCCATTTCGTTGAACGTCCGCAATGTTGTCGTGTCCGGAATGGCGCTTGTAGTCGAAATTTGGTGGGGAGCGGACATCGTTCAATAGGTGTCGTCACGCTTATGATAAGGCCGTAGTCGCCCAATGCGACGCGCAGTCGAATGCGGCAAGCGGGTTTCGAAATGGTGAAGCTCATTGGACGCATACCCATCCCCGAGTTTGGCACCCTGTCTTAGCCAATATCGGTAGCCAGTTAGATCTCTTCGGTTGAAGCATTGCACCGCCAAGTGCTGGGCAGCGCGGGCATTTCCAAGCCGGAATGCTCGATAATACAAGCCTGCGGGTGAGAAGGCGTCTGATCGGGACCCCAAGTCTCCTGGCCATTTACTGGTTTCGCATATCCAGCAAGCCAGTTCTATCATGGCCTCGGTGTCACGCCGCAAAGCTAAATGCCACATGATCGGCACCCACAGGCCGGGTTTATGGTCGTAACGAATTGCCAGAGCCCTGAGGAACAATTGGTCGGAGCGGGCAGAGGCTGTAATTGGCATAGTTGCATGATGGCGGCAGGAATTGATGACCGCAACGGTGTCGTGTCCGGAATGGCGCTTGTAGTCGAAATTTGGTGGGGAGCGGACGTCCTTTATTCATCGGACTCCACATAGGTGTAGCTATTGGTAACAGGTTGATGGGTTAGCACGACCAGAGCCGAATGGATGGGCATTGGTTGCGAATGAGAAAGGATACCATGGACAGCTAAGATGTCTTGCCCCCTTTCATAAACAAAGAAAGGCTCGTCGGAAATTTCGTATCGCAAAAATCTGATCAAATATGCGTGAGAAAAATTACAATTCACCCATTTATAGCTTGGCCCAATAAATTTCTGATAATCGACCTCTACAAATTTAGATTTTTCCAAAGACCTAAGGGCTAATTTTATATTTTTATCAGAAACTTCATTATAGCAACCTCTGCCCAACTCAGTAAAACCTTCATGTGATTTTGGTGAACTCCACCAACTGTCTTTCGAAGGGGATGACCCAACGGAACAGCCCGTCAAAAAGAGAGAAGCAGTGAACAGAATAGATTTCATTCAGCCAGTATGACAGTTACGGTTATAATGACAATGTCCGCAACGTGTCGTGCCCTGAACGGCGCCTTATCGTCGGAATGTGGTGGGAAGCGGTCATTTAGACCGGATGCAAATTCCAACCACCGCCTGTTAAATCAGGCTGGCTGTTGGCAAACTTGTCGTTGAAGCTCGCTTCCCACGGGAATTTTCCATCTCGATCAGGCCAGACGAGTTGCAGACAATCAAAGGTATCACTTCTGTAGAACCAGCGATTCCAGCCCAAATACTCTTTGTAGACCGATTTGGAAACAGGCAGCAGAACTGCATCTGCGTTACCAAAGATACCTTGAATTTTCTTCCCCACCTCATGGCGTTTGCCGGATTCAATATCCCGCCAGACGTCCCACAATATAGAATGAGACACGTCTTTAGCCAGCGAGAACAGGATGATCTCAGGGTAGCCGTGATTGACCGAAAAACCGGTTGTGTATGAAAAATCTGGATGCTCGTCCTTGTTGTCGAATACCCGAGTGTGGAACCAACCATGGTCTTTGATGACGTTCAAAAACTGACGCTCGTCATCGTCGAGCTTTTCTTCTGATAATAGAAGTGCGGTGTCCATGGCGATCTAGTGCCAGAATGACGCCAAAGCCTCAATGGCCGATTTTGGGCGCGAGCCGCTCGTCTCGTTATGGTGGGAAGCGGACGTTGACAAACTGGGCCGAACGGTGATCCTCGCGCCATGTTTCTCTGGCCTCAAACCATTAGTCGGATCACTCGCGCTCTAGTTGCGCTTGGGATTGGAACACTGACCGGGGCCACATTGGCCGTTTTGGTCGTCGAGGGCCGATTCAGTGCGTTGGCTGACATGATTTGGCGTGTTGGATGGATATTGCACGGACGGCCCATGGCGCCGGGCGAAGCTGACGACGGGTGGCTTCTTGAAATTAAAATGAAAATTGCGTTTGAGAGCGCACTATTGATAGCTTTAGTTGGCTCTATGGCGTGGGCTGTTGTGACTTGGCGTGGTCGTCAGAGCTACCGCTCTGCGGCGCTAATCGGATTTATCCTTGCTGCTATAATGGCAGGGATATGGCTCGATGGAGAAGATACGAGCCACGCGATTATCTCAGTCACCCTCATTGGCTTGTCAGGTGCTGTCGCGGGAATTATCAGTCACGCGATTGAGCTGGCACTTAAAAGCTCGTTCCCTCGATAACCTTAAATCGTCCGCAACAGCTCCGCGTTCAGAACGACGTGTTTGCGGCCAATAATCACAAACTGTCTTTATTCCCCGCCAGCGAAATTCTCCTACGGCTTAGGCGGCGGGCGGATCGCTCATTGCTGCGCCGCGCTGGATATTGGGATGACGGTGGCCGGTAAGGCTGATCCCGCCCGCCACCACATCACCATCGGCGGTGATGGTGCCGGTGGCATGGACCGTCTCCGCGTCCAGCGTGATCGTGCTGGCCTTGATCGTCGCGCTGGCGCCGTCGGGCAAGGTGACCGCCAGATGGTGGGCCTCGGGGTCATAGGAGAGCACCGCGCCATCGGCGAAGGCGATCAGCTCGGCCAGCGTATTGGCAGGTGCCGGGTGATTGTCATTGTTGAGGCCCGCCAGCGCCACGCCATTGCCGATCTGGCCATCGGGGCAGAGCAGGACGCATTCCTCGCCCACGGTGGGGGCGGACCAGCGGCGGGTGGCGCCAGCGCGCAGGGCCAGCCAGCGGATGGGCGGGCTCTCGATGGCGCCATCGTCGCTGTCGGGATCGCCAAAGCGGACGCGGCAGCGCGGGGGATCGAGCGTGACGGCGCTGATCACACCGAGGCGGATCAGCGTGGAAAGATCGAGGGGGATATCGTCATCGTCGTAGCGCATCGGTGGGCACTTCGCTCCAGGCGGACAATTTCGTTAATTTGTCCCGTTAATGGTGTGTTGATTATATAAAAATATCATATAGGGGATCTGCCCAGGCATGGCCGATCGAGCCATCGGGATCGCATTTGGCGGTGTCTGCGCTGGGGGGTGTGGGCACCGCCATTTCATTATCCTCATTCACCGATCCCCTTTGCCCAATCATGCGCCGCCTGCGCATAGGCCCAATCGGCGTCGCAGGTCAGCCAGTCGGCGCGGGTGATCCAGACGCGGGAGATGTCCGCCATGATGGCGTCGGGGGAGGGGCTTTCAGGAAGTGCGGGAGGCTCGGCCTGAACGGGGCCGGGGCGATGGGCGGTGTTTTGGCGCAAGCCGTGATCAACAGCATAGGCAGCAAAGCGGCCAGCGCCGCCCTGGACAAGCGTGGTGTGGTTTGTGTCGGCATCATGAGCGTCCTGTTTTGATTGAGCCTTGGCGGCATGTTGGGCGGCCTGCGAGACCTTGCGCTCGGCATCCCACGCGGTTTGGGTCTGGCGCGCGGTATCGGCCCAATGGGCGGCGCGGTGGGCCTGCCAACCGGCCAAGGCCAGCGCGATTATGGCCAGCGCCGCCCAGATGCGTGCCGCGCTGGCGCAGATCCAGCGCGGGAGTGCGATTGGCCAGCGCCAGAGCGAGCCGGTGAGCAGGGACAGGGCGAGGGAGGCGAGCTTAAGGATCATGCCGCGTCCTTCAGGCAAATGGCCTGCTCCCTTTTGCGGCGGGCAACGATGCCGGGAACCACGCGCCCGCCCGCCTTGTTGAACCATGTGAGCGAAGTGCAGGCGGCGCGAATCTGGCCTGCATTGATCTGGCGGCGCATGGTCGAGCGGCAATAGGTCGGCCATCCGACATGATGGCCCAGACTGAGCGCGGCATAGCGCACATTGTCGCGGCGAGGGATCGAGAGCGCGAGGCCGGGGGTGCAGGCCATGACATGCGCGCCGTCAGCCGTCAGGCGGTCCACCAGCATCTGGGCGCATTGGGCTTCGGTGAAGCTCTTGCCCACCTTGATGCCCTCTCCGGTCAGCCCATCGCAGGCCGTGGCTACCCCGATCATATCGAGGTAGACTCGCAAATATTGCTTTCCGCTTATATTCGTGATCGTGGCGGTCCCGGCTTGAGGCGAGACGGTGACCGCCACCTTGCGGCCCGATTCCTCCATTGGGATCTGGGTCAGCACCAATTGCGTGGTGGCCGAGCCGATCAGGGCCAGCAGCGCCATCACCGACACCACCACCCCGCCCTTTTTGACCTGTCCGGTGTCAGGCTGCGTTGCCATCGGCCTTGCTCCCTTGCTGGATCAGCCGCAGCGCAGTGGGCGCGGCAAAGACCACCAGACCGGCCAAAGCCGAGGCCAGCGGGCGCCATTGCTCGGGCACATAGGCCACCAGCGCGGTCAGGATCTGGGGCTGCGCGACCAGCGCGCCCGCGATCACACCGGCCAGCGCGGCCATACGCACAGACCACCAGCGCCATGCCTGACGCGCGTCATCAACCAAGGTCATCGGGACCATCCTTTGGCTGGCGCCGGGGGTTTTTGATCCACCCGAGCGCAATGAGTTTCTCGATGCCGGTCAGGATCACCACGATCAGACCGCCGAACTGGATGAGGTGAGGCAGGGCCTCGACAAAGGAGACCATCAGCATCACCAGAAGAGTAAGGACCGCATCCCACCAGCCGCGCATCTGCGCCGCCAGCGGAGCGGTGTGGAGCGCCGCAAAGGCCTGCGCGGCAGGATCAGGCGCGGCCATCACCAGCCCCGCCCGTTGATATAGGCCTGCACAAAGGCGGCGGTGAGAGGCAGGCCGGTGGCGTCGGTTTCGTGGAGGCCGTCGCTGCGCATCGTCGGCTGGTCGAGCACGGTGTAGGTGTTGCCGTTGACCGTGCGGGCCGCGCCGCCGCCGCGCAGGATGTGATTGCCCAGAACATCGATCACCTTGTCGGGCCAGTTGGCCAGCATCTGCGCGTTGAGCGAGGCAATCGCGGCAAGGCGCGCATCGGCCACCGCATCGCTGGCCGAATTGGCCCCGGCCAAGCCTGAGGCGCTGGGCATGTCATAATTGCCGTTGATGCAGGTGCAGAGCAGCAGGCGCCCGCCGCGCGCGGCCACCTGCGCGGCAATGCTGCCCATCCAGCCCAGCACCGAGGTCATGCCCGCCCCGCTGGTGAGGAGCGTTGTGTCATTGCGGCTGGTGCGCAGCACGACATTGCCCGCCAGCATCGTGTCGAGCGAGGGCGCGGCGCTGGGGTCGGTGCTTTGCGAAACACCGCTGATCACCGTGATCGGGGTTCCGGCCGGGATGGTCAGGGCCGAGGCGGGATAGGCGGTGGGGGTGAGCGTATAGGCCCCGGTGCTGGCCGCGCAGACCAGATTGCAGGGGATGCCCAGCACCATGACCCGGCAGGAGACGGCCACCGTCCGGTTGGCGATGGAGAGCAGATCGACCGAGGGCACCACCGCCACCGAGCCGCTGGTGGGCAGCGTGAAGGCCGCCAGGGTGACCTGCGCCGCGCCCAGACGCGCCGCGACCTGCTGGGTGGTCTGCCCGCCCAGCCCCTGCGCATAGGTGGTGCGCCCCGGATAGAGCGCGGCCAGATAGGGCGCGAGCTGGGCCGAGGTGCTGTCGCCCACCACGGTGATGTTGCGCGCGCCCGAACCATTGGCGGCCAGATCGAGGATGCGCTGGCCCGCATTGGAGAGCATGGTTTGGATCTGCAGCGAGAGCGTGGCCCCGCCCGAAGTGATGCCGCAAAGCCGGATCTTGGCCGTGCCCGCTGGCAGGGTCAGCACCTGATTGACATAGGCCACCGTCGAGCCGCTGCCGACAAATTCGCGGCCCAGCACTGTGCCCGAGGCGTTGAGATAGAGGGCAAGCTGGGTGGCATTGCCGCTCTCGCTGCCGCTCGCGCGGAAAGCCAGTTCGCCGCCCGCCAGCGTGTAATCGAGATATTGATAGCCCGAGAGGGCCGTGGCGACGCCGAGATTGTTGATGTAATAGCCGGTGGTGGGCGCGACGGCGGCTGTCTGCCAGACCGAGAGGGCCGAGGCGGCCTGCTGGCCCGAGGCCGAGGCCGCCTGCGCCGCCGCCAGCGCGGCGGGGATGCCGGTGGCCATGGTCTTGACCTGCAAGGCCAGCGCGGGATTGCCGCTGGTGATGCTGCACAGCCGGATCTTCGCGGTGCCGCTGGGGACGGTAAGCGTCTGGTTGGCATAGGCCACATTGGTGCCGGTGCCGACAAACTCGCGGCCCAGCACTGCCCCGCCTGCCGAAAGGTACAGGGCCAATTGCGTCGCATTGCCGTTTTCCGTGCCCGTCGCGCGAAAGCCGATCTCGGAGCCGGTGACGGTGTAATCGAGATATTTGTAGAAGCTGCTGGCCTGCGCCGCGCCCGCGCTGTCAATGAAATAGCCGTTCACCACTGCGCCGCCGCTGTCGGCCCATGCCGAGAGACTGTCCGCCGCGCTCTGGCCCGCAGCGGCGGCGGCGATGGCATTGGCCACGCCCGTTGCATTGGCCGCCACCTGCGCCGCCATCGAGGAGGCCACGCGGTTGACCGACAGCGAGAGCGCCGCGCCGCCCGAGGTGGAGCCGCACAGGCGGATTTTGGCGGTGCCCGCAGGCAGCGCCAGCGCCTGATCGGCATAGACGGTGGCGCTGGCCGTGCCCGCCCCCTGCAGGCCGATGACCGCGCCCGAGGCGTTGAGATAGACCGCCAGTTGCGTGGCCGTGCCGGTGACCGTGGCGTTGGCCTTGAAGCCGGTGTCGGCGGCGGTCACCACATAATCGAGATATTGGAACCCGGCAGCGGCCACCGCCGCACCCGAGGCGCTGATATAGGAGCCGGTGACCACGGCCACGCCGCTGTCCGCCCATGAGGCCAGCGAGGAAGCGAGGGTTGCGGCCAGCGCGCTCTGGCTGACCAGCCCGGCGCTGTTGGCCGCCACCGTGCCCGCCAGATCGGTCACCACCGTCTTGATCTGGAGCGCGAGGGCCGCCCCGCTGGAGGTCGCGCCCGACAGGCGCACTTTGGCCGTGCCGCTCGGCACCGTCAGCGCCTGATTGGCATAGGCCACCGCCGATCCGGTGCCGACAAATTCGCGCCCCAGCACCGCGCCGCTGGCCGAGAGATAGAGCGCCAATTGCGTGGCCGCGCCATTTTCTGTGCCGGTCGCGCGCAGGGCGACCTCGGCCCCGGTCAGCGTGTAATCGAGATACTGATAGGCCGCATTGGCGACCAGCGCGCCGGTGGCTGAGACATAGGAACCGGCCACCGGCGCCACGCCGCAATCGGCCCATGCGCCAAGGCTGGAGGCTGCCGCCTTGCCCAGCGCGGCGGTGACGGCATTGGCGGCAATCGCGCCGGTGTTGGCCGCCACCGCGCTGGCGATGCCGGTGGTGACGCGGTTGACCTTGAGCGAGAGCGTGGCTCCGCCAGCGGTCACCCCGCACAGGCGGATTTTGGCGGTTCCCGCAGGCAGGGTAAGCGGCTGATCGACATAGGCAACCGAGGCCCCTGTGCCGACGAACTGACGCCCCAGCACGGCGCCGCTGGCCGAGAGATAGAGCGCGAGCTGGGTGCCATTGCCGTTTTCCGTGCCCGTCGCGGCAAAGGCGGTGTCTGCGCCGGTGGGCACATAATCAAGATACTGATAGCCCGCGACGGCGACGGCCTGACCATCGGCGTTGATCGAATAGCCGGTGGTGACAGCGGCCCCGCTGTCCACCCATGCGGCAAGGCTGCTGGCGGCCATGGCGCCCTGCGCGGCAGCTGGCGCCATGGCATTGATCATGGCGGTGAGCGGGGAGAACAGGTCGGACAGGCGCACCCGCCACGACTTGGCCCCCTTGACCACCGGCAGGGTTTCGCTGCCATCGACATTCGCGGCGATCAGCTGGTCAAGATTGGTGATTTTGGCCACTGGCGTTTCCTTATTTGCCGATGGCGCGCCAGAAGACGTCCATGTTGAGATCGTCGGAGAAGACGTTGAACTGGGTCAGACTGACCCGGTTGCCGCCCACCTTGTTGCCGTTGGTTGCCCCGATATTGGGCGCGCGGGCGGTCACCTGCAGATTGATCGAGGCAAGGTCCGTAAAGGGTATCGGGAAGTTGAGCGCAGGGGGTGAACCGGTTTCGCCCGCGGTCACTTCGCCCCATTGCTCGATCAGGCCGCCCGGCATCCTGCGCCAGTAGCCGCTGGCGTTGGAGCCGAAGGAGAAGTCGGCCGCGTCCTGCGGCGTATAGCCCAGCACCGCTTTAACCGCCGCGCCGGTGAACCCTGCGCTGTCAAAGGGCACATAGCCCAGACGCGAGACGATATCGGCAAACCACCCCGCGTCATGCCCGCCCAGCAGATCGGCATTGAACGGGCCGCCATGCCATTGCGCCGCGCCCGTATCATCGACAAGCAGATAGCCCAATTGCCGCGAGCCATCGACATTGAGGCATTGCAGGATCGCCTTGCCGGTCTGGCCGTTGGCAAGAATGCGCACCGCGCCGGTGGTGCCGATATTGGGCGTATAGGCATCGATCAGGCCCACGCTGATGTTGCGCCCGCGCAGCCAGTCAAGCAACGCGCCATAGGCGGTGGCCGGGGTGATCGCGCGCAAGGGATCGAGGCCCGCTGCCGCTTCTTCGACCGTTGCCAGTTCGACGACGCCCTGCCGGGTGGTGGTGGCGGGCGGGTTGAGGAAGTTGGTGTCGCCAAAACTGATGGCATCGGCCATGCCGCCCGAGAGGTGGATATCGACGACAATATGGGTCGCGCTGGGCTGGGCCTTGGCGGCAATCGGCCCACTTTGGCCATAGGCGCCGAACAGGGTGCCATCGGACAGATAGAGCGCAAAGCCGCGATAGGTATAGGCATCGTCCGAGGCATCGAGCGCGACCATATGGACGATATCATCGCCCACCTGTTGCCCCGAAACGTCCAGCCGCTTGAACTCGCCGGGGAGCGCCGTGAGCGTGCTGGCGACCGTGAATTCAGCGTCGGTGAGGCCGATCTGGGCGATCACCACCGTGATGAAGCCGGGGCCGTCATCCCGGATGATCGCGCCGAGGCCCGCCCTGGTGAGGGTGATTTGGAAATTGTCCATCATTGATCTTCCCAGGCGATGCCGTCGGGGCCTTCGAGCGGCTCGCCATCCTCGGTTTGCAGTTTGATCTCATCGGCATCGAAGGGGCCGATGGTGGCGGCGGCGAAGCGGTCGGCGCGCAGGGCGCGGGCAATCGGGAACAGGGGCAGGGCGGCCCATGACGAAACCGTCTGGCGCAGGGTGAAATGGGCGCGCGCCGGTTTGACGCGGACCAGATCGCGGTAGAGCTCGGCGGCGAAGCTGGCGGTAGCGATCGTGTCGAACAGACCATCGAGCGGCAGGGTGACGAAGAAGGTGTAGGGCACGCCCGAGCCGCCCGCCTCCCACCATTCGGTCAGCGTGATGCGCGGGTCATAGTCGGCAATCACCGCTTCGGCAGCGGCGCGGCTCCCACGGATCTTGGCATTGGGGATCGCCTGCGCGGTCGCGGCGCGGCGCTGGGCGTCGCTCCAGCTCGGGCGCCAGCGCTGGACCGACAGGCCCCATGCCAGCCATGGCAGGATGGGCGCCGGGATCGCATCGGGGCGCACAAGGTCGGTGAGCGGGGTGGGGATGGCGGCGATGCGCGCCATCGATGTGGCCAGCGCATGTTCGAGCGGGCGCGCGTTGGGCGGCAGAAGGGAAGGATTATTCGCCACGGCCCGCCACCGTCAGGTTGATGGCGAGGCAATGCCCGCATTGGGTGTCATCCATCGGCATGTCCGCCGCCGGGGAGGCCAGCGCGACATTGGAGACGCCCGCCACGCCGATGGCGGCAAAGATGCTGGCGCGGTTGATGTCGCGGCCGATGCGGCGGGCGGCTGCGACATAGGCTTGCGCGCCCGCCAACGCGGCTGCGATCACCACATCGCCATCGGGGCCGTCGAACAGGGTGATGGCGGCGGTGATCGTGTAGGGCACGATGGTGGCCGACCGGACAATGACCTGATCGGTAAGCGGGCGGGCGCCAGCCAGCGCGGCCTCGACATTGGCGATCTGATCCGCGCTGGCCGCGCCGTCGCCGGTCTTGGACAGGATCGAGACCAGGACCACGCCGGGGCTGGGGCTGGTGACCTTGGCGTCGGCGATCGTGCTGTCGGCGGACAGCGCGTGATATTCATAGGCCGATTCCGGCCCGGCCACGCTGAAGGCGTCGGGGGCAAGCTGGATGCGGTAGCGATAGGGCTCGTCCAGTTCGCCCGGCAGGCGCGCGACGCCCAGCAGCGCGCCAAGATGGTCGAGATTGCCGTCCCTCGCATAGGCGAGCAGGCATTGTTTGGCCCGGTCATTGAACTGCTGGCGGATCAGCAGCTCGCGATAGGCTGCGACCTCGAGCACCTTGACCGCCGGATCGCTCTCCACGGCGGCGTCCCAGGTGGGCAGCAATTCCTGCACATCGGCGATCAGCTCGGCGCGGATCGTCTCATAGTCGAGCGCCTCCACCACCGTGGGGGCGGGGAGTTGCGATAAATCGATGACGGAGGTGCTGGTGGCCATGCCCCCGTTGTGCCGCCCCTTCGCGCGCGCGGGGAGGGCGTGGGGGTGTAACCCGGCGGGTTACGGGGAGGGAGGCAGATGGTGGGACATAGCTGCCGGTCAGCGCCGCGACTGGGACTGACTAATTTCACCAAATCCGGTCATTCGTTTTGCCGCGTAAGCCCACCTTCCTATGTCTAGGCCTGCGGACAGTCCGGAAGGGCTGCTACGGATTGGAGGGCGAGGCTTAGCGGCTCTTCATTCAAGTTGCCCAGCGTGTTGAATCGAATTGCTCAGGGTGTTGTTCCGAATGATGAGCAGGCGGAAAGGGCAAAGATGGCGGCGTCAACGAATGCCGTGCGCGTCCAGCCATGCCAGCGTAGCAGGCATATGGCCTTTCACTGCTTGGTCGCGCACGGTTCCATTGTCATTTCGGGCCAGCGGATCGGCGCCAGCGCGCAAGAGGATCAAGGCAACGCGATCATCGTCTGTGGCCAAAACTGTAGTGGTCCCGTCTTTCGCCCGCGCCTTCGGATCAGCGCCGTGGTTCAAAAGAAGTTGTGCAAGCTCTGGGGATTCGCAGCCCATCAAGGCTGTCCAGCCAAGGTTGTCGCGAGCCTCCAAGGGAACGCCAAGCTGGATCAGCTCACTCGCCATCTCCAGCGTCTTTTCGGGCGTGGCGTCGCAAGTCGAGTAGCTGGATCGAAGGGCCGTTAGGGCGGTTCCATTTTTACCCATGCCGCGAGGATCGGCTCCTGCCTTGACGAGCGCTCTGCCAATCGCCGGGCTGCAACCTACAGTCAGAAAGGCTTCATTCAGCGCTGATTTCGAGACAGTGTTCATTACCCCATGCGCGACAAGCGCGTTAAACAACGGATCACTACCGCGTTGCGCCGCGGCCTGCAGCAAGATCGACCCCAGCGTTTGCTGTTCGATGGGCATGCTCAACTCTACCCCGCGCTTAACCATTTCGATGATCAACTGTTCGGTTCCGGGAGCGGGGCGATAGTCATGGAGTTTCCAGGCGGCTGCGGCCGCCAACAAACCCGCATCTTTCGAGTGGTAGTCAAAGTCAGCCGCATCCAGTTCGATTAAAGTTTCGGCATTGCCGCTCACCCAGCGTTCGGTGCCCGCCACCTTGTCCACCGCCGCTTCAAGATCCCTGACCTCCTGAGGCATTCCGGCCTGAGTGCCGATATAATCGGTCACGACCTTTCGGTTTGCGCCAATCTGGAGGGCGAGAACCTGCGTCGGATTATCGGTAGCGCCATAGAAGTATTCGGACTTCAACCCAAAGAACTGTGCCTTGCGGAATTGTTCGAGCAAATCCGCAACAGCCGCTGGATCAACGCGCGCTATGTGGTGCCCGGGAAGTAAAACGTTGTGTCCATTGTATTGCAGGTGGACCTCGGCGGCCTGCCCCTTAAGGTGATCTTCTCTCGTGCTGAATTCGACCAGACCGTCGCCCCGAATGCTGACATGATAATCGGGACATGAGCCGAAACAGGCGCCGCGATCCAACGCGATGGCAGTTTCATTTGGCGCCGCGCTGGTCGGGAAAGTCGCTTTGGGATTAGGGGGCGTGGCCTGCATGTTGTATTCTATGCTGACCCTTCCGATAGCGTTGACGGGCTTGCCTTCAAATGTAGGAGGACGAAATTTCCAATTTTTCACGAGCGCAAGCGCTGGTGCCGGATCGAGCTTTTGGAAGTTGTCGATAGGCTTGGCGTCGATGACGTTTCCCGCAGTGTCGACTGTGACCAGCAGGTCCAGGTCGGAAAAGCCTGATTTGACTGATACGACGCTCGTCGCACCGGAAATTCTCAAATCGTCGAGCTTGTAGAAGCCGACGGTGGGGGCAGTCTCAGCGGCGCTGCATGTCGCGGAGGCCAAAGAAAGGAGAAGACAGGCAAAGGGCATCGCAATGATACGGTGCAAGTTGGCTTCCTTTCATCCCAGTTATAGCGAGAGCGTAAGACTTGAACCGTTGTTTTGAAAGGGGCAATCGGAGCGGGTATGCGACCATATGCCAACGGAAGGTTTCGGCGCTAGCGGACGTTTACCTCGGTACATCGGAACGGCGAGAGTTGGTCGACTGCTGCCATCCGCTGACTGGGCGGCCTAACCTCACTCCGCCTCCAGCATTTCCCCCGCCACCTGCAACGCCAGATCCTCATCCTCCCGCCCAAAGCCCAGCAACCGCCGCTCGGCATATTTGGCGCGGATCTTTCGGCCATCGCGGCCCCGGCCTACTGTGACCGTGAGGCCGAACTGGCTGACGGAACCTACGCGGTCGGCAGTGTTGGTGACGGGGCTGATTTCCACACCATCGGCGGCGGCATCGATGCGCCACTTGGCCATTTTGCGCAGGCCCTTGAACATCCTGCCGCGGGCACCCTTGCGCAGGCGGCCGCGCAGATCGCGCCGGGGCTTGCGCGGGGCGAAGGGGGCGCCGTCTGGATCGATGTTGGCGGCGATGCGTTTGAGGTTGGCCTGGCGCAACAGGCGACCCAGCTTGAGCGTAGCCTTGCGGCGCTGGGTCGGTTCCATGCCTGCCACGATCCGGCCAAACCATTCATCGAGGCGGGAGAGATCATCCGCCATCGACCACACCCCATGGCGGCAGATCCTCACCATTGACAGTGATGGAGGTCAGGATTGGGTCGGCATCGAGGCCGCCGAAGGGCAGATCGTCGGGAAAGAGCGGATCGGGCTCGGGCAGGTAGCGGGCCTTGGCGCCTTGGGGCGTTTCATCCACGGCCACGCCTTGGCGTAGTTGCAGGCGAATCTGCACATCAGCCTTGCCATTGTCGAGGATGTCGACCTCGAAGTCGAAGGCGTCAGCCCCCATGGCGAACACATTGGGTTGGTTGGTGCGCAGCCAGATCAGGAGGGCAAGAGCGAAGTCGGCGATATCGCCCGCGAATTCAACCAGCAGGACGTTGAGCTGGAATTCAAAGGCGAAGGAGAGATCGTCGGTGTCGCGCGACTGCACCTTGCCGCGATCCACCCACATGATGAGGTTCTTGGGCGCGGCCTTGAGTTCGGGCATCGCCTTCATCAGGGCATCGCGCAGGAGGTTGATTTTCAGCATGGCGCGTTAATCCCAGAGCTGCACGATATCGATGGTGGCGGTCTGCGCCTCGGCGGCATCGGGCAGGATCATCGCCGTGCCGCCAGGCAGGCGCGGCCCCAACTCGGCAAGGCCGGGGTTGAGGCCCAGCACCTGCTCGGTAACACCCGCCGTCTTGCCCAGGACGCGGTGGCAGATCTCATCCACGGTTTCGCCGTCCATGGCGGTGGCGGTCTGGGTCACAGCATCTCCACGCGGTTGCGCGCGACCGATGAGCCGCCGATGGAGAGCAGGTCGGCAATCGCGGCATGGCCTTCGCGCCGGTATTCGTCGGCCAGTGCAGCCTTTTCCGAGGCGCGGGCAAGGCCGCTGTCGGAGGAGGCAATATCGCGGTTGCCTGCGGCGATGTCGGCTGCGGCGTAATAGCCCACTGCGCGGGTCCAGAGCAGCTCGGCGCGGTTCTTTTCGTTGAGCGTGTCGGTGGTGACATCGGCAAGGTTTGCTGCCCCGGCCAGCGCGCGGGCGGTGCGCCATGCGGCAAGCTGGCGCAGGGCCGAGAGCATGCCGCCCTCGATGGCAAGGGTGAGCTGGAGCTGGGTGATGGCGCCGCCGCCGACGTTCATGCCTTCGCGCACATCGGCCAGTTTGACCGGCGGGAACCAGCCATCGGCTACCACCTGCGCGTCATCGGCATCGGGCGGGGCGATGGGGGTGGGGGTGAAGCTGCTCATGGGCGGGGCCTTTGCGTTCAAACGGGGGGTGAGGATGGTGTGGGCTGGCTGTCACAAAGGGCGCCGTCCGCGCCAACCGCCCCCCGCCGCCGTGGGGCGAACTGGTTATTCGGTTTCCTCGTCATCCTCGCCCGCATCCCCGCCCGCGCCTTCGGGGGCAAGTTTGCGCAGGGCCTTTTCGAGGCTGCGGATATCGGATCTGACGCCGATGCTGCTGTCGAGCTGGTGGGCGCGGCGGGCGTGGTCGAGCGCTTCGGAGAGATAGGCCGCCTTGCCACCGGCAGGCGCGTTGTCGGCGGCGGGGTCGAAGGCATCGGCGCGCCGCGTGAAGGAGCGGGCCAGCGCCTTGTGCAGCTTGGCCTTGGCCGGGTCTGGCATGTCGTGGCCCTCGATCAGCGCGAGGACGCGGCAAAGCACCTCATGGGGCACGGCTTCCTGCTGGTCGAGGCTCAGCTTGGCGATATCCTCGCCCACAAAGCAGGGGATGGTGCGGTTGTAGCGTTCCGGCTGGGTGAGATTGAACCGGATCGCATGGGCGGCAAGGCGAAGGGCATAGTCCCAATCGCGGTAGTCGATGGCCCAGATCAGGTTCCACACCAAGATCTCATCCTGCGCGGCCTGCCCCTGTTCGCCTGCCTGCAGCACGCCCTCGATCCATGGGGCGAAGGTGCGGGCCATCTCGACCTTGACCGGATTTCGGGCCTCAATGCTGGCAATGTCGGAGAGGGAGCGCAGATTGTCATGGAGCGCCACGCGCAGGGCGGCATATTCCTGACCAAGAGGCGTATCGAGCGCATGTTCGGGCGCGGCGGCAGGGGCCGTATCAGGCTGGGCCGCGCCCGATTGCAGGGCGCGCACGCGCATCTGGTGGCGGCGAAAGGCGGAGACCATAAGCGGGGCTTTCGTGATGACCGCCCACCGACGCGCGGGCCAGCGGGCGGGAGTGTCAGCAAGACGGGGGGTGTTACGGCCGGGCGCCGAAGGTGATGTTTTCGGCCATGGTCATGTAATCGGTGCTTTCGATCACATAGCCTTCGTTGACGCTGTTATAGTCGACGAGGGCCGCCATGTTTTCCGGCTCATCCTTGATGTAGCGGCGGCGCGAACCTTCCTGATAATAGATCGAGAGGTTCGAGCTGTCGGGCGCATTGGCGCGGCCCAGCGGGGTGATGGCCATCGTGCCTTCGGGGAAGAAGGGAGCGATCGCCGCCGGGCGCCCGCCGATCTGCTTGGTCGACATGATGAGGTCGGAGACCACCTGATCGCTGGTCGATTTGCCGCCGTCGATCGTGTCGGAGAGCGGGCGGTTGATCATCGGGAAGTATTTTTCATCCACCAGATCCTGGCTGACGATCACGACATGATCGGTGCTGGCCCGCGCATAGGAGGGCATGCCCGCGATCAGCTCATAGGCCAGGGCATCGATGTTTTTGTAATCGCCCTGCGCATGATTGGCATCCGGCCCGATGTAGATCGGCGCGGCGGCGCCCGTCGCAGTGGTGACTCCGCCAGCAGTGACGGTGGCGCGGCCCATGACATGGTCGGGGCGTTCAAGGCGCAGCTTGTGCAGCCAACCGATGTTGACGTCCTCGCCCAGCGGGTTGTCCTCGGCGTCGGTATCCTCGGCCGCCTCAAGCCCGTTGAAGCCCACCGAGATCCGCGAGAGCGCCACCGAGACCGCAACATGGCGGCCATAGCGCGCGGCAAAGTCGGGGAATTTCGACCAGGCGTCGATCACTTCCCAGGGCAGCATCGTGTCGAACAGCGTCGAATAGAGCTGGAACTTGCGGTCCTGCATCTGGCCGACATAGCGCGGCTTGCGCGGCAGATTGCTGCGGCTCTGGCGGCTTGCGATCATATTCGAGGTGCCAAGGCCGATCACCTGCCCCTGGAGGTCGCGCACGCCCATCACATTGACGCGCTGGAGAAAGCCGACGCTCTCGCGCTGGAGATCCTCGAGCCGCTGCTCGCTGGTGGGGGAAAGCGAGAAATTGCGCGCCACATTGCGGGTGCCGTTGGCGCTGCCGATGTTGGCGAGAAGCTGATCCAGCGCGCCGCGCCCGCGATCAGAAAGGGTGTGGATTTGAGACATGAAGCTGCGTTCCTTGGCATTGGGGTGCGGGGCTTGGGAGGGCAGGGTCAGAAGATGTATTTGCTGTCGGCGCTGGCGTGGCTGCTGCCATCGGCGATCGGGCGGCGCTGGAAACTGTGGGCCGGGGTGCCTTCCTGCGCGTCCTCGAGCTTCTTGAGCTTGAGCGCCTGGGCATCGGCTTCGTTGCGGAATTCGCTGCGCAGCCCTTCAATGGAGGTGGTGACGGTCGTGCCGAATTCTTCGAAGACGCCGCGCAGGGCGGCAAAATCGAGGCTGGCCGGCTGCTGCCCATCGGGCTTGGTTTCGGGCTTGTCTTCCGGCTTGGGTGCGGGGGCAAAGCTGGCGGTGAATTTGTCCAGCATGCCCTTCATGCTTTCGAGCAGGCCCTTGGCGCTTTCGGTGGCGGCGCCGTCATCGGCGAATTCGAGCGCGGCGGCCTCCTCGCGGGCCAGCACCATGGCGCCGGGCTGAAAACGGCTGAACTTGAGGCGCTCGGTGGCGATGGCCGCCGGGCTGTCGGTGAGCGCCACACCGCCCAGATAGGAGAAGCCCTTGCCGCCGAAATTGGGCAGGATCTCGATCGAGGGGTAAACCTTCTGGCTGGCCTCGTTGAGCGCTTTGGCATTGTCGGTTACGTCCAGCACGCCGAACAGCGCCTTGCGCTTCTCGATCTTGCCGTTGAAATTGACCTCGGTCTCGCCGACCGTGACCGAATCCACATCGCCATAGGCGAAGAAGGGCGATTGCCCGCTGATGCCCCGGATATGTTCGATATTGACCCGCGCGCCATAGGTCTTGGGATCATAGCTCGAGGCCATCTGTTCGATGTCAGTTTCAGAAATCTCGCGGCCATCGACCGTCGAACCGGCGGTGGCGAGCAGGAAGGGCTTGGTCTTCATCGGGTTACTCCGGGGATTTGGCGGGGCGGATCAGCATTGACCCCTGAAATCCACGGCAACCGGCCTTCCTGCAACGCGCGGGCACAGTAACCCGGCGGGTTACACCGGCACCCCGGCGCGCGGCCCCCCCCGATCAGGGCATGGCAGGATCATGACCCCAAAACCCGCCCCCGATGATGACGCAGCCCCGACCCAGAGCCGACAGGTGACGCGCGCCAAGAGCCGCGAGGCCAAGTCGCTGTTCCATCGCGGCTGGGATCTGGCCGATATCGCGCGCGAACTGGGCGAGAATTACAACACGGTGGCCAGCTGGAAGCGGCGGGGCGATTGGGATGCCGACAGCCCGCTCGAGGTGGTCGAGGATCACCTTGAGGCCAAGCTGGCGACCTACCTTTGCAAGGAGCCTTTCACCGAAGGCGATATGAAGCGCGTCGATTTTCTGATGCGCCAGATGCAGACCGCCGCGCGCATCCGCAAATACAATGAGAGCGGCAAGGAAGGCGACCTCAACGAGGCAGTGGGCCGCCGCAACGATGACAAGGCCAAGGCCAAGCGGGCGGACAAGCGCAAGAATTTCCTTAGCCTTGAGCATTGGGAAGCGCTGCTCACCGACTTCCACGAATGGTGCGATGACTATCAGGAGGGCTGGTGGGAGCAGCGCGAACAGCGCACCCGCAAGATCCTCAAGAGCCGCCAGATCGGCGCCACCGCCTATTTCGCGCGCGAGGCCATGGCCAAGATCGGCGAGGCGGTTCTCCATGGCGAGCAGCCGCGCAACCAGATCTTCCTCTCGGCCAGCGAGCGGCAGGCGAAGAAGTTCATCCGCGAGATCACCGGATGGGTAAAGCGCGTCACCGGCGTCGATCTCAAGGGCAATCCGCTGATGCTGGATTTCTCGGGGCTCCATCCCGCCGATGAGGAGGCGGGCAAGGCCGAGATCCGGCTGGATGGGGTGGGGCTCTATCCGCTCTCGACCAACAGCAACACCGCGCAGGGGGAAAGCGGCGACTTCTATTTCGACGAATTCTTCTGGGTCCACGGCTTTGCGCGCTTGCGCAAGGTGGCCGCCGCGATGGCAACGCTCACCATCTACAAGCGCACCTATTTCTCGACGCCATCGACCAAAACCCATGAAGCCTATGCCTTTTGGAGCGGCGAGGAATGGAACCGGGGGCGCAAGAAGGGCGATCAGCGGCCCTTTGACATCAGCCACAAGAACCTGCGCGCCGGGGCGATCATGCCCGATGGTTCTTGGTGCCAGATGGTCACGCTCGACGACGCCATTGCGGGCGGCGCTGGCGGGCGCATCGACAAGGAGGAACTGCGCGGCGAATGCAGCGAAGAGGAATTTGAAAACCTCTACAATTGCCAGTTCGTCGATGACAGCGAGAGCAGCTTTCCCTTCAGCCGGATTGCGCCCGCGCGGGTCGATGCCTTCTATCGCTGGCGCGATTTCCGGCCTGCGCTGGCCGAGGTGGCGGGTGGGCGGCCCTTTGGCGATAAGCCGGTGTGGCTGGGGTACGATCCCAATAAGCAGGGGCGCGATGATGCCGCGCTAGTGGTGCTGGCGCCGCCTGAGCAGCCCGGCAAGGGCAAGTTCCGGGTGCTGGCCAAATACCGGCTCAACGGGCGCGATTTTCAGGGGCAGGCCGATTTCATCAGGGATATCGCGGCCCGGTACAACGTCACCGATATCGCCATCGATACCACCGGCGCGGGGCAGGCGGTCTATGAACTGGTGGTCGGCTGGTTCCCGCGCGCGCGGCGGATCGAATATTCAGTGGCCAGCAAGACGGCCTTGGTGGTGAAAGCCCAGAACGTCTTCAATTCCGGCCGCATCGAGTTCGATGAGCAGTGGACCGACCTGATGGCGGCCTTGATGGCGATCCGGCCCGCGCTGACCGGCAGCGGGCGGGGCGTCACCTATGTCGCCCGCCGCAATGGCGAGATCGGCCATGCCGACCTTGCTTGGGCTTTGCTCAACGCCCTTTCCAATGAACCGCTCGATGCCGGGGCCGCCAGTGGAGCGAGCCGAGGCCGAGTGGCGACGTCAGATGATTAATAAGCCGACGATTGAGGAGCCGATTGATGACCGATGCGCCTTCCACCGAAGTGGCCCTGATCGAGCAGGAGGCCGGTGCGCCCGCAAAAGCTGCGCCCCTACGCGGCGATGTGTTCACCTTTGGCGATGCCGAGAGCGTGCTCGACCGGCGCGAACTGTCGGCCTATTTCGAGGTCTGGCACAATGGGCGCTGGTATGAACCACCGCTGCCGATGGGCAAGCTGGCGCAGGTGTTCAACGCCACGCCCTATCATCGCAGCGCGGTGGCTTTGCGCGTCAATTTGCTGGTCTCGCAGATGGTGGCATCGCGCTGGCTCGGTGCCGATGATTTCGAGCGGTTCGCCCTGGATTTTGTCCAGATGGGCAATGGCTATCTGGAGAACGTACCCAACCTGTCGGGCCGGATCGCGGCGGCCAAGCATAGCCCGGCGGTGCATACGCGCGCGGGCGTGGCGGCGGACACCTATTGGTTCGTCAATGGCGCGCTGGGGCAGGAGCATCAGTTTGCGCCCGGCCGCGTGTTCCATCTGATGCAGCCTGATGTGGCGCAGGAGATCTATGGCCTGCCCGAATGGCTGTCGGCACTGCAATCGGCGCTGCTCTCGGAGAACGCCACGCTGTTCCGCCGCCGCTATTACCTCAACGGCAACCATGCGGGTTTCATTCTCTACATCAACGATCCGCTGGCCGATCAGGAGATGGTCGACACGATCACCGACAAGATCCGCCAGTCCAAGGGCGCGGGCAATTTCAAGAACATGCTGATCTACTCGCCCGGCGGGAAGAAGGACGGCGTCCAGATCCTGCCGATCGGCAACATCACCGCGCATGACGAGTTCACGGCGGTCAAGAACATCAGCCGGGACGATATGCTGGCCGCGCATCGGATGCCGCCGCCGCTGATCGGGATCATCCCGCAGAACAGCGGTGGCTTTGGCAAGGTGAGCGAGGCGATCGACACATTTTACCTGACCGAGATCGTGCCGATCATCCGCCGGATGCTGCGCATGAATGACTGGTTCGGGGTGGCGCTGCTTTCCTTCCGCGATTGGACCTGCGCCGATGGGCGGTTGATCCGGCAGGACGGAACCATTGTGCCTGCCGGTGGTGCAAGCAGCGCGCGGCGCTCCTGAAATCCATCCCGCCGGTGAATGCGGCGGGGGATGGGGCGTTGGCGCGCCCCAATCCGACGAGTTGCTTTCGTCATGTCCCAATCGGGCCCGTCCTGGGTCCATCCCGCCGTGCCAACGCTGGCGGCGGGCCTATGAGAGTTTGAGCATGCAAGAGTCGAATCCGGTTTCTTTCAACATGGATGCAATGGTGGCGGAAAAGGTGGCGCCGGTGCGCCCGCTGGCGCCCTATATCGGGGGCAAGCGCAATCTGTCGCGCCGCCTGGTCGAGCGGATCAATGCCGTGCCGCATACCACCTATGCCGAGGTGTTTGTCGGCATGGGCGGGGTGTTTTTCCGGCGCGACCGGCGCCCCAATGCCGAGGTCATCAATGATTGGAGCGAAGACGTTTCCACCTTCTTTCGCGTGGTGCAGCGGCATTATCAGCCGTTTATGGACATGCTGCGCTGGCAGGTGACGAGTCGCGCGGGGTTTGAGAAGCTGGCCGCCTTGCCGCCCGAAAGCCTGACCGATCTGGAGCGGTCGGCGCGGTTTTTGTATCTCCAGCGCTGTGCCTTTGGCGGGAAAGTGGCGGGCAGGCGTTTCGGGATCTCGCCCGCCAGCCCTGCGCGATTCGATGTGTCAAAGCTGGGGCCGATGGTCGAGGCAGTGCATGAGCGCCTGTCGAGTGTGGTGATCGAGCGCTTGCCCTGGGCGGATTTTGTCGCGCGCTATGACCGGGCGGGGACGCTGTTCTATCTCGATCCGCCCTATCATGGCTGCGAAGGCGACTATGGCAAGGGCATGTTCGGGCGCGAGGAATTCGAGCAGATGGCCGATGTGCTGCGCGGGATCAGCGGGCGGTTTATCCTGTCGCTCAACGACCGGTCCGAGGTACGCCGGATCTTTGCCGGGTTCGACATCGAGGAGGTTGGTGTGCGCTATACCATCGGCGGTCAGGCCAAGGCGATGGAGGGGCGGGAGGTAATTATCAGCGGGTGAGGGAATGGGCGCCACCGTGGAAGGGCGGGTGGCGCCCATGTGTGGACGGCTCTCCGTTGGCAAGGGGTTTGGTGAGCGTGTGCACTTGGTGGTCGGTGCGGCCATGTGTCCGGCCTTTAATGCGGCT
>NZ_MKVS01000039.1:0-5391 GCF_001898925.1 Novosphingobium sp. 63-713
CTTAAAATCTTCACTATGCTTCATCATCTCGTCGGTCTCCTGTTGCGAGCATAAAACGCTCAGGTGACCGGCACAAATCCGTTACAAGTCCACTATTGCGCGCGCGGCGAGATGGAGAACCGCATCAAGGAGTGCCAGGCTGACCTGTTCGCTGACCGCACATCGAGCACTACAATGCGCGCAAATCAGTTGCGGCTATGGTTCGCATCCATGGCCTACGTGTTGCTCTGTGCGCTGCGCCGTATCGGCCTGCGCTTCACCCAGTTCGCCAACGCGACCTGCGGCACCATCCGCCTCAAGCTCCTCAAGATCGGTGCCCGCGTCACCGTCAGCGTCCGACGCATCAAGGTAGCCATGGCATCCGCTTACCCGTGGCGCGACGAATGGGAACTCGCCCATCTCGCCTTGCGAACTGCTGCGGCGCGCTGACGAAACAGACAGCGCACAGCCCAAAATCCGCCGCCTTGCTCCACCCGCCGTCGCGGGAACGGCGGCGCTCGCCACGCAACTGCCGAAAATCCCCGATGAGTTGGCGCCGCGCTTCGCCATCGCCTCCGTCACCGCCGTAGGGCCGCGAAAGCGCCCCGCCAGGTCAGATCAAACGGCGCTGTGAGATATCCGGGCTAGGCGAGTTGATCGCCTTAGAGTTCAAGTCCCCCCGGCTGCAACAGCAGCATACTGCCCATCGCCGCGCTGGCGGGCTTTGGGAGTTTCCGTCCTTTCGAGCCCACGTCAGCTTCACGCCTGCCGATCATCGGAATATAAAAGGCATCGAGCCTTTCGGTGGGGCGCTTCATTTCGGGCCGGAAGCGATTGATCGTTGGGGCGGATGATCCTTAGTTTCGGTTGAGCCTCATCTGCCTGCTTTGGAGCTTGTCCTTTCACCGGCATTCCAATTCCAGCAGGTCATTAAGCGTCGCGCTCGTTCCAACCGTTTCGAGGATCGACATTTGGTAGTCGCTTGGATCGCGGCTTTTAAGCGCCACGTTCCCGCCATGACCTGATGATAGATATTCGCGCTGTCTGCCCAAGAAGCCGTCTCAAGTCAAAGGGGACGCATTTGGCTCTCCTCGCGCTGATTGCGACTGCGTGGCCAATCTTCTCTTCCCTCGTTTCAACTAAACGGTGGTTTTATTGACTGACAACCTCGTGCTCCACGGGCCTTGAGAATAGCCGGGGTTTCTCCCGATTGTGCAGTGCAGCAGAACAGCTTGGTTTGATGCTGTCAACTTAATCAGAAATAATTCAGATTAAGTTGACATTTTTGATAGATGCTATCACTTTCATCATTATGATAGCAGGAGTGATGGCGTTATGCCAGCTTTGACGATCCGCAATATACCTGATGACGTCCATCGGGGCCTCAAGGCCCTCGCTGCAAGCCACGGCCAGAGCACGGAGGCGGAAGTGCGCGCTATTCTCGCGGCAGCCGTTAAGCCGGCGTCGCGCCTGAAGATGGGGCAAGCTCTTTGGGAGCTTGGCCGTGAGATTGGGCTGACCAATGACGACATTGCTGCAATGGAAGCCTCGCGCGACAGCAAGCCCGCTGAGCCGCTGAGCTTCGATTGATGATTATTCTTGATACGAACGTCATTTCGGAAATGATGAAGCCCGATCCCGCAGAGAGTGTACGGCGCTGGCTTGACGATCAGCTAGCGGAGGTTCTGTTTCTCACATCGGTTAGCCAAGCCGAGTTGCTGTTTGGTATCGCCATGCTTCCGGCCGGTCGTCGTAAGGAGAATCTCGGTGCTGTGCTCACCGGCCTTGAGCCGCTGTTTGCCGGACGCATTCTGCCTTTCGATAGCGATGCCGCGCAGCATTATGCGCATTCGGCGGTAGAAGTCGAGAACAGCGGCAGGGACTTTCCAACACCAAATGGCTACATTGCCGCTATAGCCGCATCGAAGGGCTTTGCTGTTGCCACGCGCGATGTTGCCCCCTTTGAGGCTGGCGGTGTGGCTGTTATCAATCCTTGGGAGGCTGGGGAATGAAGCTTGGATATGCTCGCGTCAGCACGGGGGAGCAGAACCTCGCTTTGCAAATTGACGCGCTTCGCGCTGCGGGGGTGGAGCGCATCTTCGAGGATAAGGGGGTTAGCGGATCGATGGTTCTCAAACCGGCCTTTGCGGACTTGCTGCGGCACGCCAGGGCTGGCGATGAGATTATTGTATGGCGGTTAGATCGACTGGGCCGGTCTCTTACCTCCCTCGTCACCGAGTTGGAGTTGCTGGCCAAACTTGATCTTGGTTTTCGGTCCTTGACCGAGCAGATCGAAACGGTGACGCCCGGTGGCCGGCTGTTCTTTCATATGGTTGGGGCCTTTGCTCAGTTTGAGCGCGATGTGATCCGAGAGCGTACCAATGCGGGGCTCCAGGCGGCTCGTCGCGCTGGCAAACGGTTGGGGCGGCCGCCGTCGGTCAGCGATTCACAGTGGCAGCAGGTTAAGGCGCTGATGTCAGGCCCTGCTGAAATGAGTGTGGCGTCCGTCGCCGATCTTCTGGGTGTGAGCCGCCAGGCTATCTACAAGCGGCTCCGCCGCGAGCAGGCCACAGAGGTATCAGCTTCCGAGCCAGGCCCCTTGCCCTGCCCAGTCAGTTAGTTGCGCGAAGGTCACAGCAGTCTGTTCGCACCATCCTTTTCAGGCTCGCATCCGTCTGAGTGATGCTGATTTGACATCGCGCCTCTCCTTCATGGGCGTGTTGTTGTCTGACGCACTTGAACGCCTCCCCTGCCCTTGCGTGTCTGGTCTTTGCCCCAAGCGGATAACCGTCGCTGTGCGACGACGGTTTCCGTAACCGGACCCTCCGTTTTTCAGCTTGCCCGCGCCAGGTGGCCGTTCCGGGGGTGTGCGTCAGCAACGACGCATGAAGGAATGAGCCATGAAGAATATCGCAGAGTTTCGTATCATTGTTCGGGTGGGCCGGACAGCAGTGCTGGAAAAGGTGGCTTACATCAACGTAGCCGCCAATTATGGCCGCAAGGTCAGCGGGCAGTGGGAGGATGACACCCATTGGAACCGTGTGACTGTTTTCGGCAAGGCTATGGAGCGTGTCGGGACATTGGGACGTGGCGACCTCGTTCAAATCGTAGGCCGGGTTCGCCAGACGCAGTATGAGCGCGAAGGGCAGACGGTCTATAGCGTGGACCTGATTGCTGGTGGTTTCGCGACGCTTTCACAGCATGGCGATCCGGCTGATTTCGGCCATGATGACTGAGCTGGCAGCGGGGCGACCGATGCTGCCCCGCTCACTTTAAGATTTCTAAAAGGATTGCTATTTAGCAATCGCAAGGCAATTAATCGCCTTTCGATTGCCTTGAAAAAGAATTGCGCAATAGCATGCCTAGCGAAAGGCAATGGACATAGATTGCGACTGCCTATAGAAAGGAACTCGCAATTATATCGAAAGCCTTTAGATTGCGGGCGGATTGCCTGACGATTCACAGTGAGGCGAAGGGGCAAAAATGGCGGTAATCTCGATTGGCAACCCGAAGGGAGGGGCCGGTAAAACGACGCTTGCACTCGTCCTGGCGGATACCCTTGCTTCAAACGGCGCACGTGTCAGTGTCATCGATGCCGACCCTAATGCGATTATCGAAAAGTGGGCGGCGAAGCGGATAGCGGCGGGCAAAGAGTTGCCATATCGTGTGATACCGAGGCCAACTGAATCCGAGATGATCGGCACCATCGACCGCATCTCTAAGGAAGATCAGTTTGTCATCATCGATCTGGAAGGGTCAGCATCGCGCATGACATCGCGCGCCCTGGCGCGCTCGCACATGGTCCTCGTGCCTTTCAATCTATCTCCCATCGACGCCGAATTGGCGGCTCAGGCCGTGAGGGCTATCCAAGAGGAAGAGGAGGCGCTTGAGCGCCGCATTCCCTTCCGGCTTGTCAGGAGCAGGATCAACGCGGCGATCGAAACGAAGACGGCAAAGCGCATCGTTGATGCGATCAGGGCGGCAGAGTTGCCGCTTCTGAACACAGCATTGGTCGAACGCGCTGCCTACCGGGATATTTTTGAGTTTGGGATGCTGCTGTCCGAGCTGGACAACGCGACAACATCCGGCGTGCAAAATGCCATCACCAATGCGGCCGAGCTTGCGCAGGCTGTCGTGAATGCCATGCGGGAGGAGTATCCGGGATGACGGATTTCGGTTTCGGGAAGGGTGGAGCTAAGCCCAAGGCAGAGGCTGCGGCAACTAAGCTGGATCTTGGTGGAATGCCGAATGGACCCATTGAAAACGACCGGATGCGCGAGCGTGATGCGATGGAGCGTGCAGAACGCGTCGGCTTTACCGACCGGGGGCAGGGGAGGGGGGTCGTTCGCCGCAAGCGCGTCGCTCAGCCTACGGCAACCGTTTACGTGAAGGGGCCGGAGGAGCTGATCGAGTGGTTCATTCACTATACCGAGAGTAAGGGGCATTCGGCATACTGGAAGGCGATTAAGGACTTCCGGGCGATGGTCGAGGGGCGATAGGCAAGATTCGATAGGGCAAGCTCTAGCGATCGCCATTGATTTTTTGTAACCCTGCCCGCTGGCGCCTCTTCCTAGGGTGCGGACTCATTAGAGCCACCAGATCACGGTAGCAGCGATGGCGATGGTTGCCATGAAGGTTTTGATGTTGCGGTCGAAGCGCATGGCGACGCGCCGCCAGTCCTTGAAGCGGCAGAACATCCGTTCGATGACGTTGCGCTGTTTGTAGATGGCCGGATCGCAATCTAGCTGGACCTTTCGGTTGCGCTTGGAGGGGATGACCGCGGTGGTGCCGCGCGAGGCGAGCCAGGCGCGCAGGTCGTTGCTGTCGTAACCCTTGTCGCCGACCAGCTCTGCCGAGGGCGGCATCGCCGCGATGCACTGCTGCGCAACCCGCATATCGTGAGCGTTTCCGGGGGTCAGGAGCAGGACGCAGGGACGGCCCTTCACGTCGCAGACGGCGTGGAGCTTGGTGTTGCGGCCGCCGCGTGTCTGGCCGATACCATTGGCCAAGGCCCCCCTTTTGCGCCGCCAGCGGTGCGGTGGACCTTGATGCAGGTACTGTCGATGAACAGCCGGTCGGGGACATCCTCGGCGCCGGCCAACGCACTGAAGATGTTCTCCCAGATGCCCCGCTCGGCCCAGCGCACGAAGCGGTTGTAGAGCGTCTTCTTTGGGCCATAGACCGGCGGACAATCGCCCCAGCGCCCGCCGCTTTGCAGGGCATGGACGATCCCCGACAGTACCCGGCGGTCATCCACCCGCTTCATGCCGCGTGTGCCGGTCGGCAACAGCGGCTCAATCCGCGCCCACTGGGCATCCGAAAACCAAAAGAAATCCGCCATTGCCAACGCCTCCTCGCAGGACGCGTTGAATCACACTCAATGGCAGATGGGAATCCCGTTAATGGGTCCGG
>NZ_MKVS01000040.1:0-2093 GCF_001898925.1 Novosphingobium sp. 63-713
GTACCCGAGGAGCTGACCCAGCTGAAGATGGGCAAGATCATCCGCGAGAAATTCCCTGACCTCAGCGAAGATGACCAGGAAGCGGTTCGTCAGCACGCCATTGCCGCCCTGACACTGACCCAGCAGGCCAAGGCCGCCATGGTCGGCGATGTGGTCGATGGGGAGTTTTCGGGCAGTACAGCTTTCATCGATGGGGTGCGCAAATTTGCCCTGAGCGTTACCGACCTCGACATCGATCTGATCGACCGCGTCAATCCGTTTGACGCCACCTATGCCGTGCTGGCCAAGGCGATGGACGAGAAGACCCTGTTGCAGGTGCAGGCTGTCATCAACGCCAAGAAGGACAAGCTGACCTACGAGGATGCGCGGATGCTGGCCGAGCGCGCGCTCGAGTTCAAGCGGGAGCGCGGGCGCCTTCCCTCGCTGACCTCGCAGGATGCCTGGGAGCGCAAGATGGCCGAGGGCATCGCCTTCCTGCAACGTCATGCGGCAAAGGCGGCGGCTGATGGCTGAGCTGAGCGATCTTGAACTGCTGGCCGAACTGGGTGTCGAGACAACGGCAGAGCCCAAGCGTGCCCTGACACCGCTGCAAGAACGGATCATTGCCGGTTTTGAGGATATTCAACGCTTCGTGGCTGAGCATGGACATTTGCCTCGGCACGGTGATGACCGTGACATTTTCGAGCGCCTCTATGCGGTGCGGCTAGACCGCCTGCGTAGCCTTCCGGAAGCGCGCGAATTGCTGGCCAGTCTCGATCGTGATGGCCTGCTGGATGGCAATGGCCCAGCAGCCGTGGCGCCCCAGGAATTGGGCGACGACGCGCTGCTCGCGGAACTGGGCATCACGCCGGGCGCACCAGACGACATCACACAGTTGCGCCACGTCGCGCCGCGAGCAGAAAAGCGCGCAGCCGAAGAAATCGCCAATCGCGAAAAGTGCGAGGATTTCGAGACCTTCAAGCCCCAAATCGAACGGGTACAAGCCGATCTGGCCAAAGGCGCGCGCGAGGCCAAGGCAGTCGATCAAACAGAGGTCACGCTCGAGGAGGTTCGGCCCGGCAATTTCTTCATCGTGGCTGGGCAGATGGCCCTGATCGCGGATACCTCTGACGCCTTCGTGACGGAGTATGAGCGCAAGGATCGGCGTGTGCGCGTCATCTACGACAATGGCACAGAGGCGACCATGCTGGCCCGGTCATTCCAGAAGGCGCTCTATCGCGATGAGACCGCGCGCCGCATCACCGCCTTGAGCGCTGGGCCCCTTTTTGGCGATGTGGCCGAGCCTGACGATTTGGCGAGCGGCACGATCTATGTTTTGCGCAGCAAGTCGGCCCACCCGTATGTCGCCGAGCACCGGGAACTGATCCACAAGATCGGCGTGACCGGCCAGAGCGTTGCCCATCGTGTGGCCAATGCGCGGAATGACCCAACCTTCCTGCTGGCTGATGTCGAGGTTGTCGCCGAATACCAGCTCTTCAACATAAACCGCAGCAAAATGGAGGGCCTAATCCATAAGGCCTTGGCGGCGGCTCGGCTTGACCTGGCTGCCGGTGATCGCTTCGGCCGGACCGTCCAACCGCGCGAATGGTTCCTGATCCCGTTTCAGGCGATTGACGACCTGATCTCAAAGATCAGCGACGGAAGCGTGACTCAAGTGCGATACGACCCAATGGAGGCCAGGTTCGTCCCAGCCGAAACCTGACCTCCACCGGCTTGGGTTAGGAGGCTTGGCAAGCAGGCTCAATGTAATGATAGAATCGTAGCGTTTCATCGAGACCGGCCATCGGACGCCGCTTGGCATCGATGGTATGTGCCAGCGAGGCCAGCTTCCTTGCTTCGCGCCCGCGGATACTGCGGGTTTTGAACAAATGGCTGCCCGCTCCCTCATAATGTTTGATCTTGATCCGCTCGGCCATGGTAAGCTCGAGCATCGCAGGCCATGCCTTGGTTGCGGCCGAGATTCGTTTGCGTAAGGCTTCATCCATCGACGGCTCCAGAAGGCCAAATTCGATGGGCCATGGCGCGACCAGAGGCTCTGGCTTGTCCTCTGGGGAAAAGGCGGTCGAGACCACGCAGCGCAACTCGCCAAAGCG
>NZ_MKVS01000041.1:0-2085 GCF_001898925.1 Novosphingobium sp. 63-713
AGGAGCTGACCCAGCTGAAGATGGGCAAGATCATCCGCGAGAAATTCCCTGACCTCAGCGAAGATGACCAGGAAGCGGTTCGTCAGCACGCGATTGCCGCCCTGACACTGACCCAGCAGGCCAAAGCCGCCATAGTGGGAGATGTGGTGGATGATGAGTTTACAGGCAGCACAGCCTTCATCGACGGCGTGCGCAAATTTGCGCTGAGCGTCACTGACCTCGACATCGACCTGATCGACCGGGTCAATCCGTTTGATGCGACCTATGCCGTGCTGGCCAAGGCGATGGACGAAAAGACCCTGATTCAGGTGCAGGCGATCATCAATGCCAAGAAAGAGAAGCTGACCTACGAGGACGCAAGAATGCTGGCCGAACGGGCACTGGAGTTCAAGCGCGAGCGGGGACGCCTGCCCTCTTTGACTTCGCAGGACGCCTGGGAGCGCAAAATGGCTGAAGGCATCGCCTTCCTGCAACGTCATGCGGCAAAGGCGGCGGCTGATGGCTGAGCTGAGCGATCTTGAACTGCTGGCCGAACTGGGCGTAGAGACCGCAGCGGAACCCAAGCGAGCCTTGACCCCGCTTCAAGAACGGATCATTGCCGGTTTTGAGGATATTCAGCGCTTTGCGGCCGAGCATGGGCATTTGCCTCGGCATGGCGATGACCGTGACATTTTCGAACGCCTCTATGCTGTTCGGCTTGACCGCCTGCGCGCCCTGCCCGAAGCACGCGAGTTGTTGGCAAGCCTCGATCAGGATGGCCTGCTCGATGGCAATGGCCCAGCAGCCGTGGCGCCCCAGGAATTGGGCGACGATGCCCTGCTGGCGGAACTTGGCATTGCTCCCGGAGCACCTGACGACATCACCCAGTTGCGTCATGTCGCGCCCCGTGCAGAAAAGCGTGCAGCCGAAGACATCGCCAATCGCGAAAAGTGCGAGGATTTCGAGACCTTCAAGCCGCAAATCGAACGGGTACAAGCCGATCTGGCCAAAGGCGCGCGCGAGGCCAAGGCAGTCGATCAAACAGAGGTCACGCTCGAGGAGGTTCGGCCCGGCAATTTCTTCATCGTGGCTGGGCAGATGGCCCTGATCGCGGATACCTCTGACGCCTTCGTGACGGAGTATGAGCGCAAGGATCGGCGTGTGCGCGTCATCTACGACAATGGCACAGAGGCGACCATGCTGGCCCGGTCATTCCAGAAGGCGCTCTATCGCGATGAGACCGCGCGCCGCATCACCGCCTTGAGCGCTGGGCCCCTTTTTGGCGATGTGGCCGAGCCTGACGATTTGGCGAGCGGCACGATCTATGTTTTGCGCAGCAAGTCGGCCCACCCGTATGTCGCCGAGCACCGGGAACTGATCCACAAGATCGGCGTGACCGGCCAGAGCGTTGCCCATCGTGTGGCCAATGCGCGCAATGACCCGACCTTCCTGCTGGCTGATGTCGAGGTTGTCGCCGAATACCAGCTCTTCAACATAAACCGCAGCAAAATGGAGGGCCTAATCCATAAAGCGTTGGCGGCGGCCCGGCTTGACCTGGCTGCCGGTGATCGCTTCGGCCGGACCGTCCAGCCGCGCGAATGGTTCCTGATCCCGTTCCAGGCGATCGACGACCTGATCTCCCGGATCAGTGACGGAAGCGTGACACAGGTTCGGTATGATCCAATGGAGGCCAGGTTCGTCCCTGCCGAAACCTGACTTCCACCGGCTTGGGTTACGAGGCGTGGCGCGCAGGCTCGATGCAATGATAGAATCGTAGCGTTTCATCGAGACCAGCCATCGGACGCCGCTTGGCGGCGATGGTATGTGCCAGCGACGCCAGCTTCCTGGCTTCACGCCCGAGGATGCTGCGGGTTTTGAAGAAATGGCTGCCTCGTTCCTCATACTGTTTGATCTGGATCCGCTCAGCCATGGTAAGCTCGAGCATCACAGGCGATGCCATGGTTGCGACCGAGACTCGCTTGCGCAAAGCCTCATCCATCGAAGGCTCCAGAATGCCAAATTCGATGGGCCATGGCGCGACCAGAGGCTCTGGCTTGTCCTCTGGGGAAAAGGCGGTCGAGACCACGCAGCGCAACTCGCCAAAGC
>NZ_MKVS01000042.1:0-32391 GCF_001898925.1 Novosphingobium sp. 63-713
GCGAGGGCCTGAGCACCGGCGACACCGCCCATGGCGTCATCACCGCCGGCCTCGTCATGGGCATCATCCACGACATCCCAACTTGCGAGCAGCTCATCCAGCGCATCGTCAGCGAGGCGGAAACAATCATCAAAGACAGGCTGGCCCGCTTAGTGGCCCAATAGCACTCCGCGCACCCCGTCGATCACATATTGCACCGCCAGCGCGCCCAGCAGCACGCCCAGCACACGGGTAATCACGGCTTCCACCCGACTGCCCAGCAGGCGCATGATCGGCCCCGCCGCCAGCAACGCCAGCGCCGTCAGCAGCAGCACGCAGATCAGCGCGGCCAGCACCACGGCGGCCCCGGTGCGATCATTGGCATGGCCCATCATCAGCATCACCGTGGCAATCGAGCCCGGCCCGGCAATCATCGGCATGGCCATCGGAAAGACGCTGATGTCCTCATGCGGTTCCGGGGTGTGGAGCACCTTTTCCACACGTTCCTCGCGGCGCTGGGTGCGCTTTTCAAACACCATTTCCAGTGCGATCAGGAACAGCATCACGCCGCCCGCAATGCGGAAAGCATTCAGCTCGATCGCCAGCGCCGCCAGCAAACCCTTGCCGAACAAGGCAAAGATGATGAGAATCGTGCTGGCGATGATGCTGGCGCGGATGGCGGTGCTGCGCGCGGCCTGGGGCGTATAGCTGGCCGTCAGCCCGCCATAGATCGGCGCGCAGCCGACCGGATCGATCACCACGAAAAGCGTGGCGAAGGTGGAGATGAAAAGTTCAAGCATCCCGCTGCCTTACCCCAGCGTGAGGTTCAGCGAAAGGGGGCCTATTTCGAGGCGCGGCGCAGCACTTCGCTCATTTTGCCCGCGATTTTCACGCTGACCACATAGTCGCGCGTGCCGTCGGGGCGGGCCGAGGTGGACCATTCGAGCGAATGGTCGCTGCTTTGGCCCGAGAGATGATCGCCATCGGCAGGCGGCGTGAATTCTAGCGCCTTTTGCCCGCGCGGGCCGCATTCGGCCACCTTCGCCTCGGCCCATTCGGGTTCGGCCAGAGGCTTGTCGGTGACGCCGCCCTGGTCCAGCACGAAGAGATACTGGCCCTTTTTCTGCCGCTGCCACACGGTCGAGAACCAGCCGTGGGCCGCGTCCGCCTGCCATCCGCCATAGGAAATGGCCGTAGCCCCGTCGCAGCTCATCCAGACATTGTGGACCTGCCATTGCAGCGGTTGGGCCGGATTGGCGCGGTGGCGGACGAAATCCTGAACGCGCACCACCTTGTCGCCGTCGAACATTTGCGCGTCCGGCGCGGCATGGTCGCGGAACGCCTGCCATTGCCCCTTGTCGCGCACGGCGCGGGCAAAGCCGATTTCGCGCGCGATAATGTCGCTGGGCAGGGCGAACATCGTGGCCATGCCCCTGGCCGGGCGCTGGGCCATGGCCGCGCCGGGCACGACCGAGGCGATCAACAGCGCAGCCAAAGCCCGCCTTCCAAACAACGCAAGAAAGGCGGGCTTTTTCATCAGATCGAATGCTCCGGCAGGTCGGCAGTGGCCAGCGTCAGACCTTCATGCGCATAGGCGGCCACCAGCGCATTGCGCAGCAGCACCGCGATCGTCATGGGGCCAACGCCGCCCGGCACCGGGGTGATGGCGCCCGCCACCTGAACCGCGCCTTGATAATCGACATCGCCCACGATCCGGCCCTTGGTCTTGCCCTCGGCAGGGGGCAGACGATTGATGCCCACGTCGATCACGGTCGCGCCCGGCTTGATCCAGTCGCCCTTGACCATTTCGGGCACGCCCACGGCGGCCACGACAATGTCGCTGCGCCGCACGACTTCGGCCAGATCCTTGGTGTGGCGATGCGCGATGGTGACGGTGCAATTGGCCGAAAGCAGCAGCTGCGCCATGGGCTTGCCCACAATGTTGCTGCGCCCGATGACCACGGCGTTGAGTCCCTTGAGATCGCCCAGACGGTCTTCGAGCAGCATCAGACAGCCCAGCGGCGTGCAAGGCACATAGCCGGCCTGACCCACGGCCAGACGGCCCGCATTGGTGACGTGGAAACCATCGACATCCTTGTCCGGGTCGATGGTGGCGATCACCTTCTGCTCGTCCATATGGCGGGGCAGGGGAAGCTGAACCAGAATGCCGTCAACCGCCGGATCGGCGTTGAGCTGGGCCACCACGGCCAGCAGTTCTTCCTCGCTGGCATCGGCGGGCAGCTTGTGTTCAAAGCTGTTCATGCCCGCCGCCACGGTCTGCTTGCCCTTGGAGGACACATAGACCTGGCTGGCCGGATCCTCGCCCACCAGCACCACGGCCAGGCCCGCCTTGCGACCGGCCTTGGCTTCGAATTCACCGGCCAGCACGCCGATACGCGCGCGCAGCCTTTCTGCAAATTCCTTCCCGTCGATAATTTTGTTCTCGCTCATCCGTAATGATTCCCAATGTAAACCAGCAAGATGATGACGATGCGAATCAGCACCAGCAGCGCCATCGGCGAAAGGTCGATAAAGCCGGTGTGAGGCATGAACCGGCGGATCGGCCTCAAAAGCGGCTCCAGAATCGCGTTGAGCGCCTGCCAGATGCCGGAAACCAGCGGATTATGCAGGTTTACGACGTTGAAGCTGATCAGCAGCCCGAGAACAACCTGCACCAACACCGCCGTTGACACGATGTCGGCCAACAGCAGAAGAATGGGGATAATCACTTCGTTAATCACGGGGCGCTTCCTCTCCCAATGGCAGAGCGTGTGGCCTAGCCGAGGCAGACCACGCGCGCAACCGGAGCGCTGAGGAAGGATTGTAAGTGTTGCTTACAAATTTGGCAAGGGGCCTTATGGACTTGCCCGCCTTGTTTTGCGCACTGCTGCCCGTTAGCCTGATCGGCGACAAGTGTGGTGATGGTCGATGAGGGGTTTTGATGAGGGCGATCGTTCTGGTGTGCTTGGCCGTGCTGATGGGCCGCCCGGTATTGGCGGCGCAAAACGCGCCGACAAAAACCATAGAATTACAGCGCAATGGCCAATGGGTGCTGGACGCGGACAAGCAATATTGTGCGATAGGCGCCAGATTTGGTGAAGGCGATCAGGCGATTACGTTGCAGATGTACCGCTATTCGCTTGGCGATGAGCTGGAAGTTCGCCTGATCAGCAACCGTTTCCATCTTAATCACTTGAAAAACACAATTTCTATCGGTTTTGGTCAAGGGCTGGATAAAGCCGACGCTCTGGGAGGTAGCGCGGATGGTGTCCCGATGATGGTGGCGCCAAATCTGCGCCTCGTGCCTGCGGTTGCTGCGCGCGGCAAGGTGATCCAGGATGTGCCGCCTGTGACGCCCGAGCAGGAAGAGGCCGTTACCTCGATCCTATTTTCCGCGCCCACGGGGCCATGGTTCCGATTGGCCACCGGCTCTCTCAAATATCCCATGTTGGCCTTGCGCTCATGCACCGTGGGGTTGGTCAACAGTTGGGGCTATGATTCCAAGGAGCAAGCCGCGCTGAAAACCGCAGCCACGCCAACGGTCAGCCCGGAAAGGTGGATTACCTTCCTTGATGCTCCGTTTCGGTTGTTGGCCAAGGATTCCCCAGTGGGGTCGGTTTTGTTCCGTCTGGATGTGACCAGTGAGGGCAAGGTCGCGGACTGCACCATTCTGACGGCGATTGCCGACGAGCGTTTGCGCAAGGCCACATGCGATGTGCTGAGCCGGCGCGCCACGTTTTATCCGGCCCGCAACGCCGCAGGCGAACCGGTTCGCTCGTTCTACATCAATCGCGTGAATTGGACAAACGCCTGAGGCTTAAGCCTTGCGGATCAGCGTACCTGCGCCCTTGCTGGTGAAGAATTCCAGCAACATGGCGTGGGGAACGCGGCCATCCAGTACGACGGCCGCTTCGCATCCGGCCTCGACCGCATGGGTGCAGGTGGCCAGCTTGGGAATCATCCCGCCGCTGATCGTGCCGTCCTGCGCCAGAGCCTCGATATCGGCGGGCGTCAGATCGGTCAGCAGGTTCTTGTCCTTGTCCAGCACGCCCGGCACATCGGTCAGCAGGAACAGGCGGGCCGCGCCGATCGCGGCGGCAATCGCGCCCGCCATCGTGTCGGCGTTGATATTATAGGTTTCGCCGTCATGGCCCACCGCGATGGGGGCGATGACCGGGATCAGGCCCGCGCTCGACAGGGTTTCCAGAATCGAGGTGTCGATATGATCAGGCTCGCCCACATAGCCGAGGTCCACCACGATGGCCTCGCCGCTGTCGGGGTCCTCGATCGCCTTGCCCAGCTTTTGCGCCTCGACCTTGCGGGCGGTGACCAGCGCGCCGTCCTTGCCGGAAATGCCGACGGCCTTGCCGCCCGCTTTGCTGATCCAGCTCACCAGTTCCTTGTTGATCGCGCCGGAAAGCACCATTTCGGCAACCTCGGCGGTGGCCTTGTCGGTTACGCGCAAACCATTGACGAATTGCGATTCGATGCCGAGCGCCTTGAGCATCCGTCCGATCTGCGGACCGCCGCCATGGACCACCACAGGGTTGATGCCCACGGCCTTCAAAAGCACGATATCCTCGGCAAAATCCTGCGCCAGCGCGGGATCGCCCATCGCATGGCCGCCGTATTTTACGACAAAGGTTCGCCCTTCGTAACGCTTGAGATAGGGCAGGGCCTCAATCAGCGTTTCGGCTTTGGCGAGCAGGGTTGTGGTGGATTCGTTCATGGGGCGCCGTTTACCGCGCTTTTGGCGGAATAGAAGTGTTTTTTACGCGGGCTTTTCGCGATCCAGCCAGCGACCAAGCGCCACAAACAGATAGATCAGTGGCGGGACCATGATCGTGGAGAGCACCAGCTTGGAAATGATCTGCCCCTTCATCAGCGGGCCGAGGTCGAGCACGCCGTAAAAGCTGATAGTGATGAAGATCAGCGTATCAACCACCTGGCTGAGCAGGCTGGCCAGCCAGGCGCGGACCCAGAGCAGCCGCCCCTCGCGCCCGGCGGCAAGGCGGGAAAAGACATAGACATTAAGCGTCTGCGAGGTGCCATAGGAGCAAAGCCCGGCAAACTGCATCCGCGCGCCCTGACCCAACAGATGGGCAAAGGCGGGCTGATCAGGCCAGAAAGGCGCAGGAGGTACGGCGTGGATGACGATCATCAGCAGCGCCATCGACACGATCAAGGGCACAAAACCAAAGCGAACCAGCCGGTTGGCCGTCGCCGTTCCATGCAACTCCGCCGTCGCGCTGCCCAGCACGACAAGGATCAGGAAGGCGAAAATTCCGCTCTCCACCGCCAGATTGCCAAGGATCGGCCATGTGCCAAGATCGGCAATCTTGGTTCCCAAAACCCCCGCCAGAACGCACAGGCCGCCGTAAAGCAGCGAGCCGGCAAAGAGGGAAAGCGGGATGTTGGGGGCGGTTTTGGGCTGATTCATCATGGGGGTGTAGCGGGACGGTTTTTGGGGCGCAAGGGAGGTTAGGGGGCCTCCGGCGGGCAAAGGGACTCGTCCCTTTGCAATCCCGATACTGTCGGCGTTGCGCTATGGCGGAGACGAAAGGTGTCGGACGTGATGTTTGAATTTTAAAGCCTGCGGCGCCGATCAGCGCAAAGCGCCACAGGCTTTCAAACCACCGATTGTGACGCGCGGCTAACCGGCCCAGCCCCACCCCATAACGGGATTGCAAAGGGACGAGTCCCTTTGCCCGCCGGAGGCACACTGCTTAACCCCGCAAACCCTCACCCATGCTTGGTGCGCAACAACCCGCGCACAAACGGGATCAACCCCGTCTGACGCTTGCGGCGCAGACGCTCGGCGGCCAGAATCAGCTTCACCTGCTCATAGCACTCGTCCAGATCCTCGTTCACCACGACATAGTCATAGGCGTCCCAGTGGCTGATTTCGGCGCGGGCGCGGTCCATGCGGGCGTTGATGACTTCGGCGCTGTCGGTGCCGCGGCCGGACAGGCGGCGGTGCAGTTCCTCAATGCTGGGCGGCAGGAGGAAGACGCGGACCACGTCCTGCGCGTCCTTTTGATAGAGCTGCTGCGTGCCCTGCCAGTCGATGTCGAAGAGGAAGTCCTTGCCGTGTTTCAGCCCGGCGCGGATATGGGCCTTGGGCGTGCCGTAGCAATTGCCGAAAACCTCGGCCCATTCATAGAATTCGTCATTTTCGGCCATGCTGTCGAATTCTTGCTGGCTGACGAAGAAGTAATCCACGCCATCGACCTCGCCGGGGCGGGGCGTGCGGGTGGTGGCCGAAACAGAGGGGTTGATCGCATGATCTTCGCCCAGCAGGCGGCGGGCAATGGTGGTCTTGCCGGTGCCCGAGGGGCTGGACAGGATAAACATCAGCCCGCGACGGTGCAGGTCGGGGTGGTGGTGGTCGGTGTGGTGCAGATCGTGCGAGTCAGGAGCCATGGCGTCCGATGCCGCAACATCGCCGCGCGATCAAGAGGGCTGTTTATTCGCCCCCTTCGTCCTCGCCCTTTTTGCGTTCCTGCTTGCGGTCGTGCAGGTGTTTGGCCAGCAGCACGCCGCCCACCAGAATGGCGCCCGGCACCGACCGCGTGGCCAGTTTCGTCAGCGCGAAACCGGCGATCTTGCGGGGCAGCGAGATGCGCTGCTGACCATCCGCCTTGTCCTGTACGATGATCGTATCCACGGCCTTCCTGACCAGCGACTGGCCGTTCCGGCGGATCAGGCTGGAGAGTTTGGGCGCGCTCATGCCGATCTACTTCTTGCGGCCGAAATCCACCGTGACGACATTCGAGCCGTCCTCGCTGGTTGCAATGGGGACGTCGGAGCCGGGCGAATCGTTTTCGGCCTGATCGTGGAGTTCGGGTTCCAGATCCTCGACCGTGGCCTGAAACTGGAGGCCGAAATCGACCGCCGGATCGACAAAGGCGGTGATCGCGCCAAAGGGAATCACCAGAATGGCGGGCACCTGATTGAAGGTCAGTCCGACCGAGAAATGATCCTCGCCCACGTTCAGATCCCAGAACTTGTTCTGGAGCACGATGGTCATTTCATCGGGGAATCGGGTTTTGAGATGGGCGGGAATGTCGACGCCCGGCGCCTGGGTCTTGAAGGTGATGTAGAAATGGTGATTGCCCGGCAGAGAACCGCCCGTGCTGGCCACCTGGCCGAGCACGCGGCCCACCACGGCGCGCAGCGCTTCCTGCACGATTTCATCATAGGGGATCAGGCTGTCGGGCGTATCGTCGGTCATGGCTCTCAAGTGGCGTGTAGCGTGCTTGCGGTCAAGTGGTTGTGTTCGCATCTTGCGGCATGGCGATGGGGCGGCGGCGTGAGCGGATCAGCGTTGCCATCGCGCAGATCGCGCCGGCCAAGGCAAAACCCACGCCTAGCCCGAGCATGAACGGATGCGGCACAAAAGCGGGATGGATCAAGGTGGTAAGGTAAGTGAGCGTCAGAAAAACCATGCCAAGCCACTGTTCGGCCGGATAGTTCAGAGGGCGCAGCTTGAAGGGACGCAGGCGCATGACGGTGACTTTCCTTGGCCAATCGCGGCTGACTCACTCTTGCCACACAGACGATCGGGCGTATAGGGGCACCATGCGCACCGCCCGTATCGCCCGCAAGACGCACGAGACCGATATTCTCGTGGAAGTGAACCTCGATGGATCGGGGAAGTATGATGTCTCAACCGGCATCGGCTTTCTTGACCATATGGTGGAGCAATTGTCGCGCCACTCGCTGATCGACATGACCGTCCGGATCAAGGGCGACCTGCATGTCGACCAGCATCACACGGTCGAGGATTGCGGCATCGCCATCGGACAGGCCGTTTCGGCAGCCCTTGGCGACAAGGCCGGGATCGGCCGCTATGGTCAGGTCTATTCGCCCATGGATGAGGCGCTGGCCCGCGTCGCGCTCGATATTTCGGGCCGCCCGTGGCTGGTGTGGAAGGCTGCTTTCACCGTCCACAAGCTGGGCGAGATGGACACTGAACTGTTCGAGCACTGGTTCCATTCCTTTGCTCAGGCCGCCGGCATTACGCTGCACATCGAAGTGCTCTATGGCCAGAACAACCACCATATCATCGAAGGCATCTACAAGGGCCTTGCCCGCGCGCTGCGCACGGCGGTCGAGCTGGATCCGCGCAAGGGCGGGGCGGTGCCTTCGACCAAGGGGCTGCTTGGGGATGGAACTCTGAATGGCTGAAGTATTGGCCCTGATCGACTATGGTGCGGGCAACCTGCATTCGGTGGCCAATGCGCTGAAGGCCGCCGGGGCCGAAGCGGTGAAGATCACCGCCGACCCCGATGTGGTGCGCGCGGCCGACCGGATCGTGCTGCCGGGTGTCGGCTCGTTCAAGGCCTGTGCGCAAGGGCTGCGCGCGATCCCCGGCCTTGTCGCCGCGATGGAGGAGCGCGTGCTGGTGGGCGAGGCGCCTTTCCTCGGCATTTGCGTGGGTATGCAATTGCTGGCCACGCGCGGCGTCGAACATGGCATTACCGAGGGGCTGGGCTGGATTCCGGGCGAAGTGCGCCTGATGGAGCGTGCCGATCCCACCATCAAGATCCCGCATATGGGATGGAATGATGTGGGCGTTCAACCCCACGCCCCGCTGATCGAGCCGGGCGAGGCCTATTTCCTGCACTCCTATGAATTTGTCGCCGAGGATGGCCATCATATCGTGGCCATGACCGACCATGGCGGGGGCGTGACCGCCGCCGTGGGGCGCGACAATATCCTTGGCGTGCAATTTCACCCTGAGAAGAGCCAGTCCTATGGGCTGGACCTGCTCTCCCGCTTTCTGACATGGAATCCGTAAGATGATCGTTTTTCCCGCCATCGACCTCAAGGGTGGTCAGGTCGTCCGTCTGGCCGAGGGCGATATGGACCGCGCCACGGTCTATGGCGACAACCCGGCCGCGCAGGCGCAGATCTTTGCCGATGCGGGCAGCCAGTTCCTGCATGTGGTCGATCTGGACGGTTCGTTTGCGGGCCGGGCGGAAAACCGCGAGGCGGTTGAGGCGATCCTGCAGAGCTTTGAAGGCCATGTGCAATTGGGCGGCGGCATCCGCACGCGCGAATCGGTCGAAGGCTGGTTCAGCCTTGGCGTGTCGCGCGTAGTGATGGGCACGGCGGCGCTCAAGGACCCCGAATTCGTCAAGGACATGGCCAAGGAATTTCCGGGCGGCATCGTCGTGGCCGTGGACGCGCGCGACGGTTTCGTGGCGACGCAGGGCTGGGCCGATGTGTCGGATGTGGCCGTGGTCGATCTGGCCCGCCGGTTCGAGGATGCGGGCGTGGCCTCGCTGCTGTTTACCGACATTGGCCGGGATGGCTTGCTGAAGGGCGCCAATATCGAGGCGACCGTCGATCTGGCGCGCCGGGTGAATATTCCTGTGATTGCGTCCGGCGGGGTCAAGGGGCTGGATGATATCCGGTTGCTCGCGCTCCATGCCGAGGATGGGATTGAGGGTGTGATTACGGGTCGGGCTTTGTTCGAGGGCAAGCTCGATCTGGCCGCGGCGATTGCGATGGCGAATAAGGAGTAAGGGATAGATGCGAGGGTCTAGACCCTCGCGCTCCCTTTACTGTCTGCGTGGCGCTTGTGGTTCGGCCTTTGGTGTCGGACGCGCCGTTTGAATTGTAAGGTCTGCGGTGCTTTTGGCGCTCCTTTGCCGCGCCGCAGGCTATAATACCAGCTCCGCCGCATGGCCTTCCGTCTGCGATGGAGCGCCACCCATTAACGGGATTGCAAAGGGATCGAATCCCTTTGCCCGCCGGAGGCATAAGAAAATGACCGTTCGTATCCGCGTAATTCCCTGCCTCGATGTCCGCGATGGCCGCGTGGTGAAGGGCGTGAACTTTGTCGATCTGATCGATGCGGGAGACCCGGTGGAACAGGCGCGGGCCTATGACGCGGCGGGTGCGGATGAATTGTGCTTCCTCGACATTTCGGCCAGCCATGAGGGGCGCGGAACGCTGCTCGACGTGGTGCGTCGCACGGCGGAGGTTTGCTTTATGCCGCTGACCGTGGGCGGGGGTGTGCGCAGCGCCGAGGATGCCCGCGCGCTCCTGCTGGCGGGCGCGGACAAGGTGGCGGTCAACAGCGCCGCCGTCAGCCGTCCTGAGGTCGTGCGCGACATCGCGGAGAAATTTGGCAGCCAGTGCATTGTCGCCTCGGTCGATGCGCGCCGCGTGGCGCCGGGTAAATGGGAGATCTTCACCCATGGCGGGCGCAAGGCCACCGGCATTGACGCGATCGAACATGCGGTGCGCCTGACCGAACTGGGCGCGGGCGAATTGCTGGTAACCAGCATGGATGGCGACGGCACGCAGGCGGGTTATGATCTGGAGCTGACCCGCAAAATTGCCGACAGTGTCGGAATTCCTGTCATCGCCAGCGGCGGCGTGGGCAATCTCGACCATCTGGTGGACGGCGTGACCAAGGGCCATGCCAGCGCAGTTCTGGCGGCCAGCATTTTCCATTTCGGCAAATATTCGATCGCCCAGGCCCATGGCGCTCTGCGCGCGGCGGGCCTGCCCGCGCGGGGCGGCTAAGGATTAACGCATAGTGTCGGAATTTTTATCAATCGGCGTATATGGTTAATTACTTAATCTAATAATTTCATAGTCATAACGGAATGGCACGCATCATGCATTAACTATTCCCGTCAATCGGAGGGTATTTCATGCGTCTGTTTCTGAATATCGCGGCCTGCCTGCTGATCGGCGCGATGTTGCTGCAACCGATGCTGGCATCGCATGGGCTGTCGGGCCTCACCTCGTCGAATATGGCGATGGCGGCGCTGGGGCTGGCCGGGCTGATGCTGGGCTATCGCGGCAGCAGCCGCCCGCGCCAGAGCGAGGCCCAACCGGCAACCGCCTGAAACCGCACATCCGGGCTTGACGGCGCGGCGCGCCCGCCCCATCGCAGGCGCCATGAACGACACCGTCCATCCCCTGGCCACGCTGGCCCGGCTTGAAGCCACCATCGCCCAGCGCGCCGCCGCCGACCCGTCCTCCTCCTATGTGGCCAAGCTGAACGCGCGCGGCGTGCCCAAGATCGCCCAGAAAGTGGGCGAGGAGGCCGTCGAGGCGGTGATCGCGGCGATGGCCGATGATCGCGCGGGGCTGATCGGGGAATCGGCGGATCTGGTTTTCCACCTGCTGGTGCTGCTCAACGCCAAGGGCATCGCCCTGTCCGACATCACCGACGAACTCGACCGCCGCGAAGGCGTGAGCGGGATTGTCGAAAAAGCCAGCCGCAAAGGGGAGTAATCCATGCCCATCGACCCCACGCTCGCCTATGACCACAGCAATATCTTTGCCCGCATCCTGCGCGGGGAGATTCCGGCCAAGAAGGTCTATGAGGACGATTTCGCGCTGGCGTTCCATGACATCGCGCCTCAGGCGCCGGTGCATGTGCTGGTGATCCCCAAGGGCGCCTATGTGTCGTGGGACGATTTTTCGGCCAAGGCTCCGGCGGAGGAAATCGCCGGCTTCATCCGCGCCGTCGGCCATGTCGCGCGTGAACAGGGGCTGGTGGCGCCGGGCTATCGGCTGCTCGCCAATGTGGGCATGGATGGCGGACAGGAAGTGCCGCATCTGCACGTCCACCTGTTCGGCGGCAAACCGCTTGGCCGTATGATCGCCCAGTAACCGCGTTTATTCGTCAGGGCGGGTTGCTCTTTGCGCCAAGGGCGGGCTAGTTTGCGCGACAATTATGAACGCCCTGCCTCTCCCTCCCTCCGGCTGCTTCGCCACGGACGATGATGGCCCGCTGCATCTCTATGCGGTGCGGGCCTATTTCGAGGATACGGACCTGTCGGGCGTGGTCTATCATGCCAATTACCTGCGCTGGTTTGAACGCGCGCGTTCCGACATGCTGCGCCTGCTGAACGTGGATCAGCGTGCCGCGCAGGAGGCGGGCGAGGGCGCCTTTGCGGTGGCCGACATGGCGATCCGTTTTGCCGCGCCCGCGCGCCTTGACGATGATGTGCTGATCGAAACGCGGATCGAGGAATTGGGCGCGGCCAGCATCCGGCTGGTTCAAGCCGCGTTCAGGCGGGCCGGTGTTGAGAAAGGCGCCGTTCAGAAAGGCGCGCTGCTGGCGCAGGCAACCGTGCGGGTGGGCTTTGTCGCCCCCGATGGACGCCCCCGCCGCCAGCCCGCCCCATGGCGGTCCATCTTTGCCCAGTTTCTGGCCGGACATGCTCCGGCATCGCTTGATTTACGCCCCAACCAACCGGGAACCCCATGACCGACCTCGACCTGCTTGCTGCCGCTGCCGGCTCTACCCATCTCGATCCCGTCAAGCTGTTTCTGGACGCCGATATTGTCGTGCGGGTGGTGATGGGCGGTCTGGTTCTGGCCAGCGTTTGGGTGTGGACAATTCTGCTGTCCTTCGGCTTTCGCATGGCATCGCTGCGCCGCCAGTCGGAGGCCTATGAGGGCGAATTCTGGAAATCGCGCGACATCGACGCCTTTCAGGCCGAGCGTGGCGGTGGCAAGAATGCCGATCTGCCGGTGGCCAAGGTGGTCAGCGCGGCTCTGGCCGAATGGCGCCGCTCGGCCACGGGCAAGATCGACCGCTCGGGCGCGCGCCAGCGCCTCGCCTCGGTGATGGACAGTGTGGTGGCGGCTGAGGCTGAATCTTTGGCTGACCGGCTGAATTTCCTCGCCACGGTCGGTTCTGTCGCGCCCTTTGTCGGCCTGTTCGGCACGGTCTGGGGCATCATGAACAGCTTTTTCCAGATCGGTCAGCAGCAGAATTCCTCGCTCTCGGTCGTCGCACCCGGCATTTCCGAGGCCCTGTTCGCCACCGCCATCGGCCTGTTCGCGGCCATTCCGGCGGTGATCGGCTACAACCGCTATTCGCATGTCGTGAACAGCTTTGAATCGCGCCTCCAGCGCTTTGCCGACCGTTTCCATGCGAGCCTGTCTCGCGAGCTGGACGGGCTTTGATCCATGGCGATGGGCATCCATAAATTCTCCAAACGGCGAGGGCGGGGCGGCCGCGCGCCGATGGCCGAGATCAATGTCACTCCGCTGGTCGACGTGATGCTGGTGCTGCTGGTGATCTTTATGGTCACAGCGCCCCTGATGAAGGCGGGCATCCCGATCACGCTGCCCGACAGCCGCGCCAAGCCGCTGGATCAGACGCCCAAGCAGGTGACGATCACGATGAATGCCGAGGGGCGCGTGTTCCTCGATGATGACGAACTCTCGCCCGGCGAATTGGCCGAGCGCGTGGGCAGCCTGCCGCGCGGGGCCGATGGGGCGATGCCGCTGGTGACGCTGCGCGCGGACAAGGCGCTGGACTATGGTCGCGTGGTGGGCGTGATGGGAGAATTGAACCGCGCCGGGATCACCGCGATCTCGTTGGTGACCGTCGCGGGCGGGGCTCCTGCTGAAACGGCAAAGAAGCCCTGATCCCATGTCGCTGGCTCAATCCTATCATGGCCGCAAGGGGCTGAACCGGGGCGAGGCGATCGGCCTTGGCGTCGCGGTGGTGGGGCATGTGGCGCTGGTGGCGGTGCTGGCCTTGCAGCCTTCCGCGCCGCCTTTGCCGCGCCCGCAGCGGATGCAGGTGACGCTGGCCGATGATGTGGCCAAGGAGGCGGTTTCGACCAGCCGCGAGGAAGCCGCGCCCGATCTGGCCCAGCAACTGGGCGAGGCCCAGCCGATGGCCGCGCCTGAGCCTGTGCCCCAGCCTGCGCCCAAGCCCGTTCCAGCCCCCGCGCCGCCGCCAAAGCCTGTGCCGCAGCCCCAGCCTGTGCCGAAGCCGCAACCGGCCCCTCCGCCGCCGCGTCCGGCTCCACAGCCCCATCCGGTACCGCCGCCCAAGCCCGTGCCCGCGCCGCATCCTGCGCCTCAGCCCAAACCGCAACCCGCGCCGGTTAAACCCGCGCCCGCCAAGCCGACTCCGGCCAAGGCGGACCCGATTTCGGCGGCGATTGCAGCGGCCCATGGCAGCAAGACGCCCACTGCTAAAGCTGAAGCCAAGACCGAGGTCGCCAAACCGGCCACCAACAAGCCCGCAGGTGGCAGCCGCATCGGCGTCGATTTCCTCAAAGGCTTTGGCGCCAGCCCCGCAGGCAAGGCGCAGACTCCGCCCGCCGCCGTGATCGGGCCTGGGGTCAAGGCCGCGCTGTCAGGCGCGATCAGCCGCCAGTTGAAGCCGCATTGGCGCGTGCCGCAGGGGGTGGAAACCGATCAGTTGGTTACGATTCTGGCCTTTGATCTCAACCCCGACGGCACTCTGGCCGGGCCGGTCACGGTGGTCCGTCAGGAAGGCGTGACCGCCAGCAACCATCCGCAGGCCGGGCTGCATCGCGAAAATGCGATACGCGCGGTCAAACTTGCGGCACCTTTTCCTTTGCCGCCCGATCTCTATGAAGCATGGAAACATGTGCAATGGCGTTTCGACAGGAACCTGTCCCAATGATGATGCGTAAATTCTCTTACGGGCTTCTGGCTGGCGCGGCTTTGATGGCTGCCGGCGCGATTCATGCCCAGACCATCGCCCCCGCCCCGGTTGTGACGCCCACCGCTGCGCCGCCCGCTGCCGACAATGGCGTGCTGACGGGCACCGTGTCGGATGACACCGCTTGGCAGAGCTTGGGCATTGCCATCCCCAGTTTCGCCACCAATGCCGACGTGCCCACCGCCGCCAGCGCCGGGTCCACGGCGCAACTGGGCCGCGCGATTGCCGAGGTGATCACCGGCGACCTGAAAAACAACGGGCTGTTCAAGCCCACCGGGCCGAACAGCCTGCCGCCGATCCCGATTATTCAGGTGCTGACCCCCGATTTCCCGACGTGGAGCACGCGCGGGGCCGAAATGCTGGTGCATGGCAGCGTCTCGGCGGCCAGCAACGGCAATCTGGTGGTGGGCTGCTATCTGTATGATGTCAGCCTGCGCCAGCAACTGGTGAAGGCGACATGGGAAATGGCGCCGGGCGACTGGCGCCGGGCCGCGCATAAATGCGCCGATACGGTCTATTCGCGCCTGTCGGGGGAAAGCCCGTTTTTTGACAGCCGCATTGCCTATATCGCGGAAACCGGCCCCAAGGATCACCGCATGAAGCGGTTGGCCATCATGGACAGCGACGGGGCGAACCATCGGTTCATCACCACCGGGCAGGCCATGGCGCTGACCCCGCGTTTCTCGCCCGATTATCGCAAGATCGTCTATCTGTCCTATCTCAACGGTCGCCCGCGCATCTATGTCTATGACGTGGAAAGCGCGAGCCAGAAGCTGGTGGCCGAAACCGGCAATCCCACCTTTGCCCCGCGCTGGTCGCCCGACGGCAAATGGATCCTCTATTCGATGGCCAGCGCGGGCAACACGAACATCTATCGCGTCTCGGCCAATGGCGGGATCAGCCAGAAGCTGACCGAAACGCCGGGGATCAATGTGGGCGGCTCCTATTCGCCCGACGGCAGCAAGATCGTGTTTGAAAGCGATCGCGGCGGCAGCCAGCAGATCTATGTGATGAATGCCGATGGCAGCAACCAGCGCCGCATCAGCTTTTTCGGCGGCCGCGCGGCCACGCCCGAATGGAGCCCGCGCGGCGACCAGATCGCCTTTACCCATATCGCGGGCAATCTGCGCATTGCGGTGATGGGTGTTGATGGCGGCGGGATGCGCTATCTGACCAATTCATGGCAGGACGAGGCGCCGACATGGGCGCCCAACGGCCGCATCATCCAATTTTTCCGCACCGAAAAGGGCACCGGCAAGACCAGCATCTGGCAGGTGGATCTGACGGGGCGGAACGAACGGCGCTTGCCCACGCCGGTCGATGGGTCGGACCCTTCATGGGGGCCGATTCGCCAGTAACGGGCCCGGTTAGTCTATCCCTCCAGTCACCGTCCCTGTACTCACTACCCCTGTAGTCAAGGAGAAGACATGATGCCCTCCATGCTCAATACTCGCCTGCTGAGCGCGGGTGTTCTCGTCAGCGTGAGCGCGCTGGCCCTTTCGGCCTGCTCGCCCAAGCCGCCCAAGCAATTGCCGCCCGAACCCGGCCCGCCGGTGACCAACACCACCCCCGCCCCCGCGCCGATGGTTCCGGCAGGTCCGACGCCGGGTTCGCAGGCTGACTTCCTCGCCTCGGTCGGCGGCCGTGACACCATCCATTTCGCGCTGGACAAGTATGACATCGACCAGATTTCGGCCGATATCCTGCGCGTTCAGGCGGGCTGGCTGCTGAAGTATCCGGCCAAGAAAGCCACCATCGAGGGCCATGCCGACGAACGCGGCACCCGCGACTATAACCTCGCCCTTGGCGAGCGCCGCGCCAATTCGGCCAAGGCTTTCCTGGTCAGCCTGGGCGTCGATGCCTCGCGCCTGACCACGGTCAGCTATGGCAAGGAACGTCCGGTTGACCCCGCCTCGACCGAGGAAGCATGGGCGAAGAATCGCCGCGCCGTGACCGTCACCATCGACTGATCGGGCGGCCATAGGTCAGACAGAACCCCGCGCCGGAGCGATCCGGTGGCGGGGTTTTGTTTTAACTTGGGTTTTTAGCGCAGAATAACCGGCGCATAGTGCGCCATCGCGCGCCAGGGGTGATGCCCGTTGGCGCTGGCCATACCCGGCGCCATCAGCGCACAGGCGGCGCTGGCGGCAATGGCGATCATGCTGGCAAGGGCGAGTTGGCGGCTCATGGGGCGGGCGCTTAAGCGAAAAAGCCTGCGATTGCAATGCGACATAACAAGCAGCCTTTGCGGGCACTTGCGTAGAGGGCGCGGTTTTGTCAGTAAGCGCGGATGGCTCGTGCAGGTCGATCATCGGATTGGGGATTCCCGCGCTGGCGTGGCTATGAAAGTGGCCGCGAGGCCGCGCAGGTGCGCCTGTGCGACCGTGCCGGATGCAGCGAACCGGGCAATTGCCCCGCGCCAAAATCGCCCAACAGCCCGGATCGCTGGTATTTTTGCCAGACCCATGCCGCCGAATACAATTCGGGGTGGGACTATTTCGCGGGCCTCGACAAGGAAGAGGCCGAGTCGCGCGAAAAGGCGGAACAGCAAACCAGCGCGGGCTATCGCGAATCATCCTACTACGGATGGACCGGATCGGGCGACGGCACGCGCAGCCGCGACGAAATGCGCGCGCTCGAAGTGCTGGAGCTGGAAAGCGACGCCGATTTCGACGCGATCAAGAAAGCATGGCGGACCAAGGCCAAAGAGGTCCACCCCGACGTGCGCCCCAATGACGAAGAAGCCGCCAAAGCCTTCCGCAAGCTGCAACTAGCCTATGAGGTGTTGCGCGCCGCCGAGGAGCGGCGGTCGTGGAAGGGGAGCGGGATTTAGGGGTTTTGTCGGGGTTTGGAGGTTTTGCCTCCGGCGGGTTAAGGGCGGGGGCCCTTAACAATCCCGATATTGTCGGCGTTGCGCTATGAGGGCGGCCTTTTGTGTCGGACGCGGCGTTGGAAATTTAAAGCCTGCGGCGCTTTTTAGCGTAAGGCCGCCGCGCCGCAGGCTTTATTCCATTGCCTTAATCACGACGCCGCCAACCTCCCACCACCCCAATAATGGGATTGCAAAGGGACCGAGTCCCTTTGCCCGCCGGAGGCATAAATCAGGCAAACCTTCTCGCCCCCGCCACACAACCCACCACGGCCCCCACGGCCACCAGCATCGCCGGCGCAATCGCCTCATGGAGGAACACCGCCGCCAGACCCAGCCCGAGGAACGGCTGGAGCAATTGCAGTTGCCCGACCCGCGCGATGCCGCCCAGCGCCAGCCCGCGATACCAGAAGATGAAGCCTAGCAGCATGGTGCAGACCGAGACGTAGAACAGGCCGACCCAGCTTGGCGCGCCGACCGAGGCCATGCTTTGCGGCCATGTGAGTACGGCCAGCACGGCGGCCAGCGGGGTGCAGATCACGAGCGCCCAGCAGATGACCTGCCATCCCCCCATTTGCCGGGTTAGCACGGCGCCCTCGGCATAGCCCAGCCCGCAGACGATCACGGCCACCACCATCAGCGCATCGCCCACCGGCGAGGCGGCGGCATCGTGCGAGAGGGCATAGCCCGCCACGCATCCCGCACCCAGCAGGGCAAAGAGCCAGAAGATCGCGCCGGGCCGCTCGCCCCCGCGCAGCACGCCGAACAGCGCGGTGGAGAGCGGCAGCAGCCCGACGAACACCAGCGAGCGCGCCGCCGAAATTTCCTGCAGGGCGATGGCCGTCAGCAGCGGAAAGCCTACGACTACGCCGCCCGCGATCATGGCCAGCGAGAGCCATTGCCGCCCGCGCGGCAGGCTTTCGCGCATGGCCACCAGCATCAGCGCGCCAAGGCCCCCCGCAATGATCGCCCGCGCCGCGGTCAGGAACAGCGGGGTAAAGCCGACCACGGCCGCGCGCGTGGCGGGCATTGACCCGCTGAACAGCGCGACGCCGATCATCCCGTTGATCCAACCTCTTCTGATATCCTGCATGACAGCCTCCTTGAGGCCATCGAATAAGGCAGGCGGGGGGCTTGTGCCCAGATACAGTATGGTACAGATTGCATCATCTGTATCGCTTCAAGGGCCAGTACACATGAGCGCTCCCACACGCATCAGCATGGTGATCGACACGATCCGCAGCCGCATCGCCTCGGGCCTGCTGGGCGAGGGGGACAAGCTGCCCTCGGTGCGCCAATGCGCCGCCGCGCTGCATGTTTCGCCCGCCACGGTGGTCGAGGCCTATGACCGGATGGTGGCCGACGGGCTGATCGAGGCGGTGCCCAAATCGGGCTTTTTCGTCGCCCGGCTGGCCACCCAGCCGAAAGGCCCGGCGCAGAATGCCCCAGCGCGGCCCGCCGAAATCGACCCCTTCTGGGTCTCGCGCCAGTCGCTGGACGCCGATGCGGAAACCGAAAAGCCGGGCTGCGGCTGGTTGCCGCCTGACTGGATGCCGCAGGATGCCCTGCGCCGCGCCTTGCGCTCGGTGGCGGCCGACCCTGCGCTCCTGACGCTCTATGGCTCAACGCGGGGCGAACCCAGCCTGCGCCGCCAATTGGCGATGGCCATGGCGGGCGAGGGGCTGGCGGTGCATCCCGACCATGTGCTGCTGACAGGTTCCGGCACACAGGCGATCGACTTGATCTGCCGCCTGATGCTGCGCCCGGGCGATGCGGTGCTGCTGGATGATCCGTGCTATTTCAATTTTCAGGCCCTGCTGGCCGCCCACAGCGCCCGCGTGGTCAGCGTCCCCTATGGCCCGCATGGCCCCGATCCGGCGCAGTTCGAGGCGATTGTCGCGCGCGAAAGGCCCCGGCTCTATCTGACCAATTCGGCGCCGCATAATCCCACCGGCGCCTGTCTCTCGCCCCAGATCGCGCACCGTCTGCCCGCGATTGCCGCCGCGCATGGCATGGTGATCGTCGAGGACGACATCTTTGCCGATTTCGCGCAGCAGGTGCCGCGCATGGCGGTGCTGGACGGGTTGCAGAGTGTGATCCGCATCGGCAGCTTTTCCAAGACGCTCTCGGCCTCCTTGCGCTGCGGCTATATCATGGCGCGGGGGGATTGGATCGACGCGCTGTGCGATCTTCAGGTTGCCACCGGCTTTGGCGGACCCAGCCCGCTCTCGGCGGCGGCCATCGCGCATGTGCTGGTGGGCGGGCAATATCGCAAGCATATCGATGGTTTGCGGCGCAGGCTGGCGGGCGCGCGCGCGGAATTGACCGGGCAATTGGCCGCCATGGGCCTGCGGGTCTGGGGCCATCCGGTGGGGGGCTTCAACCTGTGGTGCGCCCTGCCGCCGGGACAGGACAGCGCGAGGCTGGCGCAGGCCTGCCGGGCGCGCGGGGTGGTGTTGGCGCCGGGCAATGTGTTCAGCCCCAGCCAGAGCGCGGGCGCCTATCTGCGTTTCAACGCCGCGCAGACCAATATGCGCTCTTTGCGCATCATGGCCGAGGAAATGGCGGCGATTGAATAGGCCGACTGCATTTCCGATCACGCGACAGATTGACCTTGGCGCGCTTTTCGTCAAACCACACGTTCCATGGATAAAAAAGACATACTGATCGTGGGCGGGGGACACGCCGGGGCTCAATGCGCGATTGCGCTGCGTCAGGGGGGCTTCACCGGCTCCGTGGCGATTTTGGGGCGCGAGGTTGAGCCGCCCTATGAGCGCCCGCCACTGTCCAAGGAATATTTCGCGCGGGAAAAGACTTTCGACCGCCTCTATATCCGCCCCGCCGCCTTTTGGGAGGAAAAGCAGATCGAACTGCTGCTGGGCCGCGAGGTCGTCTCGGTCGATGGCGAGGCGCATCAGGTGGCTTTGGCCGATGGCGAAGTGATCGAATATGGCCGTCTGGTCTGGGCGGCGGGCGGCGATGCGCGGCGCCTGTCCTGCGAGGGTGCGGATCTGCCCGGTGTCTATGGCGTGCGCACGCGGGCCGATGCCGATGCGCTGATGGCCGAGGTTGACGCGGGGGCGATGAATTTCGTCGTCATCGGCGGCGGCTATATCGGGCTTGAGGCCGCCGCGGTGCTTTCGAAAATGGGCCGCCATGTCACGCTGCTCGAACTGGCGCCGCGCGTGCTGGCGCGGGTGGCCGGGCCGGAACTGTCGGCTTTCTATGAGGCCGAGCATCGCGCCCATGGCGTTGACCTTCGCACCGGGATCAGCGGCGTCGAGCGGCTGGTTGGCACGGACAAGGTGACGGGCGTGGAATTGTCCGATGGCGAGGTTGTTCCCGCCGACGTGGTGATCGTGGGCATCGGCATCGTGCCTGCGGTCGGCCCGCTGATTCTGGCCGGGGCGGCCGGGGCCAATGGGGTGGATGTGGACGAATTCTGCCGCACCTCGCTGCCCGATGTCTATGCGGTGGGCGATTGTGCGGCCTTTGCCTGCGATTTTGCCGAAGGCGTGGTGATGCGCGTCGAATCCGTCCAGAACGCCAATGATCAGGCCTCTTGCGTTGCCAAACATATTCTGGGCGAGGAAAAGCCCTATCACGCCTTCCCGTGGTTCTGGTCGAACCAGTATGACTTGCGGCTGCAGACGGCGGGCCTGTCGGTGGGCTATGACCATACGGTGCTGCGCGGCGATATGGCGGCGCGTTCGTTCAGCGTGGTTTACCTGAAGGCTGGCCGTGTGATCGCGCTCGACTGCGTCAACAGCGTCAAGGATTACGTCCAGGGCCGCAAGCTGGTCGAGGCGGGGGCGACGCCTGATCTGGCCGTGTTGGCGGATGGCGCTGTGCCTTTGAAGGAACTGCTCTAAAGGGGATGGGCGTGCCGGTTAACGGCGCGCCGCCTTTTCCTCTGGCCGCAGGGTCAGCACGCGCACGCCCTGCGCCGTGACAGCCACGGTATGTTCAAATTGCGCCGACAATTTACCGTCGGCCGTCACCACGCTCCAGCCATCGTCGAGCGTTTCCACCCTTGCGCGGCCCTCGTTCAACATCGGCTCGATGGTAAAGACCATCCCCTCGCGCAGGGTCAGGCCGGTGCCGGGGCGGCCGAAATGCAGCACCTGCGGGTCCTCATGCATTGCGCGCCCGATGCCATGGCCGCAATAGTCGCGCACGATCGAATAACCGGCCTTTTTGGCATGGCGCTCGATCGCATGGCCGATATCGCCCAGCCGCGCGCCGGGGCGAACGCTGCGAATCCCCTGCCACATCGCCTCATAGGTGGTCTTGACCAGCTGCCGGGCATGGGGGGGCACATTGCCGATCATATAGGTTTTGGACGAATCGGCGATGAACCCGTCCTTTTCCAGCGTGATGTCGAAATTGACGATATCGCCGTCGGCCAGAATATCGCCATCCGAAGGCATCCCGTGGCACACCACATGGTTGCGCGAACAGTTCAGCACATAGGGATAATTATACTGCCCCTTGCTGGCCGGGCGGCTTTGCAGCGGGCCGGTGATATAGGCCTCGACCTTGTCGTTGATCTCCATCGTTGTCGCGCCCGCAAGGGGCAGCGTGTCGAGATAGGCGAACACATCGGCCAGCAGGCGCCCGGCGCGGGCCATCACCTCGATTTCATCGGCGGTCTTGATCATCCCGCTATGGCCCCGGCCCCCATGGGGCTTAGCGCCGGGTCGACGCCTGCCTCGCGCAATTCGCGCGTCACGATCTCCTGAAAGCTCATCTGGGGGTTCATTTCGCACAGCATGCCGATGCGGATCCAGAAGGCGGCCTGCGCGTTGATCGAGCGGCAGGAGACCTTGCTGGCCTTGCGTAATTGCTCGTGCAGCTCATCCTCGATGTTGACGATGCCCATAGTGGCTCCCGAATATACGAATCGTATATGGATCGTATATCAACCGCGCACGACAAAGCAAGGGGCTTGGGCGCGCTTCAGGGATGGTGGGGTTGGGCAACAAAAAAGGCAGGGTTGCCCCTGCCTCGTTTGTTCTGGTGCGGTCAACGCCGTCGATAGCTGGTCCGCCCCCGCGCGATCGTCAACACGTCTGCTCGACGATCCGGTCATGGGCCAAGGCGAAGACCGGGCCGAGCGCGCCCAGATCGCCGTGGATGCGCAGGTGGCCGTCCTGCATGGCCTTGCCAAAGACCTGCGCATAGGCGGGGTCGGCGCTGAGCAGCAGGTTCAATTGGCGGGCCGTTGCGGCTGTCACGTCGATCACGACCTGCGCCGTCTCGCCCGCCAGCACGCCGGAGCGGAAGGCGAGCGATCCCCCCACGACATCAACGCGCAGGCCCTGATGAAGCCCGTTGTCCAGCCTTTCGCCATACACATAGCGCTCCAGAACTGACAGGTCGAGGTCGGGAGGAATCCCGAGCCTTTCCGCTGCCTCCGCTATCGCGACCCCCACCATGGCGAACCATGGCGCCGTGCCCTGAACCAGCGCTCCGGTCATGCGGGAAGCGCCGTCAGCACGATCTTGCCCTGGATGCCGCCTTTCATGGCGCGGGCATGGGCGCGCGATGCCTCGGCGAGCGGATGGCGGCTGTCGATCACAACGCGGATCGTGCCATCACCCAGCAGACGCCCCGCTTCGGCCAGTTGCGGCCCGTTGGAGCGAACCTGCGTGGAGGAGACGGTGATGCCGCGTTCGCGGGCCTGCTCATGGCCGTCAAATCCCAGAGGATTGACGAGAAACAGCGCACCGCCGGGCTTCAGCACCTGAAGGAAGCGCTCCATATTGGCGCCGCCCACCGCGTCGATCACCAGATCGGCATCGCGGATCACATCTTGCGCGGCGGTTTTGGTATAGTCGATGAACTGGTCCGCGCCCAGATCGCGCATCAGGGCCTCATTCCGGCCCGACGCCACGGCGATGACCCGCGCGCCCTGCCATTTCGCGATCTGGACGAGGAGGTGCCCGACGCCCCCGCCTGCGCCGTTGACCACCACCGTCTTGCCGCCAAGCGGCACAGGCGCATGGGGCGCGGATTGGAACGGGTTGGGCGCATCATGGCCCAGCTCAATCAGGAACTGCCATGCGGTCAGCAGCGACATGGGCGCGCCGGCGGCCTGTTCATGGTCGATAGTGGCGGACTTGTGCGCCAGTTCCGATGCCGCGACCCGCACATAGTCCCCATAGGCGCCGCTGCCCGTCATCAGATCTTCGGGAAAGCGCACCATTGAGAACACTTCGTCGCCAACGGCGAAATCCGTGACATCCTTGCCGATGGCTTCGACCACGCCCGATATGTCCGTGCCGATGATGAGCGGAAAATTGGGCTGGGGCCGCCATTCGGGCGGCAAGGCTCGATACCCGTCGCGCAGATAGAGATCGGGCGGGTTGATTCCGACGGCGTGGACACGGACCAGCACATCGACCGATCCGATGTCGGGGCGGGGCGCGTCCTCATAGGTCAGAACCTCGGGACCACCAAAAACATGCAGTCGGACTGCTTTCATCATCTCGCTCATGGGCAATCTCCTCGCGGCCAGTCGCCGCTGATGCCTTTGAGATAATGCAGAGCGTAAAACTTGATAATTGGCCCATCATTCGCTTTAGTCATTCCATGAAGGAACGAATGACGCTGGGCCGACTGACCGGTCTGATCGCTTTCGCGCGCGCGGGATCGCTGGGCAGCTATGCGGCGGCGGCGCGCGCGCTGGGGGTCACGCCATCGGCCATCAGCAAGAGCGTGCAACGGCTGGAGCAGCAGCTTGGCGTGGCGCTTTTCACGCGCACCACGCGGTCGCTGACGCTGACATCGGAAGGACGCGAGCTGCATGAGCGGGCGCTGCGCCTGCTGCATGACGCGGAGGAGATCGGGCAGGTGGCGGTCCGTGCGCGCGGGCAGCCCACAGGAAACCTGCGGATCGCCGCGTCGCTGCCGATCGGCATGCATGTGATCGCGCCGATGCTGCCGACATTTCGCGCCCGCTATCCGGCGGTGACGATCGACCTGCGCTTGGATGATCGCCATGTCGATCTGATCGAGGAGGGGATCGACGTCGCGATACGGATCGGGGACCTCGCGGACTCACGACTGCTGTCGCGGCGGCTGATGGCCATGCATCTGTGCGCCTACGCCTCGCCTGCCTACCTTGCCGCGCGCGGTACGCCCCGGCACCCGGAAGAACTGGCAGCCCATGACACGATCAACCTGCGCTATCAGAGCAATGGCCAAATGTTCCGCTGGCCGTTCAGGACCGGGGAACGCGTGATCGAGATCGTGCCCGCCGCTGCCATCGTGGTCGATGCCAGCGAGGCCGCTCTGGCGGCCATAGTGGCGGGGGGCGGCATCGGCATGGCGGCCACTTTCGCTGCGGCGGCCCATGTCGCGACGGGGCGCCTTGTCCCCGTGCTGGCCGACTTCGCCGTGGAGGGGCACGCGGTCACCATGCTCTGGCCGGAGAGCCGCCGGGCAAACCCCGCCGTCAAGGCTTTCGTGGCCATGCTTGTGGAAACGCCGCCAGCATCAGATTGAGGGGCAATCTGGCGCCCTCTTCGGGGGTCATGAAGCCGCTGTGACCGGTCAAATCATTTTTCACATAGCCGGGGCGGACCGAATTCCCCGTGATGTGCGTGTCGCGCAATTCCTCGGCCAATCGCACGATCAGCATGTTCAGCGCGACCTTGAAGGCATTATTGCCGATCAACCTGCAACCAGAGCTGAAAGACCGGCAGTTTAAGGGAACTCCGATCCTGCCCGGCGCTTCCAGTAAGCTGGAGGTGCATCATGCCCGCACGCGCGTATTGGCAGGGCCAGATCAGGCTGGCGCTGGTTTCGATCCCGGTGGAGGTCTATCCCGCGACGCGGTCCGGCGCGGCAATCAGCTTTCACCAGATCCACGAACCCAGCGGCAAGCGCGTACGCTATGAAAAGGTCGTGCCCGGCCTGGGCCCGGTGGACCGCGACGAGATCCTCAAGGGCTATGAGGTCGAGAAGGACACCTATGTCCTGCTTGATGAGGAGGAGATCGAGGCGGTACGGATCGAAAGCCGCAAGACGCTCGAACTGGTGCAATTTGTCGAGAGCGGCGCGATTGACGTGCTGTTTTACGAAAAGCCCTATTTCATCCTGCCTGCAGACGATCTGGCGCAGGAGGCTTACGGCGTGCTGCGCGATGCCCTGCGCCAGACGGGCAGGGCGGGGTTGGGGCAATTGTCCGTGCGCGGGCGCGAGCAAATGGTGTCGGTGCGCCCCTGCGGACGGGGGCTTATCATGGAGGTCCTGCGCTATGCCGACGAGGTGGCCAAGGTGCAGAACGCCTTCCGCGACCTGCCCGATCAGGAGCCGGGGGAGGATCTGATCGATCTAGCCACCACCTTGATCGAGAAAAAGACCGGGCCTTTCAAGCCCGAGGTTTTCCGCGACCGCTATATCGACGCGCTCCACCGCCTGATCGAAAAGAAGCGCAAGGCCAAGGGCGGCCAGCGTATTCTGGAGGATGCGGAGGAACCGGGCGCAGGAGGGGGCGGCAATGTCATCGACCTGATGGCGGCGCTGAAGAAGTCAGTGGGCGATGGCGGTAAGGGCGACGGCGGTAAGGGTGACGGCGAAAAACCGGCGCGATCGCGTCGCAAGCGCGCCTGACATGGCCCGGCGCGATCCCCTCGATGCCTATCGCCGCCGTCGCGATTTTACCCGCACGGCAGAGCCTTCGGGCGAGGAAGCGCCTCAAGCGGCCGAGCGCCCGATATTCATCGTCCAGAAGCATGACGCCACCCGCCTGCATTGGGATTTCCGGCTTGAGGTTGATGGCGTGCTCAAAAGCTGGGCGGTGACGCGCGGCCCCAGCATTGATCCGGCCGACAAGCGCCTTGCCGTGCGCACTGAGGATCACCCGATGGCCTATGCCGAATTCGAGGGCAGCATCCCCAAGGGCGAATATGGTGGCGGCACTGTGATGCTGTGGGATCGCGGCCATTGGGCCCCCGTGCCGGGCAAGAGCGCCGATGACATCGAGGAGGGTCATCTCCATTTCCGCCTGTGGGGCGAGCGGATGAAGGGCGAATGGCTGCTGGTCCGCATGAAGCCGCGCGGCAAGGAAAAGCGTGAGAACTGGCTGCTGCGCAAGATCGAGGACGCCCATGCCGGAACCGGCGACACGCTGGTCGAGCGCAACCTGACCAGCGTGCTGACCGGGCGCAGCATGGCCCAGATCGCCAGCGATGCGGGCGGGCGGCAATCGCTGGCGGGCAAGAAGAGGCAGGCCTTTGCCGACGTGATGGAGCGCGCGGCGGCCCATAACCGCAGCGAGGCAGGCCACAAGCGCCGCAAGGCCGCGCCATCGCGCAAAGCCGTCCTGCCGGATTTTGAACCGGTGCAACTGGCCACGTTGGTCGATGCCGTGCCTGCGTCGAATGCCTGGATGCATGAGATCAAGTTCGACGGCTATCGCATCCTGGCTGCGGTGGCGGGGGGCAAGGTGCGGCTCCATACCCGCACCGGCCTGGACTGGACCGAACGGTTTGCGGGCATTGCGCAGGCGCTGGCGGCGCTGGACCTGCCCCCGGCGCTGATCGACGGCGAGGTGGTGGCTTTCGATGCGGCGGGCAATCCGTCCTTTTCCGCGCTTCAGGCCGCGCTCAAGGAAGAGCGGGAGGACGGCATGGCCTATTTCGCCTTCGACCTGCTGCGCCTGTCGGATCAGGATCTCAAAGCCCTGCCCAATATCGAGCGCAAGGAGAGATTGGCGGCACTGCTGGCCGACGCGGGACCGCCGCTGTATGTGGCCGATCATGTAATCGGCGCGGGCGGGGCGCTGTTTGACGCCATGTGCAAGGCGGGGCAGGAGGGCATCATCGCCGAGCGCGCCGATGCCCCCTATCGCGGAGACCGCACACGCAATTGGGTCAAGGTCAAATGCACGCTGCGGCAGGAATTTGTCCTGCTGGGCTGGACGCAAAGCCCGGCGCGGGGGCGCCCTTTCGGCGCGCTCCTGCTGGGCCAGTGGGAGGGCGGGACGCTGACCTACAAGGGCAAGGTCGGCACCGGATTTGACGCCGCGCTGCTGGAGGATCTGAGCCGGACCATGGCGCCGCTGGCCGCCGACACGCCGCCTGCCGACGTGCCCCGCGCCGAGGCCCGCCGCGCGCATTGGCTGCGCCCGGAACTGGTGGCCGAAATCGCCTTTGCCCAATTCACCGCCGACGGGCGCGTCCGCCATGCCAGCTTTATCGGATTGCGTCAGGACAAGAAAGCCAGCGATGTGACCCCCGAAATCCGCGAAAAGCCGGTCGAGCCGGCCCCGATCACCATCACCCATCCGGACCGCGTGCTGTTTCCCGAAAGCGGGCAGACCAAGGGCGATCTGGCCGCCTATTATCAGGCCGTTACGCCGCTGATGCTGCCCTTTGCGGCGGGGCGGCCGCTCAGCCTCGTGCGCTGTCCGCAGGGGCGGGCCAAGCAATGCTTCTTCCAGAAACACGACAGCGGCTCGTTCGGCGAGCATGTCCATCATGTGCCGATCACCGAGAAAGACGGCGCGAGCGAGGATTACCTCTATATCGAGGATGCCGAGGGCCTGCTCTCCTGCGTCCAGATGGGGGCCATCGAGTTCCACGGCTGGGCCGCGATGGCGCAGGCGGTGGAGCGGCCCGACCGCATGATCTTTGATCTCGATCCCGATATAGGGCTGGATTTCGCACAGGTGAAAAAGGCCGCTTTCGACATTCGTCGCCAGCTTGCCGATCTGGGGCTGGTCAGCTTTGCCCTCCTGTCGGGCGGCAAGGGTGTGCATGTCACGGTGCCGCTGCGCCCCGGCCATGATTGGGAGGCCCACAGGGATTTCGCCCAGCGCTTTGCCAAGGCCATGGCGATGAGCGAGCCCGACCGCTTCATCGCCACGATGAGCAAGGCCAAGCGCAAGGGCCGCATCTTCATCGACTGGCTGCGCAATCAACGCGGCAGCACGGCGGTCCTGCCTTATTCGGTCCGCGCACGAGAAGGCGCGCCGGTGGCCGTGCCGCTGGATTGGGAAGAGCTGGAGCGGATGGAGAATGCCCACCCTTTCGGGATAGCCGACCTTTCACGCCTTATCGAGCGGGCAGGGGGAAAATCCCTCGCCGGCTGGGGCCATGCTGATCAGCCTCTGCCGGAGCTTTGAACGGCGCTCTGTTTACCCAGCTGACCTCCTCGCGCCGCTCATGCTCGAAATCCACATCGATGTCGGGCGGCTCACGCCGCTCGGCGCTGACGAAGCGTTCGAAGAGCAATTCGGACTGCACCGGGTCGATGGAAGTAATGCCCAACACGAAGCAGACCGCCGAATTGGCGGCGCTGCCGCGCCCCTGACACAGAATGCCCCGGCTGCGCGCAAACCGGACGTTCGCGTGAACGGTGAGGAAGTAAAGCAGGCCTGAAACATAGCAGATCACCGCGTTTCCACACAGCCTCCACCACAATCAGTCGTTTGCCAGCGGCAGGGGATCGAACCCTGCGCCCCGCCCGCCAGGGATCGCTGTAGCGATACGTCTACCAATCCATCCAACACGCCAAATCATGTCAGCCAACCCACTGAATCGGCCCTCGACGACCAAAACAGCCAATGTGGCCCCGGTTAGCCCGATCAGCGGGGCTGCTTTCTCGATCCACGCTTCTAATCGAGACAATGCTGGACATCCTCCTGAAATGCGCTATTTTGCAACAATAATGAACCAATGCCTTTTATATTTTCATATTGTAAACAATGTTACTCTCTTGCGCTTGAGGTAGTTTATGTCTTGGGAATGGCCGAAAGGGATCAACGAGATCGCAGGTGGCGGTATCCGGCTTGAGCCGCTTACGCTCGATCACCTTCCCGGTCTCGTAAGGGCGGCCGAAACCGCGACTGCACACGAGCATGACATGGGCTTTGTGCCAAGGCCCGAAGATATCGTCGTATACGTCCATCGTGCTCTCGCGGAGAAACGGGCGGGCCGCAGCTTTCCGTTCGCGGTATGTCTCGCGAGCGGTGAGCCGATCGGAACAAGCTGGTTCCGTGTATTCGACACTTGGCGGAAAAAGCTGGAGATCGGCTTCACCTGGTATGCAATGCCTCACCGAAAGACGGTCGCCAATCTTCAGACCAAGCTGCTGCTACTGACGTTCGCGTTCGAAACACTTGGGTGCATTCTCGTCGAGTTTCTCGTGCACGAGAAAAACGAACCGTCGCAGCGAGCGATCGAGGGCCTTGGCGCGCACAGAGACGGGATGCTCAGGCGTGTCATTCCGATGAAGGACGGGTCCTTCGGAGACGTGGCCGTATTCAGTGTCGCGGATGATGAATGGGCTTCGGTGAAGGCAACCATCTCTACGAGATTGGAACAGCGCAAGCACGCATGAGCCGTGGCCTGAGACCCCACGCTTCGGGAAAGGCAGTCAATGGACGATCAAGTTTCAGAGCGCCTCACCATCCGAAATTTCCGGGCCGAGGACGCCGATGATCTATTTGCCTATCTGCATCAGCCTTCCGCGCGATGCTTTTTGTCATCGGCGCTGGCTGACCGCTCAGCGGCCGTGGTCGAAGCGCAACGACGGGCCGCCAACGACGATTATCTGGCCGTCAGCCTGAGAGCGGATGGGCGTGTCATCGGCGACGTATTCGGAATCGCTGAGCAGATCGATCGCGAGGGCGAAGCTGACACATTCAGCGTGGGATGGAACTTCAATCCGGCGTTCGGAGGGAATGGGTATGCTCTGGAATCCGCGCGGACACTGTTCTCCCACCTCTTCACGGCTCGTCATGCGAGAAGACTTTACGCCTATGTAGATGAAGGCAACACTGCATCTGAACGACTGTGCCAACGGCTTGGAATGCGAAAGGAAGGACTGTTCCGCGAGCTCGTCTCCTTCGTAAACGATGGAAATAATAGTCCGATTTTTGAGAACACAATTCAATATTCTCTGCTCAGCAAGGAATGGGCCTCATGGCATTAGGCTGGTGATCCATGGTAAAAAGAGAAATCAATATATCAGTCGCTGATGGCGTCATCGATGCAGCAATCTTTACGCCGTCATCCATCGTAAAGACGTCTTCTTATCCACCCGTGATAATGTTCACCGATATCGGCGGTGTACGACCTGCCACAGAGCAAAAGGCACAATGTATAGCCGAGATGGGATATTCAGTGCTTCTTCCCAACATTTTCTATCGATCCAGGAAAGGCAGCGTCATTCCACTCGGCCGATGTTTCGATGAAGCTGAGGTTCTGCCGACATTGGTCGATTACGGAAGACATCTTACCCCAGAGGCATTAAGTCGGGACTTCATAGGCCTTATCGATACGGTCCGGAACGAACTGGAGTTTAAACCGGGCGGGATCGGAACGGTCGGATATTGCCGTGGCGGTGGAATAGCCATGCGCTTAGCCGCGCTCTATCCAGAGGCTGTCGTGGCAGCTGCAGGGTATCATTCATCGCGTTTGGCAGACATAAACGATCCACATAGCCCGATGCTTGTTGTCGATCGAATAGCCGCACGTGTGTATCTGGGGCACGCTGACAATGACATCTATCTGCCTCCTGAGCAGATAGCTATATTTGACAGGGCCCTGGCCCAGAGTGGAGTGCATTTTATAACGGAATTATATAGCGGCTATAGTCATGGTTTCACCACACTCGATGCAGGCGCATACGCTGAAAAAGCCGATCTTTTACATCTCAAGCGACTTCAGATGCTTTTCGAGGAAACGCTAGGGTCCAAACCCGATCAGGCTCTTGAAAACCTGGGGGCACATTGATTCAGGGAGTCTCCGCTCAAGCTGGAGGCTGTTTGGAATGTCGCGTGCGTTGTTCTGGTTGTCGGATGAAGCATGGGTTGTGATCGAGCCGCACTTACCCAGGAACCAACCCGGAGCGCGACGGGTCGATGATCGCAGGGTGATCTCCGGCATCATTCACATGCTCAAGTGCGGCGGTCGCTGGGCGGATTGCCCTTCGGACTACGGTCCTTCAACGACGGTCTATAACCGATGGAACCGTTGGAGCCGCCGGGGCATCTGGACGCGCATCCTGGCGGCGCTGACGGAGGAAGGCTGGATCGCGGAAACTGGCCAGATCGATAGCAGTTACATCAAGGCACACCGCTCTGCCGGTGGCGCAAAAGGGGGGCACGGGCCAATGCCATTGGCATCTCGCGTGGCGGCAGGACAACGAAGATCCACGCCCTTGTCGATGTCCTCGGGCGACCTCTCCGCCTCGTCCTGACGCCCGGCAACACGTCGGATGTGAAAGGGGCAGATCTGCTGATCAGCGAGACCATCGGCATGAAACGGGTAATCGCCGACCGCGGCTACGATGCCAACCGCATCAGGGCTGCCTTGCGCGATCAGGGCACGATCCCGGTGATCCCAGGACGACGCAACCGCAAGCGCCCGATCCAGTATGATGAGCGCCGTTACAAGGACCGCTGGCGGGTCGAGGCCATGTTCTGCCGCCTAAAGGACTTCCGCCGCATCGCCACCCGCTACGACAAGCTCGCCAGGAATTTCTTGTCAGCCGTAAGCCTCGCAGCCGCCGTCGCTTTCTGGCTTTGAACAAAGTTGCGGGTAGAAAGCTAAAGCAGAGCGTGAGATGTCGTCATTCATGGATTGGAACATTTTTGACCGTGCGGCGTGGATTGGGCTGCTGATCGCATCAGCGACATGCGTTGGAAGTTGCTCCGCTCCGCAAAAGCGACTGACATTCACTGAGGCGAAAATATGTCGTGCGCAAGGCGGCTATGAAAGCCGAGCGCCCTTTGGCAGCCCGTTCTGCCAGTTTCGTTATAGTGATGCTGGCAAAGTCTGTTCGGCGAAGGCCGATTGCCAAGGCAGGTGCCTTTATTCCCTCGACGGCCAGTCAAACGAAGCGAAGATCGGTGACGTCGTCGCAGGGCAGTGCGAAGCGGAGCGCTCTACTTTCGGCTGCTATGGCACCGTCGAAGGTGGCAAGCTGGCGACTGACGACGGCTGCTGGGATTGAGTCTGGACCCTAGCACTACTTTGGCAGAAAAGTGATTTTTGGGATTCCCTTTGCGGCGGATGCGTGATTCATGAGGAACCAGCTTTAGTGGAGGCTGGCGATG
>NZ_MKVS01000043.1:0-31109 GCF_001898925.1 Novosphingobium sp. 63-713
ATCGACGAAACCCTCGCCGCCAAGTATCCTTACAAGCCCGCATACCTCCCCGTCGCAAGGCTCGAAGATGGTACCATGTGGAATTGGTAAGGCCGATAGAGGCAGCCAGACATAAAGAAACGGGGGCCGCCAAGCCCCCGTTTTTCGTTCAGCCTTCCATCTGCTCCAGACTGACGCCCTTGGTTTCGCGCACCATGGCGCGGACGAAGAAGAAGGACGCCGCCGCCGCCACCGCGTAGCCGGTATAGGCCACCGCCAGACCCGGCGAGACGACCAGCGCGGGGAAGCTGACCGAGATGGCCGCATTGGCGATCCATTGGGCAAAGCCCGAAACCGCCAGCCCCGAGCCACGGATCTGATTGGGGAACATTTCGCCCAGCATCACCCACATGATCGGGCCCCAGCTCATGTTGAAAAACACAACATAGGCATTGGCCGCCAGCAGTGCGATCACGCCATTATGCCCCGGCAGGCTGACCGAACCATCGGCGCCATGAATGGCGGTGGAAAAGGCCCAAGCCACGACGCCCAGCGTAACCGCCATGCCCGCCGAGCCGACCAGCAGCAGCGGCTTGCGCCCCACCCGGTCAACCAGCAGCAGCGTGGCAAGGCAGCCGACAATTGAAACCACGCCCGACAGGATGTTGATCTGCAAGGAATAGCTTTCCGAGAAACCCACCGCCTGCCACAGGGTTGCGCCGTAATAGAACACGACGTTGATGCCCACGAGCTGTTGAAACACGGCCAGCCCGATGCCCGTCCACACGATGGGGCGGATACGCCCGGTGGCCTTGTCGATCAGGTCGGACAGGCGCGGGCGGTGGTGGTCGGCAGCAAGGCTGTCGCGGATTTCGCCCACCATGCGGCGCGCCACATCGCCGTCGAACAGACGGGTCAGCACGCTCTGCGCCCCCGCTTCGTCACCGCGCGCGACAAGATAGCGCGGGCTTTCGGGGATAAACATCAGCGCGACGAAATAGATCGCCGCAGGCATCGCCTGAAGCCAGAACATCCAGCGCCATGCGGGCTGGTCGGCCCACAGGATCGCGGTGGAATCGCCCGCCACCTGCGCCAGGATATAATTGACGACAAAGGCGCCCGTCAGGCCGGTGATGATCATCACCTGCTGCACGCTGGAGAGGCGGCCGCGCACATGGGCGGGCACGACCTCGGAAATATAGACCGGCGAAATGACGCTGGCCGCGCCCACGCCAAGGCCGCCGATGATGCGCGCCAGAATGAACACCAGCGACGAACCCGCCGCCCCGGCGATCAGCGCGCTGATCAGAAACAGCACGGCGGCCAGTTTCATCACCCCGCGCCGCCCGATCCGGTCGGCCAGACGCCCCGCGCCAAACGCACCCACCGACGAGCCGACAAGGATCGCGCCGACATTGATGCCGATGCCCACCTTGCCAAGGTCAAAGGCGGCCTCCAGCCCTTTTTGCGTGCCGTTGATCACGCCTGAATCATAGCCGAACATAAAGCCGCCGATCGTGGCCACCGCCACGATCATCGCGATCAAGCCCGTATTGACGGGGCCTTCCGATTGCTCCTGCATCCTCTCTCTCCCGTAAATTCTTATACTTGAGCCAGAACGCTCGGCATTCCCGCCACGCCCGGATCAAAGGCGAACAGCGCGCCCGCCAAAGGCTGCTGCGCGCGTTCCTGCGCCGACAATCCCTTGGCGGCGGTCGTTGCATAGGCGGTGCGCAGGTCCGGCCCGCCAAAGGCGATCTTGGTGATATTGGCCACCGGAAAGCGGATGGTCTGCATCAGCGCCCCGCTGGGATCATAACGCCGCACGCCCCAGCCCGCGAAAAGGCTGACCCAGACGCAGCCCTCGGCATCGACGCAGGGACCATCGGGATAACCCTCGTCGATGTCGGCAAACAGGCGGGTGGCGACAATGCGCCCATCCTCGAGCGTACTGGCCCAGACTTTGCGGCCCAGCGTGTCATTGTGATAAAGCGTCGCGCCGTCGGGCGAGAAGGCCGGGCCATTGGTGATCGACACCGGCGGCAGGCCGCTTTCCGTGCATCCGGCGCCATCCAGACGATAGAAGCGCCCGGTTTCGGCCGCCTCACCATCATCCATCGATCCAAGCCAGATCGCGCCATCGCCCGCCACCGTAGCATCGTTCAAGCGATTGCCCGGCAGATGGGCCTCGGGCGCGACAAGGAGCGAAAACGCCCCCGTCGCTGGATCGAAACGATGCACGCCCGTCTGCAGGCCCGCGATCATATCCCCGCGCGCGCTGGGCAGCACCCAGCCGACCTGCGCGGGCGCGGCCCATGTGCGCTGCTCGCCGGTGGCGGGGGTGAAGCGATGGATCGCGGGCGCCTTGATATCGACGAACCACAGCGCCGCGTCGCGCTCCACCCAGACCGGGCCTTCGCCCAGCGTGGCGCCCAGCGCCCAGACCGATTGCGGCGCCATTATCGCCACCCCGCGTCGACCCAATATTCATGGCCCGTAATCAGCCGCGCATCGTCCGAGGCCAGAAACAGCGCCAGCGCCGCCACGTCATAGGGCAACAGGCGGCCATCGAGGCATTGCGCGGCAACGATCTCGGCCTCGCCCTCGGGCGTGTACCATCTTTCCTGACGCGGGGTTTTGACATTGCCGGGGATGATGCTGGTCACGCGGATATTGTCGCGGCCCAGCTCACGCGCCAATCCGCGCGTCATGCCCTCGATCGCGGCCTTGGCGGTCTGATAGACCACCAGATCCTCAAGGCCCAGATGCCAACTGATCGAGCCGAGATTGATGATGGCCCCACCGCCCGCGCGCTTCATCGATGGCACGGCGGCCTGCGCCACAAAGAACTGATGGCGCAGGTTCACCGCCATGCGTTCGTCCCAATAGGCGGGGGTGACTTCGGCCACGGAATGGCGGTCGTCATTGGCGGCGTTGTTGATCACCACGTCGATGCCGCCCAGCGTTTCTTCCACCTGCGCCATCATCGCCTGAACGGCGGCCATGTCGGTCAGATCGCAGGGGAAGAACACCGGCGCGGGATTCGCGCCGGTGTTCAGGCGGGCTGCAACCGCCTTTCCTGCCTCTTCTGCAATGTCGCAGAAAGCCACTTTCGCGCCCTGCGCCACAAAGGCTTCGACGAAACCTTCACCAATGCCGCTGGCGCCGCCGCTGATGAAAACGCGCTTGCCCGCAAGGCTGGGATAGATCGCGCGCCCGTTGTTAACAGCGCTCATGCTTTCGCTCCCAGCAGGCCGCGAGCGCCCAGATTGGCGTAAAACGCGGCGATGCCCTGCGTCCAGGGCTGGGCTTCCTTGCTGGTGACCACGGTGTTGACCAGCTTGCCCAGCTTGGGGGTCGAGATCGTCACGACATCGCCCACCTTATGCGTGAACCCACGGCCCAGATCGTCGCGGTCCTGTGTGGGGGCGAACAGGGTTCCGAGGAACAGCGTGAAGCCATCGGGATATTGATGCTCGCTCAGCGTCTGGCGCACCAGATCGAGCGGATCGCGGCTGATTTCGCGCATACTGGAATGGCCCTCAAGGCGATAGCCCTCCGGCCCTTCGATCAGCAGATCGACCTCGGCATTGCGCACATCGTCAATCGAGAAACTGTCATCGAACAGGCGCACCAGCGGCCCGAGCGAGCAGGACGCGTTATTGTCCTTCGCCTTGCCCAGCAAGAGCGCGCTGCGCCCTTCGATGTCGCGCAGGTTGACGTCATTGCCCAGCATCGCGCCAACGGCCTTGCCGCCCGCATCAACCAGCAGCACGACTTCGGGTTCGGGGTTGTTCCATGTGCTGTCGCTGCGCACGCCCACCTCGGCCAGCGCGCCGACCGTGGCCAGCACCGGCGCCTTGGTGAAGACTTCGGCGTAAGGCCCGATGGCGACTTCGAGATATTGCGACCACAGGCCATCGGCGATCAGCAATTCCTTGAGCGCCTCGGCCTCAACCGAGCCGGGCACGACCGAGCGGATCGAACCGCCCACGCGCTCCTCGATGCGGGCGCGGATTTCCAGCGCCTTGCTCGAATCGCCGCGCGCGCGTTCCTCGATCACGCGCTCCAGCGTGCTGGTGGCAAAGGTCACGCCGCAGGCCTTGATGACCTGAAGGTCCACCGGGCTGAGCCAGGGCGCATCGAGTTCATCAAGCGGCCCCAGAACGCGGCCCGCCGAAGCATCGAGCGGCAGCGCCTCGACCAGTTGCGACACCGTGGGCGCCACGCCCGACATATCATAAGCCACCCCGCCCTCGACCAGAATCGGGGTGGGGCCTTCGGGCAACTGCACCCGGCCAAGGAAACGGCCGCCGCGCCAATCGGCGGGCAGCAGGGCCGCGAAGGAAGAATTCCCAGACATTTTCTCTCCAGACAGGATTTTCGACACCAAACGCGGGCGCGCGGCGTTGACAAAGCTTGATAGCGCTACCATCATGTAAACAGGCTCGCTGTCAAGTGGTTTCGAAAGCGCGGCGGGAAATCACTGGCATCGCGTTCATCGCGCGCTAGAGCATTTTCAGGAAGACCGTTTCGACGCATCGGCTCGGAACATGCGACCATCAAGGATTTGGGCCTTTTGGCTCATGGTAAAAGCGCTCTAGGGCTGCCCGGAGGGAGAGATACAGATGACCGATAATTCCACCCGCCGTTTCCGTTCGCAGGACTGGTTTGCCGATCCGGCGCGGTCGGACATGGTAGCGCTCTATCTGGAACGCTTCATGAATTACGGGATCACGCCCGACGAACTGCGCTCCGGCCGCCCGATCATCGGTATTGCACAGAGCGGCAGCGACCTTTCGCCCTGCAACCGCATCCACCTCGATCTGGCCAAGCGCGTGCGTGACGGCATCCGCGATGCGGGTGGGATCTGCATGGAATTTCCGGTTCATCCGATCTTTGAAAACTGCCGCCGCCCCACCGCCGCGCTGGATCGCAATCTGGCCTATCTGGGGCTGGTGGAGATCCTTTATGGCTATCCCATCGACGCGGTGGTGCTGACCACGGGCTGCGACAAGACCACCCCCAGCCAGGTGATGGCGGCCAGCACGGTGGATATTCCCGCCATTGTCCTGTCGGGCGGGCCGATGCTCGACGGGTGGCATGAAGGCGATCTGGTGGGGTCGGGCACGGTGATCTGGCGCAGCCGCCGCAAGCTGGCGGCGGGCGAGATCGACGAGGAAGAGTTCCTTCAGCGCGCCTGCGATTCGGCTCCTTCGGCGGGCCATTGCAATACGATGGGCACGGCCTCGACCATGAATGCCGTGGCCGAAGCGCTTGGCCTGTCGCTGCCCGGATGCGCGGCGATCCCCGCGCCCTATCGCGAGCGCGGCCAGATTGCTTATGAAACCGGCCGCCGGATTGTGGAGATGGCCTATGAGGACCTGCGCCCGTCCAAGATCCTGACGCGCGAGAGCTTTTTGAACGCCATCCGCGTGGTTACGGCTATCGGCGGGTCGAGCAACGCCCAGCCCCATATCGTCGCCATGGCACGCCATGCAAGCGTGGAAATCACCGCCGCCGACTGGATGGAGCATGGCTATGACCTGCCGCTGATCGTCGATATGCAGCCTGCGGGCCGTTTCCTTGGCGAGCGCTTCCACCGCGCGGGCGGCGTGCCTTCGGTGATGTGGGAATTGCTGCAACAGGGCGTGCTGGATGGCGATTGCCTGAGCGTGACGGGCGGGACAGTGGCGCAAAATGTAGGCGCGCGCCCTGCCCGCGACCGCGAGGTGATCCGCCCCTTTACCGAGCCTTTGAAGGAAAAGGCGGGCTTCCTCGTGCTGTCGGGCAATCTGTTCGATTTCGGCATCATGAAGACCAGCGTGATTTCCGAGGAATTCCGCGCCCGCTATCTGTCCAACCCTGAAAACCCCGGCACGTTTGAAGCGCGCGCGGTGGTGTTTGAAGGGGGCGACGATTATCATCACCGGATCGACGATCCTGCGCTGAACATCGATGAAAACTGCATCCTCGTCATGCGCGGCGCAGGGCCTCAGGGCTGGCCGGGCAGCGCCGAGGTGGTGAACATGCAGCCGCCCGCCGCACTGATCCAGCGCGGAGTGCAATGGCTGCCCACGCTTGGCGACGGGCGCCAGTCGGGCACCTCGGACAGCCCATCGATCCTTAACTGCTCGCCCGAAAGCGCGGTGGGCGGCGGACTGTCATGGCTGCGCACGGGCGACATCATCCGCATCGATGTGGTCAAGGGCACCTGCAACGCGCTGGTTTCGGACGAAGAAATCGCGCGCCGCCGAGCCGAACCCCTGCCCCCGGTTCCGCCCAGCAACACGCCTTGGGAGGAACTCTATCGCGAGAAGACCGGACAGATGGGCGAAGGGGCCGTGCTGGAAATGGCGGTCAAATATCGCGGGCTGGCGGCAAAGACGCCCCGACATAATCACTGACAAAAAAGGCCGCTGGAAACAGCGGCCTTTTTCATATCAGAGGTCGAGGATCCTGTCGGGCGCCTCGGGCTTGGGCGCTTGAGGCGGAATGAAATTGGGCACATCGCGGCTGTTGCGCGTGTCCTGCGGCACGCCGCTGGTGTTGACATACCAGTTGAGCAGGCGCTGCTGGAGCGCAGCCTGATCCTTGGCCACCGCCTTGGTGCCGATCAGATTGCGCGTCTCGCCCGGATCGGCGATGCGGTCGTAAAACTCGCTCTGCCCCTGCGGACGGTGGATATAGGTGTGACGCTGCGTGCGAACGCTGGCCGCGCGCGACACCAAGACCGGCTCCTGCGCCGCCAGTTGCGACTTCATCCGATACAGCCCGCCCGACGGCGTATCGAAGGCCTGCGGTTCATAGGAGTTGATCCCCGCCTCGGTAAACGCGGCGCGATTGGGATCGCCCGCGCCCCCATGGATCTGCGGCAAGAGCGAGCGCCCGAACTGCGTGCCCCCCGAACGCGCCCCGGCCAGCGAGAGGAAGCTGGGCATGATGTCGTAAAGCTCGACCATATCCTGCGCCACATGGCCGCCCGCCACGCCCGGAACGCGCCCGATCAGCGGCACATGCGTCAGACAGCTTTCCAGCCCGCCATGCCATTTTTCAACCAGGCCATAATCGCCCGCATAATCGCCATGGTCCGATCCCACGAACACGGCGGTATCCTTGTCGCGGCCCGTGCGTTCGAGAGCATCAAGCAATTCACCCAGCAGCCAGTCGGCATAGGACACCTGCCCGTAATAGGCGGCGCGCACGCGGGCGAAAACCTCCGGCCCGGCCTTGTCCAAGCCATAGGCGCGGCGGATCGCCTCATGATAGGCCGGTTTGCCCGAGAGGCCCGGCGGGATCAGCGCGGGCAGATCCTCGGGCTTGTACATCGCGGCGAAATCGGCGGGGGCGCGGTAGGGCGGATGAGGCTGGAAAATCGGCAGGAACAGGCAGAAGGGCCGGTCGCTCTCCTTGCGCTCGATCACGTGGATGGCACGCTGGATAATGCCGTAATCGCTGGTCTCGCGCCGGTCGCCCATGGGGGGCAGCAACATCGTGACCGGGCCATTGTTGACCCCCGCCCGCGCGCCCGGCGCATGATCGCCCGAGGCCGCGCCGGGCGCTGGCGGATCGGCCCATGCGGTCAGGCTGGTGGCGAAGGTTTCAGGCGCCAGCACATCATTCTTGCCGAAGAAGAACGTGTCATAGCCCGATTGCCGCAACATCGCGAAGAGATTGGGCTCATTGGGCTGGATCAGATAGGAAAAACCGCGATGGCCGGTGGCGCTGGTGGGCAGGCCCGTCAGCATCGAGCAGCGCGAGGCCGCACAGACCGGATATTGCACATGGGCGTTGCGGAACATCGTGCCCGATTTGGCCAGACGGTCGAAATTGGGCGTGCGCGTGACCGGATTGCCATAACAGGCCAACGCATCGGCGCGCAGTTCATCGGGAAAGAACAGGATCAGATTGGGGCGCGAACCGGCGCTGGAAGGCACCGGTACAGCCAAAGGCGCAGCCTGCGCCAGATCGGCATGAGACAGGACGCCGGACAGCATCCCGGCACCGATACCGCCCATGATATTGCGGCGTGTGAGAGGCACATTCATGGGCGGTATCTTTCGTTTTATACAGCGTCGGGCTGGTTTTCCGGGCGCGCCGCATCAAAAGCGGGCAGCGCCAGACAGGCTTCCTCGATGGCCAGCAGGCGCGCGGGGGTGTCCTTCGCGCCAAAGCGGCGCGCGTTGACCAGTTGCGGCACAAGGCACACATCAGCCAAAGTCACCGTATCGCCAAAGCAGAACCGGCCCGCATAAGGCGCGATCAGCGCATCAAAAGCGGCAAAGCCTTCCTCGATCACGCGGGCAGCCCATGCGCTTTCATCACCGCCCAGCGCTTTCACCCAGCCCAGCACTTTCAGGTTCTGGATCGGATGGGTGTCGATGGCGATGACCTGCGCCGCCGCGCGGACATGGGCGCGCAGGATCGGATCGGCGGGCAGCAAACGCGGGCCGTCATGCGTTTCATCGAGATATTCGATGATCGCCAGACTTTGCGTCAGCACCGTCCCGTCCACTTCCAGCGCGGGCACCAGCCCTTGCGGGTTAAGCGCCAGATAGGTGGGCGAACGCTGCGCCCCATCGCGCAGGCTATAGCTGACATTGCCATAGGCGATGCCCTTCAGCCCCAGCGCGATGCGCACCCGATAGGATGCGCCCGAGCGGAAGAAGCCGTGCAGCAGCGGCTCAGACATCGGCCTTGGGCCCGACCTTGATCGTGCAGGGCGTCAGGCCCTCGACCGAGATCACGATCTCGTCGCCCGTCACCACCGCGCCGACGCCGGCGGGCGTGCCGGTGTAGATCAGGTCGCCCGGCTCAAGGCGATAGAAGCGCGAGACATAGGCGATCACCTCGTCCACACTCCAGATCAGGTCGGCCAGATCGGCGTCCTGCTTGATGTCGCCATTAACGGTCAGGCTGATGCGGCCGGTCTTGAGCTCGCCCGTTTCCGAAACCGGATGGATGATGCCCAGCGGGCTGGACTGTTCGACATTCTTGCCGGTGTCCCAGGGGCGCCCCTTGTCGCGCGCTTCAAGCTGAACGTCGCGGCGCGTCATGTCGAGGCCGGTGGCATAGCCGTAAACGTGGCTCAGCGCATCGGATTCGGCAATGTTGCGACCGCCCTTGCCGATCGCCACGACCAGTTCGGCCTCATAGTGGAAATTGGCGGTTTCGGGCGGATAGGCGATGGTCGTGCCGCTGGGCACAACGGTTTCGGCCCATTTGGTGAAGAAGAAGGGCGCCTCGCGCGTCGGGTCCTTGCCCATTTCGCGGGCATGGGCGGCATAATTGCGCCCGATGCAGAACAAGCGGCGGACCGGGAAGCCCTTGCCTTCGGTGGTTTCGGCGATGATCGGAGCCGGAGGTGCAAACAGCGTCATCTTACGAGTTCCATTCACGGTAGAGGTTCAGTTTTTCTTGGGATGCCTTGTCCGAATAGGCAAACAGCACAAGCGTCTCGCCCGCCTGAAGCACCAGTTCGCTCCACGAAGGCACGGCGAAAACATCGCGTTCGGACAGGTTGATTTCGGTGTCGCCCACCTTGGCGGTGCCGCTGCCTTCGACCACGACAAAGATTGTGCCGTCGCTGGACTTGCGCGGTTTGGTTGCAAAACCGGCGGGGATCAGGCGGACATGAGCGGCGATGGTGGGCATGATCGGCCCGCCATCAGCCGGATTGGTGAATTCCAGCGCATGGCCCATATGCGGGTCGATATCGCCGCTGGCCGCCAGCGCGTCCAGAGCGGGGCGCCACTGGGCATAGGGGTAGTGGAACAAGGGCTGATGCGCGGGGCGGCGGTCGGCCGCCGTGCCGCGCATGGGCCGCATGTTGTGGCCATAACGGGCCAGCGTATCGCCCGCAGGCGCGCTTTCGGGGAAGGCTTTGCCGTCATAGTGTTCGGCAAATTGCGCGTCGAACAGGCGGACGGTGGGAATATCCAGACCATCGAGCCAGATCATCGGCTTGTCGCTGGGATTGCCATGATCATGCCACTGGCCGCCCGGCGTCAGCACGAGGTCGAAGGGGCGCATGATCGCCTTTTCGCCGTCCAGCGCAGTAAAGGCGCCCTCGCCCTCCATCACAAAGCGCAGCGCCGACTGGCTGTGGCGATGGCAGGGTGCGACTTCGCCCGGCAGGATCAGTTGCAGGCCCGCATAGAGGCTGGGCGTGATCGCGGATTGACCGGGCAGGCCGGGGTTTTCCAGGATCAGCACGCGGCGCTCGGCCTTTTCCGCGCTGATCAGGTCCCCGGCGCGCATCAGGTAATTGCGGGCCTCGTCATAATTCCACCGATGGGCATGGGCCGCAGAGCGCGGAAACGGGCGCACCAGATCGGCCAGGGATTCCCACAAAGGCGTCAGATAGGAGGGAGCCATTTCATCATAGAGCGCATGCAACTGGGCCTGCTGCTCATTCGCCAGCGTCATTGTCGAATCCTCTCAACTCGGGAACAGATTTGGCTCTGCATCCTCATCTGGCGAAAAGTGATGGCGCGCGCAACCAAAAAATTGTAGCGCTATACCAGAGTTTCGCAATCGAGGGCTTGCGCTCTGCCCCTGCTCTCTCGTAGCGCTGAAACGGCAGGGGGCCAAGCTGTTGCGGGCCCGATCACGAATGGACCGATGCCGATCATGTCAAACCCCATCCCCGCCCGGTCCAGACGTTCGCGCCAGAGCATCACCATCCAGTCGGTGGCCGATCTGGCCGGGGTCAGCCCGATGACGGTTTCCCATGTCCTGAACGGCACCAAGAGCGTGCGCGAGGCGACGCGGGCGGCGGTTTTGAAGGCGGTGGAGGAGTTGGGCTATGTGCCCAATGCGGCCGCCCGCTCTTTGGCCAGTGCGCGTTCTCCCCGCATCGGCATCGTCTATCGCAATGCGCAGAATGCGTTTCTCTCGGCCATGCTGGTGGGGGCGCTGAACGCCGCCGCGCGCGCGGGCGCCCAGATCATCATCCGCAAATGCGACGACCTGTCCGCCGCCGCCGCGATAGAGGCTGTGTCCTCCCTCGTGCGCAGTGGGGCCAGCGCGATCCTGCTTGCTCCGCCCTATAATGAGATGCTCTCGGGCAGCCCAACCATTGCCGGGCTTGGCGTGCCGATTGCCGCGATTGCCTGCGGGCGGGCGCTGGATGACATGGACGTGGTGGGCATTGACGAGCGCGGCGCGGCGATGGACATGACCAATTACCTGCTCGACCGGGGATACAGGCGCATCGGTTTCGTGCTGGGCGCATCGACCCATTCGGCCAGCAAGGCGCGTTTTGAAGGCTATGGCGCGGCGCTCTCGGCGCGGGGGCTGGGGCTGGACCCGACCTTGATCGCGCCGGGTGATTTCACCTTTGAATCGGGCCTGAGTGCGGGCGCCGTCCTGCTCGACCTGAAAACTCCGCCCGATGCGATCTTTGCCAGCAATGATGATATGGCGGCGGGCGTCGTACTGGCCGCCCATCGCCGGGGCCTGCGCATTCCGCAGGATGTCGCTGTGGCCGGGTTTGACGATGCGCCCATTGCGGTCAAGATCTGGCCGCCGCTGACCACGGTGCGTCAGGATATCGACCTGATGGCGGCGCAGGCCACCAACTGGCTGGTGGAGCGCCACCGCGACGGCGAGGCCGACCGCCCCTTTACCGCCCAGTGGCACCCCTATCAGATCGTCACGCGCGAAAGCACCTGATTACTGCGATGCAAGGATGCGCCGATAATCGCGCATCCCCATCCACAACAGCACCACCGAGAGCGGCGAGGCCACCGCGCAAACCAGCGAGATCGCCAGATTGAGCGACTTGGGATCGTGGAACCAGTAATCGGTGACCAGCGCAATGGCCGTCGGACCAAGCGCCGCGCCGATCAGGTTGATCGTCAGCATATAGGCCGCCGACATCAGCGCACGCATCCGGTTGGGCGTCAGTTCCTGAAGCGTGGCAAGCCCACCGCCATAATTGAACCCGGCAAAGAAGTTCATCACCCCCACCAACGCCAGCGCCACATAGGGGTTGGGCATCAAGGGAAAGCCGATGGTGATCGGCACCAGCATGCAGAAGCCGAAAAGCGCAGCGACCAGATTGCCATGCGCCATGCCCCGGCGGCGCAGCACCGTGGCGACATAGCCGCCGGTCAGCGCGCCGGTCGTGCCGCACAGGAAGATGACCGGGCCAAGGATCTTGCCCACCGAGGCCGTGGTCCAGCCATAGGTGCGCTCAAAAAACGCCGGGACCCAGACCGCCGTGCCATTGCCGACAAGGATCATCAGCGCAAAGCCCAGCATGATGCCGATATAGGCCCGGCGGCGCGCGCCGATATGGGCAAAGAATTGCGAGAGCGGCGCGCTCGGTTCCTTGGCGCCGACGCCCTGACGGGCCGGTTCGCGCAGGGTGAACGTGACCGCCGCCAGCACAATGCCCGGCAGGCCCAGCAGCAGGAACACCAGTTGCCACCCCTTCATCGCGCCAAAGATCGGCAGGATGATCGAGGCGGTCGGCTGGATATGGGTGAACACCACGCCGCCGATCACCAGCGCCGAAGCATTGCCCAGATAGATACCGATCTGATAGATCGACATGGCCAGCGGCAGGCGCTCCTTGGGGAAATAATCCGACAGCAGCGAGAGGGCCGAAGGCGTCAGCCCGCCCTCACCCGCGCCAACGCCCACGCGGGCGGCAAACAGCATGGTAAAGCTGCGCGCCAGACCGCAAAGGCTGGTGGCCACGCTCCACACAAAGATCGCGCCCGCCACGATGTTGCGCCGGTTTGACCGATCCGCCAGACGCGCAATCGGCAGGCCCACGGCAATGTAGAACAGCGTGAAGGACAGGCCGTAAAGCAGGCTGATCGCCGTATCGGAAATGCCCAGATCCTGCTTGATCGGCTGAACCAGCAGGGCCAGCGCCTGACGGTCGATAAAGGCCAGCGTGTTGGCCAGCATCAGCACAATGGCCACCCACCATGCGCGGCCCGCCGAGGGCCATGGGGCGGAAGATTGCTCCTGGGTTTGCATCTTTGTCTGCTTTTCCAAAAAGTTGGGCCTATTGCGCCGGTTTTGCCGCCGCGACTGGTAAAACGGTGATGATGATACGTCGATAGGCCAGCATCGCGGGCGCGCCGCGATCGGACAGTTCGAGGATGACATGCAGGTCGCGCGGGGCGCCCACCATGGGCATGGTGATGGCGGTTGCCATGGCGTCGGGCGCGGCGATGGTGGCGGGGGCCTGAGGCGGAATGCCGCCGACATCGCGATATTGCCACCAATGGGCACTCAGTGCGTCGCCATCAGGATCGCGCGACTGGCCCGCATCGAGGCGGATCGTCTCGCCCGCCCGCGCCGTGATGCGCAAGGGCGCGCGGCCCGCCTCGCCATTGACGACAGCCTCGGGCGCGTGGTTGGCCTTGGCGCGATCGGGCATCAGCGTCCATGCCATGCGCGCGGCAAAGTCATTCTGAAACGCACCGCGCCAGCGATAGATCGTCGCCTGATTGCCCGCATAGGTCGCGCCGTCGCGGGTGAAGACATCCTTGGTGTCGGCATACAATCCGGCCCCCGGAGCCGCCACCATATAGCGCCCGCCCCACGAGCCCCAATCGGGCCTTTCAGGATCGGACAGGCCATTGGGGATCATATAGAGCAGCGAGGGCGTGTCGCCCTCCATGATGAAGGCGGGCAAGGGATAGAGCCCGCCCAGCGGACCACGGCGGATATTGGCCTCCAGCCATGGGTCCATCACCTTGTCGCGGTCGGGCCATTGTTCGGCGCTGCGGCGGTCGCCGGAGATGCCGCTCCATGCCGCCATGGTATATTGGCCCCAGCCGTGGATGCTGGCGATCCAGAACAGCGATGGGAAATTCCGGCGCGCCCATGGCCCGGCGTCATCCTGATCGGAAATCGAATAGACGCGCAGTTTGCTTAAGAAGCGGGCCTGATCGGCCGGGCTGCGCGTGGCGCGGATATGCCAGAGGGCCTGCGCCAGATCGGTGACGCCGCTCCATGCCAGGACCCAGAGCGGGCGCGTCGCGCTGCCCGCGTCGACGGCGGCGATGATGGCGGCGCTGGCCTTGGTGTCATGCCCCTTGCCAACGCCCTTCATGCCATAGAGCGGCGCGCCCGCAATACGGCGCTGGCGCAGGGTGTCGGGCGATGGATAGCCATCGGCGTGATGGGTCAGATTGGGCCAGACCTGCGCATAGGCGTCGAGGCGCTGGTCGATCAGATCGGGGCGAACCCGGTCGCGCTGCCACGTCGATGTGGTGGCGATGATCGCGGCAATGTCGAATTCGTTGGCATAGAGCAGCAGGCGGACGAGGCTTTCGGAATCGTCGGGCTCATTGCCAATGTCGGTCAGGACAAGGATACGTGATTTTGCCGAAGCCGGAGGCGTGATTTTGACTGGAGCTGGCTCAGAGGCCGGCGCTGGATGGGACGCCAGGCCAAAAGCGGCCAGCCCCAGCCAAAACCGTCTGCGCGCCGGGAGGGAAAACCCGGCGCGCAGGAGGGAAACCAAGGGCGAGAAACCGCCCCGCCGCATCAGAAGCGGAAGCCCACGGTCGCGCCGAAGTAACGACGCGAGTCCTTATTGAAGTTCGCCCACAGGTCGCCCGAATTGGCCGTGTTGGCCAGCAGGGTGCCGTGGTTCAACTGGGTGTAGTAATTCTGGTTGAACATGTTGCGCACGAACACGGTCGCGCTCCAGCGGTTATCCGGGCCATGCACACCGATGCTGCCATCGACCAGCGTATAAGCGCCCTGCGCCAGCATCGGGTCCTGATTGAGCGCGAAGATCGTCGAGCTTTGATAATTGAGAGCCATCTGGATGAAGCCCGTCAGATTGCCGAAGTCGCGTTCATAGCGCGGGATGATGCCAAAGCGATAGGCCGGAGTTGCGGGCAGCTTGCCGCCCACAACGTCGATGATCGCGCTCGATGTGCTGGTCACACCGCCGGTCGTGGTCTGCTTGAGATAGCAGGTGTTCGACGGGAAGTTGGAGGAATAAGTCGAGAGGCCCGTCTGCTGCTGGATGGCGCAGCTCTGGCCCGGCACGTCGATGGTGGCGTCGGTGTAGGAGAAGTTCGCGCCGATGCTCAGGCCCTTGACGGGGCGCAGCGTGGCCTCGACTTCAAAGCCCTGCGAACGCGACTTGCCCGCATTGGCCAGCACGGTGTTGAACGTGCCGGTCGAAACGTCCGTGACCAACGCCTGCACCTGAAGATCGGTGAAGTCCGAGCGGAAGATCGCCGTGTTGATGTCGAGCAGACCGCCCGGCGCCGACCACTTCAGGCCCAGTTCGTAGGCATTCACGCGCTCGGGCGCCAGACCGGTCTGGGTGGCAAAGTTGGTGCCGATGTCGATATCCAGCGCAAAGGCCTTATAGCCGCGCGTATAGCTGGCATAGGCCTGAAGGTTGCGATTGAATTCATAGCGCAGGCCCGCCTTGCCGGTCAGCGCCGACCCGCTGCGGCGGGTGGTGCCGTTCGACACGACCGTGCCGGGGAACAGCACGTCGCCGCTGTTGATCGGGCCGTAATTGCTGCCGGTCACGCGCTGGGCTTCATACTGTTCGCGGATACCGGCAATGACGTGCAGGCCGCCCACGGCGCGCCAGTCGATCTGGCCGAAACCGGCGATATTGTCGCCCGCATAGGTACCGTTCATCCCGGCCGACTGGCTGACCTGCGTGCCCGAGCAGGCAGCACCGATCGAGGCGCCCGACGAGCAGGTCAGGCGGCGGCGCGATTGATAGCGGTTGAGGTTGATGTGGTTGTAGAACACGCCCGCGACATAGGTCAGGTCGCTGTTGCCGTTCGAACCGATGCGCAGTTCCTGCGACCAGTTGTTATAGGCCACATGGTTGAAATTGTCGTTCCACTGCGAATAGGCGAAGGCGCCGACATAGCGATTGGGGTTCGAGGCGATCTGGTCCGGCTCGAACTGGTCGGAATCGGTAAAGCGCTGAAACGCGGTGATCGAGGTGACCGTGGCCTTGCCCAGATCGAGGTCGCCCTGCAGCGAGACGATGTTGGTGGTGGTGCGGTAATAGCCAGCGCCGTCGTTCGACACAGTGCGGTTCGTCGGCGTGGCCGAGATATTGCCCAGCAGCGTCTGCATGTTGGGCGTGGTGATCTTGACCGGCACGCGCGAACAGCAATCGGCGTCCGTGCTGTTCATGTCGGCCAGCAGCTTGATCTTGAGATTGCTGGCGGCATCCCATTCCAGCTTGCCGCGCACACCCCAGCTCTTGACGCCATTGGTGTTGCGGCCGGTGTTGGCGTTGTAGATGAAGCCGCCCACGTCATTGTAATAGCCGCTGATGCGGCCCTTGACGTTTTCGGACAGCGGGCCGGACACCGAACCCTTGACGCGATATTCGCCCTTTTCGGCGATGGTGGCGTCAAAATGGCCGGTCAGATGGTTGGTGGGGGCCTCGGTCACGATGTTGATGACACCGGCGGTCGCGTTCTTGCCGAACAGCGTGCCCTGCGGCCCGCGCAGCACTTCGACGCGCTGAAGATCGGCAAGGTCAGCAAAGCCCTGAACCTGACGCGGGGCGACCACGCCATCGACCACCACGGCCACTGCCGATTCCACGCCATAGCTGAAGAGCTGGGTGCCCACACCGCGGATGCGGAAGCTGGAATTGCCCGGACCATTGCCCGCCTGATAGGACAGCGCGGGAACGGCGCGCGTCAGGCTGGCGGTGTCGTTGATCTGCTGATTGGCAAGGCTGGCGCCCGACACAGCGGTCACGGCCAGCGGCACGGCGACCAGACGCTCGGAGCGCTTCTGCGCGGTCACGACGATGTCGCCGGGGACTTCGGCGGCGGGTTCGGCAACCGGGGCGGCCTGCTGGGCCAGCGCGGGCGTGGCAATGGCCAGCGCGGCAAGGCTGGACACGGCGAACAGGTGGATAGTCTTGGTCATTCTCGGATACCTCCCGGTGGCGCGTTGGCCGGTGGCGCATCGGGCAGGCGAAGGAGGCTGGCGTCAGCCTCAAAATCCCCATCTCCCGATGCCTTGTTCAGGCTTGTTCTCAGATGCCGCGCGACAATATGTGGATTAGCGCTACACCTTATGGCGCTCTAGTCGTGCCAAATCGCGCCTATGTCAAGGGGGTGATACGGCATCGGAAAACGGTTTGCCGCAGACCTGTTGCCAAGGAACCTCGGAAATCCCTCATATTTTGCGAAATACCCTCGCCTCTCGACAAATTTGGCGGCATGGGCTAGCGCAGGTTTAGCGGTATTCATACAGCAATGCCAAATTCCGCCCCAATATGACCCGAGAGGACCACTGCGCATGACCGCCCCTACCCTGCCCCCGCAATCTACTGAAACCCAGCAGACTGTCGCGGCCGAGGTCGAAGCGCTGCTCGCGCAAATGACGCTGGCCGAAAAGGTCGAAATGATGTCGGGGCAAGGGTTTTTCACCGCTTTGCAGGAAGACAATCGCGTATGGGGCGCCCGCCCCTATCGCGCTGGCAGCGGCAATGCGCGACTGGGCCTTTCGCCTCTGTGGTTCACCGATGGCCCGCGCGGGGTCACGCGCGGCAATTCCACCTGCTTTCCCTGCACCATGGCGCGCGGGGCCACGTTCGACGCTGATCTCGAACTGCGAATCGGCGAAGCGATGGGGATCGAGGGGCGCGCGCAGGACTGCAATTTCTCCGGCGCGGTCTGCATCAACCTGCTGCGCCATCCGGCATGGGGCCGCGCGCAGGAAACCTATGGCGAGGACCCCTGGCATCTGGGCGTCATGGGCGCGGCGATGGGCACTGGCATCCAGACCCACAATATCATCGCCACGGTCAAGCATTTCGCGCTGAATTCCATGGAAAATGCGCGTTTCAAGGTGAACGTGCTGGCCGACGAACGCGCGCTGCACGAAGTCTATCTGCCCCATTTCAAACATTGCCTTGATGCGGGCATCGCCAGCGTGATGACCTCGTATAACAAGGTGAACGGCGAATATTGCGGTCAGGACCGCGTGCTGCTGACCGAGATCCTGCGCGACGAATGGAAATTTGAGGGCTTTGTCCATTCCGACTGGGTGCGCGGGGTTTACAAGGTCTATGGCGCCTCGGCGGGGCTGGATATCGAAAATCCCGAACCCTTGGTGTTTGGCGAAAAGCTGGTCACGGCGGTCGAGGAAGGTCTGGTCGAACCCTATGTCGTGGACCGGGCATGCCGCCGTATCCTGACCACGCAATTGGCATTCGCCCGGCGCGAAGATCCCCTGCCCGCCTATGGCAAGGAGCTGATCGCGTGTGACGCCCATCGCGCCTTGGCGCTGGAGGCGGCGCGCAAATGTGCGGTGCTGCTGGAAAATGACGGCGTTCTGCCGCTGCGCCGCGACCGGGTGAAGAAGCTGGCGGTGCTGGGCGCGCTGGCCGCGCTGGAAAACACCGGCGATAATGGATCGAGCCGCGTGCGCCCGCCCTATGTCGTCACGCCGCTCGAAGGGCTACGCCGGATGCTGGGCGAGGAAGCCGTTCTCCACGCCGATGAGAGCGATCTGGACGCCGCACGCGCCGCAGCCGAGGCCACCGATGCGGTGCTGGTTGTGGCGGGTTATACGGCCAAGGAAGAGGGCGAATATATCCTTGGCGACATCGCCCTTGGCGCCGACAAGAAGCCGCGCGGCCCCAGCCTTTCGCCCACCCCCATCGGCGGCGACCGTGTGGGCCTGACCCTGCCGGAGGCGCAGGTCGCGCTGATCCGCGCAGCGACGGCCAGCGGCAAGCCGGTGTTGGTGGCCATCGTGGCCGGTTCGGCGGTGCTGGTCGAGGAATGGCGCGGCGATGTGAACGCCATCCTGATGAGCTTTTACGCCGGTATGGAGGGCGGCACCGCGCTGGCCGAAGTGCTGTTTGGCGATGTGTGCCCCTCGGGCAAGCTGCCCTTTACGGTGGCGCGCGATGCGGCGCATTACCCCTTCTTCGACCGCGATGCGGAAGAGATCACCTATGACCTCTGGCATGGCTATACCAAGCTGGAGCGTGAAGGCATTGCCCCGCGCTATGCCTTCGGTCATGGCCTGTCCTATGCCACCTTTGCCTATAGCGCGCTGAACGCTCGCGTGGCGGGCGAGGCCATCGAAGTGTCGGTCGCCGTGCGCAACACCGGCGATGTGGCCGCCGACGAGGTGGTGCAATGCTATATCGGCGCGCCGGGCGTCGAGGCCGAGCGCGCGGTCAAGCAATTGCGTGGCTTTGCCCGCGTATCGCTGGCGCCGGGGGAAACGGCCATTGCGCGCTTTACCGTGGCGCACGACACGATGCGCTGGCGCGCGGGTCGCGAATGGCGGCTCGAACCCGGAACCTATCGGGTTTACGCAGGGGGCAGCAGTGCCGCCTGCCTCCAGACCAGCGTCGAGGTCTGACGCGCGGCATCCGAAACACCAGCGAGGAGGGGCGTCCAACCGGGCGCCCCTTTTTTCTTGGCCCCCAAGTTTTTCTTATCCCGCGCCAAACAAGCGTTGCTGGATAAATCTCAACTCATTCAGTAGAGGTTTTGACGTCCAGCGGGGGTCCTCCCTCCCTCCCCCGCCGGGCCGCGGCTTTTGATCTCCCGTGTCAGCTTGCTCCGCGTCACCAAAGGCTAAAGCGGCACGAGGCTGACGGCGCGTTTCCCGCTCCTTGTCTCGTGCTTTGTTGCACAGACAGGATGATGTGAAATGCCGATTGCCGTATCCCGCCCCCGCCCCGTCCCTCTCCGCCATTTGGCAGGTACGCCCTTGCCGCATCCCTCGTGGCGGCCTACCGGATCATCTCATGACGCAAAACAATCCATCAGCGCATCAGAATTCTGGCAACGCCTCGGGCTTTGAACCGCCGCTGGTGGATCTGCCCGCGCTGGCCGATGCGCTGCGCGGGCGGCGGCATCAGTGGCGATTGTCGCAGGATCACGATTCGGCCTATGGCGCGCATGGTTTCCCCTCGCGTCTGGCGCTGGGGCAAATTCTGGACAATCTGGCCTCGGCCCTGTTTCCCATGCGGCTTGGCCCACGCGGGCTGACGCTGGACACCGAGGATGCGTTTGTCATCGCCTCGCTGCGCCGCGCGCTGCCCGATCTGGCGGCGCAGATCCGCATGGAGCTGCACGCGGGCCGCGCCCAGAATGAGGCCGAAATCCACGCGCAGGCCAATGCCATTGTCGCCGCGCTTGCCGACAGCCTGCCCGATGTGCGCCGGTTGCTCGACACCGATCTGGAGGCCGCCTTTGCCGGCGATCCTGCGGCGCGCACGGTGGATGAAGTGCTGCTCTGCTACCCTTCTCTGACCGCGATGCTGCATTATCGCATTGCCCATGTGCTCTACGCCCATGGCGCTCCGCTGGTCGCGCGGATCATCACCGAGATCGCCCATTCGCGCACCGGCATCGATATCCACCCCGGCGCCACCATCGATGAGAGCTTTTTCATCGACCACGGCACCGGCGTCGTCATCGGCCAGACCGCGATCATCGGCAAGCGGGTGCGCCTGTATCAGGCCGTCACGCTGGGCGCGCGCAGCTTTGCCTCGGATGACAATGGCCATCTGATCAACACCCCGCGCCATCCGGTGATCGAGGATGATGTGGTGATCTATGCAGGCGCGACGATCCTTGGCCGCATCACGATTGGCGCGGGGAGCGCGATCGGCGGCAATGTCTGGCTGACGCGCTCGGTCGCCCCGCGCAGCGTAGTGCGACAAGGCACGCCCAGCATTTCGATTGAAACCGATCCGCTGGCCAACTGGCCCTAAGCCGCAACCGAATGGGGCGCATTGCCCCATTCGAAATGCAGGTCCGAACGCTCGACAAAACTGGCCAGACGCTGGGTCAGCACCGGCATTGGCCGCGCGCCCGTCAGCACCTTTTGCGGCACATGGGGCGCCAGCATCCGCACCAGACTATAGGCATAGTTGCGCAGCAAGGAGCCTTTGAGCAGCGCAACCTTGGTGCTGGAATGCGGGAACAGGCGGTGCGATTGGGGCAGGATCTGCACCCCCTCGCCATGCCCGTTGATCATCGCCATCTGCGCGACAATGCCCACCCCCATGCCAAGGCGCACATAGGTCTTGATGACATCGGCATCCATCGCGGTCAGCCGCAGATCGGGCCTGATCCCCGCCGCCTCGAACGCATCGACCACCCCCGACCCGCCCGCGAAATCGCGGCTGTAAGTAATCAGCGGGAACCCGGCGATATCGGCCAGCGTGGGTGCAGGCAGGCGGGAAAGCGGATGGCCATCGGGAACGATCACCACATGATGCCAATCGAAACAGGTGAAGGTCGACAGGTCCGATACCTCGTCCAGCGCCTGTGTCGCCAGCCCCAGATCGGCCTCGCCGCGCAGCAGCATGTCCGAAACATAGCGCGGCGTGCCCTGGCGGATTTCCACCTCGACATCGGGAAATTCGCGGGCAAAGCGCAAAAGCACCGGGGGCAGCACATAGGAGGCCTGATTATGCGTCGCCGCAATCGTCAGCCGCCCCTTGTCCTGCGCCACGAACTGGGCCGACAGACGTTTCAGATTATCCGCCTCATGCAGCAGGCGATCGACCACCTCGGCCACATGCCCGCCCGCCTTGGTCAGGCCCACCAGCCTTTTGCCCCGGCGCACAAAAATGTCGATGCCCAATTCCGCCTCCAGATCGCGGATCTGCTTGCTGACCCCCGATTGCGAGGTGAAGAGCTGATTGGCCACCTCGGTCAGATTGAGGTCATTGTGCAAGGCGGCCCGCACATAGCGCAATTGCTGGAAATTCATGCGGCCCCCTGATTGTGCCCGGATTATCTCTACACATTTAGTTGAGTAATCCAGGCAAGGGCAAACAACATAGTCTTGGGCACATTGCAGATCAGCTTTGCCGGCGCAGATCCCGGGCGCCCGATAACGATCTGTCTCCGCCCGATCTCGGGAAAGGGGTTGCCGCATTGCCGCCAATGCCTGGACCATCATGGATTACCCCTCACCGAAAGCACTTGGCGTTTTTTTGCCTATCTGTTCTAACGCTGATCCAGGAGAGATGAGCTGAAAGCCTTGTTCCGGATGAAAATTAAAACAAAGATCGGTGGCCTTCTTATTCTGCCGCTGGTGGTTTCGGCTATGGCCGCGCCCTTGCCTGCGGCGGCCAAGGTTGGCGCCGAGCCGGTCGAAATGATCTGGCCGGGCGGTTGGGGCAAGGTGGAGCTGATCATCCGCGAAAACCGGGCGGAACTGGTCTCTCATGAGTTGGGCGGCACGACCCGGCGCCTGCGCCTGATCGCCACGCCCGAGGACGCGCTGGCGGTGCTGGCGGATGAGCGCCTCGCTTTTACATGGCCTGCTTTGCTGAATTGGGCGGGCGATGATCTGCATGTCCTGCACGATCGGGCATTGGCCAGGGCAAAAGAAGCCGCAGACGGAATTGCAAAATCCTTGCCCGCCGCAAATCGGCAGCAGCAAGGTATTGGCGGCGACAACCGCGCCACCCTGCAATATGTCGAACTCCTGACCGATGTTGGCCACATCGACGAGGCCGTGGCCTTTGCAAAAGAGCGTTTGGCCTCTTTGCCAAGCGGTTCTCCGGCCGATTACATGCGCAGCAGCCTCAACAGTCGCATTGCCGGTCTGCTGTTTCGCGACGGCACCTCGGATCAGGCAATCGAAGGACTGCAAAAATCAATCAAGGAGCAAACCCGCCCCACCCCTTTTCAGATCAATGAAAAGATGACGCTGGTGGAATTGCTAGCAATATCCGGGCGCTACGAAGAAGCGCTGGCGGCCCTGGATGAGGCAACAGACGCCTTCAAGAAATTGTCCCCCGGCCTCTTCCCGAGCTACGAGCAACTGCCCGGCTCCATGGCCTACTTTCCCGCCATGAGAGCCTGCGCCCTTTATGGCCTGGGCCGCAAGGAAGAGGCTCTCGCACTGTTCGCTCGAATAAAAGACCAGCCCGGCCAGACTTCGACCTTTTCCGCGGTCGAAGACGCGCGCTTAAAGGGCATCTCCTGTACGCGCGATCCTGATCTTCTGGCGGCGGAAATAGCGCAAAGGGTCATGACAGCCCCGCCGGCAGGCGACATCATGACCTGGCTGCAACGCACGATGGCCTTTGGCCCATCCGGCCGAGTCAGAACACAAGCCATGTCACGCGAGATTGTCATCAAGGCCATGGCCGGGCGGGTGCGCCTGCTGGGTGGTCCTCTGGCGCCTGCCCTGCGTGGGTGGATGCCGGAAGCTTCTGTTTCCAAATGATGCTTGGTGAAAGGGGCAAGATTTTCCCGGCGTATTCCCTGATCGAGGAAGGTCTGAGGCTTGCCCTTCTTGTGACGGGAACAGGCTGGCGCTGTCATGTGGCGCGCCCGTCCGCCGATGAGGTCTGACGCAGAAGTGCTTTGAAGGTTTCCGCCCGACTCTATATGAGCGCCGGATTCGCTGCTTCAGTCGCGTCGCGCCCAGCTTGCGCAACCGGCCGCGCGTCTATAGTCGGATCATCAGGATATTGATTCACAATGAATTATCGCCATTCCTTCCATGCCGGCAATAGCGCCGATGTTGTGAAGCACAGCCTGCTGATCGCCCTCGTGCGGGCCTTGCAGCAAAAAGAAGGCGGGCTGACCCTGATCGACACCCATGCCGGCTGCGGGCTGTACGACCTTCAGGGAGATCAGGCTCAGCGCACCGGCGAGTCCACGCAGGGCGTGATGCGGGCCTTTGCCGACACGAACCCGTTGCTCGACGACTACCGCGCCGCCGTACGGGCGGTGAATGTCGGGGACGAGCCGCGTCTCTACCCCGGCTCGCCCCGGTTTCTGGCGCAACTTCTGCGCCCGCAGGATCTCCTGATCCTCAACGAAAAACATCCCGAAGACGCCTATGCCCTGCGCGGCGTGATGCGCGACACCCAAGCCGCCGTGCACGAACGCGACGCTTACGAGCTTTGGCTGGCGATGGTGCCGCCCCGAACGTCCCGCGGCGTGGTGGTGGTCGACCCGCCGTATGAGCAGACGGACGAACGCGCCCGTATCACGGCTACTCTGGCCGCCGCTCACCGCAAATGGGCGCATGGCGTGACGGTGATCTGGTATCCGCTGAAGGAGCGCCCCACCCATGCGCAGTGGAAGCACAAGTTGCGCAGGCTGGGCATTCCGAAATTTCTGAGCGTGGAGCATTGGCTGTACGACAGCGATCAGCCCGGCATCTATAACGGCGCGGGCCTTTTCATCGTCAACCCGCCCTACGCCTTCACGCAGGCGCTGTCGCCTATGCTGGAAGCCCTGCGCGCCGCGCTGGCGCCGGAGGGGCATAAGGGCCAGATCACAGCCGACTGGCTGGGCGATTAACATAAGCCCCCAGCCGCCCCATCACCGAGACTGGCCGCACCGCAAATCAGGGCTGCGCCGCCACCACCCCGCAGTGAGTCCATTTTGAAGGCGGCGATCTTGACCTGAGTGCGGCCATCGCATGCCCTGAAAATCTGTTTGCCATGGGCGATCATGGCGGTTTTGCGCTGATCTGGCCGCCCCTGCAACGCGGGAAGTCCACACCTTCATCGCCCGGGAAGCGAGCGGTGCTTGGACGCGCAAAGCGGCGCGCGAAGGCATCCAAATGGCACGCGCTTTCTCATCCAGCCTTACAATTCCCAGGCCGACAAGTAAAACAGCAACAAGCCGTCACCATCATATAGACTAAAGAGGAATGTGATGAAGACAGTTATGTTGAGCGCTCTGCTATTACTCACAGCATGCGGTAATTCCGAGTCCGACAAATCTGAAATCGATCAACTGCGCCAAGAAAATGCAGATCTGCAAGCGCAGCTTGCGACCATCCGGGAAAAGGCAGACGCACTCGAAACCGCCAGCGACAACCTGCAAGAGCAACTGGAGCGCTTCAAGACAGAGGACTGGCGCGACGTAATGCCCAACGCGGTCGAGGCGGGAGAGGGTGTGGAGCAGGCGCAAAAGGATTTGAAAGAGGCGACGAATAAATAAGCCGGCCGAGTTGGTGAGGCCGGAACGGGCAGGTACGGAAAAGAGTAACGCGCCGACTGGTGCCCAGAGCCCCAAACACCAGTCGACGCGCCCCCGCCCCGAATTGGTAGCCGTGAGCGGGGACCTTCGGCTTAGCAGGGCAATCCTGCCGATGGGATGAAGCATGCAGACAGGCGCTGTTAACCTGCGTTAGCTGGCTTCGAGGCGGCAGGCGCAGTCGTTAAGCCGCGCGCACCAATCTCGTTCTCATGTGCGCGCACCTGAGCAAGTTCATAGGCCGCCTGCATCCGCAACAGCGTATCGGCCTTGATGCCGAAGCCATTCTGAAAGCTGATCATAATATCGTGCAGCTATGGTCGAATCACCCCAACTCCGCGAAATTGCGCGCCGTGCTTGCCATGTGATTGCTAGAGTAAATTCAGGCGATGCGATGGGCCCAAAGTCGACCACTAAGCATCTGAAAAAATTGGTGCACCCGACGGGATTCGAACCCATGTTCCTCAGATTAGGAATTTGAGGTTTTATGACTAACGCTCGCGCCCATAAAATCACAAACCCAATGATTCAGCGCATTTCTATAATCTCATGCCATCACAAATCATCCTTGCTTTGAATTGATCTGATGCCTATCTGATGCCTAGGAGGCAAGAAAGCATCAGACATGGCCAAGGCACCGATCACCAAACGCACCGTAGACGCGGCAAAGCCTGCCGCTGCCGAGTATGTGGTGTGGGACGATGGCGGGAAAGAAACCGTCAAAGGCTTTGGCCTGAAAGTGACTCCGGCTGGCAGCAAGGTTTATCTCTACCAGTATCGCCTCGCCCGCCCCGGTCAGGCCGACAGGACTGCGCCGCGCAAATACACCATCGGCAAACATGGCAGCCTGACGCCCGATCAGGCCCGCGCCCGCGCCAAGGAACTGGCCGCGATGGTTGAGCAGGGAATCGACCCCCGACAATCGGAACTGGATGCGGTCACCGCCAAAGATGAGGCGAAACGCAAGGCTGAAGAGCGGGCTCGGCTTGAAGGTGATCTGGCCTTCGAGAATGTCGCGGCCCGCTGGCTGGAACATTACGAGCTTGAAAAGGGCCGCCGCCCCCGCACGGTCGAGCAAGCCCGCTACATCATCGACACACACCTGACCCCGGCGCTCAAAGGCAAGCCTCTACCCCACATCACGCGCGCGGACCTGCAACCCATTATCGACGCCGTGCCAATCAAGCATCGGGCAGGCCGCCTTGCCGTCTATGCCTATGCGTCGGTGCTGTTTCGCTGGGCGATGGAGCGCGGCGAGATCAGCGACAACCCTGTACGCCTGATGGTCAAGCCCACGGCACCGGAGGCGCGCAACCGCGTCCTGACCGATGATGAACTGGTCACGATCTGGCAAGCGGCGGGAAAACTGCGCGATCCCTTCGGCGCCTATTTCCGGTTGCTGATGCTGACGGGCCAGCGCCGGGAGGAAGTTGCTGCCATGGCTTGGGCCGAACTGGACCGGGCATCGGCGACATGGATCATCCCCGCCAACAAGGCCAAAAATGGCGTGGCCCATATCGTACCGCTGGCGCCTGTGGTGATTGAGGAACTGGATCGGCTGGCACTGTCCCTCCAGATCAAGGCCGAAGAAGATAAGCCGGACGCCAAGCGCTGGCCGAAGGCGGGACACGTGCTGTCTATCCGCGGCGTTTTGCCCCTGACATGCTATTCCCGTGCCCGCCGCCATCTTGATGACGAGGTGCTTAAGGTTCGGCAGGAGGAAGGCGCTTTATCGCCCTGGCGTGTGCATGACCTGCGCCGCACTCTCGCGACTGGATTGCAGCGCCTTGGAACGCGCTTCGAGGTAACCGAGGCGGTGCTGAACCACGTGTCGGGCGCCAAGGCGGGCGTGGCGGGAATCTATCAGCGCCACGATTGGGCCGAAGAGAAGCGGTCCGCGCTGGAAGCATGGGCGCGCCATATCGAAACCACCGTGACGCCAGCCGAGGAAACCAACGTCGTGCCCATCCGCAATGCCAAGCAATCCGCAGGGAGTGTGTAGTTTTTTACACAACATTTCTTGCCCTCCATCCCTCTAGCATGTAGAATACTACTCATGGAACGAGACAGCAGACGGATCATCCGGAGGCTTGAAAGCGAAGGCTGGGAACTGGTTTCCACACGCGGATCGCATCACAAGTTTCGGAAGGACGATAGGACCATCATCGTTCCCCACCCCAAGCGGGATCTGCCTTTAGGTACGGCCCGCAACATCGCAAAATTCGCCGGGTGGCTGTAATGCCAGCCGGAAAGGCAGGAACCATGAAGACCTTTTTCGCACTGGTGCATAAGGACGCAGAAAGCGCCTATGGCGTCACCTTCCCCGATCTGCCGGGCTGTTTTTCGGCGGCGGATGATCTGGCGGATGTGTTGCCCAACGCCTGCGAGGCGCTGGAACTGTGGTTCGAGGATGAACCGATGGTGGAACCGCGCGCCCTCGATGCCATCACCGCCGAAGTTGCGGAAGAATTGGCGGCCGGGGCCTTTCTGCTGGCCGTGCCCCTGCTGACCAGCGCCGGGCGATCCGTGCGCGTGAACCTGTCTTTGGACAAGGGCATTCTGGAGGCCATCGACACCGCCGCCAGCATGCGCAAACTGACCCGCAGCGCCTTCATCGTCGAGGCCGCGCGGAACGAGATTCGCGGGTTGCATTAGGCAGCGCGCGATAAAACGGGCCGGTCTGGAAGGTAGGAGCTCTCGACCGGCCCTAACCACAACAAACGAAAGGACCGTTTGATATGGCTGGTACCCCTGTAGAGGCGCAATCCGCGCCCGTCACCCCCTTTGACCCGGCTGCTTGGCTTTCCCGTTTTAAAGACGTCGGCGGATGGTGGGTCATTTCGGCTGGCGGCAAAGTGACCATGGGCTGGATGCTGGATGGCTTTACCCCTGCCCAGAATGAAGATGCGCGCCTGCACTGGAAAGAGCTTTCCGGACCAGATCGCAAGGTAGCGGTGGCACGGCACATTCAAGCCCTTGCCGGGGAGGTCTGCCATGACTGATCGCCGTCAATTTCTGGCATCCAGCGCGGCGTGTATCACCGCTGGCATTTCTGGAACCAAAGCCACCGGCAACGTCGGTATCCAACGCGCCAAATGGGATGCCGCGATGCGCCAGTTTCATGACAAAGAGGCAGAGCGCGAGCATTTTGCCGCAACCGTGCATGATCCTGCCTATGAACGCAGCCAGGCAGGCGGCCCGCGCGTTGACAAAGCCATCAATGACAAAATCGACCGACTGACCGAAGAGCTTTCCAATTTGCGTTGGAAGCTCATCAACATGCCCGCGCCTGACAGCAAGGCCGTGATGTGGAAGCTTGATTACCTGCTGGAGGATAATTGTGATGGCTATACCCATGGCTATCACATGGATTGCTTTACCCAAACGCTGGCCGATCTGCGCCGCCTGATGGGAGACGCATAATGGGAAACCTCCAACAAATCGGCTTTATTTCCGCACCTATGCCCGCCGTTGCGCGCATCTTGTCCCGCTACGACCGCTGCAAAGTCGAAGCCTTCATTGAGGTGGCCATCGGCTTGCTCGACACCTTCGACGCGCCGGACGACCCTGACGAACCTGATTTTTCATCCCGCTCTGATGGCCAGCCGGGCGATCCGGCAGACCATGAGCATAGCGGTGATGAGGAAGCCGGGGCCTATGCGGAGTTCACTTCGCTAATGGCAGCACAGCGGCGCTCCGGTGCCTGCCTGATAAATTCCTCTGGTCATGAAGATGACGAACTGACCGGCGACGAGCAGGACGGCGCTGGCGCAGAGGATGAGGAATGCGCCTGGTTCAGGGGCAAGAGCGGGGCAGCGGGATGCCCGGTCTCTGACCCCGGCGGATGCCAGCACGATTGACCGATCAACCCTTCCTTCCATTTCCGAGCGCCCCAGCCCCTGCCCTGAGGCGCTTCGGAACGGCTGGCCCGCATGACTTCCGCGCCAGCTTGGCAATGTCGGAATCCTATGCCGATGCCGGATGGTGGCTGGATTTGTATCGACGCGCGTTCCCCTCGCTGATCAGCGCAGTTTGCGTGCGAGACGACGGATGGGCGCAGCGCGGCGGGATCGATCGCGTGATCACTCTGGCATCGGGCCGGGTCTATACCGTGGACGAGAAGGTTCGAACCCACGACTGGCCCGACATTCTGCTGGAGCAGTGGAGCGACGAGGCGCGCCGGTCGCCCGGCTGGGTACAGAAGCCATTGGCCTGCGACTTCGTGGCTTATGCCTTTGCACCCAGCCGCCGGTGCTATCTGTTGCCAGTAGCGCCTTTGCAGCGCGCGTGGCGGCTTTATGGGCGCCAGTGGATTGACCGCTATGGCCAACGGCGCGCGCATAACGTTGGCTATGTTTCGACCAATGTGCCCGTACCAATTGACGTGCTTCTGCATGCCATGGCGGATGCGATGGTATTGAAAAGTAAATAATTTGATGATGGCTTCGTAACATGTCGGGTTCCGGACCGGAAAGGATAAGATCGCATGGCAGGCATTCGGAAACTGAAACCACATGAGTTTGACGCTGATGGCCTGCCCACGTTTCAGGTCCATATCGAATACCTGGACCTTGACGGGCATCCGATTGAACCGGGTGACGTTGGCGTAGAACGGACCCTTGCATCATGGATCGCATATTGCCCAAAGCTTCCGGGTTATTGGGGGATGGGCAAAAGCCAACGAGAAGCCATTGAAAGACTTTGGAGCGATTTCAAAAAGGATCCAGTATGCTTTGTTCCACGGGTAAAATTCGACGACGAGGAAGCAACCCAACGCCTGTTTCACCGCCTTCGCGACCTAGGCGGGGCGGATGCGGCATCCGAGGCTTTGCAGCCAAATGTGGGGCCAAACAATAACCCTATGGGCGTTTCTCCCACCGACCTTTTCCAAACGAGGAAAGAGTGGCAGCAGATTGAGCAAATGGTGGGTGGAGCTTGGAAGCCCAGTGATAATCTCATTTGGATTATGAGTAGATTTTCAGCGGGTACCGGGCCTTGGGCAAATGTGCTTGTGCGTCAACTTCGCGCTCGCCAGCGCATCATTCGATTTCTGAAAAAGCGCAGAAACTCCGGCAATACGGGATAAGAGCGACCTTATCCCATTCCGGGCTGTTGCTGCATACAGCTAAAATGTGAGTATCTGTAATGGCTACCAACAACACGAGGTAGCCCATGACCCCGGAGATTCTCGATACCGCAGGCGCCGCAGAATATCTTGGCCTGTCCTGCCCTACGCTTGAGCGCTTCCGCCTGACCGGCAACGGCCCCCAATTCGCCAAGCTTTCCCCCGGCCCGCGTGGCCCGGTGCGATATCGCCGCGCCGATCTGGATGCCTGGGTGGCGAGCCGCCTGATCCGCTCCACCAGTGAGCAAGCAGCTTGAGCCATGAAAAGCAAAGCCCCGCACCAAGGGGGCGAGGCTTCGCGGAATAGCTGTGGCGGCATTTCCTGCGATACCTTTACCCTCTCTGCTTTCCGCGCGCAACACCTTGCCAGCCGATATGCCCTCCCCTTCAAAACCGCCGCCCTTGTGGCCGCGCTGTCCTTTGGAGGCGCGCACCATGGGTAATCGCCGCACTCGCACCAGTCGCGCAGCATATGCCGCCATCGATCCCGCCGCTGGCCGCCTGCGCGCACTGGCCTATCGCCTGATACATGAGGCGGCCGAACGCGGTATGACCGCGCTGGAGATCGCCGAAGCCGCGCAGCATGATCGCTGGGGAATGTCCCCACGTGTGAGTGAACTGGTTTCGGCCAAATCCGTGGTCGATTCCGGCCGTACTCGCGCCAACCCATCCGGTAGGCAGGCCATCGTCTGGGTTCTGCCGGAATATGGCCCCGGGCGGGACGCGGTGCCCTTTGGCGTTGCCGCTGAAAACGTGATGCAATCTCTGGCGGCAAAGATGGAAGGGCGCGACAATGAGTGAAGCCCCCTCCTCCATGCTGGGCAACATCGAGGCCGAAGCGGCCTTGCTGGGCACGCTGCTGATGGACAATGGCGCCATCGAGGCCGCCGCTGATCGCCTGACCGGGCCCGACTTCATCGAACCGCTGCATGGTCGGATCTTTGAGGCCATCACCCGCGAAAGTGCGCTTGGCCGGTCGGTGTCGCCCATCACGATCAAACCCCACTTCACTGACGATCCGGCCATGC